>NZ_JAMYNZ010000002.1:0-762524 GCF_040319465.1 Mesorhizobium sp. M0910
CGTGTCCTCGAATGGCATCCCGAACCCCCCAGCGCAAAGCGCGCCAAACTGTTCGCGATGTCCTCGCACACCTGTTCGCGATGTCCCCGGTCCAAACAGGGGGAAGATTAGCGCTCAGCCGTTGCAACTCAAGCCGCCTGCGGTTCCGGCTCGAAGGCCGGGCGGCTGGTGTTGATCAGCAGCGAGATGCAGGCGGCGGCTATTGCCGTCATACCGGCGATCAGGAAGGCAAGCTCGTAATTGCCTTGCAGCTCGCGCATGGTGCCGCCGAAGAAGGCCGCTGTCGCGGCGCCAACCTGATGGCCGGCGACGATCCAACCGAAGACGATCGGTCCGCTGCGGTCGCCGAACGCCTCGTTGGAAAGCCTCAGCGTCGGCGGCACCGTGGCGATCCAGTCCAGTCCGTAAAACACGGCGAAGATGATCAGGCTGGTTGCCGAAAAGCCGGAATAGGGCAGATAGATCAACGACAGGCCGCGGATGCCGTAATAGACGCCGAGCAGCTTGCGCGGATCGAAACGGTCGGTGAGCCAGCCCGATAGCGTCGTGCCGATCAGGTCGAAAATGCCCATCATCGACAGCAGGCCGGCAGCTTGCACTTCGCCTATGCCCATGTCGCCGCAAAAGGCGATCAGGTGCGTGCCGACCAGCCCGTTGGTGGTGAAGCCGCAGACGAAGAAAGTGGCGAACAGGTACCAGAACACACGTGTACCGGCGGCGCGGCGCAGCGTGCTCAGCGTATGCGAAAGGAAATTGCCTTGCGCGGCCGGCGGCGCCGGCGGCACGTCGTTGGCATCGGCGCCATAGCGGACCATGCCGATCGAGGCCGGGCGCTCCGGCACCAGCATATAGACCAGCGGCACCAGGCAGGCGGTGGCCACGGCAATGGCGATGGCGACCGGCTTCCAGCCGCCTGACTGGGCGAGCGAGGCGAGCAACGGCAGGAAGACCAGCAGCCCGGTGGCGCTGGACGCCGACATCAGTCCCATCACCAGGCCGCGATTGGTCTTGAACCAGCGGTTGACGATGGTTGCGCCGAGCACGGTGGCGACGGCGCCCGAGCTGACGCCGGAAAACACGCCCCAGGTGAGGAGCAGATGCCACGGCTTGGTCATCAACAGGCTGAGCGCGGTCGATCCCGACATCAAAAGCAGCGCGGCAAGCAAGGTGCGGCGCAGCCCGATCCGCTCCATCAGCGCCGCGGCAAACGGCCCGGTCAGGCCATAGAGGAAGATGCCAGTGGCAGCGGCCAGTGAGACGACGTCGCGCCGCCAGCCGAAACTGTTCTCCACCGGCAGCATCATGACTGCCGGCGCCGAACGCAGGCCCGCTGCGATCAGCAGGCAAAGGAAGATGACGGCGACCACGACGAAAGCGTAGCGCTGGCCAAACGGGCGGGATTGAGCTATCATGTTACTGACCGGTACGTTGCAGGAGCGCGAAACATACGTACCGACCGGTAACATTGTCAACCAGCTAATCGGTACACCAGACATGAAAAGCATTGAACCAACGATCAAGGCGAATGACGCACCGCCGCCTCGCGCCGCCGAACGGATTCTCCAGGTGGCGCGCGACCTGTTTTACCGGCAAGGCATCAGGGCGATCGGCGTCGACGAGATCGTGCGGCGTGCCGGCGTCACCAAGCCGAGCCTCTACCGCAGCTTTCCGTCCAAGGATGAGTTGGCCGCATCCTATCTCCGGCACTATGACCTCGAATTTTGGGAGCGCTTCGACGAGGCGGTGAATGCCCATCCCGGCGATCCGCGCGCGCAGATCCTCGCCTTCCTGACGCGTGTCGGCAAGCGTACGCAAAGGCCCGATTATCGCGGCTGCGGCATGACCAATGCCGCGGTCGAATATCCCGAACATGGCCATCCAGCCCGCGTCGTGAGCGAAGCCAACAAGCGGGAATTGCGCCGGCGCCTGCGTGCCATGGCGGCAGAGATGGGCGCCGGCGACGCCGACACGCTAGGCGACGGGCTGCTGCTCCTGATCGAGGGCGCCTATATCAGCGGCCAGCTGTTCGGTGTCGGCGGGCCGGCGCAGTCGGTCGCCCGCAACGCCGACCTTCTGATCGAGGCAAGCTTGAAGAAATAGCGTTCCGTTTACCAGATCACTGTGAGCAGCCTGAGTTCGTCTAGGCTGCTGCTAGATTTGACGGTACGCTGCGGCAGCCCGAACGGAGTTGTCCGCCATGCGCGCTCTTTTGATCCCGCTTGCCTTCGCCGGCTTCTGCAACGCCGCCCGGGCTGGCGACATATCCAGCGTCTATACCGATCTCGTCTGGGAGAAGGACTGCGTGACTTATGCCCAGGCGGAGGAAGGCGACGGCGACTGGGCCGACCTCGCCTGTTCGGGTTATGGCGGCTACCCGGTGATGGTTTCCTACGACGACGCGCGGGAATCGCTGTTCTACGGCTTTCCACCCGGCGATATGACCACGGTCTGGGAAAGCTTTTCCGGCCTCAACTCGGCTGGACCTAAAGTCGAGTGGCGGATCGAAACCAACGGCAAAACTACCATTCCGTTCGCCGTCATTCATCGTCGCTCGATCAGCGATACCGAGGGCGAGAACAAGTCGACGGAAGTGTTGATCGTCGCCAAGGTTGCCCAGCCTGACGCCCACGAAGGCTGCACGATCGGCCTTGTGCTCGCCACCGGCAATCCCGCCGCCAACGATCAGGCGCGCAAGCTTGCCGACGAGAAGGCACGCACCTTCGCCTGCGGCAAGGACAAGCGCGTAGTGATCGGCGACGCGCCCGCTTTCGGCCGCGTCGACAACTGATTATTTGCGCCCGATAATTATTTGCGCTTGGCCCGCTCGATTGCCTCGACGATCATCTTCTTGGCATAGGCCGCATCGTACCAGCCTTCGATCTTAACCCATTTGCCGGGTTCGAGATCCTTGTAGTGCTCGAAGAAATGCTGCACTTGCTGGCGGGTAATGTCAGGCAATTGCGTGTATTCGTGGACGTCCTCGTAGCGTAAGGTCAGCTTGGGCGAAGGCACCGCGATGACCTTCTCGTCCTGGCCGGCATTGTCCTCCATCACCAGCACGCCGATCGGCCGCACATTGATGACGCAGCCTGGCACCAGCGCGCGCGTGTTGCAGACCAGCACGTCGATCGGGTCGCCGTCGCCCGATAGCGTGTGTGGTACGAAACCGTAATTGCCGGGATAGCGCATCGAAGTGTGAAGGAAGCGGTCGACGAACAGCGTGCCGGCCTCTTTGTCCATCTCGTATTTGATCGGCTCGCCGCCGATCGGCACCTCGATAATGACGTTGACGTCCTCGGGCGGGTTCTTTCCGCTGGCAATCGCTTCGATCCGCATCGCTTTATCCCTCTCTCGATTGAAGATCGATAGCGGCCGATGGCGAATGGTGCAATGCGGCGAATGGTACTGGGGGGATCGTCCGAACCGAAACCGGCCGGATCATGCGCTGGCCGTCATTCCCAGACGAAAGCGACCTTCTTCAGCGCCTTCTGCTCGAAGATCTCGACGCCCTCGGCCACATCGCGGCCGCCGGCGCCGGCATAGAAGGCAAGTGCGTTCTGATTGTCTTCCAGCGCCCAAACCACCATGCCTTTCAGGCCATGGTCGGCCAGCCGTGCCCGTGCGGCTGCGAACAGCCGGCTGCCGAGCCCGATGCCTTGATATTCGGGCCGCAGGTAAAGCTCGTAGATCTCGCCCTGCTGCCTGAGCTCACGTGCTCGGTTCTTGCCGATCGTCGCGTAGCCGGCAATTTTGCCGCCGATTTCGACGACCAGGACGGTGGCGGCGCGGCGAATGGCATTTGCCCACCAATCGGCACCGCGGCGGTTGATCATCGATGTCAGTGTACGGTGCGGGATGATGCCCGAATAGGCGCCGCGCCAGGCCTCGAGATGCACGTCGGCAATGGCGGCTGCATCGCGTGGTTCGGCTTTCCTGATGTCGATGCTCAGCGTATTCATGATTGGTTAACCATAAACCCGCCGCGCCCGATTGCAAGAGTCCGGTCGGCCGCCGCGATGCTTTCACACAGCCGAACAGTGCGTCCTTGAGACGCTGGAAAACCGCTTTTAGCGAGATCAAATCTCGACCAGATGGTCGTCCAGTTCGTTGCTGTCGCCGGTCGAGACCGGAAAATGCTCGGCCAGTACCGCACCGACCGCTTCGATCGCCTTGACGAACCCGTCGGCAAGCCGATCGTCGCCGGCATGCGCCGTAAGGTCGCGGACGACACCGTCCCAGACATGCTGGCCGACACGAGAATCGATGCCGCTGTCGGCGACCACCTCGGCATAGCGCTCGGCGATCGAGACGAACACCAGCACGCCCGTGCGCGCCGTGGTGCGGTGGACGTTGCGGGCGAGGAACTGCTTCATCGCATTGGCGTGGGCGGCTTGGTAGCGCAGACGCCTCGGCACCAAATGGATGCGCAATGCGGGCAATGCCCACAACAGGATGAGCTCACTGGCAAGCGCCAGAAGCTCGGCGATGACGAAATGCGGCAAGCGGATCGACAGCCACCAGGCTTCCAGCCCGTAACCGACGGCGAGGCTGACGACGAGCATGCCGAGCATCGCCATGAAAGCGGCCGGGAAGAAATAGCCGTCGCTGGCATGCGCCACGACGCAGTAGATCTCGCCGTCGGTCTTTGCTTCGGCAGCGCGGATCGCATCGGCGATCCGCTCATGATCTTCGGGGCTGATCGGTCGTGTTGCCATGATTGATGTCTCACCAGCTTCCTGAAGAACCGCCGCCGCCGGACGAACCGCCGCCACCTGAAAACCCACCGCCCGAACTTCCGGACGACCAACCGCTGCCGGAACTTCCAGACGACCAGCCACTGCCGGACGAGGTCCCCGACGTCCAGCCAGCGCCACCGGAGGATGACGAAGCTGGCCCACGGCCGTAGCGGAACGTCATCCCCAGCCACTTGTACACGCCCGGCGACAGCTTCGTGCCGAAGATCGGCGGCAGGAATGCCATTGCCAAGCCGCCGAAGAACATCGTCGCCCACAGGACGATGAACAGCACGAAGATGGGATCGACAGGATTGTCATTCGCCGGATTGCGCTTGCCGCGGGCTTCCAGCTCTTCGGGATTGCCTTCCAGCACCATGATCATGTCATCGACGGCCTTGCTGATGCCACCAGAGAAATCGCCGGCACGGAAGGCCGGCACCATGTCGTTTTCGATGATCAGCTTGGTGTGCAGGTCGGTCAGCGTGCCTTCCAGCCCATAGCCGACCTCGATGCGCATCTTGCGGTCGTTCGGCGCCACCAGAAGCAGGACGCCGTTGTTCTCCTTCGCCTGGCCCAGTTTCCAGGCGCGGAACAGCCGGTTGGCGTAAGGCTCGATCTCCTCACCGTCGAGGCTGGGGATGGTCGCGACGACGATCTGGTCCGAACCCTTGGTCTCGAAATCGGCAAGCTTCTGCGTCAGCGCCGCCTCGGTTGCGGCATCGATGATGCCGGCATTGTCGACGACCCGTCCGGTCAGCGCCGGCAATTCGGCGG
The DNA here is from genome assembly GCF_040319465.1 of Mesorhizobium sp. M0910. Lineage (NCBI taxonomy): Bacteria > Pseudomonadati > Pseudomonadota > Alphaproteobacteria > Hyphomicrobiales > Phyllobacteriaceae > Mesorhizobium > Mesorhizobium sp. M0910. The sequence continues at coordinate 5,511 of NZ_JAMYNZ010000002.1, forward strand.
CAATAGCCGCGAAGCCGACCAGCAGCACCGCCATGGCCATAAGCGCGGTGCCGATCGTTTTGATGAAACGGCTGAATTCCACCGGGCTGATGGCGTGTCTTGTCATCTCGTCACCAACTTCCCGAGGAGCCGCCGCCACCGGACGAACCGCCGCCGCCGGAAAACCCGCCACCGCTTGAACCCGACGACCATCCCCCGCCGGAACCTCCCGACCAGCCGCCGGACGACCGCCGGTTTGGCTCGAAGGTCATGCCCAACCAGCGATAGCGGCCCGGACCGATCTTCTTGCCGAAGATCGGCGGCAGGATGGAGGCTGCGAGGCCGCCGAAAAAGATGATTGCCCAGATGGCTATGAAGATCGTGAAGAACAGATCGTCGCTGTTGAACGGCGCCTGCTGGTTGCGCTTGCCGCGCGCTTCCAGCTCTTCGGGATTGCCTTCCAGCACCATGATCATGTCATCGACGGCCTTGCTGATGCCGCCAGAGAAATCGCCGGCCCGGAAGGCCGGCACCATGTCGTTTTCGATGATCAGCTTGGTGTGCAGGTCGGTCAGCGTGCCTTCCAGCCCATAGCCGACCTCGATGCGCATCTTGCGGTCGTTCGGCGCCACCAGAAGCAGGACGCCGTTGTTCTCCTTCGCCTGCCCCAGTTTCCAGGCGCGGAACAGCCGGTTGGCGTAAGGCTCGATTTCCTCGCCGTCGAGGCTGGGGATGGTCGCGACGACGATCTGGTCCGAACCTTTGGTCTCGAAATCGGCAAGCTTCTGCGTCAGCGCCGCCTCGGTCGCGGCATCGATGATGCCGGCATTGTCGACGACCCGTCCGGTCAGCGCCGGCAATTCGGCGGCGAGAACGATGAGAGGGAGCAGGAGAAAGGTTAGAACGAAGCCAAGAAAAATCAGGGCGGCGTTTCTTCCCACCCCTCTCTGTGGGGAGATGTCCGGCAGGACAGAGGGGGGCGCGAAGGAATACAAGGCCAACAGGCCCAGGCTCAACAGGCGCCGTTCACCCGCCTTGCGTGGTGTTGGTGCCGAAATCGACCTTCGGCGGCTGCATCTTATCCTCCTCGATGGTGAAATTCGCAAACGGCTGGTTGCCGCGAAACCACAAGGTCGCCCAGATCACCGACGGGAAGGTCCTCAGCGTCAGATTGTACTCTCTCACTGCCTGGATATAGTCGCGGCGGGCGACCGTGATGCGGTTCTCGGTGCCTTCGAGTTGTGCTTGCAGCGCCAGAAAGTTCTGGTTGGCCTTGAGATCGGGGTAGTTCTCCACCACCGCCAGCAGGCGCGACAGCGCGCTGGTCAAGCCGGCCTGACTGTCCTGGAATTTCTTGAAGGCTTCCGGATTGTTCAGCGTTTCCGGCGTCACGGTCACCTGCGTCGCCTTGGCGCGCGCTTCGACCACGGCGTCGAGCGTATCCTTCTCGTGCGCGGCGTATCCCTTGACCGTATTGACAAGATTGGGGATGAGATCGGCGCGGCGCTGGTATTGATTCAACACCTCGCTCCACGCTGCCTTCGCGTTTTCCTCAGCTGTCGGGATGGTGTTGTAGCCGCAGCCCGCAAGCAGCGGCAGCATGACGGCCATGACCAGGAACGCAGCTATATTACGGAAGATTGGCGGTGAAGAAAGGCGCTGGGCAAGCATGATAAGGTCCCCTCGATAGCATTGGCAGGCGAAGCATTAGCACAATCCTTGCGTAAGAAAATGACTTCGGCCGAGAAGTGTTACTGGTTTTCTACCATTCGCCGTCGGGCCCTGTGACAGACGAGGCGAACGGGTTAAGCTCGGCATAAAACGGGACGTCACCATGGCGAAACGCCACGACAGCGACGCGGAATCGCGCCGCATCATCGAACGGGTGGCGCGCGAGACCGACCCGGGCGGCACCTCGTTCCTCGCGCGAACAGCCAGAGGTGCGCGCGACCGCGTCACCGCGGCCGATGCCGACCGGTCGGATCCGATCGAATATTGGGGCACCCGCATCGGTCGGGCAGCGGGCTTGCTTATTGCCATCGGCCTGTTGATCTGGCTCGTGCTTTTCGTCACCAGGGGCAGTTAGGAAAATCAATGAGTGCCGAGAAAACCGACGCGCCGCGCGCGGTCATCGTCGTCTCCAGCCATGTCGCACGTGGCTCGGTCGGCAACCGTGCCGCCGTCTTTGCGCTGGAGACGCTCGGCTTTCCGGTTTGGGCGGTGCCGACCGTCATTTTGCCCTGGCATCCGGGCCATGGCCGGGCCACCCGCATCGTGCCGCCGCTGGACCAGTTCAAGGCGCTGATGACCGACCTCGAGCGCGCGCCGTGGCTGGGCGAGGTCGGCGCCGTGCTGTCCGGCTATCTCGGCGAGGCTGGCCAGGCCGACGCCGTTGCTTCGCTCGTCGGCGCGGTCAAGGCGAAGACACCGGAAGCCCTCTATATCTGCGACCCGGTGATGGGCGATTCGGGCGGCCTCTACGTACCTGAGCCGACCGCCATCGCCATGCGCGACCGCCTGATGCCGATCGCCGATATCGCCACGCCCAACCGCTACGAGCTGGAATGGATGGCCGGAGCGCCGCTGCCAGACCTGAAATCGACAATGGCTGCGGCCCTGCAGGCCGGCCCACCGGCCATGCTGGTCACATCGGCGCCGGCGACGATGGCCGGCGGCACCGGCAATTTGCTGCTCACAGGCAGGGAGGCGCTGCTCGCCGAACACCGGCTCATCGACAAGCCGCCGAATGGGCTCGGCGACCTGACGGCTGCCGTTTACCTGGCGCGGATCCTGTCCGGCCAGCCGGCCGCCAAGGCTCTGCAATCGACCACTGCGGCGGTCTACGAGATCCTGGCGCGCACCGCTAAGCGCGGCGGCGACGAGTTGCAGCTCGAGACCGATGCCCAGAGCCTGTCGCACCCAATGGCGATGGTGCAGCTTCGCCATCTCCTGCATCCGGAACGGGACCGCCGGGCGTGACGCAGGCCGAAAACGCCGTGCCGCAGGATGTTGCGCCCGAGCATGTTGCGCCCGGCCATGTGGTGCCCGACGATGTCGTGCCTGAGAGCGTTGTGCCCGAGGACGTTGTGCTTGTCGGCGTCGACGGTTGCAAGGCTGGCTGGATAGCCGTCCGCCGCGATCCCGGTGCGGCACCGTCTACAGCCGTTTTCCCAAGCTTCGCGGCGTTGCTCGACCGACTGCCCGTCAATGCGATCGTGGCGGTCGACATGCCGATCGGCCTGCCCGATTTCTCGCAAAGAGGCGGTCGCGGCCCGGAGGCGCTGGTGCGGCCGCTGCTCGGGGCCCGGCAGTCCAGTGTCTTTGCCATTCCCTCCCGCGCCGCGCTCTACGCCGAGATCGAAGCTTTCACCACGGTCGATGCCTGGTACGCCGCACATCGCAAGGCAAGCGAGGTGGCCAGGACGACATCAGATCCGCCGCGCGGCGTCTCGATCCAGGCCTTCGGCATCTTCGCCAAGATCCGCGAGATCGATTCGCTGCTGATCGCGCGGCCCGAACTGCGCAGCCGCGTCTTCGAATCGCATCCGGAAGTTGCCTTCTGCAAACTGAACGGCGACCGCGCTATGCGCCTGCCCAAGAAGATCAGGGGCAACATCAATCCAGCCGGCATGGCCGAACGCCAGGCGCTGCTTGCCCAGCATGGTCATAGCGAGGATTTTCTCGACCAGACGCCGCCGCGCGGCGCGGCCGCCGACGATTTCCTCGATGCCGCGGCGATGATGGTGGTTGCCGGACGCATCGTCAGAGGCGAGGCAATGCCGTTTCCGGATCCGCCGCTCGCCGATCGTTTCGGTATTCCGGTCGCCATTTGGGCCTGAGGACCAAGGCGTCAGGAGCGTGATTTGAGCGCCTCGTTGAGTGCCCACATATCCTTCTCCTCGGGCGCGGTCTCCAATCCGAGCACGGGAATTTGCTTACGCAAATGGTCGTGGTGGGTGCGCACGCCATATTCGAGATCGGAGAGGTAAAAACCTCCGAAGGCTTCGGACAGCATGGATTCGTTGGACCATATCGAAAGCTGCACGTCCTCGGCCAGCGTGTCGCGATCGATGCGGTGGGATAGGTAGCGCGCAGCCGCCTGTTGCCTGGTCTCGTCGCGATAGCGGTAGATGCCGCCGCGCAGCAGCGTCTCACCCGTCGACAGCGGGAATTCCTGATAGAACTGCACCGATTCCGGCATGATCGACAGCACGTTGTTCGGGAAGATGCCGTAGTAGATCCAGGCCTTGCGCAGGTGCTCCGGCAGGTGCTTCGCCTCGGGTGCGAGCTTGATATATTGCGCGACGCTCCAGCGCCGTCCGGCATGCGGATTGTAAGTGGCGAACGAGCGCGACACGCCGTTGACGAACGGCTCGTCGAAATAGGTCGCACCGTAAAGATCCTGCAGCGCCGGATGTGCCATGGCGACGTGGTAGCCTTCATTGTCGACGTCGCGCACCGACTTCCAGTTGACCGGCGTATTTTGGGTCCAGATGCCCCGGGACGGCACCATCTCGACGACGCCATAATGAGCAATCTCGGCTTCGATCGGCTTCAACAGCTCGGCCACGGATGGCTGCGGCCCACCCTTGCGGAAGCGGATGAAGATGAAGCCCATCCAGATTTCGAGCTCGAGCGGCATCAAGCCGAATTCGCTCTTGTCGAGGTCGGGGAAGGAACGCGGGCGGGCAGCACCGCGCAGCGTGCCGTCGAGATTGTAGACCCAGCCATGGAAAGGGCAGACCAGCGCGTTCTTGCAAGTGCCCTGACTGTCGGCGACGACGCGACTGCCGCGGTGGCGGCACATATTGTTGAAGGCGCGTACAACGCCATCCTTGCCGCGCACGATCAGCGCCCGCTCGCCGACAACATCCATCGTCAGATAGTCGCCGGCGTTCGGCACGTCGCAGACATGGCCGGCGATCTGCCAATGATTGCGGAAGACGTGCTCTTTCTCGAGTTCGAGCAAGGCGTCGGAATGATAGCTCCAGCCCGGCAGCCCCCGCCGATCCCAATCGTTGGGAATTGCCACGTCACGCAGATGCGGGTTCATAAAGGCTCTTTATTTATTGAATGATCGTTCAATAAAAGCATATTTTCCGTTGAAATGCAATGGCTTGCAAAAATGGGGAGAATTCTTAGCGGGAAATCGAGCGGGATTTGAGAGCCGAGTCCGAATGATCGAAGCCGGGAAAATCCCGGGAATTCCGGACGTTAATCCCCTCACGCTTGTTGAGCGCCCGACGCTCCTGGGGCCTGGAAAGGCGACGTGAATCTGGTGCCGTGGGTAGCGGAAACGAGAATGCCACCTGCGCTGCAGCTACGCCTGATCGGTTGCCCAGGAATGGCTGCGGGCTTGGTTTCATGCCGGTTACACAATCGTTAATCCATCATCGTTGGCCGGTTACAAGGTGCGATTAGGTTCGTTTCAACGGAGAAAAGAAGAAGACCGAAGGAAACGACGATGCGTACGAAAATCCAGGTCACCAATACCGACCTTCGCCAGCAGGGTCCCCAACGTAACGACCGGCGCCCGAAGCTGGCGCTGCGCCAGCGCGCCAGTGATCATCCAATGGCGATGTTCATGCTGCTGGCGTCCGCCGCATTTGCCGGCATGGCGTTGACGCCGACCGTCGGTCCGGCCTTCGCCTCACTGAACCCGCCGGCCAACCTCATCGATGGCGCGACGACCACCACCAAGACGGCGCGCCTCCCGATTTCGGAGATCGATTTCGCCTGCAAGGGGCAGGCCTGGGGCGCCGAGAGCCTGGACTGCCTGCGCGTCATCGCCGCCCAGTCGGGCAAGACACGGCCGGTCCGCATGATCGCCAACGCCGCCCGGCTGGCCGATACGCCGAACGTTTTTTGATTTTTTGCGAGCGCCCTCCAGCACTCCAGTCAGGCTCCCGCCGCAATGTCGGCCGGGAGCCTTTTTCTTCCGGGAGAGATGGCGGAGTCTAGCCGCCCAGAGCGGCCTGCTCGGCAATGGCCGAGAGCACGCCGCGCACATCCAGCGTGCTGAACGGTTTTTCGAGGATTGGCGGCCGTTGCGGCGCCGGCAGCGCCTCGATCTCGCCTTTCGCGCCGATCAGATCGCCGGTGACAAGCACGAAGCGCCGCGCCAGACCCGGCAATTCGCCGAGTAGCTCGCGATAGGCGGCTATGCCGCTGGTGCCGGGCATGCGCAAATCGGAAAACACGATGTCCGGCGGGACATGGCCACTCAGCGTCGCGGCGGCCGAGACCCAGGCCGGCACGATCCGCGACTTGATACCCATCAACTCCAGAATGTCGGACAGCGACGCGGCGACATCCGGCTCATCGTCTATGATCAGCGCGTGACGCAAGCCGCTCGACCGCGACGGAGCTTCGCCGGCGGCGGCCGCGCCGGCCGCGATCGCCGGCAGCTGCACGACAAAACGCACACCTCTCGGCGAAACCTCCTCGAACCAGATATTGCCATTGTGCCGCTCGATGATCGATTTCGAGATTGACAGACCGATGCCGGTACCGACACCGACCGGCTTGGTGGTGAAATAGGATTCGAATATGCGTGAACGTATCGCTTCCGGCACGCCTGGTCCGTTGTCCTCGACCGAGAATCCGGGATTGCCGCGGTCGCTGCGAAACGTCCGGACCTTGATCCGGCGGTCGCCGGCAACGCCGGCCAAGGCATGCTGGCTGTTGATGAGGAAGTTGGCGGCTACCTGCGTCACGTGGTCGGCATCTGCCATGGCCAGCAGTGGGCCGCTGGCGAAATCGGTGTCGATGATGATGCCGCTCGACCGTGCGCCATAGGCGGTCACTTCGAGTGCGGCGCGGATCACCTGGTTGAGGTCGGTTTCTGCCTGTGCAGCCGGGTGCAGGCGGACCATCGACAGGAAGCTCTTGACGATACGGCCGCAGCGCTCGGCAGCGGCGCGCACCTTTTCGGCGCGCACCTTGGTCTGCGGATCGGCGGCGAATTCGTGCAGCAGCGTCGACTGGGCGACAACCACGGCCAGCGGATTGTTGAGCTCGTGCGAAACGCCGGCGAGCAGCGACCCCATTGCCGCCATCTTCTCGTTCTGGTGCAGTTTTTCGCGCTGGCGGTTGATTTCCTCCTCAGCCCGCAACTTGTCGCGCAGGTCGCGGATGGAGCCGAAGATCAGCTGGCGATCGGCGACCCGCATCTCGGTTGCCGTCAGCTCGATCGGGAAAACCTCGCCGGCGGCATTCTGGGTGACCGTTTCAAGCCGTTGGCCGACCATCGGCGCGCCGCGGCCCGACATGTATTCGGCGCCTGACGCATAGCCCTTGCGGTAATATTCCGGCACGACCGTATCGAGCAGGTCCTTGCCGAGGATATCGCTGCGCCGATAGCCGAACATCTTCTCGGCGGCCGGATTGAATTCGATGATCGAGCCGGTCTCGTCGATGACGATGATAGCGTCGAGCGAGGCCTGCAGCATGGTGCGGCGAATGACGTCGCTGGCATGCGCGTCGGAGGGCGACCGTTCGATGGCATCGCCGATGGCGAGTGCCACCATGTGCAGCGCCGCCTCTTCCTGGTCGGTCCATTCGCGTTCGTGGATGCAGTCGTTGACCGCCAGCGTGCCCCACAAATTGCCGTGCGAAAAGACCGACACCGACAGGAACGACTTGATGTTCTGCTTTTCGAAATCGGTCCGCAGAAAGCCTTCGAGATCGCGTGTGTGCCCGGCGAAAATCTTGCCTTGACGCTCGTCCTCCGCCAGCCGTTCCAGCAATGGGTCCGAATCGACGACCGACTGCATGATGACGGTCGGTGACGCCAGCTCGCCGCCAAACCGGGGGGCGATCCAATAAGCGGCGACCGACTGGGCGAAGCCCTGGCCAGGCAGTTCGCGCAGGCGAAACAGGATGCCGCGGTGACAATCCATGGCTTCGCAAAGCGTTTGGAGGATACCCTCCATCTCGCGCTGCCAGTCACCGGCTTCGCGCAGCCGGCGAACCACATGCACGGCCACCATCGCCGCGCCCTGCCTGGCGCCCTGCACGTCCACGCGTGTTGTTTCAGCCGTCATGATCAGCCGTCATTTCCTGGCCGCGGCTTCCTCAAGCCTTAGTTATTTTCGCCCACTGGCAGCGAGAAGATATAGCCTTCGCCGCGCACCGTGCGCAGGAATTTCGGATTGGCCGGATCCGCCTCGATCTTCTTTCTCAGCCGCATGATGCGGATGTCGACGGCGCGGGACGATTCCGGATCCTCGACGAAACCGATCGCCTCGGAGATCGCCGCCCGCGTCAACAGCCGGTTGGCGCGCGTCAGGAACACCTCCAGCACGTCGAACTCGCTCTTGGCCATGTCAATGACCGCGCCGTTGGCGCCGGTGACGAGCCTGCCGTCGAGATCGGCGTGAAAGGGTCCGAAGCTCACGGACCGGCGGCCGCCGGATGTTTCAGCCTTGGCCTTTTGTGGCTCGGTCGGCTCCGGAACGCGACGCAGCACGCTGCGCACCCTGGCCAGCACTTCGCGCAATTCGTAAGGCTTTACGATGTAGTCGTCAGCGCCGAGCTCCAGTCCGACGATGCGGTCGAGCGCAGTGCCGGCGGCCGTCGCATAGATGATGCCGATCGGCATTTTCGACCGCATCCAGCGCCCGAGCGACAGGCCGTCCTCGCCCGGCATGGCGATGTCGAGAATGGCCAGATGGAAGGACTGCACTTCCAAGAGGTCGCGCGCCGCCGCCGCACTTTCGGCCGTGGCCACATCATAGCCGCTGGCGCCCAGATACTCGGCGACCGCGTCCCTCAGGTCGGGCTCGTCCTCGACAATGACAATTCGTGCACGCACGATGCTTTCGCTCCCGCTTTCAGTGGAAAGTAGATTGGGTATAAACATGATGTCCAGCACTCTTCTTGGGTTGCCGTATGCGGGGTAGAAAAACATGGCTGCACGATCCGTTATCGCGCTTGTTTCCGTCGCTGAAGTAATTGCCACCGATCTCGCCGATCATCTCGAGCGGCGCGGTCATGACGTCCGTGCGGCGCGACAGCCGTGGGAAGCCGAATCGCTGCTTTCGGAAAAGGGTATCGATGTCGTGGTTGTCGGCGACAGCGTCAGCCAGGCGGAGGGGCGAGACCTGCTCAGGCGACATGGCGGCGAAGGTGGCCCGGATTTCATCCTGATCTGCCGCCCGGCCGATCTGGTCGACAAGGTTCTGGCGCTCGAACTCGGCGCCGCCGACGTCGTCGAAAGCCCGCTCAATGTCAGGGAGCTTGCGGCTCGCGTCGGCGGCCTTCTGGCTCGGCGCGGCAGGAGCGCCGGGGAACTGATCGTGCTGGAGAACGCGACCGTCGATCTCCGATCGGCCATTGTCATGCACCGCTCGGGAACCGAAGAACAGCTGTCCCCCGGGCAGGTGGCGCTGCTCAGGCTGTTCCTGGCCAGCCCGCGCAAGGTGCTGACGCGGGACGACATCATCGCCGCCGCGCCCGCCGAAAATGCCGAAGCGTTCGATCGGTCGATCGATTCGCGCATCGTGCGGCTGCGCCGCAAGCTCGATACCGAAACCATCACCACCATACGGGGTGCCGGTTACCGGTTCGATCCGCCGACGCAATTCGCCGATTGAAGGCAGGACAGCCACCCTTTGTCTTGAGCATCGGGTTTTCCCAAAACCGGTTTCCACTTTAGGGTCCGATGCTCTTCAGCGCACCACGAGAAGCGACGGGCCGGACGGCATGTCACCGGTCGTACTGACCTCGCCGGCATGGGCACGTTCCTTCAGCAGCACGGTGGCGAGGCCGGCAATGCCGAGCAGGCCCTGGACGTAAAGCAGGGCGGAAAGCACGGAAGCGGCGAATTTCGTTTTCATCCTGTTCGTTCCTCAAAATTGGAATTTACGGGCACTTCAGGGGAACCCCCGAAGCGCCCGCGCCGCCAGCGGAGCCCCCCGTTGCGGCGCGGGCCTTCGGTCCTCTCGGCTGCAAGTTGCCGGAGGCGCCGCGCATCCTCAACGGCCCTAAGCCGCCCCCGCCAGAGGGGCTTGAGCCGGTCGACGCGCAGGCTGGAAAGTGTCCAGATCAATCCAGGCCGTAGCGAAAACAGTGTTGGCTTCCGATCGTTCGTTGCCCGCTGTTTTCGTTAGGTCAACTTTGCCTGTTCGCTGTATCCGGATCATGCCGCCGACGCTGCGCTTTGTTGCAGCTCGGTTTCGGAGTCAGGTGAATTCCCATCAAACGAAAGGCAATCGCGTATTGGCGCCGCGGTTTGGCCGATCCGCCTAGGCAAACACGCCACCCGTCATGACGACGTCATGCAACTGCAAGCTGCTTTGCACGGACCTTTTCTGTTAACCAGGGGAAACAGAATCGAAACACAAACGAGCATCTTGCGAAATCGGCTTGAAACATGACGCCCCGATAAGCCGGTCATCAATTGGGCCGGTCCCGACCGGCAGAATAGGGGAGACATCATGTACACTGCCATTTCCGCCAAGCTCATCAACATCGCCGCCGCCGTCATCACCGGTACTGCCTTGCTTGTCAGTGCCGGCAACGGCGCAGCCCACGCCGCCGCCAACAAGATCGTCGCGCGTGTGTCGCTATCTCAGCAGACCATGGAAATTCTGGTCGACGGCCGGCCGACATTCGCCTGGAAGGTTTCGACGGGCGACAGGACGCACGTCACACCGACCGGTTCGTTCAAGCCGACCCGCATGCATGAAATTTGGTATTCGAAGAAATACGACAACGCCCCGATGCCGCATTCGGTGTTCTTCAACGGCGGCTACGCCGTACATGCGACAAGCGCCATCAAGCGCCTCGGCCAGCCGGCCTCGCATGGCTGCGTGCGTCTGCATCCGGACAACGCCGCCGATTTCTACCAGCTCGTCGAGGTCTTCGGCCCGGCCAACACCAGCATCGTCATCGTCAAGTGAGCGATGCTGCTCTTGTGTCGCTCAAAAAGGTCGGAAATCCGGCCTTTTTATTGTACAATGTTAGTACAATCTAATCTGGGTTAGTACAATCTAATCCGGCATCACCGGCATCAGCTTCGGATCCGGCTTTTCAGCGTGATGCGGCAGGTCCTTGCTGGCGATAAAGGTGTAGAACATCGGCACCACAAACAGCGTGAACATGGTTCCGACCAGGATGCCGGTGAAGATCACCAAGCCCATCGAATAGCGTGCCGCGGCACCCGCGCCGCTGGAGATGATCAGCGGCACCACGCCGAGCGCCATCGCCGCCGTCGTCATCAGGATCGGCCGCAGCCGCACCCTGGCCGACGCGATGATCGCATCGCGCCGCCGCATGCCGTGCATTTCACGGTGCTGGTTGGCGAACTCGACCAGGAGGATGCCGTGCTTGGTGATGAGGCCGATCAGCGTGATGAGGCCAACCTGGGTGTAGATATTGAGCGTGCCGAGCCCGATATTAAGCGGCACGATCGCGCCGAAGATCGAGAGTGGCACCGCCATCATGATGATCAACGGATCGCGGAAGCTTTCGAACTGCGCCGCCAGCACCAGGTAGATGACGAGCACTGCCGCCGCGAAGGCGATGATGATCGTGTAGCCCTGTTCCTTCTCCTGCCGCGATTGACCGGTATAGTCGATGAAGAAAGTGTCCGGCAGGCTCTCCTTGGCGATATCCTCGATAGCTTTCAAACCGTCGCCGGTGGTGACGCCAGGCAGCGGCAAGGCGGAAATCGTTGCGGAATTCAACTGGTTGAATTGCTCGATCGCCGCCGGCGACGCGTTGGTCGAGATCTTCACCACCGCAGAGAGCGGCACCATCTCACCCGAGACGCTGCGCACGAAATACTCCCCAAGTTTTTCGGGATTGTCGCGGAATTGCTGCGGCACCTGCGGGATGATGTCGTAGCTGTTGGATTCGCGGTCGAATTGCGCCACCTCGGCGCCACCGACCAAGAGGGTCAGCGTCCGGCCGATTTCGGCGATCGGCAGGTTGAGTGCCGCGGCGCGGTCGCGGTCGATCGTCACTGTCACTTGCGGCGCATCGTAGGACATGGAATTCTGCACGGCGAGGAAGCGACCGGAGGCCTGCGCCTTGTTCTTGATATTCTCGGCGGCCTCGTACACCTGGGAGGCCTCCCCGGTCGAGCGCACCACCATCGTGATTGGCAGGCCGCCGCCGGAGCCGGGCAGCGTCGGTGGTGCGAAGACGAAAGCCTCGACGCCTGCCACCTTGGCAAGGCGGGCAGTGATGTCTTCCTGAAGTTCCTTCGAGCTGCGCGCGCGCTCGGCCCAGTCCTTGAACGCAAAGCCGACGAAAGCGCTGTTGGTCGGGCCTTGGAACGCGACGGCGGAGAACCGTGCCCTGGTTTCGGGGATATCATTCACCAGCCCGAGAATCTGGTTCACATAGGTCTCGGTGTAGTCCGACGTCGCGTAACGCGGCGCGTTCACAATAGACAGCAAGAAGCCCTGGTCTTCTTCCGGCGCCAGTTCGCTCGCGGTCTTTGTGAACATGAAGCCGGTCGTGGCGACCAGTGCGATGACGATCATCAGCGTCACCGGGCGATATTTCAGCGAGCCGCTGACCAGCCGCTCGTAGACGTGTTCGACGCGCCCGAACGTGTTGTCGACAATGCGCTGGAAGCGGCTGTGCGACCCGGCCCTCAGGATGCGTGCCGACATCATCGGCGTGACGGTTAGGGCGACGACACCCGAAAGCACCACCGAGCCGGCAAGCGTCACCGCGAATTCGCGAAACAGTGCGCCTGTCAGGCCGCCGGTGAAGGCCAGCGGCGCGAACACCGCGGCCAGCGTTATCGTCATGGCGACGACGGCGGACGAGATCTCCCGCATGCCGTTGAAGGCCGCCTGCATCGGCGACAAGCCGTCTTCCTCCATGTGGCGGTGGATGTTTTCCACCACCACGATGGCATCGTCAACAACCAGTCCGATCGCCAGCACCATGGCCAGCAACGATAAAAGGTTGATCGAATAACCCAAAGAAAACAGCAGGAAACAGACGCCGATCAGCGACAGCGGAATGGTCACGATCGGCATCAGCACCGAGCGGAACGAGCCGAGGAAGAGCAGGATGACGACGATGACGATGGCGACCGCCTCGCCGATGGTCTTGAACACCTCCTCGATCGACGCGCTGATCTGCTCGGTCGAGTCGTAGACGATCTCGATCGTCATGCCGAGCGGCAGCGTCTCCTGGATCGTCGGCACAATCTTGTGGATCGCCGCCGCGGTGGTCAGTGGATTGGCGGCCGGCGTCGGAAAGATGGCGAGAAAGATGCCGGGCTTGCCGTTGAACGTGACCCTGGTGTCGGTGCTCGCCGCGGCGAGCTCGACGCGGGCCACGTCGCGCAGCCTCACCACATTGCCGTCTTTCGAGCGGAGCGGAAGGGCAGCGAAAGCCTCCGGCGTCTGCAGGGTCGAGCGAACCGTGATCGAGGAAGCCACATATTCGTTTTCGGTATCGCCGGGCGCCGAGAGGAAATTCGATTCGTTGATGGCGGTCAGCACTTCCGCCGCCGTCACGCCGCGCGCCGCCAGTTTGATCGGGTCGATCCAGACACGCATCGAATATTCGGCGGCGCCGAAAATCTGCACGTCGGCGACACCTTCGACCGTCGAGATACGCGGCCGCACGACACGCTCGATATATTCGGTGAGCTGTTCCGGTGTCATGTTCGGATTCTGCATCGATATGTACATCATCGCGAACTGCTGGCCGGTGCCCTTGACGATCACCGGGTCTTTGGTTTCGTCCGGCAGATCGCCGCGAACACTCTGAACCTTCGACAAGACTTCGTTCAGCGCGACGTCGGGGTCGGAGCCGAGCTTCATCTGCACCGTCACGGTGCTGGAGGACGGCCGGCTCGACGACGTGACATAATCGATGTTTTCGGTCGAAGCGACGGCACGCGCGATCGGCGCGGAAATGAACCCCTGGATCAGGTCGGCGCTGGCACCGGGATAGGCCGTGGTGATGGTGATGGCCGTTTCTTCAACCTCTGGATACTGCCGAATCGAAAGGTTGAAGATGCCCTGAAAACCCAGAAGCAGGATCATGCAGGCAAGCACGGTCGAGAGAACCGGGCGGCGGATGAAGAGGTCGGAAAAGCTCATTGCTGGGCTGCCTGCTGGTTCGCCGGCTTGCTCGGATCGATCGTGTTGTCGACGGCAACGGACATGCCGTTGGAGAGCCGGTTCTGGCCGGCCGTAACGACTTCGTCGCCGGGCTGGATGCCTTCCAGGATCTCGACCAGGCCGGCGTTGTGGCGGCCTGGCTTGACGAACACCTGAGCGAGCACGAGCTGCGGTTTCTGTTCTTCCGCTGCCGGCTTGGCTTCCGCTGCCGGTTTGGCTGGGGTAGCAGCCGGCTTTTCGTCGGGTTTTGCCACGGATGCTTCGGCCGCCGGCTTGGCAGCATCTGCAGCCGGCTTTTCTTCCGGCTTTGCCTCGAGAGCCGCGCCGTTGGCTTCGGCGGATTTGGCCGGGCGCACCACGAAGACGAAGTCGCCGTACAGGCTGGAGGTCAGCGCCGTCTGCGGCAGCGCCAGCACGTCGTTCTCCTCGGGCAGTTCGACGCGCACCTGGACGAACTGGCCCGGCGTCAGCTTGCCTTCGGGATTGCCGACCTCCGCCCTTACCGTCACCAGCCGGCTGGTCGGGTCGATCTTCGGATCGATGCCGCGAATGCTGCCGGTGAACGGCATGTCGCCGCCGCCGACGCCCAACCGCACCCTCTGTCCGATCTTCAGCTGCGGAAGCTGCTGCTCCGGCACGGTGAAATCGACACGCATCGTATCCATGTCCTGCAAGGTCACTACGGCGGTGCCGGGTGTGAGATACTGGCCAAGGTCGATTTTCGGAATACCGACAGTACCCTTGAAGGGGGCGGTCAACTGCTTTTGGTCGAGCACCGCTTGCAGCTTGTTTACCTGCGCGGCGGAGACCGATGCTGCTGCCTGCGCCGTGTCGAGCGTAGCATCGGTGCCGACCCCGCGCTTCTGCAGCTCGAGAGCGCGCATCAGCGTCGTCTGGTCGGAGGTGGCTTGCGCCTTCGACGCGACGAGGTCGGCTCGCTCGACGGCATCGTCAAGCTGCAGCAGGACGGCGTTGGCGGCGACCTTCTGATTGGCATGGAACAGGATGTCCTTGACGATGCCAGCAGTTTCGACCGTCAGGTCGACGCCGCGTACGGCACTGACAGTGCCGATCGCCTCGATGCCGGGGGTCCAGGACATCGGTTTGACAATGACTGTCGACACGGTCGTGGCCGGCGGCTTCATGGTGGCGAAGAACTGTTTGATCGCATTGTCGCGAAACAGGTTGAAGCCGACGATGCCGCCGCACACCAGCACGAGCAGAATGAAGGCGATGATGAAGCGCTTGATCACGAACAGTCCCCTCGGCCATGGCCCAGCATAACGGTCGGACGACCGGAACACATACCTGTGACTGGTCCCAATTTCAAATGACGGCGATCTTACTGTACCGTCTGGACGGTCTTGTCAATTCCGCCTAAGCTAATGAATGGGGAACGATTGATGAAGGTCCGCAGAGCAAATTCGCGCGAAAAAATTCTCGCTGCCGCCGCCGCGGTGGCGCGCGAGACGGGTCCTGGCAGCCTGTCGCTGGACGCTGTTGCCAGCCGTGCCGGCGTGTCGAAGGGTGGTCTTCTCTACAATTTCCCGACCAAGGCGAAATTGATGCAGGCGCTGGTGGAGGATTATCTCAGCGCATTCCAACAGGCGCTGGAGGCCGCCCGCAAGAACAGCGGCAGCGGCGAGAGCCCGCTCGCCGCCTATATCAGGCTCTCGGCCGAGCATGCCGAGGAGTCGAAGCCATCGGCATCCTGGATATTTTCGGCAATCGCCGAGGATCCCGACTTCCTGACGCCGATAAAATCGTTCAGGCGGCAGGTGTTCGAACGGCTGAAGGCGGAGACGCCGAACCTCAAGGCGCTGCTGGTCTGCTATCTCGCCATCGAGGGACTTCGCAGCATGAATCTGTTCGGTTCGGATATTCTTTCCGCCGACGAGCGCCGGCTGCTGATATCGACCCTGCTGGAGATCGCGGAATAGTCTAGGAATACGCCGGCCGGGTTCAGTTGCCTCGACTGTCGGGATGTGGCTGGAGCGAGGTGCCGTCCACTTGGGGCAGAGTGAGCTCCACGCTTTGGACCTACGCTCCACGCTTTCCGAAAATCGGTTCCGATTTTCGGGCCGATGCGCTAGAGCCTTTCGGGATTGACCCGAGCTGCCTTCAACCCGGAAAGGCTCCCACCGCTGCCCATGCCCCATCTTCCCAAGCATCTTCTCACCGGCTACCGCAGTTTCATGAGCGGCCGCTATCTCACCGAAAGCGGCCGTTATCGCTCGCTGGCGCGGGAGGGCCAGGCACCCGAAACGATGATCGTCGCCTGCTGCGATTCGCGGGCCGCGCCCGAAGCGATCTTCGACGCCGGGCCCGGCGAGCTGTTCGTGCTGCGCAATGTCGGCAATCTGGTGCCGCCCTATGCGCCCGACGATCAGTTCCACTCGACATCGGCAGCGCTCGAATTTGCCGTGCAGAGCCTCAAGGTCAAGAACATCGTGGTGATGGGCCACGGCCGCTGCGGCGGCATCCGCGCGGCACTCGACACCACGGCCGCACCCCTGTCGCCGGGCGATTTCATCGGCAAGTGGATGAGCCTGATCGCGCCTGCGGCCGAGACCGTATCGTCCAGCACCTTCATGACCGCGACCGAGCGCCAGACGGCGCTGGAGCGCATCTCGATCCGCTATTCCATAGCCAATCTGCGCACCTTCCCTTGTGTTTCGATCCTCGAAGGCAAGGGGCGGCTGTCGCTGCACGGTGCCTGGTTCGATATTTCGACCGGCGAGCTTTGGGTGATGAACAAGGACACAGGCGATTTCGAGCGGCCGGAGACGGAGTAGGAGACGAGGCATGATGCGAGCTCGGTTCGCGTTCGCGGCGGCGGTATTGCTGTGCTCAGCAAATATCGTCCGCGCCGACGATAGCGCGATCATAGACCGCTGGTATTCGGCACTGCTGGTCGCCGACCGCACCGAATTGTCGGACCTGCTCGCCGACAATGTCCGCATCAAGCTCGACGACCTCGGCGTCGTGCAAAGCAAGCAGGAATTCATCGCCTCGATCGCCGAGTGGCAGGGCGCCGTCGCCGGGGCCGAAATCCGCCACCGGATCGAGAAGACGGAGGGCGGCGTCACCACTGTGATCGCCTGCTATGATTTTCCCAGCAACGACATGCTGATGCAGGAGACTTTCGCGGTCGCCAACGACCAGATCAGCGCCAGTTCGCAAGCCGCGATCGCCGAAAATTGCGACGGTTACTGACGGAACCATGAACTGGGGCCGCTGTTGCGCGCAACCGGCCGACGCCTTACATCGGTGACGATCCATCTCCTCCCGCCACTCAGCGAAAGTTTGCCCATGCCATCCGCCGTCGACCTCGCCGCCCATCCGCTGACCGCATGGCAAGGGCCGCTCGGCCTGCCCGATTTCACGCGCATCGGCGATGGCGATTTTTCTCCGGTCTTCGACGCGGCCCTGAAGGCGCATGAAGCCGAGATCGAGGCGATTGCCGGCAACACCGGGACGCCGACCATCGAAAACACGCTTGCCGCGCTCGAGCTTGCCGGCGAGGCTCTCGACCATGTCTCGTCGATCTTCTGGTGCCGCGCCGGCGCCCACACCAACGAGGCGATCCAGGCGCTGGAGCGCGACATCTCGCCGAAGATGTCGCGGCACTTCTCGGCAATCTCGATGAACGAACGCCTGTTCGCCCGCATCGACCACCTGCATCAGCGCCGCGATGCTTTGAAGCTCGATGCCGAAACGCTGCGGGTCTTGGAAAAGACCTGGAAAAACTTCGTTCGCTCCGGCGCCATGCTCGACGCCGAAGGCAAGAGGCGGCTGGCCTCGATCAACGAGGAATTGTCGTCGCTCGGCACCAATTTCGGCCAGAACGTGCTTGCCGACGAGCGCGACTGGGCGTTGTTCCTCGACGAAGCCGACCTTGCCGGCCTGCCGGAATTCCTGAAGAGCTCGATGGCGGAAGCCGCCGAGATGCGCGGCCAGAAGGGCCGCTACGCCGTCACTCTGTCGCGTTCGATCTACGAGCCGTTCTCGACCTTCTCAGAACGCCGCGATCTGCGCGAGACAGCGTTCCGCGCCTTCATCATGCGTGGTCAGAATGGCGGCGCTGCCGACAACACGGAAGTGGTGCGCGAGATGCTGCGGCTGCGCGCCGAGAAGGCGAAGCTGCTCGGCTATGCTTCCTACGCCGCATTGAAGCTCGACGATACTATGGCCAAGACGCCGGAGGCGGTGCACGCGCTGCTCGATCCGGTCTGGGAAAAGGCGGTGGAAAAGGCCGCAAGCGACCAAGCCGAATTGCAGCGGCTGGCGGCCGAGGCCGGCAGCAACGAGAAATTCGCCGCCTGGGACTGGCGCTTCTATCAGGAGAAGCTGCGCGCAGAGAAATTCGCCTTCGACGAGGCCGAGCTGAAGCCGTACCTGCAGCTAGACCGCATCATCGACGCCTGTTTCGATGTGGCAACACGATTGTTCGGCATTTCTTTCGAAGAAAAGAAGGGCATTGCCACCTGGCATCCGGACGCACGTGTTTTCGTGGTGAAGAACGCCGACGGCAGCGAGCGCGGCCTGTTCCTCGCCGACTATTTCGCGCGGCCTTCGAAGCGCTCCGGCGCCTGGATGAGCGCGCTGAAATCCGGTTACAGGCTTGGCCCTGGCTCGAAGCCGGTCATCTACAACATCATGAACTTCGCCAAGCCGCCGGCCGGCGAGGCAGCCTTGCTGTCGGTCGATGAAGCCAAGACGCTGTTCCACGAATTCGGTCATGCTCTGCACGGCATGCTGACCGACGTCACTTGGCCGTCGGTCGCTGGCACCTCGGTCAGCCGCGATTTCGTCGAACTGCCTTCGCAGCTTTACGAGCACTGGCTGACGGTACCGGCGGTGCTGGAAAAACATGCGCTGCATGTCAAGACCGGCAAGCCGATGCCAAAGGCGCTGGTCGACAAGATGCTGGCGGCGCGCACCTTCGGCGCGGGCTTCGCCACGGTCGAGTTCACTGCCTCGGCGTTGGTCGACATGGCTTACCACGCCCGGCCGGATGCACCGGACCAGCCGCTTCGTTTCGAAGCCGAAACGCTGGAACGGCTTAACATGCCCGATACCATCGCCATGCGTCACCGCACCCCGCATTTCGGCCACATCTTTGCCGGCGACGGCTATTCGGCCGGCTATTATTCCTACATGTGGTCGGAAGTGCTCGATGCCGACGCCTTCGCCGCCTTCGAGGAGACGGGCGATCCGTTCAATCCAGCGCTGGCCGAGCGGCTGCGCAAGAACATCTACGCCGCTGGCGGCTCGAAGGATCCCGAAGAACTCTACACCGCCTTCCGCGGCAAGATGCCTTCACCGGAAGCAATGATGGCCAAGCGCGGACTGGTGTGATGCGTGCCCGCTCTTGTCACGGTTCTCTTCTATCCTGATTGATGTCGGCCGTCATGGCGTCGGGTTGCGCGCCGCCTGATCCGGTTCTGTCGGTCCCGGCTCGGCCTCGCTGGCTGCGGCAGTGTCGTTGAGGTGACTGCCCGCTATGCTGATCGGCCGCTGGCGCATCCGGACCGCCTTGTGACGACCGCTACGGAAATAAATCTCTCAGTCGCGAACGTCAGCCCCGCCAACGGAAGGCGGGGCTGGTAAGTTGATTGTCCCGGCAAGCTTTTTTGCCGGGGCGATTGGCCTAGACTAGGCAGGCACAAAGCCAAAATAGGCTTTGTAGGACGCCCCTTCGCCGGAAATCAGGGGCGTTTCCACTTTGAACCCAATCCCGCTGAAGGTGGTATTGTTCGTACGTGCCGCGAGCAACACCATCTGCTTTGCGGAGATGGTCACTGTCGCGCTCCCGATCCTGTCATCGCCCCAATCGAAGAGATCGCTGATGGCGCCGCCGATCGATGGCATCAAGGATCCCAGGGCCGGGCCGGCTATTGCGGCAATGATAGGTCCTGCCACCGGAATGAGGCCCAAAGCCAGCGTACCCGCCGTATGGACGCCCATCACGACCTTCTGCACTTCGTCCTTGTACTTGTTTGGATCGCCGAAATCGTTTTCCATCAGCACCGTACCGATATTGATGCCGTAGGGCTTGCCTCGATAGACCTCCATCAGGTCGGGTCTCGTATCTCCCGCATCGACGTCGCCATAGACCTGGCTGCGCTTGGTGTCGGCCATCTGCGGCGTTGTCACGCCGACGATGACATAGGGCTCGTCCGCACTCGACCCCTGATCCCAGTCGGTCTCGCCGAAGCAATGGAGGCCGGTATAGTGGACGACGACATCTCGAAGGTCGATCGCGCCGGTGTCGGGCCACCAGTATATGCCGCCGTTTTCAAACAGATTGGCACGGCCACCGTCGGCAAATTCGGTCTCGTCGGTGGTTGGGTACCCCAGATATGACTGTTCCCAGCCCAGGCTTTCCCACTTCTTGCGGATGTCACCGTACACCACGTTGGCTCCGGTGTTCGGTGTCCAGTAGATCGAGCCGGCATTGGCAAAATGGTTGTAGCGCCCGACGCCGTCGGGAGTTCCGGTTTCGTCGGTGACCGGATAGCCGAGAACCGAGCGCTCCCAGCCCATTGCTGCCCATTTGCTGCGAATTGCCCCCCAAATCGCTTGAGCACCGGTATTCGGTGTCCAGTAGATCGAAGCGGTATTGTTGTTGAAGTGATTGTATCGCCCGACGCCGTCGGGAGTTCCGGTTTCGTCCGTGCAGGGAATGCCCCACGCGAGACCGCCAAGCGCAATCCATTTCCTGTAGATGTCGCCGTGGATCTCAAAGGCGTCGTGCATGGCATCGTTGTAACAAATGCATGAGCCGTTCTTGAGATACCAGGCTTTTCCAGTCTCCTTCCTGTCGATCTCGGCGAAGCCGGCGCCTCCAAGGGAGTTGTACTTTTGCTGTATGACAGCTTCGGGCGAGAGGAGCGACCAAGGCCCGATCCTGAGCTGGTCGGAAAGTCTTGTGGCTCCAGCGCGGATGGTGCCGGCACGCACTCTCGAAGTTGCTCTGGCAGTATACGGCATGACCTTTTCCTTCCTGTGAGTGTTGGTATCGGGGGCTTCAGGCCTCCGGCGATCGGTTTTGACCGACGGGCCGAGGTTCCCAGACCGCGACTTACGGACGGCTTACAGAGTTCCGAGCTGCGCCAGAGCAATTCCAGGAAAAGTGTGGAACGGTTTTCCGTCCGGAACTGCGAAAAAATAAAGAGATAGAGCGGTTCGGCGTTTCCGTGAAACGATGAACCGGTCTAGAGAAACGGGCGCACGAGCGAACGCAGCAAAGGCGAGGGCTCGTCATCGCCGGTCGAAGCGAGCGCGCGTTCATAGCGCCGGTAATCCTCGATGGCGCCGGCGTGGTCGTTTCTGGAGAGGCTCTCCTGGATGAGCGTGCCATGGAGTTTGGCCGATTCCGGGTAGAAATCGAGCGCACGCCGGCACGCTTGGCGTGCCCGATCTGCGTTGCCTCGGCTCTGCCAGTGTTTGGCGATCCGCACGGCAAGCTCCACCAACCCGTCCCGCACCCGGTCGGCCGCGGCG
Organism: Mesorhizobium sp. M0910; assembly: GCF_040319465.1. Taxonomy (NCBI): domain Bacteria; kingdom Pseudomonadati; phylum Pseudomonadota; class Alphaproteobacteria; order Hyphomicrobiales; family Phyllobacteriaceae; genus Mesorhizobium; species Mesorhizobium sp. M0910. Next base: position 27,098 of record NZ_JAMYNZ010000002.1, read on the forward strand.
TTCGACCAGGCGGGCGTCGGGCCATTCGAGAAAAGCGGGCCGACAAAGCCTTCCAGCAGCATCTCCTGCTCCTCGATTGCGCTGTCTCTTTGGCCCGACAGAACGGGTTTCAGCCGGTCTTCCCAATCCTGCAGATCGATCCAGACCTTGTCGGCAGCGAGCCGCAAACGGCCTTCTCTCAGCGTTACGAGTTCGCCTTGCCCGAGCAATTTGCGCAGACGATGCAGCGCCTGCTCCAAGGCCGCTTTGGCCTGGTCGCCGTCGAGGTCGGGCCAGAGCCAATCCTGCAGGGTTTCCACCGAACAGACCTGATCCCTCGACAGGCAGATAATGCGCAATATGTCGAGAGCGCGGGTAGGTTTGGCACCGGGCGCGACCTCGGCGCCATCGATCTCGAGGCGGAAGCCTCCCATCAAGTGTATCCTGAGCGGCCAAGGCCACTGGGCGGGGCGACCAGCGGGCGGGACCAGATATCGCGCCCGAACGACGCGGCGGCAGAGATCGACATCGATCTTTCGCTCCAGCGCATCGGCGATCAGCTCGGCTAGCAAGTCCGGCAGGTTGAGCAAGATCGCCGAGGGATTGACCTGGCGCAACGCCTCCATGAACTCAGCCAGACGACTGCCATAGGACGCGCCGCCGTTCCACTTCTGCTCCAGGGCCTGAGCGGCCAGAATGTTGAGTTCGACGCGCTGGCGAGGGCCGCCGCTCAGCCTTTCGACGATTTCCTGGAGTAGCGCAATGGCCTCCGCTGGACGCCGATCGGCCAGCAGGACCTGGTATTTGGTGACGTAATGCGGCCAGCGTTCGATCATCGGCTCATTCGCCCGCTCGATCGCATCCATGAAGGCATCGCAGTCGAGATAAGCCTTGACGAAGTCGCCGTTGCGCGTGTGCATCGCCGCGTGGCAGTCGGCGACTACAGCGACCTGGGTTGTGAACCTGCTGTCCGCGATCTCGCCCAGCCGGGAGACGAGCGCATTGAATTCCGAGAACCTGTTGTGAAGCTTCATCAGCAATTGAAGCTGATAGAGGGCGCTGAACTCGACGCCCCGTAAGGCGTGCTGCTCGCCTATCGCCGTTGCGCGTCGCAACGCATCCTCGGCCGAGGCATAGACAAAACCGCGCCGCGAATAGGGGAAGTAACGGCCGCTGGCCGAGCCAAAGGACACCAGCCACATGCCGAGCACCAGCGGCGGGATATCCGGATGTTCGAGATCGGCGGCAACGCTGTCCACGGCATTGGCAAAAATGTCGCGCTGCCCCGACGAGGTCGCGTAGTCGATGAGCGCTTCGCTTGCCAGCAGGCGCAACTCGACCGAATCCTCGATCGGCAGATGTGTCAGGCGCTGCTGGATATCATTCACCAGGCGCTTCGCGTCATGGGCGTCGAATTCGCCAGGTTCGGCGAAATCGACGGCCCGCAGGATGCCGAGCCTGACCATCATGAGTTCCTCCGGATCCAACTCCGGGAATCCCCTGGCAAGAACCTGTGAGGCTCGGCGCGTCCAATCCGCCAGCCCCTCATGCGTACGCCAGCTGGCGGTCTTGACTACGACCGCCCGCGCCACCGTCAGGCATTGGCCGCGCATGTCGGTGTTCTCGAATGCTTGCCATGCCTTGGAGAAGTGCGGTTCGGCCTTCGCATCGTCCGATGCGAAGGCGACGCCCAGCCAATAATGGACCCACCCGTCCATCTGGTCGGGGGGCAGCCTGTTGCACCATTCGACGAAGCTGGCCCTGCGCCCTTGCGAGAGAACGCCGTTAGCGCACTCCAGAATGAGCTGGCGTGCCAGCGGCCAGGCGCCCGCCTGTAACGCCAGCACGATTGCCGCGTCGGTTTTGTCTGCCTCGTGCAGGACCTTTGCTGCCTGCTCGCGCAGCCTGGAACGGTCCGCTTCCGTCACGCGCCGGTCCAGTAGGCCGGCAAGGTATTCGCGCAACAAGTCATGCAGCTGGAAGGCGGCGCCGCCCGGACCGTCGCGGGTGATCAGCAGCTGGCGATGCTGCAGCCGCACCAGCAGGCGAGCAGCCTGCGGCGAGCCCAGAAACGCATCGGCAAGCTCCGTGCTGATCTCCGGCAGAACGTTGAGCCTGATAAGCAGATCCTGGTCCTCCGGCGCGATGTCGCGCAGGAAATAACGTCCGACAATCTCCCGAAGGCCGGCGCCTCCGGCGAGGCCGGTCTGCGAAAGCGGGTAGTACATTCCGGCGTTGGCCAGCAGGAGAAGGCCCACCGCCCAGCCGCGCGCCTCCGAAATGTCGCCGACCTCGGACGGCGATTGCGAGCGGGCGGTGACGAGGTTGCGAGCCTCCGCAGGCGAAAACTCCAGCAGCGTTTGGTTGAGCACCGGCAACTGTCCCGACAGCACGAGATCGGCGACATCGCCCTCGGGCAGCATCCGCGATGTGCAGATGCAGCGGACGGTGTTGGGGCGTTCGCGCAACAGGATCGCCAGCGTCCGGCGAAAGCCTGGCGCATCGGCACGATGCAGATCGTCGAGGACCAGGATCGTGCCCGGATCAAGCCGCGAGAAATAGGTGCGGAAGAACAGCCGCGCGAAATCGTCGGAATTGTCGGCATATTCCGGACCAAACACCGGCATGCCGGCATGCGTGCCGTCGAGCGACAGCGTCAGATAGTGGAAAAGGCGCGCAACGTCCTGGTCCTCGGTGTCGACCCGATACCAGTTGTACGCCGATTCGCCTTGCTTCAGCCCGCCTTGTTCCAGCCCGCCGTGTTCCAGAAAGTCGATCACCGCGGTGGTCTTGCCGTATCCACCAGGCGCAGCCAGCCAGCATGCACCGCTGTCGAGGGCCCGCGAAAGCAGCGCCACTACGCGCGGACGGCTGACAATTCCCACTGGCCGGGGTGCCGAGAGCTTTGCTATCTCGCGCGGCGCGTCCCGGAAGGATTTATCCATTGTGAGGACTCTCGCAGCGCAGTCGCCTCGCGAAAACAGGTAATCGGTTCGCCCGCAACAACAAATCGCCGGCCGGCGTTGTGCTCGTCTGACGTGCCGTGCTCGCCGGCAAGGTCGCGGTTATCCCTTGTGCGACATGATATGCGAAACCCCGACACTCACGTCGGCGGTGTGTCTTGCCATCACTGCGTTCATTCGCATTGCAATCGTCGCATAGCCGTTTCGTTCGTGGTCGGTAACTTCCGAGGGCTTGAAGAGCCAAGGAAGGGGTGCAACCTGCGCGTCCGCGAAATTGGCCGGCAGGTTCGATGGCAACGCTTTTTTCCCTAAAGGCAGCTCTAGCCCAAGGTCGCTAAATTCCTCCTCGAGACTGGCGTGCAGATGAGAAAGCACCACATAGATCGCCAGCTTTGATCTAGTCCTTTCTGTGTTGTTTTGATTGTACTCTTGAAGAACCTCATCGAACGATGGCGATACGTCGCTTTCCGCAGCGGTGGCTCGTGTTGCAACAACACCGGCCAGGGCAGTCGCTGCCATTCCTGTAAGACCTACAAAATCACGCCTTGTCGCGCTGGTCATGGTGAATTCCCCTCGGTTTTGAAGACGGACCAAGTCTGGCAAGGACGAGGCGCAGTGGCAATAGGCCGCATACGCTACTGGTGTAGAGGGTCTTTACGTCGCCGATGTGAACCCACGCGGCAACGATAGTGCCAAGCCGGCAGAGGCCCGCGATGCATTCGCGAGCTTCATCTGAAAGACGCCGTGAATCCAAGGAGGATTTCCTTGGAATTCATCCAGGCAAAGGGTCCGAAAAAATCCGCTGGTGGAGCTGAGGAGGATCGAACTCCTGACCTCGTCATTGCGAACGACGCGCTCTCCCAGCTGAGCTACAGCCCCGTCCAGCGGATGGGGCTTTTATCGGCCGCTGCGGTTTCCTGTCAAGGCTGCGCTTGCTGCCGAAATGCCGCTCGGCCGTTCGTACGCCCTCGCCCATGCGGCAGAACGCGGCTCTTGCCGCTTTCCCCTACAGTGGCTACATGTCGGCAACAATCGGAGACCGGCATGATCGCCCTCATTCAGACCATTGTCATGGCGCTTGACCTTTACTGGTGGATCATCATCGCCTCGGCGATATTTTCCTGGCTCTACGCCTTCAACGTCGTCAACTCCCGCAACCAGTTCGTCGACACCATCAGCAACATGCTCTATCGGCTGACCGAGCCGGCGCTTCGGCCGATCCGCCGCTTCATGCCCGACCTCGGCGGCATCGACATCTCGCCGATCATCCTGCTGCTGATCCTGTTCTTCATCCGGCAGTTCCTGCTCACCACCGTGCTTTCGCTGGTCGTCTGAGCCCAGGGCGTCCATGAGTGCGCCGTTCCGCACGCGCGCCGACGGCATCGACCTGTTCGTCCGGCTGACGCCGAAAGCGGCAATGGACAGGCTCGAGGGGCCCGAAACGACCGCGGATGGGCGAAGCCATCTGAAGGCTCGCGTCCGCGCCGTGCCGGAAAACGGCGCCGCCAATCGAGCGCTGGAAAGGCTGGTCGCCAAGGCGCTTGGCGTGGCCGCTTCGGCCGTCTCGATCGTCGCCGGCGGCACCGCTCGGCTGAAGACGGTCCGTGTGCTTGGCGATCCCGCGGCGCTGGTGAAACGCATCGATACGCTGGGCACGCCCGCGCCATGATCTCGGCTCGCTAACCAACCCCGTAGAAAAAAGGCCGGGCTGCAAAGCCCGGCCAGATGTGAAGGTCGAAAACCTTCAGAGGGGAACGCGCCGGACGAATGGGAGGAAACATCCGGCGCAGCGTGCATATGGGTCGGCATCGCTGACGTTTCAATGACGGGGAACGACAATAACAGCTTGGTGAAACCAGGCGGTGGATGTCGATGAACGCCTGGGATTGGGGACCTGTTCGACCGTTGTCTGGGCAATTATTCCTAAGCGATGTCGTCGCGAATGCAGGCCTTCAGATGGCCGTCGGCTGTCGCCCTCAGTGGCGGCACGGCCGCGGCGCAAGCCTCCAGCGCGAACGGGCAACGGGTTCGGAAAACACAGCCCGACGGCGGGTTCGCCGGACTGGGAATATCGCCTTTGAGCACCTGCCGGCCTTGCCTCGCCAGCGGATCGAGCGATGGAATGGCTGACAGCAGCGCACGCGTGTAGGGATGCTGCGGTCGGGCATAAAGCTCGGCCGCCGGCGCAACCTCCATGATGCGCCCGAGATAGAGCACGATGACCGTGTCGCAGATGTACTCGACGACGGCCAGATCGTGCGAAATGAACAGCATGGTCAGGCCGAGCCGGAGCTGCAGGTCGCGCAACAAATTGATGATTTGCGCCTGGATCGAGACGTCGAGTGCCGAGACCGGCTCGTCGGCGACGATGAATTCCGGCTCGAGCGTCAGCGCCCGGGCGATGCCGATGCGCTGGCGCTGGCCGCCCGAGAATTCATGGGCGTAGCGGTCATAGGCGTCGAACGGCAACTCAACCGCGGCAAGTGCCTTCGCGGCCTTCGCCCGCCGCTCGGACCTCTTGCCAATGGCTTGAATGTCAAGGCCTTCGGTGAGGATCTGCCCTATCGTCATGCGCGGCGACAGGCTGGCGAAGGGATCCTGGAAAATATACTGCATCTTGCGACGCTGGCGGCGCAGCTGGGCGGCACCCAGCCTGGTGATATCGGTGCCGTCATAGGTGATTTGGCCGGATGTCGGCTCGATCAGACGCAGCACCGAGCGGCCGATCGTGGTCTTGCCGGAGCCGGACTCGCCGACCAGGCCAACCACCTCGCCACGCCTGACATCGAAGGAAATGTCCTCCAGCGCCCTGACCACCGGGCCACGCGAGAACGCTGTCGGCGCAAAATGCTTGGTCAGGTTTTTGACCGAAAGGAAGGGAACGTCGGCCATCAGAGCTCCTCCCAACGCAGGCAGCGGCTTTGCTGGGTCGGCGTCGCCGCAAACAAGGGCGGGACCGCGGCACGGCAGGCAGCGATAGCCATCGGGCAGCGTGGCGCGAAGGAACAGCCTTTGGGCAGCAACGCGAGCGACGGAACATTCCCGGCAATGGTCGGCAGCGGCGTGCCCGCCAGCTTCAGCGCCGTGGCCTGGCCGAGCCGCGGCACCGAGCGCATCAGCCCGGCGGTGTAGGGATGGCGCGGACGGGTGAACACTTCGCTCACCGGACCTGTTTCGACGATACGCCCGGCATACATCACCGCTACCCGGTCGGCGATTTCGGCGACGACGCCGAGATTGTGGGTGACGAACAGGATGCCCATGCCGCGCTGCGCCTGCAGCTCGGCCAAAAGATCGAGGATCTGGGCCTGGATGGTGACGTCAAGCGCGGTGGTCGGCTCGTCGGCGATCAGCAAGCCCGGATCGCAGGACAGGGCCATGGCGATGGTAGCGCGCTGGCGCATCCCGCCCGAAAGTTCGTGCGGATACTGCCGCGCCCGCCGCTTCGGATCGGGAATGCCGACCTGTTCCAGCAGCCGCACCGCGTCTGCTTCTGCCTCGCGGTGCGATTTGCCGAGATGGATGCGGATCGGTTCGGCGATCTGCTCGCCGATCGTGTAGACCGGGTTGAGGCTGGCCATCGGCTCCTGGAACACCATGCCGATCTCGTTGCCGCGTATCTTGCGCAGCGACTCGGCATCGAGGCTGGTCAGTTCGGTGAGCGTGCCGTTCTTGCGCCGCAGCGCGATCGACCCCTCGGCGATATGTCCGACCCCTTTCGGCAGCAATCCCATGATCGACAGGCTGGTGACGGACTTGCCCGATCCGGATTCGCCAACGAGCGCCACGGTCTCGCCGGAGCCGATCGTCAGGTTGACATCCCTTACCGCCGCGATGTCGCGCCCCGCAATGCGGAACACCGCGCGCAGGCCGGAAATCGACAGGATCGGCGTGGCGCTCAGCGGAGCAGCCCCACATCGCGAAGGATCATGTCGATCTTTGCGGTTTCCTCGTCGTTCAGGCTGCGCTGCGGCCGCGCCATGGTGTTCGAGGCGATGATGCCGAGGCTCTTCATCGCCGCCTTGAAGGCGCCGACGCCGGCCGAGCCGGCGCTGGTCCTGCCGAGCGAGATCCAGACGATCTCGAACAGTTTCAACAACCGCTCCTGCTCCAGGCGGGCTTCGGCAAGCTGGCCCGCCTGCGTCAGCTTCCACAGCCTGACATAACCATGCGGGTCGACATTGGCGAGGCCCGGCACGACGCCATGCGCACCCATCGCCAGCACGCTGTCGACCAGGATCTCGGAACCGGTCATGCCGAAAAAACTGGGATCGTCGGCCATGTCCTTGAGCACGTAACGCAGATTGCCGTCATCGCCGCTGGAATCCTTGATACCCGCAATGGCTCCTTCCCTGGCGAGACCGACCGTGGTCTTGCGCTCCAGCTTGACGTGCACGCAGACCGGGATGTCGTAGGCGATGACCGGAATGTCGATCGCATCTTTGATGTAGCGGAAGTGATCGCCGATCTCGGGCTGGCTGGTGCGGGTATAAAACGGCGCGGTGACGACGATGGCGTCGGCACCGGCCGATCTGGCGATGCGGGCGTGGTTGATGACGCGGTCGGTCGTCGGGTCGATAACACCGGCGAAGATCGGAACCCGGCCGTTATTGACCTTGACCGCGTGCTCGAGGATGGCCCTGCGGCCTGCCTCGTCGTGGAAGACCACCTCGCTGGTCGAGCCCAGCACGAACAACCCGTGGATGCCGCCGTCGAGCAGATTCTCGATGGTGCGCGTGAACGACGGGAAATCGACGCTGAAATCGGCATTGAGCGGGGTGACGACAGGTGGGACGACGCCGGTAAACAGGGGCATTTTGATGAACCTTCGAGGTCAGTTGAGATCGGAGCGGGGATCGAATGCATCGCGCAGGCCGTCGCCGATGAAGTTGATGGCGAGCACCGTGAGCACCAGCGCGGCGCCTGGGAACATCCATTGCCACGGATAATTTTCAAGCACGACGGTGGAGCGGGCGAGATTGAGCATGTTGCCCCAGCTGGCTTCGGGCGGCGCGATGCCGAGGCCGAGGAAGGACAGGCCAGCCTCGAGCAGGATGGCGTTGGCGATCTGCAAGGTGGCATAGACGACCAGGATATCGATGCAATTGGGCAGGCCGTGCCGGAACAGCAGATGCGGCAGCCCCGCGCCCATGCCGCGGGCGGCAACGACGAAATCGCGCTCGCGCAGTTCGAGCAGCCGGGCGCGCACCATGCGCGACAGCACCGGCCAGGAGAGCAGCGAGATCACCAGTATGGTCGGCGCGATGCCGGTGCCGGCAATCGATGCCAGCACCAGCAGGAAGATCACCGGCGGCAGCGTCATCGCCAGATCGACCAAGCGCATCACCGTGCCGTCGACGAGGCGCCCGCCAAAGCTGGCGACGGCGCCGACCAGGAAGCCTATGACGGTCGATATGGCGACCGAGCAGACGGCCACCAGCAATGAGATCCGCCCACCTTGCAGCAACCGGGCCATGACGTCACGCCCGACGCCGTCGCTACCCAGCCAATGAATGGCCGACGGCGCCTTGTTCATCGCCCTGAGGTCGATGGCGTTCGGGCCGAACGGCCACCACAAAGGATAGGTCGAAACCGCCAGCAGGATCGGGATGACGATCAAAAGCCCGGCACGCGCCGCGCGGTTTTCGAAAAAGCGGTCGAACGCGCGGCGGAGCGGCCCCTTGGTCTGCGGTAAGGCTGTCGGGTCGACCGTTGGGTCCGGCGCAGTGATTGCCATCACGCCACCTGAATGCGCGGGTCGACGACGGCATAGACGACGTCGGTCACCAGGTTGACCAGGATGACGCAAACGCCGATCACCAGCGTGGCGCCCATGATCACCGGGTAATCGCGAGTGCCAACGGCATTGACCAGAAGCAGTCCCATGCCCGGCCAATTGAACACGCTTTCCAGGAAGATGGCGCCGCCGATGGCGATGCCGACGGTCGAGCCGATCAGCGTGATGACCGGCAAGAGCGCGTTGCGGGTTGCATGCTTGATGATAACCCAGAACTCGCGCACGCCCTTGGCACGCGCCGTCCGCACGTAATCCTGGTTGAGCACTTCCAGCAGCGAAGCGCGCATGTAGCGCATGATCAGCGCGGCATGGCCGATGGACAGCAGGCAAGCGGGCAGGATGAGGTGCGCAAGCACGTCCGTCATCGAGAACGGCGCACCCGCGGTCTGCATGCCGCCGGACGGCGCCCAGCGCAGCAGCACCGAGAAAAAATAGAGGCCAAGCAGCGCCGTCAGAAAAGCCGGGCTGGAGATACCGATAAACGACAGCACCGACAGCGCGATGTCGGACGGTTCGTTACGGCGCACCGCACTGAAAATGCCGGCGGAAATGCCGAGCACGATGGCGATCGCCAGGCCCGTGCCCATCAGCAGCGCGGTCGGGCCGATGCGCTCCATGACCAGCGGCAGCACGGCGACGCCGCTGCGCTGGATCGAAAAGCCGAAGTCGCCGCCCAGCGCCGCGCGCAGCCAGGCCAGATATTGCACGGGAAGCGGCCGGTCGAGCCCAAGCCGTTCGCGCAGCCCCTCGAGATCGGAGGCGGACATCGGCACCGACGGGTTGATATAGGCGTCGATCGGATCGCCCGGCGCCAGCCGCAACAGGATGAAGATGAGGACGCTGAGCGCGACCAGCATCAGCAATCCTGTCGCGCTGCGGCGGGCAATGAAGCTCAACATGGGCTATCCGTGGCGGTGGCAGGCGGCGCCAAAGTGGTCCGCCTGCTCGCTTCGTTGCGGGGTTCTTACTGGATATCCCAGCGCTCCGGGTGAGCTGCGTAGGGGCCGCCGCCCGGCGCCGGCGTCCAGACGAAGTCACGCAGCTTGTTGGAGGCCACGCCATAGCGGTTGGCCACCCACAGCGTTGCCCAGGGCAGGTCCTTGTTCATCACCTTGCAGACCTCCTGCCAGGATTGATCGATCTTGGCCGGATCGGTCTGGCCGAGGGCGGCGTCCAATGCAGCGCTCAGATCGTCGAAATCGATGCGCATGGTGTTGAAGCCTGCCGGCGGGATCTGCGACTTGTTGAGGCCGGGGTTGAGGCTGGCCGGATTGGGGCCGTTCTGCAGGCCGGCATAGACCATCGGAAAGGCATTCCAGTCCGGCGTGCCTTGTTTGTAGACGATGCCGTTATAGGTCGGCGTATCGACGACGCGCGGCACCACGTTAATGCCGACTTCGGCCAGCATCGACTGGATGGCGGCCATCACGTTGGCCGCTTGCGGCGAGCCGTAATAGGTCAGCAGGGTGATCGGTTTGTCGCCGTTGATCTTGTCCCAGCCCGCCTCGGTCAGCAGCGCCTTGGCCTTGGCCGGATCGTAGGCATATGGTTCGAGACCCTGGGGAACGAGATGCGGCGCGACATAGCCGCAATTGGCCGGCTTGGCGGCACCGCCATAGAGGCTGTCTATAATGGCGTTGCGGTCGATCGCGTACATGATCGCCTGGCGGACACGGATATCCCTGAACAGGTCGACCTTCTGATTCAGGCCGATATAGTTGACCACGTAGGAGGCACCTTCGATCACCTTGAAATTGCTGTCGCTTTTGAAGGAGGCCGCATCGTCGGGCTCGACATAGGTGAACTGGATTTCACCGGCACGGAGCGCGGCGACGGCCGCCGCCGGTGACTCGAAATAGCGGTTGATGAGCACGTCTACCTTCGGCTTGCCGCCGCGATAATCGTCATCGGCTGCCAGCTCGACATATTGGTCGCTCACGTAGCGTTTGAACTTGAACGGGCCGGTGCCGACCGGAGTGGTCGACCACCAGGTGCTGGTCGCCAGCGCTTCCGGGGACAGGGTGGCCAGGGCATGCTCCGGCAGGATCATCAGCTGCGAGAGGATCGATAGAAACGATCCGTTCGGTTTCGATAGCTTCACCACTGCGGTGTGGTCATCCGGCGCATCGACCGAGGCGATATCGGCGAGACGGGCTGCAAACAGGCTGCCGGAGGCCTTGTTCTTGGCAAGCTCGAGCGTGAACTTGACGTCCTTCGAGGTGAACGGCTTGCCGTCGTGCCAAGTCTCGTTGACCAGGTTGAACGTATAGCTCAGCTGGTCGTCGCTGATCTTGTAGTCCTTCGCGAGGTCGCCTTCGATCTCGGTCAGCCCGGCATTGTAGATGACCAGCGGTTCAAAATAGGTGCTGAGCCAGGTGTAGCCGCCGGTCGCGACCAGCGGGTTGAAGTTCTTGGGAAAGCCGCCGGGACCGACGTCGAAGCCGCCGGCGATGGTTTTGGCGTTTTGTGCCTGGACGCTGGTCACTGGGGCAATGCTGGCGAGCAGCAGCCCTGCGATAGAGAATGCGGTGGTCCTGATGCGCATGGTTTCCTCCCTTGGCATGTTCAGGGTGTTCGGTTCTTGGCGATAACCTGCTGGATTCCTCGGTAATGGTCGTCGAGCCGCCGACGCGCCTGGTCGACGTCCTTGGCGGCGACAGCCTCGACGATCTCGTGATGGTCGCGCCATGTCGCCAGCGGCGTCGGATTATCGAGATTGGTGAAATTCGAGGCCTTGTTGAACGCCGTCCAGAAGATGTCGATCAGCGCGCTCAGCATGTGATTGTTCTGGCAGCGGAACAGCAGCTGATGGAATTGCTGGTCCTCTTCGGCGAAGCTCTCATGGCGCTCGGCACGTTGCCGCATGCGCTCGGTCAACTGGCGCAGCGCCTCGATGTCCTCGGCACTGATCATCTCGATCGTCTTGGCGATGAGGCCGGTTTCCAGCACGCGACGGATTTCGCGCAGCTCTTCGACATCGCGCAGCGAATCCTGCAAACCGTAGGCCAGGTTATCCAGCAGCGGCTTGAACGAGAACTCCTTGACGAACACGCCGATGCCGCGTCGCGTCTCCAGGATGCCGATCGATTCCAGCGCCTTGATGGCTTCCCGCACGGAGTTGCGGCCGACGCCGAGCCGCTGCGCCAGGAACGTCTCCGGCGGCAGGGGATCGCCTGCCTTGAGCTGGTTGCTTTCGATATAGGCCCTGAGGCTTTCCTGTACGGTGACGTGAAGCAGCGGCGGTCTGCTCAACGGTTCGATCGACTTCAGTTCCGCCATCCCACTGCCTTCATCATCCGCTGAAGCTTGCCCGCCGCTTGTCGTATAGCCACTTGTAGGATATCCTGCAAGCCCATAACAAACCTGCTGCCTCCGAATGAAGATTACCCTCGCCGGCTCGAGCCACTGGCACGCCGAAATACACCTCGACGCCGCACGCTTTTACGGCACGGAGATCGCCGGTATCTGGGACGAGGATCCTGGCCAAGCGCAAGCGTTCGCCGCGCACCACGACCTGCCGTTTATCGAAGATTTCAAGGAGATACTCTCCAGCCCGCCGGATGCGATCCTGTTGATGGGGCACCCTTCGATGGTGCCGGCGCGGGCACGTGCGATCATCGCGGCAAGGATACCGCTGATCCTGGAGAAGCCGGCGGCCAGCGATACGAGGGAACTGATGGCGCTGCGCGACCTTGCCAGGCAGTACCAGGCTTTCGTCGCTGTTCCCCTGCCCAACCGTTTCGGGCCGGCCGTTGCCGGCCTTGAACGGCTGCGCCGGCAAGGTCGCGCCGGCCCCGTGGCGCATTGCCAGTTCCGGCTGGTCAACGGCCCGCCGCAACGCTACATCGCCGACGGTGTCGCCTGGGTGCTCGACCCGGCGGTTGGTGGCGGGGGTGCATTGAGGAATCTCGGCATACACGGCGTCGACGCGGCACTCAGCCTCGCAACCGGCAAGCTCGGCCTGAAGACCGTTTCGATCGCGAACCGCATCCATCCCGGCCCGGTCGAGGATCACGCACTTCTGGTGCTGGAAGACGAGGCCGGCGCGCTGTTCATCGTCGAGGCCGGTTACACCTTTGCTTCGATGCGCCCCGGCGGTGACTTCGAGTGGCGCATCGTCAGTGCCAATGCCACCCTCATCGATCGTGGCGACCATGTTATCTGCGCAACGCTCGACGACGCGGCAATCGTCGATCTGCCGGTCGAACTGCCGGCAACGCGCTATCGTCTGTTCATGCGCGATACGCTTGACCGGCTGGCCAGAAAGGCGCCTCCGCCGGTGTCCATCGAAGATTATGTTGCGGCGATGTCGCTGATCGACGCCGCTTATCAAAAGGCAGGACCATGATTGGAATAGGAATTATCGGCGCCGGCGATTTCGGCGCAGGCCATGCGCGGGCAATCCGTGAGGTTGGCGGCATTCGTCTCGTCGCCGCCTCTCGAGGAAATGTCGACGCACTGCAGCAATTCACCGCTGAACATGGCGGCCGCGGCTACGCGGACTGGCGAAGGCTGCTGGACGACAAGGAGGTCGATGCGGTCCTCATTGCCAGCCCGCACCATCTCCATGCCGAAATGGCCATCGGCGCGGCAAAGGCCGGCAAGCATATCCTGCTCGAAAAACCGATGGCGCCGACGGTGGCTGCCTGCGATGCGATCAACGCCGCCGTGGCCAAGGGTGGCGTCAAGCTGATGGTCGCCCACCTCATGCATTTCGCCCTGCCCTGCATGGCGGCCAGGCAAATTCTGGAGGAAGGCGAGCTCGGCAGGCCGCTCGCCGGATCGAGCTGGATCATCAAGCTGTGGATGGAGCACAATCGCCGCGACTGGCATCTGCGCAAGGCGACCGGCGGCGGCATGCTGTTGACGGCCGGCATCCACGCGGTCGATCGCCTGGTCTGGCTGATGGATGACGATGTCGTGTCGGTGAGCGGCATGCTCGGCGCCAAGTTCCATGACCAGGAAGCAGACGATAGCGCTCTGCTCGGATTGCGCTTCGCCGGCGGCGGCATCGGCCAGGTGCAGAGCGTCGGCTATCGCACCGGCGCCACCACCTATGCCATGGATCTGGTCTGCGAGCGGGGAACGCTGCGCATCGACATGGACCGCGGCACCATGCTTGGCCGCGAGACGGTCTGGACCGAGCTGCCCGGTTCCTTTGAGCCGAACTGGATGCATAACGCGCTGGTGCGCGAATGGCGCGCGATGCGCAATGCCATTGCCGACGACACGCCGGTGCCGGTCGACGGTGCCTATGGGCGCAAGATGATCGCCATCATCGAGGCCGCCTTTGCCTCGAACGAAACCCGCCGCGAACACGAGATCGCCGGTGGACGCTGACCTCGACGACCATCTGGCCCGCTTGCCCGCACACGCACCGCGCGGCGTCTGGGGCGCGGTGCTGCTGGCCATCGACGATCGCGGAGCGATCGACTGGCAGGCGACGGAAGAGACGATCGCCCGGCTCTGCGCCTCAGGCGTCGACGGCGTCTTTTCCAATGGCACGGCCTGCGAGTTCCATTGCCAGACCGAGCCCGAATTCGACCGGCTTTGTGAGTTGGTCGCAACCATAGCCGGCCGCGCGCGCCTTCCTTTCCAGATCGGCATCAGCCAGTCCAATCCGCGCGTCGCGCTGGAGCGGCTGACGCGGGTCGCCGGACTTCGCCCGGCGGCGGTGCAGTTCACGCTGCCCGACTGGTGGCCGCCCAGCGACGACGAGGTCATGCGCTTTGCCGGCGGCCTGTGCGACGCCGCGCCTGAAACGCCGCTGGTGCTCTACAATCCGCCGCACGCCAAGCGCCACCTGACGCTCGACGGCATCGCCAGTCTGCGTGCGGCCGTGCCATCGCTGGTCGGCGCCAAGCTGCCGGGCGGCGACCCCGGCTGGTATGCCGACATGCGCCGCAAACTGGACGGATTTTCCGTCTTCGTCCCCGGCCACACGCTGGCAACAGGCTATGCTGGAGGGGCCCATGGCAGCTATTCCAACGTTGCCTGCCTCAACCCGAAGGGCGCGATGATGTGGTGGCAGATAATCCGCACCGACATGGCCGCCGCTGCCGAGGTCGAGGCCCGCATACAGGCCTTCCTCGCCGCACATGTCCTACCGTTTCGCACCCGTTACAATGTCGGTGATGCAGCACTCGATAAGGCGATGGCGGCGGCCGGCGGCTGGGCGCCGCTCGGGCCGCGACTGCTCTGGCCCTACAGCTCCGTTCCCGATCAGGAAATACCGACGCTGGTCAGGGCGGCTCACGCGGCTTTCCCGGAATGGTGGTAGACCCGTCACCAAGGCGCGGGACGACGGAGGCTCTTCAGCAGCCGGCGCGTGCTCCCTGTGTCGCGCGTGACGCAAACGCCCCCGGCTGAGGGACATCGGCCTCGCGCCGTGCCAGCGAATTGCGCAAGAGCGCGATCGCCTCGCGGCCGGCGGTCGCAATCTCGCGTGGCCTGTCGACGCCGACGATCATGAACTCCTTGATCCCCAAAGCGGCGTAAGAAAGCAGCGAAAGCGCGACCTGCGCCGGCGGCCCGGCAAGTTCGAGCGCCTTCTGGCAGGAAGCGGCCGGTTTGTCTTCCGAACGGATTCGGACCGGAAGCGCGAAACGCAGCTTGCCGGCCCGGCCGTGTTCGGCAGCAGCGCCGCGTACACGCTCCATTGACTGGCGGATTTCTGCAAGCGAGCCCGGCGCCAGCTCGAACACATCCGCATGCCTGCCCGCGACCCTGAGCGCCGTGCCCGACTGTCCGCCCATGCGGATGGTCACATCGGCACCATGCGGCCCCTTGCGCGGCACATAGCCGCCTTTGATGCTGTAAAAGGTGCCTTCATGGTCGAACGGCCTGTCGTTCGACCACAACCGCTTCAGCAGCACCAGATATTCATCGATGCGTTGCCAGACCACTGTGTGGCCGGCCGGACGTGCCTCGGCATCGTCGTCGCTCAGCGGCTCGCTGAGCATCCTGAGCGACAGCCGGCCACCGCTTCTCGCGTCGAGGGCAGCGAGTTGCCGCGCCGCCACGGTTGGTTCGATCACGCCTGCCCAATGCGTGAGCACGACCTCCAGGGACGAGGTCCGGTCCAGCGTCTGGGCGGCAAGGTCCATATTGGTCAGCAGTCCGGCCTGGTCGTCGATGACGATCTTCCGGAATCCGGCATCCTCGATCAGTGACAGCTTCGTCGCGGTCTCGACAAAGTCGTAGAAAAAGCTGGCGTTGGTGGCGTGGATCTTACCGGGAACATGCGTGAACTCGATCGGCATTGCCATCTCCTCCATCACGTTGGAATCAGGGCGCGCAAAAGCGCACCGGCATTCGGTTCATCAACTCCGGAATTTCTGCAAACGGCAGGCCGCTATCCCGAGGAAGCCTCGATGATCAGAGCCTTGACAATCAGGGGATCAGCCCCAGTACCACTGCCCCGGTGAATACAAACGCAAGGGCAAAGACGAGATAGGCGAAAGCGCCGGCGTAGGCCGGCCGCCACACCTGGTCGGAACCCAGCCTTTGGCCTTTGCGGGCAGTCTGAGCGTTCTGGCTATAGGACATATCGACCTCCGTCTCGGCGCTTAATCTATAAAATCAGTAGACTTTGTCGAGTGCTATTTTCGCGCGATCCTTAGAACAATTTTCTCCAAATGATAGACACATTAGTGCTTTTACTGCTTAGCGCTGCCTTTTGCGGCATGCCGGGGTGACGGCAGGAAACGTCAGGTCCATGTGTCTGTGGCTCCTTGGCCATCCAATGGATGAGGGATAGCATCGCTTCAGCGGAAAGCCGCGACGTCACGGCAAGGCAGCAGGGAGCATACCATGGGCACAAGACTGGCCGGCAAGGTCGCCATCATTTCGGGCGGCGCGACGGGAATGGGCGGTGCGGCCTCGGAGCTTTTCGCGGCCGAGGGCGCCAAGGTGGCGATCGTCGACCGCAACGGCGAAGCGGCGGCGGCTACCGCAGCGGTAATCAGGCAACGCGGCCATGTCGCCGAGCACTGGGTCGCCGACGTATCGGATGAGGCGCAGGTCGAAGCGGCGGTGAAGGGCGCGACGGAAAAATTCGGCCCGGTTACGGTTCTGTTAAACCACGCCGGCACCATCGTCATCAAACCCTTCCTGGAGACCACGCTGCAGGAATGGGACTGGCTGCATGCCGTCAATGTGCGTTCGATGTTCCTGATGACGCGTGCCGTGCTGCCCGGCATGATCGCCGCCGGCGGCGGTTCCATCGTCTGCACCTCGTCGATCTCGGCGGTGGCGGCGACGCCGATGGAGGTGCTTTACGACACCACCAAGGGCGCCTGCCATATGTTCGCGCGTGCCATCGCCGTCGAGTTCCGCGACCGCAACATCCGCTGCAATGCGGTCTGTCCAGGGTTCATCAGGACACCGCATGGCCTGCGCGAGGTCGCCGATCTCGACAAACTCGGCGTCGATGTCTCCGACGCGGCAATGGCGGCGCAACAAGGGCGGATCGGCGAGCCGGAAGAGGTCGCGAAGGCAGCCCTGTTCCTGGCCAGCGACGAGGCCAGCTTCGTCAACGGCGCGCATCTGTTCGTCGACAACGGCTTCACGGCGATGTGAAAAGCGGAGCGCCGCTCTACCGCTCTTCGCGCCGGAACGGCTTGAGCAGCGCCGACGGGGCCACCGCATTGCGCGACATCACCGCCATAGCGACGATGGTGAAGATGAACGGCAGCATCAGGAAGGCCTCGTAGGGGATATGGCCAAGCCCGCTCGCCTGCATGCGCAACTGCAGGGCATCGACGAAGGCAAACAGCAGTGCCGCGCCTGCCGATCGCCACGGATCCCAGCGGCCGAAAACGACGAGCGCGATTGCCACCCAGCCACGCCCCGAAACCACGCCGAAGGTGAAGGCGTTGAATTGCGCCATCGACAGGAAGGCACCGGCCAGTCCCATCAAGGCACCGCCGAGGATCACCGCCTGGAAGCGCGTAGCGATGACGCTGACGCCGGCCGAATCGGCGGCGCGCGGGTTTTCGCCGACCATGCGGACCGACAGGCCCCAGGGTGTGCGGTAGAGCACGAAGGCGGCCAGGGGAATAGACAGCATCGCCATGTAGACCAGCGAAAACTGGTTGAACACCGCCGGCCCAAGCACCGGTACGTCGGACAGGATCGGGATCGGCAGCGTCTCGAACCCCTTGATGTTCGGTGGCACCGATTGCTGGCCGAAGATCAGCCGGTAGAGGAAATAGGCAAGGCCCGACGAGAACAGCGTCACGCCGATGCCGCAGACATGCTGGCTGAGGCCGAGCGCTACCGTGAACAGCGCATGCACGGCACCCATCAGCGCCCCGGTCAGCACCGCCGCAAGCACGCCGAGCCACAGGCTGCCGCCCAGGCTCGCCGCGGTGAAGCCGGTCATTGCCGACAAAAGCATGATGCCTTCGATGCCGAGATTGAGCACCCCGGCGCGCTCGGAGAACATCTCGCCCAGCGTCGCGAAGGCCAGCGGCGTGGCGATGCGGATGATGGCGGCCAGGAAGCCGACCTGGAAGATCTGTTCCAGCACCACGCTCATTTGGCTATTCCCACGCGACGGATGCGATAGGCGGTGAACAGCAGCGCCACCAGCATGGCGAGCAGCGCAGTTCCCTGGATGACATCGCTGAGGAAGGCCGGAACGCCGGTCGCCCGCGACATCGCCTCGGCGCCGGTCATCACCGCGGCAAGGAAGATCGCCGCCGGCACCACGCCGAGCGGATTGAGCCTCGCCAGCATGGCGACGACGATGCCGGAATAGCCATAGCCCGGCGAGATGTCACTCATCACCTGGAAATGCACGCCGCCGACCTCGCCGACGCCCGCAAGGCCGGCCAATGCGCCAGACAGCAGCGCCGTCGAAATCAGCACCCGCTCGACATTGATGCCGCCATAGCGCGCGGCTTCCGGGTTCTCGCCGGTGACCCTGATGCGGAAGCCGAGCGTCGTACGCGCGACCACGAACCAGATCAGGGGTGCCGCGACCAGCGCCGCGACGACGCCGAGATGCAGCCGCGTGCCTTCGATGAGTACCGGGAAATTGGCCGTATCCTCGATCGGCGGCGAGATCGGGTAGCCGCTGAAACTGTCCTTCCATGGCCCCTCGATCAGCGCCATCAGTGCGTAGAAAATGACCGAGTTGAGCAGCAGCGAGCTGACCACGTCATCGACCCTGAATTTTACCCGCAGCGTGGCGGGGATCAGGGCGACGGCCGCGCCGGCGGCGGCACCCGCCAGCGCCATCAGCAGCATGGCGAGCGGCCCCGGCATCGGGATTGCACCGACGGCACAGCTCGCCACCGCACCAGCCAGCAATTGCCCTTCGGCGCCGATATTCCAGAATTTGGCGCGGAAGGCGACTGCCACGGCCAGTCCCGTGAAGATCATCGGGGTGGCACGCACCAGCGTTTCGGTGACGGCGTAGCTGTCGCCCAGCGACGCCGAAAACATTACGCCATAAGCCTCGACGACGCCGGCGCCGGCCAGTGCGATGAGGCCGCTGCACAGGATCAGCGTCGCGCCGATTGCGAGCAGCGGCAGCGCCAGATTGAACCAGGCGGGCGTTGAGGTGCGGGCCTCGAGACGGAACATCACGCCTCCGCTCCGGTCATCATCAACCCGAGTCTAGCGACGCTGGCGTCGGCACTGTCGAGCGTGCCGACGATGCGGCCCTCATACATCACCGCGATACGATCCGAGAGCATCAGCAACTCTTCCAGGTCCTCGCCAATGACGATGATGCCGCAGCCCTTGGCGCGCATGTCGAGGAATTTTTCGTGGATGAAGCGCGCGGCGCCGATGTCGAGGCCGCGAGTCGGCTGCGAAACGATCAGCACCTTTGGATCGAAGGCGAGTTCGCGCGCCAGAAGCGCCTTCTGCAGATTGCCGCCGGAAAGCGCCCCGGCGCGCGTCATCGGGCCGGGGCAACGTATGTCGTAGGCCTTGATCTGCGCCTCGGCGAAGGCGCGGATCGCATCCGGCTTGAGCAGGCCGTTGCGGCTGAACGCCGCCGTGCCGATGCGTGGCAGCACCATGGAATCGGCAAGCGGCAGATTGGTGACCAGCCCTGTCGTCATGCGGTCTTCCGGGATGCGGCCGAGGCCGAGCGCCTGGACTGTGCTCGGCGAGAACCGCGAAACCGCTTTGCCGGCTATGGTCATCTTCCCGGCATCGGGCGCACGCACGCCGGAGATGACCTCGGCAAGCGCGCGCTGGCCATTGCCGGAGACGCCGGCGATGCCAAGGATCTCGCCGCCACGAACCGACAGCGAAACATCGTGCAGCGCCATGCCGGAATGATGCGATGTCGAGATACCGTCGAGGGTCAGCACGGCCGCACCGGGCATCGACGGTCCTCTGGCCGGAGGCACGATCTCGTGGCCGCACATCAGCCGCGCCATCTCCGAGGACGTCGTGCTGGCCGGCGCATCGACCCGGCCGGCGACGCGCCCGTGCCTGAGCACGACGCAGCGATGCGTCAGCGCCCGCACCTCGTTGAGCTTGTGCGAGATGAAGATGATGCCGAGCCCTTGTGCCGCCATCGAGCGCAGCGCCGAAAACAGTCCGTCGACCTCTGTCGGCGCCAACACCGCTGTCGGCTCGTCGAGGATCAGCAGCCTTGCGCCGCGAAACAGCGCCTTGACGATTTCGAGCCGCTGCTGCTCGCCGACCGCCAGCGCCGAGACGGGAAGGTCCGGGTCGAGCGTCAGCCCGTGCTGGCGGCCGATCTCGGCGAGCCGCGCCAGCCCGCCGGGACGATCGATCCGGCCCGATCTGCCGGGAATACCGATCAAGAGGTTTTCCAGCACCGAAAGCCGCGATGCGAGATGGAAATGCTGGTGCACCATGCCGATGCCGGCGGCAAGCGCATCGGCCGAACTGTTGATCGTCACCGGCCGGCCCTGCACCAGGATCTCGCCGGCATCGGGCGCATAGGCGCCGAACAGCACATTCATCAGCGTCGTCTTGCCGGCACCGTTTTCGCCGAGCAGCCCGAGGATTTCACCCGGCGCGACGCTGAGATCGACGGCTTCGTTCGCCTTGACGGCGCCAAAGCTCTTGGAGATGCCGCGCATTTCGATGAGAGGGGCAGGCGTTGACAAGGCGGGATCCTGGTGGCGTTGACGCCGATATCCCTCCCCCTTGAGGGGAGGGTGCCGAGCGAAGCGAGGCGGGAGGGGTCACCTCAACTGCCTCGACCTCTGACTGAAAAAGATGGAGCGCGTCGCCGCGGACCCCACCCGGCTCTGCGGGCCACCCTCCCCACGAGGGGGAGGGCAAGCACCTAATCCGAGACCGGCGTATTCTCATCGACATCGACGCGGAAATTGCCGTCAAGGATTTCGGCCTTCTTCTTTTCGACCAAGTCCTTGACCTCGGCCGGCAGCGTCTTGTCGAACTTGTGGTAGGGCGCGAGGTAGGAGCCGCCCTTGGCCATGCGCGAGAAATCGCCGTAATCCTGCGCGGTGAAGACGCCGGCCTTGACCAGCTTGATTGCCTGCTCGACGGTCGGATACATGTCCCAGACCGGGCCGGTGATCACGGTGTCGGGGCCGAGGCTCGATTGGTCCGACATGTTGGAGATAGCGAGGATCTTCTTCTCGACCGCCGCTTCGATGACGCCAAAACGCTCGGCATAGATGACGTCGACGCCGGCGTCGATCTGGGCGACAGCAGCTTCCTTTGCCTTCGGCGGATCGAAGAACGAGCCGATGAAGGCGACCTTCTTCTTGATGTTGGGATTGACCTCCTTGGCGCCGGCAAAGAAGGCGTTGACCAGCCGGTTCACTTCCGGAATGCCCATCGCCGCGACGGCGCCGATCGTGCCCGATTTCGACATTTTTCCGGCAATCATGCCGGACAGATAGGCCGGCTCGTGGATCCAGTTGTCGAAAACCCCGAAATTCGGTTCGGCCGGCCCGGCGCCGGAGCCGAACAGGAAGGCGGTCTTCGGGAATTGCTTGGCGGTCCTGCGCGATTCGCGCTCGGCGGCGAAGGCATCGCCCAGCACCAGCTCATAGCCGCCCTGCGCATATTCGCGCATGACACGGCTGAAATCGGCGGTCTGTACCTTCTCCGACCATTTGTATTCGATGCCGAGTTCCTTCTCGGCCTTCTGCAGGGCGACATGGATCTGGTTGTCCCACGGTTCCTCGATCGGCGTGGCGAAGATCGCCGCCACTTTCAGCTTCTTGGTCTTGGCAAAGGCGCTCCTCGGCAGCATCGCCGCCGCCAGGCCGAGCGCGCCCAGCTCCAGCACGTTGCGTCGCGAAAGCCCTTCGCGTTTCGATTGGATTCTGCTCTTCCCGTTGTCCATTGCATGCCCCTCTGATTGGCGCCGTGTCGAGCCGGCTCTCTTCTCTGGAATATCGGCGAAGGAACTATGGAACGGTGCCCGGCTTTTGTCCACATGGTCAAATTTGGCCGGGCGGAACTGCTGTAAACGTTCGTGTAATCGCACCTTTAGAACGACCGGAGCTGCTTGCTCACAATCTCTCGAGCGCCACCGCGATCCCCTGGCCGACCCCGATGCACATGGTCGCGAGGCCGTAGCGGCCGCCGCGTTCGCGCAGCTCCAGCGCAGCCGTGCCCGTGATGCGCGCCCCGGACATGCCGAGCGGATGGCCGAGCGCGATGGCGCCGCCATTCGGGTTGACGTGCTCCGCATCCTCGGCAATGCCGAGTTGGCGCAGCACCGCGATGCCTTGCGAGGCGAAGGCCTCGTTGAGCTCGATGACATCGAATTGTCGCGGCTCCAGGCCGAGCCGGGCGCATAGCTTTTGCGTGGCCGGCACCGGACCAATGCCCATGATGCGCGGCGCCACGCCGGCGGTGGCACCGCCGAGAATACGGGCGATCGGCGTCAACCCGTATCTTTTCACGGCCGTTTCCGAGGCGACGATCAGCGCTGCGGCACCATCGTTAACGCCCGAGGCATTGCCGGCGGTAACCGTGCCGCCTTGCCGGAACGGCGTCGGCAACTTGGCTAACGAGTCGATCGTCGTGCCTGCTCGCGGATGCTCGTCCTTTGATACGATCACCGGATCGCCCTTGCGCTGCGCGATCGTCACCGGCGTAATTTCCTTCGCCAGCCGACCATTGGCTTGCGCGGCGATTGCCTTGTCCTGGCTGCGCACGGCAAACGCATCCTGGTCTGCGCGGGAGACAGCGAACTCTTCCGCCACGTTCTCACCGGTCTCCGGCATCGAATCGACGCCGTATTGCTTCTTCATCAGCGGATTGATGAAGCGCCAGCCGATCGTGGTGTCGTAAATCTCGGCATTGCGCGAAAAGGCGGTCTCCGCCTTCGGCATGACAAACGGAGCACGGCTCATCGATTCGACGCCGCCTGATACTATCAGCTCCGCCTCGCCGGCTTTGATGGCGCGGGCAGCAATCATCACCGCATCCATGCCCGAACCGCAGAGGCGATTGACGGTCGAGCCGGGAACCTCCTTGGGCAGGCCGGCCAGCAGCAGGGACATCCGCGCCACATTACGATTGTCCTCACCGGCCTGGTTGGCGCAGCCATAGACGACATCGTCGATGGCGGCCCAGTCGATGCCCGAATTACGCTCGACCAGCGCCTTCAAAGGGATAGCGCCGAGATCGTCGGCACGGACCGCCGACAGCGAACCGCCGAAGCGTCCAATCGGCGTGCGGATGTAGTCGCAGATATAGGCCTCGGCCATAATGCAGCCTTCCCTTTCCCGGCCCAGCCATGTTGGCCGCATTCTCCTCGAGACGAAAGCACATCTCGCCGCCGGCCGTTAGGCCAAAGACAATTTCAGCTGCCGCCTGCGGGGAGCGGCGGATCAGCCGATGCTTTCTCCACCGTCGATCACCAGCGCCTGACCGGCGTTGATACTAGCCGCCGTCCCAGGAACCGGTTTCGGCCATTTGCCTAAGCAGAGGTGCCACTCGAAAGACGTCCTTGCCGGTCTGCTGGTGCCAGTGATCCAGCCGCTGGATGATCTTGTCCACGCCTTCGAGGCTCGCCCAGAACATCGGCCCGCCTTTGCCGACCGGGAAGCCGTAGCCGTTGACCCAGACAAGGTCGATATCGGACGCCCGGGCGGCAATCTTTTCCTCGAGGATTTTGGCGCCCTCGTTGATCATCGGATAGAGCGTCCGCTCGATGATCTCCTCGGCGCCGATTGGCCGCGGTGCAATGCCGCGTTCGGCAGCTTTGTTACGGATCAGCGTCTCGACCTCGGGATCGGGCAGCGGCGTGCGCGAACCGTTCTCATAACGATAGAAGCCGCTGCCGGTCTTCTGGCCGAAATGTCCCTGTTCGCACAACGCATCGGCGATCACGGCCGACTGGCCACGCGCCTTGCGGTTGCGCCAGCCTATGTCGAGGCCGGCGAGATCGCTCATCTCGAACGGCCCCATCGGCCAGCCAAAATCGGTGAACACCTGGTCGACCTGGCTCGGCATGGCGCCTTCCAGCAGAAGCGTCTCCAGTTCCGCACCGCGCGCCGCCAGCATGCGATTGCCGACGAAGCCGTGGCAGACGCCGACAACGACCGGCACCTTGCCGATCCGCCGTGCCAGATCGACGATGGTCGCCAGCACGTCGGGCGAAGTCTTGTCGGCGCGGACGATTTCCGAAAGCTTCATGACGTTAGCCGGCGAAAAGAAATGCATGCCGAGGAGATCTTGCGGCCGCGACGTCGAACCGGCGATCTCGTTGACGTCGAGATAGGAGGTGTTGGTGGCGAGGATCGCGCCCGGTTTGGCCACCGCATCGAGCCTGCCGAAGACATCCTTCTTGACCGCCATCTCCTCGAACACGGCCTCGACGATCAGGTCGCAATCGGCGAGGTCGGCATAGTCGGTGCTGCCCCTGAACAAATCCAGCCGCTCGCGCTTGGCGTCTTCGCTCAGCGATCCGCGGATAACGGAAACGGCATAATTCTTGTCGATCGTCGTCAGTCCGCGTTGCAATGCTTCCTGCGTCGTCTCCAGCAAGGTCACGGGAAGACCGCCATTGACGAACGCCATGGCGATGCCGCCGCCCATGGTGCCGGCGCCGATGACGCCGACCCGGGCGATCTTGCGCCTGACGACATCCTTGCCGGCAATCTTTGCCGCCTCACGTTCAGCGAAGAACAGATGCCGCTGCGCGCGTGACTGGTCACCGGCGACAAGCTTGAGGAACAGGTCGCGCTCCGCCGCCAGCGCTTCGTCGAAGGGCAGCGTCAGGGCGTTGCGGACCGACTGCGCACAGGCGATCGGCGCTTCGAGGCCGCGTGCTTTTTTGGAAAACGCTGCCGCCTGCTTGTCGAAAGCCGGCAAGTCGGCCTGGTCGAGGCGATCATTGCGGTCGCGCACGGGCGTGAACGGATCGCCTTTCGCGGCCGTTTCGCTGGCGAAACTCACCGCTTTCGCGATCAGGTCGCCATCGAAGACGGCATCCACGAGGCCGTCGGCGAGCGCCTCGGCAGCACCGATCGGCGTTCCCGAAACGATCATGCTGAGTGCCTTTAGCGGACCAACCAGGCGCGGCAGGCGAACCGTGCCGCCGCCGCCCGGCAGCAGGCCGAGCTTGACTTCCGACAGGCCGAGCCTTGCCGTTCGGTCGGCAACACGGAAATGGCAGCCGAGCGCCAGTTCCAGGCCGCCGCCGAGCGCAGTGCCGTGAATAGCTGCGACCGTCGGCTTGGTAATAGTTTCCAGCACGGCGACAATAGCGCGCAATTCCGGCTGCTGCGCCGGTCTGCCGAATTCGGTGATATCGGCGCCGGCGACGAAGGTCCGCCCGGCGCAGGCGATCACGATTGCTCCGACCGACGGCTCGTCCCGCAGGGAAACGAGCGCCCGCATCAACGGCTCGCGCACATGGAAGCTCAGCGCGTTGACCGGCGGATTGTCGATGATCACCACCGCGACGTTGCCATGCCTTGTGGTGCTGACGAAATCGGACACGCAAACCTCATACAACGATGTTGGCCAATAGCGCGACGGGATTTACAGCGCTGGCATGCGGATGGGAACCACGTGTTTTGCGGGCCGGATCGTTATCCCCTCGCCGCCGGGTGCCTTGCCTTAGCGCAGCGCCTTCTGCCCACCGGCGGCGGTGATGACGCCGACGATGATCAGCCCTGTCAGCACCAGGCGGACGCCGACGCTGACGCCGAATGTGTTGAGCATGGTCAACAGCAGCACGAGAAACAGCGCCGCGCCCCAGACCCCCGGCACGTTGGCCTTGCCGCCAGCTACCGACGTGCCGCCGATGACGACGACCGCGATCGAGGCCAGCAGATACTCATTGCCGATGTCGACATTGGCGCCGCGGAAATAGCCGGCGAGCAGTGCGCCGTCGAGGCCGCCGAGCGCGCCCGACAGCGTGTAGGTGAGGAAGCGGGTGCGGCCGACATTGACGCCGGCCAGCCAGGCGGCGCGGATGTTCTGGCCGATCGCCAGCACCGAGCGTCCGTAGATCATGCGCTGCAAAACGATGCCGGCGCCGATGGTGAACAGCACGGTGAGGATCGCCAGCACCGGGATGCCGAACACCTGCCAGTTGGTGAAGTCGGCAAAGCCCGGCGGCGGCTTGATCTGCAGGCCGCGCCCATAGCTGATATCGACCGACTGGATAACGAAACTGGCCGACAGCGTCGCGATGATCGGTGGAATGCGCAGCGCCCAGATCAGCAGATAGTTGACGGCGCCGATCGCCATGCCGCAGGCAAGCGCGGCCAGCAGCCCGACCGCGATCATCGCATCGTTGCCGTCCATGACCTTCATGGCGACGGCGCTGGCAAGGCCGATGTTGGCCGGCAGCGACAGGTCGACATTGCCCGGCCCGAGCGTGATGACGAACATCTGGCCGACGCCGACAATGACGGTGAAGACCGCGAGCGACAGCGCCGCCGTGATCATGCCGCCGCCGCCATAGCCGCCGGTGAAGGCGATGGTCGCCAGCCACACCAGCAGCGCCCCGAAGAATGACCAGATCCAGGGTCTGGCGAGCAGGGTCCGCAGCGAAGCCATGCTCACCTCTCCCTGCGGCTGATCAGCACCCGCGCTGCCAGCACGATGATCAGGATGGCGCCATTGGCGGCGACCTGCCAGTCGGGCGGAATGTGCATGAAGGTCAAGAGCGGCGATGCGGCCAGAGCCAGCGTCAGCGCGCCGATGACGGCGCCGATCGGCGACACCCGGCCGCCGACGAACTCGCCGCCGCCGAGGATGACGCCGGCGATCGAAAGCAGCGTGTAGCCATTGCCGATATTGGCATCGGCCGAGGTGGTGATGCCGATCAGCGCCATGCCGGACAAAACGCCGAACAGGCCGGTCAGCGCAAACAGCGCGATCTTGGTGCGCAGCAGCGACCAGCCGGCGCGCTTGAGTGCGGCTGAATTGCCGCCCGATCCACGCAGGATGACGCCATACGAGGTGCGCATCAGGCCAAAGTGGACGACGGCCGCGATCAGCAATGCCGCGATGATCGGGAACGGAATGAAGGGTGGCTTGAAGGCCATCAGCGCCAGCAGCCAGTCCGGCGCCTTGCCGCCGGGCTTCGGCAGGATGAGGATGGCCAGGCCCTGCCAGACAAAACTCATGCCGAGCGTCACCACGATAGAGGGCAGGTTGCGCAGATGGATCAGCGCGCCGAGCAGCGCGTAGACGCCGATCGACCCGAGCAGGATGACGACGCCGAGCAGCGGCGCGTCCTTCAGCCACGTCGCCGTGACACAGCCTACGAAGCCGACAAAGGTGCCGATCGACAGATCGAGCTCATTGCCGGCGATGACGAACATCTGGGCGATCGTCGCCAGTGCGATCGGGATCGCCAGATTGAGCATCAGGCTGAAGCCGAAATAGCTGATGGCGCGCGGGTTGAGCCACGCGATGGCGATGAGCACCAGCGCCAGCGACAGTGCCGGCAGCAGGCTGCGCAGCATACGCGCCCGCCTCGTGGCGCGAGCCGAAGATCTTAGCCCACTCTCGACAGATGCCGCTGTCATCTCAGGCCGCCTCGCCGAACGACGACTGGATGATTTTTTCCTCCGTCAGTTCGTCGCGACGAAGGTTGGCGACAATCCGGCCGTTCTTGAACACATAGATATGGTCGCAATTGTCAAGCTCTTCGGTTTCGGTGGTGTACCAGAGGAAAGTGCGGCCATGGCGAGCCTCCTCGCGCACCAGGTCGTAGACTTCGAGCTTGGTTCCGATGTCGACGCCGCGCATCGGATCGTCCATCAGCACGATCTTGGCGTCGGAGCCGAGCGCCCGCGCGAACAGCGCCTTCTGCTGGTTGCCGCCGGACAGCGAGAAGATGTTGTTGTTCATGTCGGGCGTACGGATGCCGATTTTCCGCTGCCACAACTCGGCGAGCTCGGCTTCGCGCTGCGGCGAGATCAGGAGGCCGTTGCGCAATCGCGCCAGCGAACGGATGCCGATGTTCTCGGCAATCGACCACTGCGGAAAAATCCCGTCCGACTGGCGGTCGCCGGCAACCAGCGCCACCGGCGCGGTGACCTCGATGCCGGTCCTGGCGCGGGAAGCCGCCGCAAAGATAGCCAGCAAAAGATCGGTCTGCCCGTGCCCGGCAAGTCCGGCAAGGCCGATGATCTCACCGGCACGGGCGACGAGCTCGTTGCCGTCCTGCTGTCGCGCCGGCCGCGCCCGGACCCGCAGCGGACCGGGCTCCGGCTTGCCGCTCGCAATCTCTGCGGCGGCCTTCTCGCGTGCCTCCGCTCCGCCCATCGCCGTCACCAGCCTGTCGCGGTCGAATTGATCGGCCTGCCCGGCGGCGACGACCTTGCCGTCGCGCATCACGACGATGCGGTCGGCATTTCCGAGCACTTCGCCGAGCACATGCGAGATCAGGATGCAGCTCTTGCCGGCGGCTACGAAGCGGCGCACGAACGCCAGCAGCTGGCCGGCGGTATGCGCATCGAGCGAGGATGTCGGCTCGTCGAGGATGACCAGTTCGAGCGGCTCCTGCGTGACCGTGAAGGCGCGCGCCACCTCCACCATTTGCCGGCTGGTGATGGAAAGATCACCGACGATGTCGGATGCCGAGATGCTGTGGCCGGGGAATATCTCGTCCAGCTTGGCGGCGATCAGATCGGCCGCCTTGCGCCGCCAGCCGAAGCCATTAAGCGACGCGTGGTTGATCCGCGTGTTCTCGGCGACGCTGAGGTTCGGGCAGAGCGATAGTTCCTGGAAAACACAACGGATGCCGAGCTGCTGTGCGCGCGGCACCGAATAACTTGCCTCGACACCGCCGCGGACCGCGATCTGCCCGCTGTCGGGGGCAAGCGTGCCTGCCACCATATGCATGAGCGTCGATTTTCCGGCGCCGTTATGGCCGACGAGACCGACGCATTCTCCGGCACGAACGCTGAAATCGACACCGGCGAGCGCCTTGACGGCGCCGAAATGTTTTTCGGCTCCGTCCAGTCTTATGATGTCCAAACTGACGGCGCCGAAAAGCTTTTCGGCGCCGTCCGGCATGAGGATGTCTGCATTGGCCTCGGGCATCCCTCAACGATACCCGGTTATCCGTGGCGGCAACGATAGTGCCATGCTCACTTGATGTTGGCCTTGATCGCGGCGATGGCGTCTTCCTGCGTGTATTCGTGGCTGGCGACGCCGCCCTTCGGAATCTTCGGCAGCGCGGCCTCGAAATCATCCTGTGTGAAGGCAAGATAGGGAACCAGCAAGTCGTGCGGCACGTCGGTGCGGCCGTCGAGCACCTGCTGCGCCACCCAGAAGGCAAGCGTCGATACGCCGGGCGCGATCGATGCCGACCAGGTCTGGTAACCGTCCTTGTCCTTCTGCTCCTTCCACCACTGCAATTCGTCCTGGCGATTGCCCATGATGATGGTCGGGCGCGGCTTGCCGGCGGCGGCGAAAGCCTGCGCCGCGCCGTAGCCGTCACCGCCCTGGTCGACCACCCCGACAACATCCGGCAGCGACGGCAGGATCGTTGCGACGGCTTTCTGTGCCGTTGTCTGGTCCCAGTCGCCGGTCACCGAGCCGACGATCTTGAACTCGGGATGGGCAGCGACACCCTCGAGGATGCCGGCGTGGATGGCGTCGTCGATCGAAGTGCCGGCGAGACCGCGGATTTCCAGGAGATTGCCGCCCTTGGGCTGGAACTTGGCCATCTGTTCGACTTCCTGCTTGCCCATGTCCTTGAAGTCGACGACGACGCGGTAGGCGCAGGGTTCGGTGACGATGCCGTCGAACGAGACGACGACAATGCCGGCGTCGCAGGCCTGCTTGATGGCGCCGTTGAGGGCATCCGGAGACGCCGCGTTGATGACGATCGCGTCATAGCCCTGCAGGATCAGGTTCTGCACTTGCGCTGCTTGCGTCGGCACTTCCTTGTCGGCCGTCGTGAAGACGTCCGCGGCGGCGACCACCTTGTCGGCAACCGCCTTCTTGGTGACGATGGCGTAGCTGTCCAGCATCGCCTGCCGCCAGGAATTGCCGGCGTAATTGTTGGAGAAGGCGATTTTCTTGCCGCTGGTGTCGGCAAACGCGGTGCCCGAGGCGAGCATCGCCGCAAGGGCGCCCAAAACGAATATTTTCTTCATGTCATACTCCTCCCGTGAGTTGCTGTCTTACTGGTGGCTAATGGCTGACTGGTGGCTAATGGCTGATACGCTCGCAACGCTGTTTTTTATCTATTATCAGACAAATGCAGATGGGCGACAAGCTGTCAACAGCAATCCATGGCCGGCGATCAACTTGCGGTGCAATGATTGAAACGGGTTCGGCTCCTGGTCTAGGGATGGCACTGGAGACCGATTGAATGGCAGCGAACCTTGCCCCGGGTGCACCCGGCATTCCGGCGCGCTGGACCTCGAGCGCCAAGAGCGGCGTCGGCACTGCGCTCTCGCCGGCCTGCCCGATCTGGTTCACCATCAGTCACGGTATTCTCAACGAGATCTACTATCCCCGCGTCGACAGCGCCTGCACCCGCGATCTGGGGCTGATCGTCACCGGACGCGACGGCTATTTCTCGGAAGAAAAGCGCGACGCCGAGCACAGCATCGAACCGCTCGAGGACGGGGTGCCTGCCTATCGGCTGGTCAACACTGCGGCCGATGGAAGCTACCGGATCCAAAAGCGGATCATTACGGATCCGGAACGTCCTGTCGTGCTGCAGGAGATCATTTTCACGCCGCTCAAAGGCGCGGCCGCCGACTACCGCGTCTACGCGCTGCTGGCGCCGCACCTCGTCAACGCCGGCATGGGCAACACCGCCTGGATCGACGGCCATGAAGGACAGCCTGTCCTGTTTGCATCTGGACGCGGCACCTGCCTGGCGCTCGCCTCGTCGCTGCCGTGGAAGGCGTGCTCGGCCGGCTATGTCGGCGCCTCCGACGGCTGGCAGCAGCTTCGTCAAGGCGGCCGGCTCGATCCGTGCTGCCGCAGGGCCGAGGACGGCAATGTCGCGCTGACCGGCGAGATCGGCTTTTCGGCCGCGAACCCAAAAATATTGCTGGCGCTCGGCTTCGGCACGACGCCGCAACAGGCGGCGGAAACGGCTTTCGCCAGCCTGAGGCAAGGTTTTGAGCCCGCAGCCAGATCCTACGCCGAGAAATGGCGCAAATGGCAGACCGGCCTGCTGCCGCTGGACCGGCATGCGGCGTCCGGCCTCAACAGCTACCGGCTCAGCACAGCGGTACTGGCGGCACACCGGTCGTCTACCGGAGCAGCCGTGGCCAGCCTGTCGATCCCGTGGGGCTTCAACAAGGGCGACGACGATCTCGGCGGCTATCACCTGGTCTGGCCGCGCGATCTGGTCGAAACCGCCGGCGGTTTCCTCGCCGCCGGCGACCCGGCGGAAGCCTTGCGCATCCTTGGCTATCTGCGCTCGATCCAGCAGCCGGACGGGCATTGGCCGCAGAACGCCTGGCTCGACGGTTCGGCCTATTGGCCGGGCATCCAGATGGACGAATGCGCCTTCCCGCTGCTGCTCGCCGACGCGCTGCGCCGCGCCGGGCATTTGCCGCCTGCGGTACTCTCCTCCTTCATGCCGATGATCGAGCGCGCGGCCTCCTACGTCGTGCGCAACGGCCCCGTCACCGGCGAAGACCGCTGGGAAGAGGACGCCGGCTACAGCCCGTTCACGCTTGCCGTCGAGATCGCCGCATTGCTAGCGGCTGCGGACATGTTCGATGCCGTCGGCAAAACAGAGCCGGCAAACTACCTGCGCGAAACCGCCGATGTCTGGAACGATCAGATCGAGCGCTGGACCTACGTCGCCGGTAGCTCCTCGGGCGATGAAGCCGGCGTCGAGGGCTACTATGTCCGCATTGCGCCGCCCGACAAAGCCGGCGCGGCATCGCCGAAAGACGGCTACGTCCCGATCAAGAACCGCCCGCCGGCCGATACCGATCGGCCGGCCAAGGCGATCGTCAGCCCCGACGCGCTGGCGCTGGTCCGTTTCGGCCTCAGGGCGGCCGACGATCCGCGCATCCTCGACACGGTCAAGGTGATCGACGCGCAGTTGCGTTGCGAGCTGCCGCAGGGGCCGCTCTGGTACCGCTACAACGGCGACGGCTATGGTGAGCATGCGGACGGCGCGCCCTTCGATGGAACCGGCCAGGGCCGGCCCTGGCCGCTGCTGGTCGGCGAGCGCGCGCATTACGAGCTGGCGGCGGGACGCAAGGACAAAGCGGCAAGCCTGCTCGCGACGTTTGAGGGCTCCGCCGGGCCGGGCGGCCTGCTGCCGGAGCAGGTCTGGGATGGTCCAGACATGCCGGAGCGCGAATTGCGGCATGGCGGCCCCTCGGGCAGCGCCAAGCCGCTGGTTTGGGCGCATTCCGAGCACATCAAACTATTACGTTCGCTCCGCGACGGCGCCGTGTTCGACATGCCGCCACAAGGCGTCAAGCGCTATATCGAGGGCAGAACGGTGTCGCGCCTCAGGGCATGGCGCTTCAACCACAAGATCCGTACCATCCCGGCAGGCAAGGCGCTGCGCATCGAAGTTCTGGCCCGGGCGGTGGTTCATTGGAGCAGCGACAATTGGGCTACCGTCCATGACACCGGGACCGCCGCGAACCTTTTCGGCATCCATCTCGCGGAGTTGCCGGTTGCCGACGCCGCTCCGGGCAATAGCATTGTCTTCACATTCTTCTGGTCCGATGCTGGCCGTTGGGAGGATGTCGACTTTTCCGTTGGTATCGACGATGCGTCACAGCCACTAGATCATCGATCCCTCAAGTAAGGCAGGACGAGACCATGCAGATAGGAATGATGGGACTGGGCAGGATGGGCGCCAACATGGTTCGGCGCCTGCTGCGCGATGGCCACGAATGCGTCGTCTACGACATCAACCCGGCGAGCGTCGCGGCGCTTGTGAGCGCCGGCGCGGTCGGAGCCGCCTCGATGGAGGACTTCGTCGGCAAGCTGACGAAGCCGCGCAGCGCCTGGCTGATGCTGCCGGCGGCGATCACCGGCCGGATCGTCGACCAGGTGGCCGCCCTGATGGAGCCCGGCGACATCATCATCGACGGCGGCAACTCCTATTATCATGAGGCCGTCGACCACGCCGCGCGCCTGGCCTTGAAAGGCTTGAGCTATGTCGATGTCGGCACCAGCGGCGGCGTCTGGGGCCTCGAGCGCGGCTACTGCCTGATGATCGGCGGCCCTGACAGCGCGGTCCAGCATCTCGATCCGGTCTTCGCCACGCTGGCGCCCGGCGCCGACGCCGCTTCGCCCGCCCCTGGCAAGGACGCCGGAACCGCTCCCTTCGGCTATCTGCATTGCGGGCCGAGCGGCGCCGGCCATTTCGTGAAGATGGTCCATAACGGCATCGAATATGGTGTCATGGCCGCCTATGCCGAGGGCATGAACATCCTGAAGTCGGCGAATGCCGGGAAACGGCAGCGCACCGCCGACGCCGAAACCAGCCCGCTGGAAAACCCGCAATACTACCAGTTCGACATCGACATCGCCGAGGTGGCCGAGGTCTGGCGGCACGGCAGCGTCATCGGCTCATGGCTGCTCGATTTAACGGCCGGCGTGCTGAAGGCCGATTCGTCGCTGACGCAGTTCGGCGGGCGGGTTTCGGATTCCGGCGAAGGCCGCTGGACGCTGAAGGCGGCGATCGACACCGGCGTGCCGGCGCCGGTGCTGTCGTCGGCGCTGTTCGACAGGTTCTCCTCGCAAGGCGAATCCGAATTCGCCGACAAGCTTCTGTCCGCCATGCGCTATGCCTTTGGCGGTCATGTCGAAAAACCGAAGGCCGGCTCGTGACGGGCGACAGGGAGGCACGCCCATGAGCCAGGAACGGTCCGACACGCTGGTGCTTTTCGGCGCCACCGGCGATCTCGCCCACAAGAAGATCTTTCCCGCCCTCTACGCCATGGTGGCCAAGGGAACGCTGAACGAGCCGGTGATCGGCGTCGCCTTCGATCCCTGGGACCTCGCCAAGCTGCAGGCGCGCGCCCGCGACGGTATCGTCAATGCCATCGGCAGCATCGACGAGAAGATCTTTGCCAGGCTTGCCTCGCTGCTTCGCTATGTCAGCGGCGACTACCGGGCGCCTGCGACCTTCGAGAAGCTGAAGACCGCGCTGGGCAGCGCTGAGCGGCCGCTGCACTATCTGGCGGTGCCGCCGGCCATGTTCGAGGTGGTCGTCCAGGGGCTGGAGCAGTCGGGCGCCGCCCAGGGCGCGCGCCTGATGGTGGAAAAGCCGTTCGGCCACGATCTGCAATCGGCGCGCTGGCTGAACCGGGTACTGCATCTGGTCTTCGACGAGAAGTCGATCTTCCGCATCGACCATTATCTCGGCAAGGAGGCGATCCAGAACCTGCTCTATTTCCGCTTCGCCAATTCCTTCCTCGAGCCGATCTGGAACCGCAACTTCGTCGAGAGCGTGCAGATCACCATGGCCGAGGATTTCGGTGTCGAGGGCCGCGGCCGGTTCTATGACGAGGTCGGCTGCATCCGCGACGTCATCGAAAACCACCTGCTCAACATCCTCTTGCTGCTCGCCATGGAGCCGCCGGTCGGCCGTTCGGCCGACGATCTCATCGACGAGAAGGTCCAGGTGCTGCGGGCGATCCGGACGCTGACCAGGGACGATGTCGTGCGCGGCCAGTTCGACGGCTATCTCAACGAGCCGGGCGTGGCGCCGAACTCGCCGGTCGAGACCTTCGCGGCGGTGCGCTTTTTCGTCGATACCTGGCGCTGGCAAGATGTGCCGTTCTTCATCCGCGCCGGCAAATCCCTGCCGGTGCACGCCACCGAGGTCATCGTGCGGCTGAAGCGGCCGCCGCTCGACGTCTTCGATCCGATCAAACCCGGCGACTGCAATCACGTGCGCTTCCGCATCGATCCGCAAGTGGCGATCTCGATCGGAGCCCGGCGCAAGGCACCCGGCGACGACATGGTCGGCGAACAGGTCGAGCTCACCGCGCTCGACGATTCGAAGGGCGACATGCCGCCTTACGAGCGGTTGATCGGCGACGCCATGAACGGCAACGGCCAGTTGTTCACCCGCCAGGACGCCAGCGAGCTCGCCTGGCGCATCGTCGGCCCGGTGCTCGGCGACACCACTCCGCCGCCTGTCTACGCGCCAAAGACCTGGGGGCCGGCCGAAGCCATGGCTGGATTCGGGCCGCCGAACGGCTGGATCAATCCAGCGAAATGATTTCTGGGAGGCGAAAGCGATGGCCAAAGCGGTGAAGCGACCGGCACCCGACGCTGAACAGATCGTGCTTGCGATCGACATCGGCGGCTCGCACGTCAAGATCCGCACCAGCGCCGGCGCAGAGGAGCGCAAGACCGCTTCCGGACCGGAGCTGACGCCGCAGCAGATGGTCGCTGCGGTGAAGACGCTCGCCGAAGGGCTGCACTACGATGTCGTCTCGATGGGCTATCCGGGTCCCGTGCACCACAACCGGCCTTTGACCGAACCGGCCAATCTCGGCAAGGGCTGGGTCGGCTGCGATTTCGCCACTGAGTTCGGCAAGCCGGTGAAGGTCGTCAACGATGCGCTGATGCAGGCCGTCGGCAGTTATGAAGGCGGCCGCATGCTGTTCCTTGGCCTCGGCACCGGCCTGGGGGCCGCGATGATCGTCGATAACGTCGCCCAGCCGATGGAGCTTGCCCATCTTCCCTACAAGAAGCGCGGCAGTTTCGAAGACTATGTCGGCGAACGCGGGCTGCAAAAGCGCGGCAAGAAGAAATGGCGCAAATACGTCTTCGACGTCGTCGACCGGCTTCGCACCGCCATGCAGCCGGATTACGTGGTCATCGGCGGCGGCAATGTCGATGAACTCACCGACTTGCCCGCCGATTGCAGACGCGGCGACAACACACACGCCTTCGAAGGCGGATTTCGACTGTGGCGCGACAAATCCCTGATTATCTGATATTGCTGATTGTCTGATATTATCGAGCACCGGCTCAGGGTTGTTAATCCCGCGCTGCCGTTAGTATTATTATTCAAAATAATGTGTGACGTGGTGCGGCGTCATTGCATTGCGCAGATTTGCCGACTAGGAATTTCTGCGACCCCCACGGACGGAGAGATAGATTGACCGACGACAACAACAACGCTCGCAAAGACATCGACCTGCTCGAGCTGACCGCCCATATCGTCTCCGCATATGTCGAGAAGAACCGCTTGCCGGCTTCCGGCCTCGGCGATCTCATCGCCAGCGTCAGCGCTTCCATAGGTGGGCTGGGGCAACCGGCAGTGCCGGTCGCCGCGCCGCTGACGCCTGCCGTCAATCCCAAGAAATCGGTGACGCCGGACTACATCATCTGTCTCGAGGACGGCAAGAAGTTCAAATCCTTGAAGCGCCATATCGGCGTTCATTTCGGGCTGACGCCAGACGCCTACCGCGCCAAATGGGGCCTGCCGTCGGACTACCCGATGGTCGCTCCCAACTACGCGGCCTCGCGTTCGCAGCTGGCCAAGGCGATCGGCCTCGGCCGCAAAGCCGCCCCGCCCGCGCCCGTCAAGAGCCGGGGCAGGAAGGCCAAGGCGACGGCTTGATACCAAGGCGAGAGCAGGTTTGATCCTTCAGCGATACCACGTGGGCAGGCGTGGGAGCGCGCTTCGTTATCCTCAGCGAAGCGACGTCGTGGAAACCTTGGTATCCATGCTGCGACTTTCTCCGCGTGGCGAAGGTGCGGAATTTTTTGGTACCAGAGGGACAGCGCCCCCCTCTGTCCTGCCGGACATCTCCCCCTCTAGTGGGGAGATTGGCTACCTCGCCAGTCGTCTCTTTAAACGCAGGAATCGCCTTTGACGCTGGAGGTTGGCGAAAGCCGTCGGGACGTCCAATCTCCCCCCTTGAGGGGGAGATGTCCGGCAGGACAGAGGGGGGGCGCGAAGGAACTCGACCTGTGCGCCAAATAACCTCTCCACCTCCGCCGAGCGCGTTTGCCATATGCAATTAGCATGGTAGCCCGAAATTCCTTGATCCAGGCCGGATTTTTGCGCGCGCCTTGCGCCGAACTGCGCTAAAGGCTCTCTTGGCCGGACCAGCGCCCATCGTGGAAGTGCCCCGCCGGCCGACATCGCCGCCACGGGGCCTTATTCCATGACCGCAGAATCCCAAGTACCATCCGACCAGCGCTATGCCGCCTTTCGCCACCGGCCGTTCCTGAGCTATTGGGCGGCGCGCTTCCTCTCGACATTCTCCACCCAGATCGTGTCGGTGGCCGTCGGCTGGCAGATCTACGATTTGACCCGCGACCCGTTCGACCTCGGCCTTGTCGGCATCGTCCAGTTCCTGCCTTCGCTGCTGCTGGTGCTGGTCACCGGCGACGTTGCCGACCGTTTCGGGCGCCGGCTGATCATGGCGCTGGCGGTGCTGGTCGAGGCGGGCTGCGCCTTGGCCCTCCTGCTGCTGACGCTGCGCGGCCTCTCCGGGCCGATGCCGGTCTTCATCGTGCTCGCCATGTTCGGCATTGCGCGCGCCTTCTTCGGGCCGGCCTCGTCATCGCTGTTCGCCAATCTGGTGCCGCCTGAGGATTTCGCCAACGCCATCGCCTGGAACTCGTCCGCCTGGCAGACGGCAACCATCGTCGGGCCGGTCGCCGGCGGCCTGCTCTATGGGCTTTCGGCCGAAGCTGCCTACACCACAGCGGCCGTGCTGATGCTCATTGCCGCCGTGCTGATCTTCACCATCCCGAAGCCTGCCCAGCGCAGCAGGACCGACAGGCCGACGGTACAGACCCTGTTCGCCGGCTTCGGCTATATCTGGAGCGAAAAGATCGTGCTCGGCGCGATTTCGCTCGACCTGTTCGCGGTGCTCCTGTCCGGCGCCTCGGCGCTGCTGCCGGTCTACGCGCGCGATATCCTCGAACTCGGCCCGTGGGGGCTCGGCCTGTTGCGCTCGGCGCCCGGCGTCGGCGCCATCTGCGTCGCCATCTGGCTGGCCGGACACCCGATCCGCAACCATGCCGGCCTTGTCATGCTTGGCTTCGTTGCGCTGTTCGGCGCGTTCACCGTCCTGTTCGGCCTCTCGACCATCACCTGGCTGTCGATCGCTGCTCTCGCCTTGCTCGGCGCCACCGACATGTTCAGCGTCTATATCCGCGAGACGCTGATCCAGCTGTGGACGCCGGACGACGTTCGCGGCCGCGTCAACGCCGTCAACCAGGTGTTTGTCGGCGCCTCGAATGAGCTCGGCGAATTCCGCGCCGGCACCATGGCCGCGCTGATCGGCACGGTTCCGGCCGTGGTGGTCGGCGGTGTCGGGGCGATCGCTGTCGCCGGGCTATGGGCGGTGCTGTTCCCGCAACTGCGCAAGGTGCGTCATCTCAAGGGGCGAAACTGATTACCGCAGCGCCGGCTTGCCGAAAATCATCGGCAGGAACTCGCTGAGCCAGCGCTTGAGGTGCATGTCCCAGATCAGCCGGCCGCCGAGATGGTCGCGGCCGGGCTGTGCGCCGGGCAGTTCGAAGCGGTGCGCGCCGCGCACCACCCAGCGCTGCATCATCGCCCGGGTCAATTCGCCATGGAACTGGATGCCCCAGGCATTGTCGCCATAGCGGAAGGCCTGGTTGGGATAGGTTTCGGCCGTCGCCAAAAGCGTCGCGTCCTTCGGCAGCGAAAAGCCCTCGCGATGGAATTGATAGACCATTTCCGGCCAATGCATCAGCCTGCTGCCCGCTTCGGTCGCCTTAAGCGGATACCAGCCGATTTCGACGAGGCCCTCACCGTGGCCCTCGACCCTGCCGCCAAGATGCTTGACCAGCATTTGCGCGCCGAGGCAGATGCCAAGCAGCGGCCGGTTCTCGTTGAGCGGAATTTTAAGCCAGTCGGTCTCGCGGCGGACGAACTCGTCGCCGTCATTGGCGCTCATCGGGCCGCCGAACACCACCGCGCCGGCATGTCCATCCAGCGTCTGCGGTAAGGCCTCGCCGAGCGGCGGTCGGCGGATGTCGAGGTCGAAGCCTTCCTCGATAAGCATATGGCCGACCCGTCCGGGGCTCGAATGCTCCTGATGCAGCACGATCAGGATCTTTGGTCTCGGGCTTGGCTTGGGCGGCATTGGAAGGCTGGACCCTGTCTATTCGTCGCTTGACGTTCCGGCAGCACCAGGAGCCGCGGCGGCCGCCTTGAGGCGCGCCTCGACACGGTCGCGACGTTCGACGCCGATCAGCTCGGCGACCCGCCAGACGGTATTGTCCTCGAGTTCGTGCAGCTCGCCATCGGCATAGACGATCTCCCACATCAGACCGATGAAGGCCTTTCGCGCCTCGGCGTCGAGATGGCGCTTGAGCACGCTGGTGAAGGCGTAGAGGTCGATCGCCTCATTGTCGGCCCGCTCGCCGGCAGCCGCCAACGCGTCGAGTTCGTCGCCGCTGATCGAGTAGCTTTCCGCCAGCACCTTCTTGAACCGCTCCCATTCGGTATCCTGGCGCACCCCGTCGGCGTTCATCACGTGGAAAAGCAGGGCGGACGCGGCAACGCGCGGATCGTCGGCGCTGGGGCTGGCGCCACCACCGGACGGCAGATCCCTTAGAAACGACAAAACGCGTTCGAACATTAAATCATTCCCAATAAGCCCGGGTCCACTCGACCCTGATCAGAACAAACGAAACCGGCGCGTCGATTTGTCCGCCGCGTCGTCGGGATCGACGCCGGGATCGTCGGGCAGCCGCGTCAGCTCCTGCGCCGGCTCGACGGCTTCGGCATCTTCCGGCACTTGGGCAAACGCCGCCGCGGTGATTGGTGTCACATGATCCTCGGCGGCACGGTTTTCGGTCCTCACTTCGGTCGCTGTGCCCGGTGTCTCGGCAGCAACGGCTGTGTGCTCGATCGCCTCGGCTGTTTCCTGTACCGGTTTGGCTGGAGCCGCGATGGCCGGCATCGGTCCCTCCGGAGTCTCTTCATGGCTGTCGATCAACTGGCCGAGCCGCTCCATCGGCGCCCGCCATTCGAATGCGTCGAGCCTGCCGGTGATCGGCGATACCGGAGCCCAGCGTTCGGAGACGACGCCGTCGGCGACCCAGGCCGGGTCGCGCGGCGCTCTCACCGCCTTCGACAGCAACTGCCGCACCTTGCCCTGGTCACCGCTCTCGGCCTCCTCGATGTCGGCCAGCAGCAGATAGGCGCCTTCGCGGCGATCCATGCGGATGGCGGCTTCCGCCTCGCGGCGGGCGGTTGCAAAATCCTGCGCATCGAGCGCGGCGCGCGCCACGGCCAGCGAGGACTCGGCATGATTCTTCTTCAGCTCCTGCAGCTTCTTTGCCCGGTTCAGCCGGTCGAGCACGGCATCGCCCGGCCTGGCATGGACATAGAGCTCCGCGATCTCCGGGTGCGGCTCGGCCTTCCACGCCGCCTCGAGGATTTTCGAGCCTTTGCGCACGTCGTTCTGCCGAAACAGCAATTTCGCCGCGACGACCGCCGCCGGTGCGAAATCCGGCCGCAGCCGGTTGGCTTCGAGCGCCGCTGCCCTTGCAGCATTGGCATCGCTGTCGATCAGCGCCTGCGCCTTGGCAGTCAGCAGCACGGCGCGACGCCGGTTGGCCGCATCGCGCTCGATCTGCCGGGTCGACTTCTGGGCATCGACCAGTTTCAGCGCGCCATCCCAGTCGCCACGCCCGGTCAGGTCTTCCAACGTCGATTCGGCCGCCCAGGCCAGTTGCGGCGCTACCGCCGCGGCCCGGCCGGCATAGTCGCGGGCTGCGTTGCGGTCGCCGAGCCGCTCGGCCTCGAGATAAAGCCCGCGCAGGCCGAGCAGCCGCATTTCGGGATCGTCGAGCATGGTCTCGAACTTTTCGCGGGCGCCTTCATGGTCGCCTTCGAGCAGCGAGGCCTGCGCGTCGAGCAGCTGGATCAGCGGCTCCTGGTCGGAGCGGATCAGCTTTGCCGCTTCCTTGGTCTTCTTGCGGGCGAGCGCGCCGTCACCGGCGCCAGCGGCGATCATCCCGGTCGACAGCGCCTGATAGCCGCGGTCGCGGCGACGCACGCGGAAATAGCGCGAGATCGTATAGGGACTGTTCCACAGCGCCTTGACCAGCCACCAGACGATCATCACCGCGGCAACCACGGCAACGACCGCCACCGCCGCGACCATCAGGCTGACCTGGTATTGATAGCCGTTGAAGGTAACGAGCATTTCACCCGGCCGGTCGGCCAGCCAGGCGAAGCCGAGCCCGAGCGCAAAGACGACGGCAAGGAATGCGAGGATGCGGATCATTGGGTTCCTCACGCCTTCATCGCGCCGGCGATGAGCGAATCGATCTGTGTCTCGACCTCCATCCGCGCTTTCAGTTTCCCGGCAAAGTCGGCGCCGGCGGCCTTGGCCGCCTCAGGCAGGGCTTCGTATTCACTGAGCGCCTTGGCGTAGTCACCCTGATTGACCGCGACCTCCATACGGGCAACGGTTTCCGGGACGCCGGTGCCTTCGACGGCGCCGATCGGCCTGACCTTGACCAGCGATTCGGCGCTCGACAGCAGCTTTTGCAGGATGCCGGCATTCTGGTCGACAGGCATTGCGGCAGCGACCATGGCGTTGGCGGCGGCGTCCGCTTCGGCGGCAATCTCGGCCCGCGTCGGCACCCCCTTTTCGGCATAGGCGCGCAGCGTCGCGATCTCGGGCGCATCCGGTGAGATCGCGGCAAAGGTTTCGAGTTCGGCTGCGAACGGCGCACCTCGGTCGAGCGCAGCCTTGAGCGCCGAGGCGGCAATGGCCAGCGCGATCTTCGGCTGCGAAGCCTGTGCATCGACCTTGCCCGAGAGCTGGGAAACCGACTGTTCCAGGGCCGCAAGCCGGCCTTCCTGCGCCTTTGCCGTTTCGCCGGCTGACTTCACCAAGGCGTCGAGCGCGGCCAGCCTTTCGTTGAGCGGGCCGAGATCGACCGGCGCCGTGCCGCCGGCCTTGCCGAGGGCCGCGACCGCCTGCTCGATCTGCCGGACCTTGTCGCCAAGTGCCGCCAGCCCGGCATTGTCGCCGGCGCCGCCTTGTTCGACCGTCGACTTCAACGCCGCGACGTCCGCCCTGACCTGGTCCAGCGCCGACGACAGCCCGTCCACCTTGGCCGAGGCGTCATTGTTGGCGTCGGCCTGTCTGAGGTCCGCGACCTCGCGTTTCAGCGAAACGATCTCGCCATTGACCGCGTCGAGCGACACGCCGCCCGACCCCGGCGCACCGAGCAGGCCGGCAAATTGCAGCCCGCCGGCGGCGGCGAGCGCGATGACGCCGCCGACAATACCGGCGGCGATGCCGCTGATGCCGCTCCGCTTCGGCTGCGCTGCCATATGGTCGTCCCTCGCCTCAGCTGTCTTCTCGCCGGAGCCTGGGATCCCCGGTTCGTTGGCCCCGGTTGGGCTGGATGCATCTTCGAAACTGTAGTCGGAAGCCGTGGAGCGCCCGGCCGGCGCATCCGAACCGGCGGGATAAGAGGTTTCCGTTTCCCTGGTAGGATCGGCGCCGGCGTCCGCCGGCTCTTGCGTGCCGGCCGGCGCGGCTGCGTCGGCATGTTCCCACGGCTCGAGATCGGTCTGGTCGGCATGCACCGGCTCTTCAGGCGGCTCGGGCTGCGAGGCGTTCGCCGCTTCCTCGGCTTTCGCCTCGTCGGTTTGCGCCCCCGCTGACTCTGCACTGTCTGGCTGCTGTTTGCCGGCCTCCTGTTCGGCGGCGACTCGCGAGACGGCGCCGGGCTCGAGCTCGATGGTCACCGGCTCACGGCGGCTCTTGGAATGCCGCATCTTCGGCGTCTTGACCATGCTCGGGCTCCGCAAAATTCGCTTCGGATGGTTTGAAGGGTCTAGCACATCACCAAGCGGTGAAAAGGGGCGGCGTGATGACGCCACGGCTTTGGAATTCAGTTTTGGCAAAACGCCGCAGCGATTTTGGGACACGGCATGCGGGACCAGAAATGAAAAACCCGCCTCGGCGGCGGGTCGTTGGCGCGAATCAGCACCTAAGTGATTTTCTAGCATAGCTGCCGGCACAAAGCAAGAACAAAATGTGCCCGAGCGCAATCGCCTCAGCTTGGTGCTGCCCGCGAAGCTGCGGAATAGTGAGGATGCCAGCAGGAGGTATGCCAACGTCCGAAACAGGCAGATGGCTGTCAGCGCGACGCCTGCAAAAGCCCCAGCAAGGCATCCTCGCTGGGCTCAGGCGCAATCCGGATCCTTTCGCCGGCGACCTCGCCTAGGGCCGCGGCAATACGTCCCGACAAGGCGAGAAGGCGTGCATCTTCAAAAACACCGCGCAGCGCCGGACGGCTAGCCAGGGCCTGCATCGCCGTGGCCGCCTTGGCCGAATAGAGCAGCACCGCCTCGACCGGCCGGGCGGACAGGCGCGCAAGAACGGCCTCGT
The DNA here is from genome assembly GCF_040319465.1 of Mesorhizobium sp. M0910. Taxonomy (NCBI): domain Bacteria; kingdom Pseudomonadati; phylum Pseudomonadota; class Alphaproteobacteria; order Hyphomicrobiales; family Phyllobacteriaceae; genus Mesorhizobium; species Mesorhizobium sp. M0910. Next base: position 70,615 of record NZ_JAMYNZ010000002.1, read on the forward strand.
TGGAATAATCCAGCGCAAAAGTGTCGTAGGTCTCGACGGCGCGGACATGAACGCCCGACGCAAACAGCCGCTCCTCGAAGTCCGGAAAGCGCACCCGCCCGCAGAGATAGACGATGGTCTGCCCCGCGTAACCGCCAGCGAGCGCATCGGCCAGCGCCTTGGCATTGCCCGGGCCTTCGCCGACGGACAGAAACCCGGCCCTGCGGGCGGCTTCCGCCGTCTTCCTGCCGACAGCCTGGCACGGCAAGCGCGCGAGCGCGGCAATGACCTCTTTCGGCGCATGGCGAACCGCATTGGCGCTGGTGACCGCGACCGCCGCGGCGGCGTCAGCGAGCGCGCCGGCGTCGACCGGCAGCGCCGCCGTTTCGGTCAGCGGCAGCAGGATCGGCTGAAAGCCGGCATCCGCGAGCCGGCGCGCCGTGCGCGAGGCGCCCGGTTCGGGCCTCGTCACCAGGACGCGGAGCATGTCAGGTCCAGCCGTCGAAGAATGTTTCGCCGGCCTTGGCCCGAACGATCGCGGCGGCTTCCGCGCCGATGCCGGCAGCCTGTTGCGCCGGCCCTTCCAGCCTGACCTCATGCGACTGCGTGCCATCGGGCGAGATGATCAGCCCGGCAAAGGAAACCGTTCCGCCCGATATCGTCGCATGGCCGGCGATCGGTGTGCGGCAGGAGCCGTCGAGCGCCGCCAGGAAGGCGCGCTCGCAGGCCAGCGCCACGCCGGTCGGCCCGTCGTGGATCGCCGCCAGCATCTGTTCCACATCGCGGTCGCCGATGCGGCTTTCGATGCAGATCGCGCCTTGCCCCGGCGCCGGCGGAAAGACGTCGAGCGGCATCAGGTCGGTGACGACGTCCTCGAGCCCGAGCCGCTTCAGCCCGGCATAGGCGAGGATGGTGCCGTCGGCGATGCCGTCGTCGAGCTTGCGCAGCCGCGTCTGCACATTGCCGCGAAACATCACCACTTCGACGTCCGGCCGCATCCGCCGGATCAGCGCCTGGCGCCGCAGCGACGACGAACCGACCTTGGCGCCTTGCGGCAGGCCGGCAATCGTTCGCGCCGCCTTGCCGATGAAGGCGTCGCGCGCGTCCTCGCGCGGCAGGTAGGCGGACAGTTCCAGCCCCTCGGGCAACAGCGTCGGCATGTCCTTCGACGAATGCACGGCGATGTCGATGCGGCGCGCCAGCAGCGCCTCCTCGATCTCCTTGGTGAACAGGCCCTTGCCGCCGGCTTCCGACAGCGGCCGGTCCTGGATGCGGTCGCCGCTGGTCGAGATGACGACCACCTCGAAAGCTTCCGCCGGCATACCGTGCGCGGCCATCAGCCGCGCCTGCGTTTCATGCGCCTGCGCCAGTGCCAGCGGGCTGCCGCGTGTTCCGATTTTCAAGGTTGTTTGCATGACGCGCCGTCCGTGATAACCCCCGGCAGATCGAGGCGGTTTTTCCGGGTTTTCTCCTATCGGGGAAAGGCCGATTGCACAATCATCGAGGACAGCGACGAATTGATCCGCGTTCTGGGCATCGAGACGAGTTGCGACGAGACCGCCGCCAGCGTGGTGGCGCTGGACGGTCGCAGCACGCCGCAAATCCTGTCGAACATTGTGCTCAGCCAGATCGAGGAGCATGCTGCTTTCGGCGGCGTCGTGCCGGAGATTGCCGCGCGCGCCCATGTCGAGGCGCTCGACGGCATCATCGAGGCAGCGCTGGCCGATTCCGGCGTCGACCTCGCCGACATCGATGCGATTGCCGCCACAGCCGGTCCCGGTCTTGTCGGCGGGCTGATCGTCGGCCTGATGACGGCAAAAGCAATCGCCGCAGCAGCCAAAAAACCGCTGATCGCCATTAACCATCTCGAAGGCCACGCGCTGACGGCCAGATTGACCGATGGGCTCGACTTTCCCTACCTCTTGCTGCTGGTCTCCGGCGGCCATACCCAGATCGTCGCCGTGCGCGGCGTCGGCGACTACCAGCGCTGGGCGACGACCATCGATGACGCGCTTGGCGAGGCCTTCGACAAGACGGCCAAGATGCTCGGCCTGCCCTATCCGGGCGGACCGAATGTCGAGAAGGCGGCGGCAAATGGCGATTCGGCGCGTTTTGCGTTTCCGCGCCCGATGAAGGGCTCGGCACAGCCAGATTTTTCCTTCTCCGGTCTCAAGACCGCGGTCCGCCAGGCGGCAACGGCGATTGCCCCGCTGAGCGACCAGGACGTCGCCGATATCTGCGCCTCCTTCCAGGCGGCGGTCGCGGATGCGCTGGGCGACCGTGTTGCGCGGGCGCTGACCAGGTTCCGTCAGCAATTCCCGGACAAGGCCGAGCCTGCGCTGGTTGTTGCCGGCGGCGTCGCCGCCAATCGGACGATCAAGGCGACATTGCAGGGCCTGTGCAAGCAGGTCGGGTTCAGCTTCGTCGCGCCGCCGCTTAACCTCTGCACCGATAATGCGGCGATGATCGCCTGGGCCGGCATCGAGCGCCTGCGCGCCGGGATATCAGGCGAAAACGCCGCCGATTTCGTGCCGCGCTCGCGGTGGCCGCTGGACAGCATCTCCGCTCCGATGGTCGGCTCGGGCCGGCGTGGGGCCAAGGCATGACCGCCAGCGAGCACAAGGCGCCAAGCGGTTGGCGCGTCGCCGTGCTCGGCGGCGGCGCCTGGGGCACGGCGCTGGCGCTGGCCATGCTGCGCGCCGGTCATTTCGTCCGCCTCTATGCGCGCGACCCGGAGACCGTCGCGGCGATCGAGCGTGGCGAAAATCCGCGCTATCTGCCGGGCATCGCGCTCCAGGCCGGCATCGTGGCGACGAGCGACATCGTGGCCGCCCTCGACGGCGTCGACTGCGTTCTGGCGGTGGCGCCGGCACAGTCGTTACGGGTTATGCTGACGGCCGCGTCCAGCCATACGCCGAAAGGCGTCCCGCTGGTCCTCTGCGCCAAGGGCATCGAGCGCGACACCGGCGCGCTGCTGTCGTCCATTGCCGAGCGTATCCTGCCGGCAAATCCGGTCGCCGCTTTGTCGGGCCCAAGCTTTGCCACCGACGTCGCCAGGGGCCTGCCGACGGCCGTCGTGGTCGCCGCCCGCGACGAGGCTCTGGCCACCGACCTCGCCGCCCGCTTTTCGGCGGAAAACCTGCGCTGTTATTCGAGCGACGACCTGATCGGCGTCGAGATCGGCGGCGCGCTGAAGAACGTCTTTGCCATTGCCGCGGGTGCCGTCACCGGCGCCGGGCTCGGTGCCAGCGCCCAGGCGGCGATGGTGACGCGCGGTTTCGTCGAATTGCGCCGCATCGGCGCCGCCTTTGGCGCCAAGCCGGAGACGCTGATGGGGCTTTCCGGCCTCGGCGACCTGCTGCTCACCTGCTCGTCCGCGCAGTCGCGCAATTTCGCTTATGGGCTGGCGCTGGGGCAAGGCAAGCCGCTTGCCGGCTTGCCTTTGGCGGAAGGCGTGCCGACGGCGGCAATCGCCGCCCGCATCGCCGGCGAGCGCCGGATCGACGCGCCGATCATTGCCGCCGTCGCCGCCATACTGGACGGCACCATAACCATAGACCAGGCTGTATCGGCATTGATGACACGGCCGCTCAAGACCGAAACCGACATGTAATTCCCAATGATTGCGGAGATGGAAAAGATGCTGTTTGCGCTGATTTGCAAGGACAAGCCAGGAAGCCTGCAGGTGCGGCTCGATACGCGGCCCAAGCACCTTGCCTTCCTGGAAGGGCTGAACGGCGACAAGAAATTGGCCTTCGCCGGCCCGTTCCTCGACGCCGACGGCAAGCCGAACGGCACTCTCGCCGTCGTCGAGGCGCCAGATCTGGCTGCGGCAAAAGCCCTGTCGGCGGCCGATCCCTATACCAAGGCAGGGCTGTTCGAAAGCGTCGAAATCCGGCAGTGGAACTGGAGCTTCAACAAGCCGGCGGACATCTGATCGCGGCGGCACCTGAGGAGGAGCAACACAATGAACTACTGGCTGTTCAAATCCGAACCTTCGGTCTTCTCCTTCGAGGACCTCAAGGCCAAGGGCAAGGCCGGCACGCAATGGGACGGCGTGCGCAATTATGCGGCGCGCAACAACATGAAGGCGATGCAGATCGGCGATCTCGGCTTCTTCTACCATTCCAATGACGGGCTCGACATCGTCGGCATCGCCGAAGTCTGCGCTCTGGCCCATCAGGACAGCACCACCGACGACCCCCGCTGGGAGTGCGTCGATATCCGCGCCTTCAAGGACATGCCGAAGCCGGTGACGCTGGAGCAGGCCAAGGCCAATCCACAGCTGGCCGACATGGCGCTGGTGCGGCTCGGGCGGCTGTCCGTGCAGCCGGTGACGCCGGCCGAATGGCAAGAGGTTTGCCGCATGGGCGGCCTGACGCCGGCGCCATGACGGCGCTGACGCCGGACAGCGCCAGGAAATTCATCCTCGACAACACGGCGCTGATGGCGCCGCCGCATGTGCCGGAGGTCCGCCTGCACCTGGCCGACGAGGCACATGGATTATGGCAGCGGACCGAGGACGAGCTGACCGAAATCGGCCTGCCGCCACCCTTCTGGGCTTTCGCTTGGGCCGGCGGCCAGGGCCTTGCCCGCTACATCCTCGACAATCCGGCGGCGGTGCGCGGCAGGCGCGTGCTCGACTTCGCCTCAGGCTCCGGCCTTGTCGCTATTGCAGCAGTGAAGGCCGGCGCTGCCGAGGTGATCGCCGCCGATATCGACCCGTTCTGCGCGACCGCGATCCGCCTCAATGCCGAGGCCAATGGGACCGAGATCGAATTCCTCGCCGGCGATCCCATCGGCAGCGATGCCGGGTGGGACGTCGTGCTGGCCGGCGATGTCTTCTACGACAAGTCCTTTGCCGACGGGCTGATGCCGTGGTTCGCCCGGCTGAGGGCGCGCGGCGCCGACATTCTCGTCGGCGATCCCGGCCGCTCCTATCTGCCGAAGACCGGGCTGGAGCCGCTTGCCGTCTACGAAGTGGCGATGACCCGCGCGCTGGAAGACGCCGAGATCAAGCGCACCACCGTCTGGCGTCTTGCTTGACGGCATCGCCGAACAGGCGTTCCATCGCGCAATCGACCGGAGGGAACCATGGATTTTTCGGCAATCAACTGGCTGGCGGTAATCGTCGCCGCCGTCCTGGCGTGGTTGTTCGGCGCCGCCTGGTACATGGGTTTGAGCAAGCCGTGGCTGAAGGCCGCCAAGCTTGATCCGACGACGATGAGCAAATCGATGCTGCCCTTCGTCGTCTCCTTCGTCGCGGAGATCGTGATGGCGCTGGTCATGTCGCTGATCATCGGCGCGGTGACCGGCGGCGAACCGAGCCTGCTTGCCGGGGTGATCTTCGGCTTCGTTCTCTGGCTGGGGTTCGTCGCCACGACGCTTTCGGTCAACCATCGCTACGAAGGTTTCGGCTGGGATCTGACGCTCATCGATGTTGGTCACTGGCTTGGCGTGCTGCTTCTCATCGGCGCGGTGATCGGCTGGTTCGGCGCGGCGGCGACCGGCTGACCGTCAGGTCGGCGTCTTGGCGACTTCCTCGAGGAGCCAATCGCGAAAGGCGACGATGCGCGGATCATTCGCCGCCGTTTCGGGATAGACCAGGAAATAGGCGAATTCGGGCGCGACCTTGATGCCGAGTTCGAACGGCCGGATCAGCCGGCCTTCCGAAAGGTCGTTTGCCACCATGGCGAAATCGGCGAGCGCAACCGCGTTGCCGTCGAGCGCGGCCTGGACGGCATCGGTCGAATTGCCGAACACGATGGTCCGGCTGTCGTCGAAATCGTCGACGCCCGCCGCCGCCATCCACATGCTCCAGTTCGGCCAGGTGACGCCCTGGCGCGACCACTCGATATGCGCCAGCGTATGATGAAACAGGTCCCGCGGCTCCTTCAGGGGCGGCCCGGCCCGCAACAGGGCCGGGCTGCAGACCGGAATGATAACGTTTTCGAACAGCCGGTGCGAGCGAAGCCCCTGATATTTGCCGGTGCCGAAACGGATGCCGAGATCGACGTCGTCGCGATCGAAGTCGCGCACCTCGTAGCTGATGTCGAAACGCAGCTCGATCGCCGGATGCTGCTTGCGAAAATCGTCGACGCGCCGCATCAGCCACTTCGTCGCGAATTGCGCATCGAGGGTGACCTTCAGCAGCGCCGATCCGCGTGCCGTCTTCTGCGCCCGTGAGACGGCCCGGCCAAGCAGGTCGAGCGCATCGGTCGAAGCTTCGAACAGCACCGCACCCGCCTCGGTCAGCCGGATCGTGCGGCTGGTGCGTGTGAACAGCACGATGCCGAGCTGATCCTCGATTTCCTTGATCTGATGGCTGACCGCTGCCGGCGTCAGGCCGAGCTCGTCGGCGGCGCGGGTGAAATTGAGATGCCGGGCCGCTGCCTCCAGCGTCCGCAGCGCACGGGTTCCAGGCAGCAGGCGCGCCATCAGTGCCAGACGAGGAGAGTTCGGTCGAGCATTCCAATTCTCAAACAAAACTTGAAGATGCAGAAAAAACTACTCGTTTCCCGTTTTGATTTCAATCGGTCATGATCTGGTCATCGAAGAAACATCAAACCGGATTTGATGTCCGGAGAAGCGGATTGCACCATGTCTGACATCACCTTGCGCCCTGTTACCCTCCGCCCGGCCTGGCTGCGCGCCGTGCTTGACTGGTTTCGCTACGCAAAAATCGCGGTCAATCTTCCCTACGAGAATGTCGAGGATCTCTCTGATCGCCAGCTGCGCGACATCGGCGGCGAACGCAAGGACATCGCACGCGCCATGGACCGCGAACTTGGCCGGCTCGGCCTTCTCGACACGGGTTGGCAGCTGCCGAGGAAGCGCTAGGACGGTGTAGTGAGTAGTGAAGCTAAGCGGCGGGTCCGCGAATATCCTTCCCGACCAATTCGCTCACTATTCTCCCCTACCTTACCACCCTTATCACCGTCCGTTCCGACAGCAGCGGCAGCAGCCGCGCCATGGTGCGAGCCGTTACCGCGACGCAGCCTTGCGTCGGCGTAAAGCCGGGGCGCGCCAGGTGGAAGAAGATGGCGCTGCCGCGCCCGCGCCGCCGCGGCACAATGTTCCAGTCCAGCACCAGGCAGGCGTCATAGAGATCGTCGGTGCGCAGCATCCGCTCATGGCTGACGCCATAGGGGATTTTGACCGGGCGGTTGTAGTTGCGGTCCCCAGGCACTTCGCACCAGCCGAGGTCGCGGCCAATCGGCGTCATCGCGAGCCGCGTCCGGCGGCCGCCGGCAAAACGGTCGCCGCGAAAATATCCCGACAATATCCGCATCGAGGCAAGCGGCGTGGCGCCGTCGCCCTCGCGCTTGGCCGCCGAGATGCCGCCATGCCCCAGCGCACATGGAAACACCAGTTTGCCGGCCTGCAGAAAGCCTTGGCTGGCATGGCCTGGGCGCGCGCGCACGGTGAGCACGGCGAGCCCTTTCGGCAAAATTGCGCCGACTGCATTGCGATCGTGTTTTTTCTTGTATGATCGTGCCACGGAACAAATCACTGTGAACGGCTGTTGTGCCGGTCAGCTTCCGCATAAACAGGCTGCGGTCAACTGAAATCTCTTTTCAAAACAACGGATTGATCCATGACTTCACGCACCATTCTGATCGTCGACGACGATGACGACCTGCGCGGCACCCTTGTCGAGCAATTGTCGCTTTATGAGGAATTCGATGTCCTGCAGGAAGCGACCGCCGCCAAAGGCATCGCCACGGCGCGCGGCGGGCTTATCGACCTGCTCATCATGGATGTCGGCCTGCCCGACATGGATGGCCGCGAGGCGGTAAAGATATTGCGCAAGGGCGGCTACAAGGCGCCGATCATCATGCTGACCGGCCACGACACCGATTCCGACACCATCCTTGGCCTCGAGGCCGGCGCCAACGACTATGTGACGAAGCCGTTCCGCTTTGCCGTGCTGCTGGCCCGCATCCGCGCCCAGCTGCGCCAGCACGAACAGAGCGAGGACGCCACTTTCTCGGTCGGCCCCTACACGTTCAAGCCCAGCCAGAAGCTTCTGATCGACCCGCGCGGCGCCAAGGTGCGGCTGACCGAAAAGGAAGCCTCGATCATCAAATATCTCTACCGCGCCGACCAGAAGGTGGTGACCCGCGACGTGCTGCTGGAGGAAGTCTGGGGCTACAATTCCGGCGTCACCACCCACACCCTGGAAACGCATGTCTACCGGCTGCGCCAGAAGATCGAGCGCGATCCTTCCAACGCGGAAATTCTCGTGACAGAAAGCGGCGGCTACAAGCTGGTTCCTTAAACATTTCATTATTCAAATAAGCGATCCGGGCGGGGCGCTTTTCGGGTACGGTCCTGAGGCTGGAGGTGGTTTTGGATCGGCCTCGTAGGGGAGGAGTCGGACTGACGGTTCGGGGACGTAGCTAGATGGCGCTGGATGACGACATCCGCATCCTGTCCACCGTGAGGCTCTTCGAGGGCTTTACGCAGGAACAACTGCGTCTGCTCGCCTTCGGCGCCGAAACCACCAGGTTGCAAGCCGACCACAAGCTTTACCGCGAGGATGACGCGGCCGATTGCGCCTATATCGTGATCAGCGGCCGCATCGTCCTCTACCGCGAGCACGACGGCGAGCGCATCCCGATCGGCACCGCCGGCCCCGGCACCATGCTCAGCGAACTGGCGCTGATCGCCGATACCAACCGGCTGACCAGCGCCTCTGCCGAAATCGATTCGGAAGTGCTGCGGCTCAGCCGCAAGATGTTCCGCCGCATCCTTGAGGAATACCCGGAGCTGGCGGTTCACCTGCACCAGCGCATCTCGGAGGATTTCCTGGCGATGATCCGCCGCATCGAGGAACTTGGGCCGCGTTTTGCCGGCTAATACAGCGCCTCTGGTCTAACCAGATCGGTTTCGGAACGCGAGTTCTCAAGGCCGGTGCGTTGCGGAAACAAGCTCGGCCTTGCGCCGCGCCGTCTCCAGTCCGAGCGCAATGAAACGGCGCGCATGTTTGGCCAGCTCCATATTGTCGGTCCACAGATTGCGCCAGATGGCGGTTTTCCGCGACAGGTTCTCATCGACGATTTCCGACGAGAAGGATTCGAAGCTGAGGTCGTCGCTGTAGCCGATGGCGGTCAGCGCGTCGAATATCGCGGCAAAATCGATATTGCCGGTGCCGAGGAAGCCGCGATGGCTCTCACCGATATGGACATAGCCGATCTTGCTTGCGGCGTTGCGAATGGCCAAGCCGACATCGGCCTCCTCGATGTTCATATGGAAGCTGTCGAGATGCAGGAAGATGTTGTCGGAGCCGCTGTCCGCGATGAAGGCCATGCCTTGCGCGGCGGTGTTGAGCAGGTTGCTTTCGAAGCGGTTGACGATCTCGAGGTTGAGGCTGACGCCAGCTGATTTTGCTGTCTCGGCCACCTCGGCAAGCGTGCCGGCGCTGCGCTTCCACTGGTCGCGCGTCGGCGCCTCGCTCTGCAATCCATGGCTGGTGCTGAGGATGCCAGCAACCTTCTGGCCGCCAAGATCGCGGGTCAGCGCGATCGTACGTCTCAGGATTTCGACTCCGCGCGCGGCAATCGTTTTGTTGGCGCTCGAAATATCGCCGTCGGCCGGCAGTCCGATGCTGATCGCGACGCCGAGGCCGAGATCGCGGATCCGCTTGGCCAAGCCGTCAATGTCGACATTGGCGGGGTCGAGATAGGAGAATTCGATCAGGTCGAAGCCGGCCTCCCTGGTGTTGGCCAGCGTCCGCTCGAGGTCGCCCTGCGCCGAGCTCGCCGACCAGACGAATGAGTGGATTCCGATGCGCGACATGATTGTCTCCGGTCATTCCAGGAGTAGCGGACCCAAGACCAACTCGGTTTTTGCAAATCAATACTCCCAAAAAATGGGGCGGCCGGCCACCCCGGCCCCACCAGGCTTGGGAGGCTTAGCGAGCTGCGGTCCAGCCCTTGTAATCCTTCAAATTGTCGGCCGTGATCAGCTTCGGGTCGAGCAGTACCGTCGGCTCGGCCGGCTTCTTGCCGGCAAGCAGGTCAGCCGCCATCGTCAGCGACTGGCCGGCCATCACATAGGGATCCTGCGAGGCCGAGGCTTTGATCATCGACGTGCCGGAAGCGAGTTCCTTCTCGATATCGGGCGCGCCGTCGACCGCGGTGAAGATGAACTCCGAGCGGTTGAGCTGCTTGGCCGCAAGCTGGGCGCCGATCGCCGTCGGATCGTTGATGGCGAAGACCGCGTCGATCTTGTCGAAACGGGTCAGCAGCGACTGGAACACTTTCAAGCCGCCGTCACGTGAGCCTTCGGCGTTCTGGTCGTCGGAAAGGATCTTGATGTCGGGGTGTTTTGCCAGCACGTCCTTGCAGCCCTTGACCCGCTCCAGGATCGATGACGAGGCCGGGCCGTTGAGGATGACGTAGTCGCCCTTGCCGCCGGTATGATCGACCAGATACTGGCACGCCTCTTCGCCGGCCTTGACGTTGTTGGTCATCACGGTGACGTCGGCGCCCGGCGCCGAAACGTCGAAGGCGGCAACGACGATGCCGGCCGCCTGTGCCTTCTTGACCGCCGGCGCGATCGCTTTGGCATCGACGGCGTTGAGCATGATGACGTCGACGCCGGCGGCGATGAAGGAATCGACCTGCGAAACCTGCTTGTTGAGGTCGTAGTCGGCCGATACCGAGGTCACCTGCACATTCGGATTGATCTTCTTGGCCGCGTCCTCGATGCCCTTGATGGTGGCGACGAAGAACGGATTGCCGAGCAGGCCGACCGAGATGCCGACCTTGTTCAGGTCCTTGGCCGATGCCGGCGCGATGACGGCGGCCGCAAAGGCTACGCCGCAGAGCAGTTTAGCGATGGTCTTCATTGTTTTATTTTCCTCCTGATGCCCCGCGCCTCTCACGGTGCGTTACACATGAAACCGGCTCGTTGGATGCCGGCGACTAAGGGCCATCACGTTCTTGCTCCTGCCTGGAGCCGGTAACGGTCGAGGGCGACCGCCACGATGATGACCAATCCCTTGATGATGTACTGCCAGATGTCCGAAACGCCGGCGAGGATGAGCCCGTTGGACAGCACGGCGATGATCAGGCCGCCGATCAGCGTGCCCCAGATCGAGCCGACGCCGCCGACGAAACTGGTGCCGCCGAGGATGACCGCGGCAATGGCGTCGAGTTCGTAGGACTGGCCGAGCTGCAGCCCGTTGGCGGCATAGAGCCGGGCCGCCGACATAGCGCCGCCAAGCCCGGCCAGAAGGCCGGAAACGCCATAGACGAAGAGCAGCACCAGCGGCACTTTGATGCCGGTCAGCCTGGCGGCCTCGGCGTTACCACCGACGGCGTAGATCCAGGTGCCGAGCACGGTGCGCTTGAGCACCAGCCAGGACAGCACCACCACCGCCAGCGCGATGATTACCAGCCACGGAATGGCGAACAGCGAACCGTTGCCGATGAAGTCGAACGGCAGGTCCGCGTTGAACACCGTAGTGTCCTGGCCAAGCAGGCGGGCGACGCCGCGCACGGCGGTCAGCGACCCCAGCGTGACGATGAAAGGCGGCAGCTTGATATAGGCGATCAGCAGCCCGTTGATGATGCCGAAGCCGAGCCCGACGAGAATGGCCGCCGGCACGCCCAGCAGTCCCCAATCGGGCACCAGCGACACCATCACCGCCACCATCGCCGAGGCGGCAAGGATCGAGCCGACGGACAGGTCGATGCCGCCGGTCAGGATGACGAAGGTCATGCCGGCTGCCAGCACGATGTTGATCGACGATTGCTGCATGACGATCAGCAGATTGGTTTGGGTGAAAAAGCGCGGGTTGATGAACTGGAAGCCGACCGCCAGCAGAATCAGGATCGGCAGCATGCCGAGTGCGGCGATGGCGGTGCGCCACCTCGTACTTCTGCCGATCGCCCGGTCGTCCGCTTTCATCGTGTCGGCCACCTTGTCGGTCATCGCTGAGCCGCTCCCGTTGCAAGTTCAATGATCGCTTCCTGCCGCAGCGGCTCGCCTTCCGAGGCCGTCACCTCGCCGGCAATGGTGCCGTCGCGCATCACCAGCACGCGGTCGGCGATGCCGATCACCTCCGGCAGTTCGCTGGAGATCATCAGGATGGCGATGCCTTTCTTGGCCAGGTTGTCGATCAGCCGGTAGATTTCCGACTTCGCCCCGACATCGACGCCGCGGGTCGGCTCGTCGAGGATGACGACCTGCGGCTCGGTTTCCAGCAGGCGGCCGAGCAGCACCTTCTGCTGGTTGCCGCCCGACAGCGAGCCGGCATTGGCCTGCACCGAGCTGGTGCGGATGGAGAGGTCTGACACCGCCTTGGCGGCGCGCTTTTCGGCAGCCGCGAAGTCGCGGAGACCGCCGGCCTTCGCGTCCTTTGCCAGCACGCCCATGCTGATGTTGTCGGAGATCGACATGTCGAGAAACAGGCCAAGTTGCTTGCGGTCCTCGGTCAGGTAGGCGATGCCGGCATCGAGCGCCTCGCTCGGCGAACCGATGGATATCGGTTTGCCGCCGAGCTCCAGCGTGCCCGAGATGTGCCTGTCGGCGCCGAAGATCAGCCGTGCCAGTTCGGTCCGGCCCGAGCCGACCAGGCCGGCCAGTGCCAGCACCTCGCCTTTGTGGAGGTCGAAGGAACAATTCTTTATGAGATTGCCGTCCGACATGCCGCGCACCGACAGCGCGACGGCGCGCTTGCTGTCCGGCGGGCGATGATCCTTCTTGTAGAAGGTCGACAGATCGCGCCCGACCATCATCGATACCAGGCGCGAGGCGTTCAGGTCGGCGCGGTCGAGCGTGCCGACATAGCCGCTGTCGCGCAGCACGCTGACGCGGTCGGCGAGCTGGTAGACCTCTTCCATGCGGTGGCTGATGTAGATGATGGCGATGCCTTGCGACTTCAGCGTCGCGATCACCTCGAACAGCCGGTCGGTCTCACGCGAGGTCAGCGACGTGGTTGGCTCGTCCATGACGATGATGCGCGCATTGGTCGACAGCGCCCGGGCGATTTCCACCAGCTGGCGCTCGCCGAGCGACAGGCTGGTGACCGGGGTGCGCGCCGAAAAGGCCACGCCGAGCCGCGCGATGATCTCGCTGGCGCGCCGGTTGCACTGCTCGCGGTCGACGATGCCGAACCGTCTTGGCTCGTTGCCGAGGAAGATGTTCTGCGCCACCGACAGATTGGGCGCCAGCGACAGCTCCTGATAGATTACCGCAATGCCGGCGGCGCGCGCCTTGATCGGGTCGCCGGTGGCGGCCGGTACGCCGTCGATCAGGATTTCGCCGCCGGGGTCCGGGCGGTAGGCGCCGGACAGCACCTTCATCAGCGTCGACTTGCCGGCACCGTTCTCGCCCATCAACGCGTGCAGCTCGCCGGCGTGAATGGTCAGCGACACATCATGCAAGGCGCGGATCGCCCCGAACGTCTTCGAGATGTGGCGCATCTCCAGCAACGGCCGGCGCACCGTCTCGATCCGGGCGGCGGCGCTCATCGTGCACCTCCCGAGGCTGCCCTGGCCACGCCCCGGTCGGCGGCAAGGCCGCGCCAGTCGTTGCGGTAGCCGGCAAGGCCGCTGAAGCTTGCCGCGTGCACCGCCTCCGGCGCCTCGGTGGCAAACTCGCGTCCGACGCTTTCAAAGGCAAGTGCGGCAGCACCGGTGGCGCTGCCCTCCAGCGTTGCGCCCTGCAGGAAGGCCTGCCCGGGCCGCAATTGCGCCAGCAGCGCGGCAAGCAGCCCGCCATTGTTCAGGCCGCCATCGACGATCACCGTATTGTCCGAATGGATCAGCTCGAGGCACAGATCAAGCATCAGCGCGACGTAGAGCAGCGCCACGGCCGCGCGTTCCTCGGCATTGGGCGTACGCCCGACCAGTTCGCCTCGGCGGTGCGGCATCGGGCCGCCGGGCGCGAAGCTCGGCAGCGCCATGATGCCGGCGTCGATCACCCGTTGTACCGATGACGGAGCAATTGCGCCCTGCCAGCCGGCGCTGATCGTGGCGAATTCGCGGCCGCCCATGAAGCGGATGGTCGGCACCGGGCCGCCGTCGACATCGACATTGACCAGCATGTCGCGCTCGCCATCGAGTGCATCGAGCGGACAGTCCGGATTGAGCACGACCACCCAGGTGCCGGTCGAGACCACGGTCACCGGCCCGAGCTGCTGTCGGCGGTAGGCATGGAGCGCAGCATTGCTGTCATGGACGCCGTTGTGGACGGCGACCGGCTTGGCGGCCCGGCTGAAGCGCTGCTCGCCGATCACCGCGCCGGCACGCTCGAAGGCGGGCATCTGGCCGCGCCAGCCCTCGGCATCGACCAGCGAGCTGAAATCGCGTTTGCGCGGCGCCCATAGATGCGAATGGCAGCCTAGATAGGAGACCTCCGACACCGGCCGGCCGCCAAATCGCCAGCTCCAATATTGGGGGTAGCCGAGGATCGACGTCGCTGTGGCGAAGGCACCGGGCTCCACCTCCTTCAGCCACAACATGTGGCGGCCGTAGTTGAAGCCAAGCGGCAGGCGCGGCGAAAAGGTCTCGGCAAAATCCGGAATGCGGCGGTCGATCTGCGCGGCGATTTCAGCTGGCGGTTCCTGCTCGTAATCGAGGATCGGATGCGTCAGCGCGGCTTCGTCGACCAACGCGAAGGTGCAGCCATGGCCGGATACCATCAGCCCTTCCACGCCATGCGTGTCGACGGCGTCATCGATGGCGCGAGCCGCCCAGTCGTGCAGCGTTGCCTCGTCGAGCACGCTGAAGCCGCCTTTGCGGATCCAGCTCGGCTGGGTGCGGCGCTCGTCGAGGATCTGTCCGTGCTGGCCGAAGACGAACAGCTTCGAATTGGTCTTGCCGAAATCGAGGACCGCGATGTTCACTGGGCGCCTCCCGAGGAAGCGGCGATCCTCACCGTGACGCCGGCATCTTCGAGCATGCGGGCATCTGTCTCGGACAGGCCGTCATCGGTGACCAGCGTGCCGATCCGCGACAGCGGCAGCGCCACATTGCGCGCGTGGATCGACAGTTTTCGGCTGTCGGCCAGCACGACGATCTGGTCGGCGCAGAGGCTGAGCTCGACGATCGAGCGGACCAGCAGCGGGTGCGATTCCAGAAGGCCTTCCTGGCCGATGCCTTGCGCGCCGAGAAAAAACTTCGAGGCGTAGAACGGCACCGTCTGCGTCAGCGAATGGATGATGCCCGGCTCGCGGTGCAGGTCGCCGCCGGCAACGGTCAGACTGCAATGGCCGTGATCGCTGAGATAGGCCGCGAGCGGCATCGAGTTGGTGTAAAGCCGGATATTGCGGTCGGCGAGCTTGACGCCGAGATGGAAGCAGGTCGAACCGCCATGCACGATGACCGCGTCGCCGTCGCGCACCATGGTGGCGGCGAGAGCGGCGATCTGCCGCTTGGCCTCGACGGCGAGGTCGCGGTTCTCGTCATAGGGCCTGGCATAGGCGACGCCGGCTTGCGAAGCGCCATCGAGCGCCGAGATGCCGCCATAGACCTTGCGCGCTTCGCCGGCCTCATCGATCTTGTCGATGTCGCGCCGCACCGTCGCCGCCGACACGCCAAGCCGCTCCTGCAGCTCGCGCACCGATGCGAAAGGCCGGTCCCGCAAAAGCTCGACGATCTGACGCTGGCGGCCGGAGTCGCTCAACCCTTACCTCCCAATGCGCTTGCCTCCCAAGCCACTGCACGGCATGCCATTTAGCACGGCAATTGGTGCAACTTACTCAACGGCCCTCGGATTGCAAGTCTGATTTGACGCGATAACATCACTGTTGACGTAACTTACTCGCATCTGCGATACCAGCGTCGGTCTTCGTCCCGGCGGCAGGACGTCCAAAGCCGTGGCCACGCGGCCGGTTTGTGGAGGAATTTCGATGACGATCAGTGCGGATGCGCAGGAATTGGCAGCGCTGCGGTCGCTCTCCGCCGAGATCGGCAGCGACCCGCATCTGACCCAGGCCGCCGGCGGCAACACCTCGCTAAAAGCCGGTGACACGCTCTGGATCAAGGCCTCCGGCACCTGGCTGAAGGACGCGCTCACCGCGGACATCATGGTGCCGGTCAGCATCCCGCCATTGCTCTACGCCATCGAACGACGCGACCCGACCGCCGAACAGCCACAGGCCTTCACTGTCGGCGCCCTCAATCCGCGCGGCTTGCGCCCGTCGATCGAGACCACCGTACATGCGCTGATGCCGCAGCGCATCGTTCTGCATGTCCACTGCGTCGAGACCATTTCGCTGGCCGTGCAGGCCGACTGCGAGGCCGAGGCCGCCAGGCGGCTCGACGGCCACCAATGGGCGTATGTTCCCTATCGCCGGCCGGGGCTGCCGCTCGCCCAGGGCATCGCCGAGCGCCTGCGGCCAGGCGTGGATATCCTGATCCTCGGCAATCACGGCCTGGTCGTTGCTGCCGACACCGTCGCTGAGGCAGGCATGCTGCTGCGCCGCGTAACCCGGCTGTTGGCACGGCCGCCGCGCCAGGTGGCTGAGCCGGACACCGCGGCATTGATGGCGCGCGCCGGCGACAGCGACTACAGATTGCCGGCGGATGTCGAGGCGCACGCGGTGGCGATCGACCCCGAAAGCTGCCGCATGGCTTCGGGTGGCAGCCTCTACCCCGACCACGTCATCTTTCTCGGCAAGGGCTCGGTCGTGGCGAGGCCGGGCGAGGGTGTGAAGCGCGTCATCGAGCGCTGCGGCGCCGCACCCGTGGCGATGCTGTTTTCCGGCCTCGGCGTGCTGATGCGCGGCGACGCGGGCGCCGGTGCCGACGCCATGCAGCGCTGCCTCGCCGACGTGACCGCGCGGGTCGATGTCGCGGCGAAGCTTAATTATCTGACAGCGGCAGAGAATGACGAACTGATCAACTGGGACGCCGAAAAATATCGCCAGAAACTCAATGCCGGAGGCAGCTGACATGCCGCGTTCGTCTGGCCCGCTTGCCATCGGCATCGACATCGGCACATCCGGCGCGCGCGCCGTCGCCATGCGCCCGGACCTTTCCATTGCCGCGCATTCCGCTATTGCCCTCGAGCGATTTGGGCCGAACGGCCGCGACCCCGCCATCTGGTGGGAGGCGGTCGGCGCGACGCTGGCGGAACTGCTCAAATGTATCGATCGCGCGGCAGTGCGCTCGATCGCCGTCGACGGTACGTCGGGCACGCTGCTGCCGGTCGACGGCGCCGGGCGGCCGCTGGCCGAACCGCTGATGTACAACGACAAGGTCGCTGACGACACCATTCTGAGTGAAATAGCCGGCGCGGCACCGGCAACGAGCGCTGCACTTGGGGCGACGTCCGGTCTCGCCAAGGCGCTGTCTTTCCAGCACCTGCCCGGCGTCGCCGCTGTGCTGCACCAGGCCGACTGGATCGCCGGACAGTTCTCCGGCCGCTTCGATGGCAGCGACGAAAACAACGCATTGAAAACCGGCTACGATGTCGAAACCCGCCGCTGGCCCGACTGGATCGCGGCCACCGGAATGCGCATGGAATTGCTGCCTGGCGTCGTGCGGCCGGGCGATGTCACGGGCACGCTCACCGCCAGCGCCGCGAAAATGTTCGGCCTGCCGCGTGATGTGGTCGTGGTCGCCGGCACCACCGATGGCTGTGCGTCGTTCCTGGCAACCGGTGCGACGGCGGCGGGCGACGGCGTCACTGCGCTCGGCTCATCGCTGATCATCAAGATTCTCTCCGACCGGCCGATCTCGGCGCCGCAATTCGGCATCTACAGCCATCGGCTGGGTGACACCTATCTGGCGGGCGGCGCCTCGAACTCCGGCGGCAAGGTTCTGGCCCAGCATTTCCCCGTCGCCCGCATTGTCGAACTCAGCAAAAAAATCGACCCGGCGACCGAGACCGGTCTCGACTATTACCCGCTGCCGGCGCCGGGCGAACGCTTCCCCATAGCCGATCCGGCCTTGCCGCCGCGCCTCGAGCCGCGGCCCGCCGACGACGCCGATTATTTGAAAGCGATGCTTGAGGGTATTGCGGCGATCGAAGCGCTCGGCTATCGCCGGCTTGCCGAACTCGGCGCACCCCGGCTGACATCGGTCAGGAGCGTCGGCGGCGGAGCGGCCAATCCGGCCTGGACGGCAATCCGGCAGCGCAAGCTTGGCGTCGCTCTCGTGCCGGCTCTTTCGGAGGAGGCCGCCGCCGGCACGGCGCGGCTGGCGCTGATGGGCGCTAGCGCAGCGGGGCTTTTATGACGGCCAAGGCAATTCAACACCTCGACGGCATCGCCGCGCTGGCCGAGCGCTATCAGGTATTCCTGCTCGACCAATTTGGTGTGCTGCACGACGGCACCAGCGCCTATCCAGGCGCTGTCGAGGCCTTGTCGGCACTCAAGCACACCGGCAAGACCATCGTGCTGATCTCGAATTCCGGCAAGCGGGCGCAACCCAATGAGCGCCGCCTGCTGAAGCTCGGCTTCGAACCGGGAAGCTGGGATCACTTTGTCTCCTCCGGCGAGGTGGCGTGGCGCTCCTTCCATCAAATGGCGGCATCCGGAGCCCTGCGCCCGCAGACAAAATGCCTGCTGATCCGCCGCGACAATGACCGTTCGGCTGTCGACGGCCTGCCCTTCGTCCTGGCCAAGGACGGCGACGATGCAGAACTGGTGCTGATTTCCGCCAGCGAGGGCGATCGCTACGACCTCGACCATTATCGCCGGCTTCTTGGTCCGGCGGCGGCGCGCCGGGTGCCATGCTTCTGCACCAATCCCGACAAGATCATGCTGACTGCCGTCGGTCCTCGCTTCGGCGCCGGCCGGCTCGCCGATCTCTATGAGAGCCTCGGCGGCAGCGTGGCGCGCATCGGCAAGCCCAATCCGCAGATATTCGAGGCAGCGCTGGCACTGGCGGGTCACCCGGAGCGCGACAGCGTGGTCTGCGTCGGCGACAGCGTCGAGCACGACATCGCCGGCGGCAACGGCGTCGGCGTCGCGACGACGCTGGTCCTGTCGGGCATATTGGCGGGGGCGCCTGATCTGGACGACGTTTTCGCCGCGCTCAACGCCCGTCCCGACTACATCGCGGATAGCTTCAGGTTTCGTTGAGTTGTTAAGGCGAGACAAAGCTATCGAGGTTGAAACGCCCGATCACCGGCACGTGGTCCGAGGGCCGTTCCCAGCCGCGTGCCAGCCGCAGGATTTCATAGCCGGCAAAATGCGGCACCAGGTTTGGCGACGACCAGATATGGTCGAGGCGGCGGCCACGATTTGAGGCCTGCCAATCCTGGGCGCGATAGCTCCACCAGGTGTAGAGTTTCTCCTCATAGGGCACATTGAGCCGCATCAGGTCGACCCAGTCGCCGGAGAGCCGCATCGCCTCGAAATTTTCCGTCTCGACCGGCGTATGGCTGACGACATTGAGGAGCTGCTTGTGCGACCAGACATCGTGCTCGAGCGGCGCGATGTTGAGGTCGCCGACCAGGATCGAGCCGGAGTGCTCGTCATGCTCGGCCCGCACGGCGTTCATCTCGGCAACGAAATCGAGCTTGTGTTTGAACTTTCGGTTGACGGCCGGGTCGGGCTCATCGCCGCCGGCCGGAACGTAGAAATTGTGCAGCAGGATCGTTTTGCCGCCGGCCTTGACGGTGACCGACAGATGCCGGCTGTCGTCGATCTCGCAGAAGCGGCGCTTTTCGACCACCTCGATCGGACGGCGCGCGATGGTCGCAACGCCGTGATAGCCCTTCTGGCCATGGAAGGCGATGTGCTCGTAGCCGAGCTTGCGGAACGCCTTCTCCGGAAACAATTCGTCCGGAACCTTGGTTTCCTGCAGGCAGAGCACGTCCGGCGCCTGCTCGACCTGCAGGCGCTCGACGATTGGCATGCGCAGTCGAACGGAGTTGATGTTCCAGGTAGCGACGGAAAACGGCATGTGGGGTTCCGGACAACGCAAGATCCGCCGGATGGCTCCGACGGAAGTCAATCGCGGAAACTACTGCCAGCCGCGCACCGCAAAAACAAGCCGCCCGCACCAACGCGGAAAAGCCATCCCGCAGCAGTAGAAAGTTACCGCGTCTTGGTGTTCAGCTCGCGGTTCGCCGTATAATCGATGGCGAAGGTGTCGGGGGCGAAGCTGACGCCCTCCTTGGTGTTGAAGATCATCACCGTTGTGTCCTTGCCCTGCGCATCGGTGATGGTCCACTGCCGCAATTCATAGGATTTCGGATCGAACATCATGGTGATCTTCGAATTGCCGAACACCGATTTGTCGGCAAGCTGGATGGTGGTGAGATCGTTTTCTTCCTTGACGCTTCTGACGCGCCCGCCCGACAGATCGATCTTGTCGTCGAGCAGCAGCTTCAGCGGCGTCTTCGACAGCGGATAGAGGTCGGAGGTCCGCAGTTTCTTGTTGAGGATGACCACCGACTTGCCGTCGGAAATCACCCTGAAATTCGAGGCGCCGTCATAATTGAAGCGGATCTTGCCCGGCCGTTCCAGAAAGAACTTGCCGCCGGTCTGCTCGCCCTTGGGCCCGAACTGCACGAACTCGCCGCTCATCGATTTGACCGAGGAGAAATGATCGGCGATCTTCTGCGCCGTCGCCGGAACCGCTGCTTGCGCCGACGCCAGCAGCTGGAAGCCGGGCACGACATTGGCGGCCGCCGCACCGGCCAGGACCAGACCGAGGCCGAGCACCTGCCGGCGGGTTGGGGCAAAATCCCTTTTTGGGGCGAGAGTTGCGTTTTTCATGCCGGTCACCATCATCTGATTGCTTGCTCGTTATATTGGTCTGGCCCCCCAGTTGGGCTTAAGTTTGGCGGGCCGCACGGCGCTCATCGTTGCAACGCGCCAAAAGGTTCAAAGTTGCCGGCGCGGATGCGCTCTAGAACTTGTCGTCCTCCGTCGGCACCAGGATTTCGCGTTTTCCGGCATGGTTGGCCGGGCCGACAATGCCTTCCTTCTCCATCTTCTCAATGATCGAGGCGGCGCGGTTGTAGCCGATGCCGAGCCGGCGCTGGATGTAGCTGGTCGAGGCCTTGCCGTCGCGCAGCACCACCGCAACCGCCTGGTCGTAGGGATCGTCGGAATCCTCGAAATTGCCGCCGTCGCCGCCGCCACTGCCTTTGCCCGTCGGCTCGTCGTCATCCTTGTCGTCGTCCTCGGTGATAGCGTCGAGATATTCCGGCACGCCCTGCAGCTTCAGATGCGCGACGATCTTCTCCACCTCGTCGTCGGAGACGAAGGGACCGTGCACGCGCTGGATGCGGCCGCCGCCGGCCATGTAGAGCATGTCGCCCATGCCGAGCAGCTGTTCGGCGCCCTGCTCGCCCAGGATGGTGCGGCTGTCAATCTTCGATGTCACCTGGAACGAGATACGGGTCGGGAAATTCGCCTTGATGGTGCCGGTGATGACGTCGACCGACGGCCGCTGCGTTGCCATAATGACATGGATGCCGGCGGCGCGCGCCATCTGCGCCAGGCGCTGCACCGCGCCTTCGATGTCCTTGCCGGCGACCATCATCAAATCGGCCATCTCGTCGATGATGACGACGATGTAGGGCATCGGCTCGAGGTCGAGGTTCTCCGTCTCGTAGATCGCTTCGCCGGTCTGGCGGTCGAAGCCGGTCTGCACGGTGCGGGAGATCCTTTCGCCCTTTTTCTCGGCCTGCTGCACGCGCGCGTTGAAACCGTCGATGTTGCGCACGCCCACCTTCGACATCTTGCGGTAGCGGTCCTCCATCTCGCGCACGGTCCATTTCAGCGCCACCACCGCCTTCTTCGGATCGGTGACCACCGGCGTCAGAAGATGCGGAATGCCGTCATAGACCGAGAGTTCCAGCATCTTTGGATCGATCATGATCAGCCGGCAGTCCTGCGGCGTCAGCCGATAGAGCAGCGACAGGATCATGGTGTTGATGGCGACGGACTTGCCCGAGCCGGTGGTGCCGGCGACCAGCACGTGCGGCATTTTGGCGATGTCGACGATCACCGCCTCGCCATTGATGGTCTTGCCCAGCGCCAGCGCCAGCTTGGCCTTGGTGGTCTCGAAATCGCGGCTGGCCATGATCTCGCGCAGATAGACGGTCTCGCGCCTGGCGTTCGGCAATTCGATGCCGATGGCATTGCGGCCCGGCACCACGGCGACACGGCAGGCGATGGCGCTCATCGAGCGGGCGATGTCGTCGGACAGGCCGATGACCCGCGACGATTTGATGCCCGGCGCGGGTTCCAGCTCGTAGAGCGTGACGACCGGACCCGGACGCACATGGATGATTTCGCCCTTGACGCCGAAATCCTCCAGCACGCCCTCGAGCAGGCGGGCGTTCTGCTCCAGCGCGTCCTTGGACAGGCTTGCGTCGCGCACCACGTTCTTCGGTTCCGACAGGAAATGCAGCGACGGCATCTCGAATTTCTCCGAGCCGATCAGCGACGCCTGCGCCTCGCGCTGGACGCGGGCGCCTGGTGCCGGCCGCGGCGCCGGCGCCTCGACGCGCGTCGCCGCGTCGGAGCGGAAGTTCTGCACCTTTGCCGTCGGCGCGGCGCGGCGCTGGCCGGCCGGCTCGGGCGCGAAATCCATGTCGTCATTGTCGTCGTTATCGAAGACGTCGGCATCGTCGGGGTCGATCGAGGCACTGCGGTCGTTGACCATGGCGGCGAAGAATTCCGGCTCGACGCGGGCGCGCCCGCCCGGGCTCATCCGCGCCTCGGCGAACTCGGCCGATTCGACCCGTTCGGCCGCCCGTCGCCAGGCGCTGGGGCGCGGTTCCATCTCCGGTTCGAAATCGTCGCGCTCGCGCCGGCGCGCGGCGCGGCGGCGCAGATAGGCCCGCAGCGACAGCCACCAGTGGGTGATGGCGCCAAGTGCCAATATGCCTTCGTCGCCCTCGTCCTCGTCATTGTCGAAAAGCAGGTCGTCCTGCGGATCGGGCACGGCAGGCTGTTCGAGGACGGCAAAGCCGTTCTTGCGCGAAATCAGCGCCGAGCCATACAAGAATACCCACAGCGCCGGCGCTGCCAGGAGCACGGCGAGCACGCTGGCGACGAGGCCGGTCGGATAGCCGCCGATGATGAGGCCTGGGATATTGAGCACCATATCGCCGAATACGCCGCCGAGGCCGGTCGGCAGCGGCCAGGTCTTGGGCGGCACCACGCAGCCGGCGATTGCCGCGCCAAGCAGCGAAAACCCGAACCAGGCGAGCGCCCGTTTCGGCAGGCTGTCGACGCCGCGCGCGGTAAACAGCAGAAATCCCCAGATCACCGCCGGCACCAACGCCGCAACGGCGGCAAGCCCGAAGAACTGCATGGCGATGTCGGAAAAGACGGCGCCCGCATAACCCATTGCATTGGTGACGATATTATCGGTGGCGTGCGAAAAGCTCGGATCGGCGACGTTCCAGGTGGCAAGGGCGGCGACGCCGAAGCCAACCAGAGCAAACAGCCCGGCACCGACCAGCCGCCCGACCTGGCGCCTTGCGAACGCCCGGATGCCGTGCCCCGTATCGGCCAGCGCAAGCGGTGCTGAAGCCCCTGAACGCATGCTCTTCCTCGTCTGTCGTTGCCCGGCCGGGCGCGGACGCGCAACACGGCAGATTCGGCTGTCAGACTAGCGGCGGGAAGGTTAAGGGCGCATTAACCATGGGCAATCTGCGTCTCAGGGACGGGCGCAAGATGTCATGCCTGACGTCCCATTCGAACATGACGACCGCCACCACAGTTCGGAGCCGCTGCGGCCGATGTTTCACGCCGCCGGCGGATCGAGCACCTTGATCAAGCGACCGCGATCGAGCCATCACGGCCATCCGTGCGCAAAAAAGAGGCCCGGAAGGTTTCCGGGCCTCAAGGCGTGAGTCCTTTCGGGAGCGTCACGACGGGATCTTCCCGGCACCGGCAGAACGCCGATGCCGGCCAATGCCTTTACGCCACCACTTCGCCGTGCTGGCTGATGTCGAGGCCTTCGACCTCTTCCTGGGTGGAAGGACGCAGGCCGACCAGCGCCTTGACGATGTAGAGGATCACGAAGCTCGCGATCGCCGTCCACAGGATGGTGAAGACGATACCGTAGAGCTGCTTGCCGACAGAGGCGCCCGAGCCGAGGCTGTTGATCGCCGGATCGGCGAGCACGCCGGTCAGCAATGCACCGATGATGCCGCCGATGCCGTGCACGCCGAATGCATCGAGCGAGTCGTCATAGCCGAACGCGTGCTTGAGCTTGACGGCCGAGACGTAGCACAGCACGCCGGCGACGATGCCGACGATGAAGGCGCCGGTCGGGTTGACGAAGCCGGAAGCCGGCGTCACCGCGACCAGGCCAGCGACGGCGCCCGAGATGATGCCGAGAACGCTCGGCTTCTTGGCGACGATCCATTCGGCGAACATCCAGGCGAGCGCCGCAGCGGCAGCGGCAACCTGGGTGTTCAGCATCGCGGCACCGGCAAGGCCGTCGGCGGCCAGTTCCGAACCGGCGTTGAAGCCGAACCAGCCGACCCACAGCAGCGAAGCACCGATTACGGAGTAGACGAGGTTGTGCGGCGCCATGTTGGTGGTGCCGTAGCCTTCACGCTTGCCGAGAACCAGCGCGCAGACCAGGCCGGCAACACCGGCATTGATATGAACGACAGTGCCGCCGGCGAAATCGAGAACGCCGGCTGTGCCGAGGAAGCCGCCGCCCCACACCCAGTGCGCGATCGGGGCATAGACCACCAGCAGCCACGCCCCCATGAAGATGAGCAGCGCCGAGAACTTCATGCGTTCGGCGAAGGCGCCGGCAATCAGCGCCGGCGTGATGATGGCGAAGGTCATCTGGAACATCGAGAAGACGAACTCAGGGATGTTCGCCACGCCCGGCAGCCACAGCGACGAGGTGGTGATGCCGTTGTGGAAGAACTTCGAGAAGCCGCCGAGATAGGCATTCATGCCGCCGCCATCCGAGAAAGCCAGCGAATAGCCGAACATGAACCACAGCACTGTCACCAGGCAGGTGATGGCAAAGCTCTGCATAATCGTGGCGAGCACGTTCTTCTTGCGCACCATGCCGCCATAAAACAGCGCCAGGCCCGGTATGGTCATCATCAGCACCAGCGCCGTCGAGGTCAGCATCCAGGCGGTGTTGCCGGTGTCGAGCGCGGGCGCTGGGGCAGCCGGTGCCGCTTCCTGCGCGAACGCAGCAACCGTGCCCAGTGCAGCGAGAGCGAGCGAGCCCAAAACGGCCGCGCGTCCCGTTATCTTCAAGGTGGAAGGAATATTCATTGAACTCTCCATTGGAATACGTATCGGCGGCTCAAAGCGCGTCGGTGTCTGTTTCGCCGGTGCGAATGCGCACCGCCTGGTCGATGCCGAAAACGAAGATCTTGCCGTCGCCGATCTGGCCGGTCTTGGCCGCGGCGGTGATGGCTTCGACCGCCCTGTCGACCATGTCGACAGCGACCGCGACTTCGATCTTGATCTTCGGCAGGAAGCTGACCGCGTATTCCGCCCCGCGATAGATTTCCGTGTGCCCCTTCTGGCGTCCGTAGCCTTTTACTTCGGTGACGGTCAGGCCCTGGATGCCGACCGCGGTGAGCGCCTCGCGCACCTCGTCGAGCTTGAACGGCTTTATGATTGCCATCACGATCTTCATAAGGTTTCACCCTTTGCTGTTGCGGGTCCCCGCGTTTTGCACGACTTCGCCGATCCCCATGAGAGCCGGAGAGTGCCCGCTAGGATTCAAGCTCCGTGCCAATTGCCGAAGCAGGGTGTTAAGCTGTTGTTAAACAACGAAATCGGGAAGGTTTGCCGGCTGCCTGTTCACAGTCGCGGCAGTGCATATGATTAAAAAATAGGCAAATTTCGAAAAATGCCTACTCCGCAGGCGGTCGCTTTAGCCGGATGAGTCCTTCTTGGGCAACCGAGGCGATCAACGTGCCGTCGCGCGCAAACAGCGAGCCGCGGGTAAAGCCTCGCGATCCTTGCGTCGACGGGCTGTCTTGCGTGTACAGCATCCAGTCGTCGAGTGGATGGCTGCGATGGAACCACATGGCGTGGTCGAGGCTCGCCGCCTGGATATCGCGATCGAAAATGGCGCGGCCATGGGCAAAGGTCGAGGTGTCGAGCAGCGTCATGTCGGAGAGGTAAGCGAGCACAGCCGCCTGCGTGGCGCGATCGGCCGGCACCGGACCGGTGGTGCGGATCCAGATGTTCTGCTTCGGCTCGAGCTTTTCCCGGCTGGTATAATGCTTCAGCATCACCGGCTTCATCTCGATCGGCCGGTCGCGCTCCCAATAGCGCTTGATGCCGTCGGGCACCGCTTCGCCAAACTTGCCCAGCAATTCGCGCTGCGACAGCAACGTGTCGGGCGCCGGCACGTCCTGCGGCATCGGCACCTGATGTTCCAGGCCGACCTCATCCTGCTGGAACGAGGCTTCCAGCGAAAAGATCGCCTGGCCGTGCTGGATCGCGACGACGCGGCGCGTGGTGAAGGAGCCGCCGTCACGGATGCGGTCGACCTCGTAGATGATCGGCACCTTGGTGTCGCCCGGCCGCATGAAATAGCCATGCAGCGAATGCACATGGCGCTCGGGCTCGACCGTTCGCTGCGCGGCGACCAGCGCCTGGGCGATGGTCTGGCCGCCGAAGATGCGCTGCCAGTCGAGCTTGGGGCTGCGACCACGATACAGGTTGTGTTCCAGCTGCTCGAGGTCGAGAATGCCGAGAAGCTCGTCCATGGCTGCCGTCATCTTGACCTCGCCGCAAAATTACCATGGCGGTTTCCGACAGGAACGGCGGGCAGTCAAGGGCGGAAAGCCCGGCGACGGTCAGGCTGCGAAAGGAATTGCCATGGTGGACAGCAAGAATTCGCTCGACGTTCTTGTCGCCGGCGCCGGCTATGTCGGCCTGGCCGCCGCCGTATCGCTGAAGCAGGCGCGGCCGAGCCTTGCCGTTGCCGTCGTCGATGCAGCACCCGCCGGGGTCTGGCGGAAGGACGGCCGCGCCTCGGCGATTGCCGCCGCCGCGTGCCGCATGCTCGACCAGCTCGGCGTCTGGAACGAGATCGCGCCGGAGGCGCAGGCGATCACCGAAATGATCGTCACTGATTCGCGCACATCCGATCCGGTCCGCCCGGTGTTCCTCACTTTCGATGGCGAGGTCGCGCCCGGCGAACCCTTCGCGCATATGGTCGCCAACAAGGATTTGAACGGCGCCTTGCGCCGGCGCGCCGAACAACTCGGCATCGGCATCATCGAAGGCGTCGCCGTCAGCGCCTTCGACATCAACGGCGCCGGCATAACCGTGCATCTTGCCGACGGCGCGACGCTGAAGGCGCGGCTGCTGGTTGCCGCCGACGGCGTCAATTCGAAGCTGCGCGACATGGCCGGCATCAAGACGGTGAAATGGGAGTATGGCCAGTCCGGCATCGTCTGCACGGTGGCGCATGAGCGGCCGCACAACGGCCGCGCCGAAGAGCATTTCCTTCCCGCAGGCCCGTTTGCCACGCTGCCGCTCAAGCCGGGCAAGGACGGCACCAACCGCTCGTCGATCGTCTGGGTCGAACGGTCGCAGGATGCCGACAAGCTGGTCAGTGGCGACACCCTGGTCCTGGAATATGAGCTCGAGCAGCGCTTTGGCCTGAAACTCGGCGAAATCCATATCGCCGACAAGCCGCGTGCCTGGCCGCTTGGGCTGATCATTGCGCGCGCCTTCGTCGCGCCGCGCATCGCCTTGGCCGGCGACGCCGCCCACGGCATCCACCCGATCGCCGGCCAGGGTCTGAATCTCGGCTTCAAAGACGTGGCGGCGCTGGCCGAAGTGGTGGTTGAGGCCGACCGGCTCGGCCAGGACATCGGCGCGCTGGACGTGCTTGAGCGCTACCAGCAATGGCGGCGTTTCGACACGGTGCAGATGGGCATCACCACCGATGTGCTGAACCGGCTGTTTTCCAACGATTTCGGCCCGCTGCGCACTTTGCGCGACATCGGCCTCGGCCTTGTCGAGCGCATGCCGCGGCTGAAGGGGTTCTTCATCCGCCAGGCGTCGGGTCTGTCCGGCGACACGCCGAAACTGTTGAAGGGCGAGGCGATTTAGGCCCGGCAAGCGCGCGCGTTTTACTGGCGTTCGGTCAGTTGACCTCAAAGCCTAGCTTCTGGCGCAGCCGGAGCATGCGCTGGTCGGGAATCGGCAGGTTTTGTCCACCAGCTTCCGCCGCACGGCTGACCATTCGCAGCAGATCGTTCCTTTCAGCTGCGTCGAGCCGTTCGCGCAGGAACGGTGCCAGCTTGTCGATGACGACCGCGGCGTCGTCGATTTGCGATGCCGCCCATTTGGCGTAGATCACGGCTTCATCGGTCTGCTTTTTGTCGGCGATCTCCGAGATCGCCGATCGAATGGCGGCTTCGCGTTGCGGCAGCACAGGACCATGCTCGGAAACAATCGCGGTGATCAGCGTCGCGGCGGCGACGACCGGATCGTCGATCGCCGTCAGCGGCGAGAGCGCCGCCTGCGTGCGCAGCTTCTTGCGGCGGATATTGCCCTGGACGCGGCCAACGACGTCGGCAACCTCACGCGCCGCGTCGTTCATGATCTTCAGCCGGTACCACCAGAACGCCGCTGCCCCCAGCAGGCCGATTGCAGCAATCAATATATGCATACCCCAAGATCCCCAATCTCGGGCGACGATAGAAGAAGTATTGCTTCGCTTCAACACGCAAAAGTTGCATCGATCGAAGAAAACGAAAGCCTGCGCCAGTCATCGGCCGCCATCACTTTGCCAAGGATCTTATCGGGACATCCCTACGACCCCGGTACGTTGTAGATCGCCCGCACCTCGATCGTGCCGATTTCGGCCAGCGGGATTCCGCCGGCGATCTCCAGCGCCTCGTCGAGATCCCCGGCCTCGATCATGACGAAACCGAGCAGCTGCTCCTTGGTCTCGGCGAAGGGGCCGTCAGTGACCAGCCGCTTGCCCTGGCGCCGGCGCACGGTCTTCGATGTCTTCACCGATTGCAGCGCCTGCGCGATGATCAGGCGGCCGCTTTGCGCCACCGACCTGTCATAGGCCAGCGAATCGGCGTCGAGCTTGGCCAGCCTCGCAGGCGTCATTGCGTAGAGATCTTTTTCTTCACCATAGACCAGGCAAACGTATCTCATCTTTACCTCCATTCCTGGGTTGGACCGTAGGGCGAGGCGACGGACACGTCAGCTGGGCCTTTGGCCGCTGCATAGTCGAGAAAGGACACCGTAATGCCGATGATGGCAATCGCCGCAAGCAGTCGGCCGAAGCCGGAAGGCCGCAGGCGCGACCAGTCGGCTTGTTGTTCACCGGCCATGTGGCTGGTGCTTGTCCAGTGAGCAGAAAACAGATTGTTCATGTGGTCCTCCATCCGGCCACCAATTCCATGGCCGCCCGCAGGACGGCCGGGACAGATGGAAGTCGACATTTTTGCACGCGTATTTTTTCGAATTTTTTTCGCTCGAACATGGTGTGTCACGCTGCCGCCGATACGAAAGCGTGGGTGGCCTTCGCTCCGGCGCGCGCTATAGTCGACCGGACGCCGACTACGGGCTCAATCACGACAATCAAGGAGGAATTGATGGACCGCACCGCCAACGCCGTTTGGAAAGGCAGTTTCAAGGAAGGCAAAGGCACGCTCGATACCCAGAGCGGGACGCTGAAAGGCACGCCCTATTCTGCCAAGATGCGTTTCGAGGACGAGAGCGGCAAATCCGGCACCAACCCGGAAGAGCTGATCGCCGCCGCCCATGCCGGCTGCTTTGCCATGCAACTTTCGCATCTTCTTGCCGAGAACGGCACTCCGGCTACCGAGCTCGACGCCAAGGCCGTGGTGACACTGGTCCCCGGCACCGGTATCACCGGCAGCGCGATCACGCTGATCGGCAAGGTACCGGGCATCGATGCCGCCAAATTCCAGGAACTAGCCGAAAAAGCCAAGGGCGGATGCCCGGTCTCGAAGGCGCTCGGCGCCATCAAGGTGTCGCTCGACGCCAGGCTCGGGTGAGCCGCCAAACGAACGTCGGCGATCCTTCGCGCCCCCCTCTGCCCTGCCGGGCATCTCCCCCTCAAGGGGGGAGATTGGCAGTTTTGGCGACGGCTCTCGTCCTTCAACCTTGGTGATTGGCGAAAGTGGAGATGACAGCGCAATCTCCCCCCTTGAGGGGGAGATGCCCGGCAGGGCAGAGGGGGGCGCGAAGGATCGCCGACGTTCGAGTGACTATGTAGTGCCTTCGCCGGTCAGCGCATCCAGGCGGGCGCGCAATGCCGCGACCTCCTCCTCGAGGGCCTGTACGCGCGTCTCCAGATCCGAGGCCGGCGAGGACGATTGCAAGGGCGCTGCTGCAGTCGACAGCTGCACCGGCCCGCTGAGCAGATGGACATAGCGATCCTCGCGCTGGCCTGGGCCGCGATCGATCTGCTGCACCAGTGGCGGCCTTCGGCCGATCAGCAGATCGAGATTGCCGCGAAGCTCGTCGATCGACGGCAACCGCGCCAGGCGCTCGCTTCGCGCCAGCAATTCATAGGCCGTCTGCGGGCCGCGCAGCAACAACAGGCCGAGCAGCGCGATCTGCGCCGAGGTCAGGGAAAAGCGCTGTGCCACGACATGCTCATAGCGCTCGACGCGCGACGCGAACACCTGCCTGACGAGGCCCTTCTGCTCGAGCTGGCCAAGCGCCCTTCTGACTTCGCCAACCTCGACCGACATTACCGGCTCGCGCGCCGTTTTCTGGTTGGCCGCCGCATGTGCTGCATTGAGCGTCAGCGGATAGACGTCCGGCGTCAGTTCCTTCTTCTCGATCAGGCAGCCGAGGACGCGCGCTTCGATGGGAGAGAGGATGGGAAGGTCGGAGTCGGTCATTGGATCGGCTATCCTTCTGAGGCCGGAGGGACAGCACCCCCCTCTGTCCTGCCGGACATCTCCCCCGCAAGGGGGGAGATCGGCAGCTTCAACGGTGTGCGTCCATTCTTGCAATGGTGGAGATTAGCGAAAGCCAAGATGACGGCCAATCTCCCCCCTTGCGGGGGAGATGTCCGGCAGGACAGAGGGGGGCGCGAAGGATCGCTACGGACGAGACGATCTCGGCTGCAACCCGCCCGCCCCCTATACCCGTCGCTCCACCATCATCTTCTTGATCTCGGCGATCGCCTTGGCCGGGTTGAGCCCCTTGGGGCAGGTCTGGGCGCAGTTCATGATCGTGTGGCAGCGATAGAGCCGGAACGGGTCTTCGAGATTGTCGAGCCGCTCGCCCGTCGCCTCGTCCCTGGAATCGATCAGCCAGCGATAGGCCTGCAGCAGCGTCGCCGGGCCGAGATAGCGATCGCCGTTCCACCAGTAGCTCGGGCAGGAGGTCGAGCAGCAGGCGCACAATATGCACTCGTAGAGCCCGTCGAGCTTTTCGCGGTCCTCATGGCTTTGCAGCCATTCCTTGGCCGGCTCGGGCGACACCGTCTTCAACCACGGCTCGATCGAGGCATGCTGGGCGTAGAAATTGGTGAGGTCGGGCACCAGGTCCTTGACCACTTGCATGTGCGGCAGCGGATAGACCTTGATCGCGCCGGCAATGTCGTCGCAGCCCTTGGTGCAGGCCAGCGTGTTCGACCCATCGATGTTCATGGCGCAGGAGCCGCAAATGCCTTCGCGGCAGGAGCGGCGCAGCGTCAGCGTCGGGTCGATCTTGTTCTTGATCCAGAGCAGCGCGTCGAGCACCATCGGCCCGCAATCGTCCATGTCGACGAAATACGTATCCATGCGCGGGTTCTCGTCATCGTCGGGCGACCAGCGGTAGATGCGGTATTCGCGCAGATTGGTCGCACCCTCCGGCTTCGGCCAGGTTTTTCCGGCCATTATCTTCGAGTTTTTCGGAAGCGTGAGTTCGACCATTACCTCAGGTCCTTTCGGATGACGAGCTTCAGCCCGGACCAGATCTCGTTCACGGCGGCGACCTTGACGTCGACGAGGTCGAGCTTCAGCGCCTCTGTGCGGATAATGTCCTCGGTGACGTCGGTCGGCACTTTCGATGCCTTCTTTGGCCATGACACCCAGACCATGCCGTCCCGCTTGATCGCCGCTTCGATGTCGCCAAGACGGTCCTCGATCTCGACACGCTGCCGGGTGAAAGCGTGCACGGCATCGTATTTCTCATGAACGCCCGAAATCGCCGACCAGTTGGCCAGCCGGTCGAGCTCGGCAAAGTCCACGGCTTCGGCAAGGTCGTCCAGCTCGGCCGGCAAGGCGACGAAGGCGGCAATCATCCCGTCCTTCAGGCCGAGCTTGGCTGGAAGGGGCGTGCCGGAATATCCAGCTGTCGCCAGCGCCATCTTCAATACACTCTCGCCTTCGGCGCAATCTTGGCCGGATTGATGCCGCCGTCTGCCTCCTTGAGCAGCGTCTCGGTGTGCACCGGCCGGTAGCTGAGCGCCACCTCGCCGGCCTCGTTGAGCCGGGCCAGCGTATGCTTGCGCCAGTTGGCGTCGTCGCGGGCCGAAAAGTCCTCCCGCGCGTGCGCGCCGCGGCTTTCCTTGCGCGCCTCGGCGCCGTAGACGGTGGTGATGGCGTTGGCCATCAGATTTTCCAGCTCCAGCGTCTCGACCAGGTCGGAGTTCCAGATCATCGAGCGGTCGAACACCTTGACGTCCTTGAGCTCGCCCCAAAGCTGCGAAATGCGCCTGCAGCCGCTTTCCAGCGATTCCTGGGTGCGGAACACCGCCGCGTCCTCCTGCATCGCCTTCTGCATCTTTTCGCGCAAAACCGCTGTCGGCGTCGAGCCGTTGGCGTGACGCAGCCGGTCGAAGCGGTCCATGATCTTTTCGACGGCGGCCTCGTTGGGCGAAGGGATCGCCGATGTCCGGTCGATCACCTGGCCGGCCCGGATCGCCGCCGCACGGCCGAACACCACCAGGTCGATCAGCGAGTTCGAGCCCAGCCGGTTGGCGCCGTGCACCGAGGCGCAGCCGGCCTCGCCGACCGCCATCAGCCCGGGCGACACCTGGTCCGGGTTCAAGGCAGTAGGGTTGAGCACTTCGCCCCAGTAATTGGTCGGCACGCCGCCCATATTGTAATGGACCGTCGGCAGCACCGGGATCGGCTCCTTGGTCAGGTCGACGCCGGCAAAGATCTTTGCCGATTCCGAAATACCCGGGAGCCTCTCGTGCAGAACGGCCGGGTCGAGATGGTCGAGATGCAGGAAGATGTGATCCTTCTTCGGGCCGACGCCGCGGCCCTCCCTGATCTCCAGCGTCATACAGCGCGAGACCACGTCGCGCGAAGCCAGATCCTTGGCTGACGGCGCGTAGCGTTCCATGAAGCGCTCGCCCTCGGAATTGACGAGATAGCCGCCCTCGCCGCGCGCGCCCTCGGTGATCAGGCAGCCGGCGCCGTAGATGCCGGTCGGGTGGAACTGCACGAACTCCATGTCCTGCAGCGGCAGCCCTGCGCGTGCGGCCATGCCGCCGCCATCGCCGGTGCAGGTATGCGCCGAGGTGGCCGAGAAATAGGCGCGGCCATAGCCGCCGGTCGCCAGCACCACCATTTTCGCCGAAAAGCGGTGGATGGTGCCGTCGTCGAGGTTCCAGGCGACGACGCCGGTGCAGGTGCCGTCCGGCTCCATGATCAGGTCGAGCGCGAAATACTCGATGAAGAACTGCGCATTGTGCTTCAGCGACTGGCCGTAGAGCGTGTGCAGCATGGCGTGGCCGGTGCGGTCGGCGGCCGCGCAGGTGCGCTGCACCGGCGGCCCCCCGCCGAAATTCATCATCATGCCGCCGAACGGCCGCTGGTAGATTTTCCCGTCCTCGGTGCGGCTGAAGGGGACGCCGTAATGCTCGAGCTCGTAGACCGCCGCCGGCGCTTCGCGCACCATGTATTCCTGCGCGTCGGTGTCGCCCAGCCAATCCGAGCCTTTGACGGTGTCGAAGAGATGCCACTGCCAGTTGTCGGGACCCATATTGGCGAGCGAGGCGGCAATGCCGCCCTGTGCCGCCACCGTATGCGAGCGCGTCGGGAACACCTTGGTGATGCAGGCGGTGCGCAGGCCCTGCTCGGCCATGCCGAGCGTGGCCCGCAGGCCGGCGCCGCCGGCACCGACGACCACGACGTCGAATTTGTGGTCGACATAGCTATAGGCGGAAGCCGTGTTGGCGTTCTTCGCGTCCTTGGCCAAAACTCAGCCTCCAAATGCCAGTTTAAGCAGGGCGAAGACCGAAGCGACGCCGACGACTACGGGAAAGAATGTGTTGAGGGCGAGCAGCGCCAGCCTGGCGCCTTCGCCATGCACATAGTCTTCGATGATTGCCTGCATGCCGAGCCGCATGTGGTAGAGCACCGACAGCAGCACCAGCGCCAGCACCAGTGCCACGAACGGATTGGCAAGTGCGGCGCGCACCTCGATATAGCTGGCGCCGTTGAGTGCGATCAGGAAGCCGACGAAGAACAGGACCAGCGGGATGTTGGAGATCGCCGTCAGCCGCTGGCGCCAGAAATGGCCGGTGCCCTCGCGGGCGGAACCGAGGCCGCGGACCTTGGCCAGCGGCGTGCGCATGTCGGTGTTTTTGCCGCTCATGTCAGGCTCCCCGCGCCAGGTAGCCGGCGATCCAGATCAGCAGCGTCAGCATGACCGAGCCGGCCAGCGTCGCCCAGGCGATCCTCGACGCGGTATCCTTTTCCAGCCCTGCCCCAGTGTCCCAGATCAGATGGCGCACACCGCCCAGCATGTGGTGCATCAGCGCCCAGCTGTAGCCGAACAGCACCAGCCGTCCCAGCCACGAGCCGAAGGCCCAGTTGACGGCATTGAAGGTCGCCTCCGAACTCGCCGCCGCCATCAGCCACAGCGCGACCAGCAGCGTGCCGAAATAGAGCGCCCCGCCGGTGATGCGGTGGACGATCGACATCGTCATGGTGATCGGCGGCCGATAGACGGTCAGGTGCGGCGAAAGCGGCCGTTCACGTCTGGCAAATTCGCGGGTGGCTGGTGACTTGCTCATGGCTCCCCCAGTTCGGCGTCTCTGGAGCCTCAGGTGGGAATGCGGCATTGCCGCTTCCGGTTGCGACTTCGGACAGCCGGTTTCTAATGCTCTTTTTGCACCGCGTCAAAGCCGGAAAACCGTTTCGAAAACGTAATTTAGTCTGATGAAAGCGGCGTTTTCAGCTTCAATCGATTAGGACTGTCGCCTTGAGCCGGCACAATGTCGCTGCACTGCAAAATATGGCTGCCACAAAGGGGCGGATCAGCGCTTGCAGGCCAGCGGTGAGGCACCGCCCTTCATCACCAGCGCGTCACGCCCGTCGATCACGATTGCGTCATGCGCCTCGCCGTAACGGCTGGTCTGATTGGCCGGTGAAGCCGGCAGCTCGGCACTGGTGCCGTCCTGGCCGAGCACGCGCACCGACGTGCCCAGGTTCTCGATGGTCATCACGCTACCGTCGGCGCAGTTGTAAGTAGCAATGCGCGGCTGCGGTGCCGTCGGTTCGCTGGCGGCGGGAGCAAGCGACACGGAAGCGGCGGCCGTATTGCCAAGCTTGGGCGCGCTGGTCTGCGGCGCGCAGGCGGCGGCCGCCAGTAGCGGCGGAATGGCCAGCGCCACCCGAAACCTGCGGTGTAATCTCATGCTGCTTTCCCCCGCGCATCGAGCCCCCGGATTTTCATGCTTTTTGAGTCGCGCCCGATGCCGGCGATCGTGGGAACAAGGCATGGCCGAATGATGGCCGGTGGGCGATCGGGTATTAACCATATTTTCCAGGACCTCGCCCCGGCTGCGGTTGCCCTCTTAACAAAGGTTAATAAAAGGTTAATTTCTGATTCGAGGAGGCTTGCCTCTCAGCAATGGAGCAGCACGCCATGCATTCGAATTCAGCAGGACCGCGCCTTCCCTGGTTCCTATTGGCGGCGCTCGCCGTCGGCGTCGTCGCACCGGCATTCGCCGGGACGCGCCATCATGACCGCGTCTATGCCGATTCCTTCGGCAATCTCGTCATCGACAGCGCCGCCGGCTACAAGCGTATCCTCGTTGGCGAGGGCAAGCTGGCCAAGGAGTTGTCCGACTACACCGGCGCCGGCCAGCCCGACGTGATCTACGAAAACGAATCGGACGATGTCCGCGGCGGCGACTGCTACAGGCCACCGGTTTTCGTCAAGGGCCGCAGCTATATGTATGGTCTCTCCGACGGCGAGATGCCGGAGCTCAGCCCCTGCCGCTGACGGCCACGCCGCCCTTGGTTGACGGCGCCGGCAGGGCAACAGCCGGCCCCACCGAGACACGCACGCAATCGCGGCCGCTGCCCTTCGCCTGATAAAGCGCTTTGTCGGCGCGCCGCAGCAGGTCGGAAAAGCTTTCGCCCGGACCAAGCTCTGCAACGCCGAAGCTGGCGCTGCAGCGGTGATTTGCGGGCAGGCAGTCGATCGGCGTGGAACCGAAGGCGCTGCGCGTGCCCTCGGCAAAGAGCCGGGCGGCGGCTAGATTGGTCCCCGGCAGGAAAATAGCGAATTCCTCGCCGCCGATGCGTCCGGCGACATGATGGTCGGCCGCGGCATCGCGGAGGAAACCGGCAAAGGCCTCGATGACCCGATCGCCCGACGCGTGGCCGTAAGTATCGTTGATGCGCTTGAAATGGTCGAGATCGGCAATGACCAGTGCCGCTGGAACGGCGCGCCGCATGGCGTCGCGCAGTGCGATCTCGGCATGGCGCTCGAAGCCGCCACGGTTGAGCAGCCGCGAAAGCGTGTCGGTTTCCGATTTCGACGTCACCTCGGCGAGCACGTCGCGGACCAGGATAGCCAATGTCACCAGCGCAAGCGCCAGGCCGAACACGGTGCCGACAGACTGCGACACCAACGCATAGCTGGTCTGCGCATAAGATTGCGGGTTGGCGCCCCAGCCCCCAAGCGCATGGGCGATGAAGGGTTTGCTGGCGAATTGCAAGGTGCTGGCCGCCAGGACAGCCATCAGCATATAGTCGAGCCGCTCGCGTCTTTGCCTGGACGACAAGACGATCGCCAGCCCGGTGAATTGCATGGCCGCATAGGGAAGCTGGTAGGCCGCCATTCGCACAAAGGATTGGCGTGGCAGATCCTGGACGAAGTAGACCGCGAGGGTGGCGAAGACCAGGAAGAGCAGCATCGGCGGCCAAGGCGGCGAAACGCGGTATTTATGGGCAAGCCCGCCATTGAAGGCGATGGTAGCAGCAAGGAAAGCGGCAAAGGCGGCGACAACTACGGGGCGCGCATTGTCGAAGGCAGGAATGCTGAACTCGATCGCGAAATAAGCCATGCCGAGCACATAGCCGAACGCCAGCCAGCGCGCCGACACCCGGCCGGCGTCATAGACCGCGATCGTCATGAAGGCCGCCGCCAGCAGCCCGGCAACGAACAGGTTGATCAGCAGGATGAAATTAGCGCTGCCCATGGCGTTTTGGCACTCCCCCCGAACAGCAGATCACCAACGGGCGAAAAAGACGTTAATTCGAAGCCGCCGCTGACGCTCAGCCAGCACTGGTCCGATTGGGAAGGACGACCGTTTCAGGCCGCTGATGGGACAGGCACACGCTGTCGCGGCCATTCCTTTTGGCTTTGTAGAGCGCTTCGTCGGCGCGGCGCATCAGCGGGTCCAGCCCTTCGTGGCTGGTGCGGGCGGCCACGCCGAAGCTCGCGGTCACTCTTGTCTCGGGCGGAAGCCCGTCGATTCGGCCCGCCGAATAGAGCGTGCGAATGGTTTCGGCATACAGTCTTGCCGCGCCAAGGTCGCTGAGCGGCAACAGCACGGCGAACTCTTCGCCGCCGACGCGGCCGGCAACGCCGCGCGCACCTGCAGCCGACAGAAGCTTGGCGGCGAAATCGACGATGACGCGATCGCCGGCCGCGTGGCCATGCTGATCGTTGAGTGCCTTGAAATGATCGAGATCGGCCAGCACCAGCGTAACCGGCAATCGCGCCGTGGCACAGTGCTGCAGCACCAGCGTGGCGCGCTCCTCGAAGCCGCGGCGGTTGAGCAGGCCCGACAGCGGGTCTGTCAGGGTTTCGGTCTTCAGGGCCTTCGTCACATCGAGCGCGGCGGCGCCAAACAGGCAAAGTGCAATAAGCAGCGACAGCAATGCATGCGACAGCAGCGCCGTCGTCCAATAGGAGGAGGTGTAAAGCCCTTCATAGCTGGTGAACGGCCCATGCGCGATGACGACGGCAAGGGTCCGCGCCAGGAAGTTCATGCCGGAAAGCAGCGACAGTACGAACAGGACCATTTCTGTCGGGCCGTTGTTGCGCACTGCGCGCAACTCGGCGGCAACAACCAGGCTGATGCCGCCGAAGCTGAAATTGATGGCAAGGATGCGCCAGGTGAGATCCGGCCGGGCAAAAAGAAACCACGAGAACGCGGCCAGTCCGCCGCAGGCCAGAATGCCGACCGCCGTGTAAGGCACGCGCCGCCCATAGCGCGCAATGACCGCGCCGGCGAGACAGCAAGTGGCAAAGGTGAAGCACAGGATCGAGATGAGCTTGGTGGGCGCCATACCGACAGGCAGCGTGAAATACTGGAGCAGGAAGCCTGCGGCCGAGGCCGAGTAGCCCGCCGCCAGCACGGCCAGATAGGGACGGTGACGCTGATAGAACCACAGCACGAGAAATGCAGTGCCGAGTGTGAGGGCGATGCCTGGATTGAGCAGCGCTATGAGCAGGCCGGTGTCCAAGCGCTGAAATTTCCCCTCGCTTCCCTCAGGAGACGTTAGAGCGGAAGCCCAAACAAGCGGTTAAGCGAAAGCGAATATACGACAGGTGCGTCGACGCAGCC
Source organism: Mesorhizobium sp. M0910 (assembly GCF_040319465.1). Classification (NCBI taxonomy): domain Bacteria; kingdom Pseudomonadati; phylum Pseudomonadota; class Alphaproteobacteria; order Hyphomicrobiales; family Phyllobacteriaceae; genus Mesorhizobium; species Mesorhizobium sp. M0910. The sequence continues at coordinate 109,290 of NZ_JAMYNZ010000002.1, forward strand.
GCTGGGCGGAACCGCGAACGGCGAGCGGCGTTTCACGACGGCAACCAGGAGACGCTCCGATGGCCGACACGATCATGCTGACCGATCACGATGCAATTCGCTCTTGGGCGGCGGCGCGCGCCGGCTTTCCGGCGATCGTCGACGTGTCGCCCGAAGCCGGAACGCAGCCCATGCTGAGGCTGGTCTTCGGCCAGCATGCCTATCAGGACCAGGATGAGCCCGAACGTCCGGTCAATGCCGGCGGCTATGAACTGGTCGAATGGGATGAATGGTTCAAACTCTTCGACGAGCGCCAACTGGCGCTGGTCGTTGCAAAGGACCAACCCGGCCGACGTGAGGGATTTCACGAATTCGTCAGGCGGCCCGGCTGAAGAATGCCCGAACCGCATTGCGGCTCGGGCACTCTCATATCCGACTGGGCGCGCCCTGCGCTATTTCCACTCGCGGATGTCGACGAAATGGCCGGCAATTGCCGCCGCCGCCGCCATTGCCGGCGACACCAGATGGGTGCGGCCCTTGAAGCCCTGGCGCCCTTCGAAATTGCGGTTCGAGGTCGAGGCGCAGCGCTCATGCGGCTTCAGCCGGTCGTCGTTCATGGCAAGGCACATCGAGCAGCCCGGCTCGCGCCAGTCGAAGCCGGCCGCGACAAAGATCTTGTCGAGGCCTTCGGCCTCGGCCTGTTCCTTGACCAGGCCGGAGCCCGGCACGATCATCGCGCTGACCCGCGGATTGACCTTCTTGCCTTCGATCACCTTGGCGGCGGCGCGCAGATCCTCGATGCGGCCATTGGTGCAGGAGCCGATGAAGACGCGGTCAAGTTCGATATCGGTGATCTTGGTGCCCGGTATCAGGCCCATATAGTCGAGTGCACGCTGCTTGGACGTGCGCTTGTTCTCATCAGTGATGTCGTCTGGGTTCGGCACGATGCCTTGAACCGAGACAACGTCTTCGGGCGAGGAGCCCCAGGAGACGATCGGCGGCAGCTTTGCCGCGTCGAGCACGACGACCTTGTCGAAATGCGCGCCTTCGTCGGACTGCAGCGTCTTCCAATAGGCGAGCGCGGCATCCCAGGCTTCGCCCTTGGGGGCGCGCGGCTTGTCCTTGACATAGGCGAAGGTGGTCTCGTCCGGCGCGATCAGGCCGGCGCGCGCGCCGGCTTCGATCGACATGTTGCAGATCGTCATCCGACCTTCCATCGACAGCGCACGGATTGCCTCGCCGGCATATTCGATGACATAGCCGGTGCCCCCGGCTGTGCCGATCTCGCCGATGATGGCGAGGATGATGTCCTTGGCGGTGACGCCTTCCGGCAGTGCGCCGTCGACGCGCACCAGCATGTTCTTGGCCTTGCGCTGGATCAGCGTCTGCGTCGCCAGCACATGCTCGACTTCCGAGGTGCCGATGCCGTGCGCCAGCGCCCCGAACGCGCCATGCGTCGAGGTGTGGCTGTCGCCGCAGACGATGGTCATGCCGGGCAGCGTGAAGCCCTGCTCGGGACCGATGATGTGGACGATGCCCTGGCGGATATCCTTCTCGGAATAATATTCGATACCGAAATCCTTGGCGTTTTTGGCCAGCGCCTCGACCTGGATGCGGCTTTCCTCGTTCTTGATGCCGAACTTTCGCTCGGGCGAAGTCGACACGTTGTGGTCGACGACAGCCAGCGTCTTTTCCGGATGCCGAACCTTGCGGCCGGTAATGCGCAGGCCTTCGAAAGCCTGCGGGCTGGTGACTTCGTGGACGAGGTGGCGGTCGATATAGAGCAGGCAGGTGCCGTCGTCCTGGCGGTCGACGACATGGTCGTCGAAAATCTTGTCGTAGAGGGTGCGCGGTGCGCTCATGTGCGTAAATCCGTCGATTTAAAAAGGGAAAGGGACGCCGGTCGGCCGGCGAAACAGCCTGGCGAGTCCGCCCTAGCGAAGTCGGCTGGTCAGCGCCCCGCAGACGCGCGCGGAAAATCGCGACGGCAGGCGTTTCCTGTCCTGCAGCACGAAACCTTTATAGGCCGGATCGCCAAAAAGCTCTTCCATGGCGCTGCTCATATCAATGTTTTGGCTTTTCAGCAATCGCGTCTGCCTTCGCAGGCGCTTCACAGCACCTCGAACACGAAGGTTTTCACCAGCGCGTCGGGCTCGGCGATCGCGTAGCAGCGGAACCATGGGCTCTCCTCGACCGGCCGCCATTTTTTCGCCTGCTCCAGTTCGCCAAACACGGCCTTGAACCCGCTGCTTTCAAACACCTGGTCACGGACCGTAAAGATGGCGTGGCCGCCCTTCCGGGTGATGCGCACCAGCTCATGCAGGCCCGACGCCGGCGCGTGGCTGATGGTGAACACGCCGGTCGAGAAAAAGGCCCGGAAATAGCCGTCCGGCCAGGGCAATGGCCCGCCGAGTATCGCCTGTTTCAGCTCGCTGTAGGCCTGCCGGCCGCCGGCGATTTTCAGCATGTCCTGCGACAGGTCGAGGCCGGCAACGTCGTGGTAGCCTAGCGCCTTGAGCGACGGCCCCGACAGGCCGGTGCCGCAGCCGGCGTCGAGCAGCGGTCCTTCGCCCGGCGGCACGTAGCGCGCCACCCAGGCGGTGATCAGGAACGGCAGGAGATAGCCGAGCGCCGCGGTTTCGCCGTCATAGGTCGCGGCCCATTGCGCATAGGCCTTGGCGAGCGCCTCAGGCGTGTCGGCCGTGTAGACCGCTTCAAGCGCCGCATTGGCCTTGTCGATGATCATGGGTCCTCCCCGGTCGCGTCCGCTCGATGGTAGCGCCGTTTTCGCCTGCCTTCTATTCCCCATGCTGGTGGCGCAGCCGCTTCTCCAGCGCCCGCATGGCCAGCGACAGGCCGACGGTCAGGATGAGATAGATATAGGCGACGATCGAATAGGTTTCGAAGAAGCGGAACGAGCCGGCGGCGTAGATCTTGCCCATCTGGGTGATGTCGGCGACGCCGAGCACCGAGACCAGCGAGGAATCCTTGACCATGGCGACGAAATCATTGCCGAGCGGCGGCAGGATGGTGCGGATCGCCTGCGGAAAGACGACCAGCCGGAAGCGCTGCGTGCGCGTCAGCCCGAGCGCCTTCGCCGCCTCGATCTGGCCCTTCTCGACCGCCTGGATGCCGGCGCGGAACACCTCCGAGATGAAGGCGGAATAGCCGATGGTCAGCGCCATGACGGCGCGCCATAAAAGCGAGACGTCGCGTACCAGCAGCTCACCGAAGAGGCCGGCGCTTTGCAGCGGCGCCGTCAGCGCGTTCCACGCTGCGACGAAGGCCGGCGCGCCGGCAAAGGCGATCCAGAACAACAGCACCAGCATCGGTACGCCGCGGATGATCTCGACGTAGAAGCGGGCGATCTGGCTGAGCCAGCGTGAGCCCGACAGGCCCATCAGAGCGACGCCGAGCCCGATCGCGCAAGCCAGCGCGAAGGCGACCACGGTGACGAAGATGGTGACGCCGATGCCCTTGGCGACGGTTGCGAAGACCTGGGCATAGAGGTCGCTGGCAACGATGAAGACGGCGGCGGCCAAGGCGATCGCCACGGCCACGGCAAGCCACCACGGGAAGTCGGATTTGGCCGAGGCGAGAGGCGGCGACGGCATCAAGCGGTACCGGTGACAGAGTCACGAAGGCAGCGTTCTGTCACACCCCCCTCTGGCCTGCCGGCCATCTCCCTCTCAAGGGGGGAGATCGGCAGCTTTGACCTCGCCGTCCGTTCTGCAACACTGAAAATTAGCGAAAACCGATGCGAAATCCGATCTCCCCCCTTGCGGGGGAGATGGCCGGTAGGCCAGAGGGGGGTGTACGAGCGCAGAGTCAGCGCGAGTTCCCGCGCACAATCGTCATGAAATGCGCGCAACAAGCGGGCCTACTGCCCCATCTTGTAGTCGAGGAACCACTTCTTGTTGAGCGCGTCGAGCGTGCCGTCGGCCTTGAGCGCGGCGATCGCCGCGTTGACCGGCTTCACCAGGTCGGAGCCCTTGGGGAAGATGAAGCCGAAATCCTCGGTGCCGAGCGGCCCGCCGATCAGCTTCAGCCCGCCATTGGACGCATCGACATAGCCCTTGCCGGCAGTGCCGTCGGTGAGCACGACATCGACGTCGCCGGCCTTCAGCGCCTGCACCGTCGCGCCGAATGTCTCGAACAGCTTTATGCGCGGGTTCTGCTCATTGCCGTCGAGCACGCTGTAGACGGCGGTGTAGAACGGCGTGGTGCCGGCCTGCGCACCGATCAGCCCGTCCTTGAAGGCAGCGAACGTCTTGGCATCGGTGAAGCGTTTCTCGTCGCCGCGCACCAGCATGAACTGTTCCGAGCGCATATAGGGATCGGAGAAATCGACCTTCTGCTTGCGGTCGTCCTTGATGGTGATGCCGGTCATGCCGATGTTGTATTGGTTGTCGGAAACCGCCTGGATCATCGCGTCCCACGAGGTGTTCTGGTACTCGACCTTGAAGTTCAGCCGTTTGGCGATCTCGTTCATCGCGTCATATTCCCAACCGATCTGCTTACCGGTCTTGGCATCGATAAACTGCAGCGGCGGATAGGCGTTTTCGGTCACCACCACCACTTTCCTGCCGCCAAGATCCGGCAGCGCCTGCGCCAGGGCCGCGATGGGCACGAGAAGGCAAGCCAGCAGGCCGGCCAGCAGCAGTTTCGATTTGGTCATGACACGCTCCCCAAGAACTGAACCGCCTCGATCGACCGAGGCATGCAGGAAATCCGGCGCCGACTTTAGCTTTCCGCAGGCGCCTTGCAAGCCGCTCCGATGCGCCGCTCGGCACGAAAATGAGTTCCAATGCTTTCAATGGCGGCATTACGGAACGATCCGTATCGATTGCGGACCGGCAAAATCGAATCCACCTCGCGAAACAAAAAGGCGGCCGAAGCCGCCTTTCCGAAACCATGGGTTTTGACGACGCCTTATTCGGCGGCAGCTGCTTCCGCGGCCTTGGCGGCCTCGTCGGCGGCCTTCTTCTCGGCGGCGTCCTGCGCGGCCTTCTCGGCGGCCAGCGCCTGGGCGGCGGCCACTTTCTCGGCCTCGATACGCGCCTTCTCGGCGTTCAGCGCATCGCGCTCTTCATCGTTGAGCTTGCGGGCGCGCACGCCGGTGTTTTCCGAAATACGGGCCGACTTGCCGCGACGGTCACGCAGATAGTACAGCTTGGCGCGACGCACCTTGCCACGACGCACGATCTCGACGCCCTCGACCATCGGCGAATAGACCGGGAACACCCGCTCCACGCCTTCGCCGTAGGAGATCTTGCGGACGGTGAAATTTTCCTGGAAGCCGGCGCCGGCGCGGGCGATGACGACGCCCTCATAGGCCTGGACGCGGGTGCGGGTGCCTTCGGTCACGCGGACCTGAACGCGCACGGTATCGCCGGGCTGGAATTCGGGAAGCTTGCGCTTGGCTTCGATCTTGGCGGCCTGCTCGGCCTCAAGCTGACGGAGGATGTCCATCTCAATAATCCACTTCTTGTTCTTCCGACAGTCAGAGCGTCCGACACTCGCCTTGCAGTCGCATCGACCGCTCGGCTATGCCCTTCGTTCGAGAACTTCTGTTCGAGAACATCGGGCAGGGGCGACTACACCGTCACTGTTGACGGGTCCGGGAGAATTTTCTTCCGGTTCGGCGCGCACATACAGCTATTTCGGCGCTTTGTCACGCCTTCGCTGGCTCTTTTTTGGCGCTGCTTCTTTTTGGCTGGCGCCGCTGTGGCAATCCCGTGATCGCTTGTGGTCCAGGGGGTTGCGCCCGCGCGTCAAGCTTTCTAAGCCGGAAGATAAGCATTTTTCCTCCAGCGACGACACCCCTCATGCCAATCTTGGACGCGGTCCTGCTCTTTCTCGCCGGCTTTCTATCAGGCGCGGTCAACGCCGTTGCCGGCGGCGGCACGTTCATAACCTTTGGCGCCATGACCCTGGCCGGCCTGCCGCCGATCGTCGCCAACGCGACATCGTCGGTGACGCAATTTCCTGGCTATATCACCTCGACGCTGGCCTATTGGCACGACATCAAGCATTTCTGGCGCGGCGCACTGCTGCTCAGCCTCATTTCGGCTCTCGGTGCGCTGTCTGGCGCGCTCATCCTTCTAGGCCTCGACAACCCGTCGTTCCGCGCCTTGGTGCCGTGGCTGCTGCTGGCGGCAACAGCGTTGTTCGCTGCCGGGCCTTGGCTGAAGCCGGCGCCCAAGCCGGAGCATGAAGCCGCCGTGGGTTCGCTGGTCGGGTCGCTGGCGCAGTTCGCCACCGCCGTCTATGGCGGCTTCTTCGGCGCCGGCATGGGCGTCATGATGCTGGCGACGCTCGGTCTCACCCAGTCCGGCGATTATCATCGGCTGAACGCATTGAAGAACATGCTGGCCGTGGTCATCGCTGCGGTTGCCATCCTGGTCTTCGTCTCTGGCGGCGTCATCGCCTGGCTGCAGGCGATCATCATGATCCCGGGTGGCGCGCTCGGCGGCTATGCCGGCGTCTGGATCGCCAGGCGCGTGCCGCAGAACGCGGTGCGCGGCTTCGTCATTGCCGTCGGCCTGTTCCTGGCCTTCTACTATTTCGATAAGGGCTGAGCGGCTAAAAGATCCGGCCGTCGCTCCTTCGTCAGCCTCTCCGCTTCGGCCCGCCGCCACGCCGCGATCTTGCTGTGATTGCCCGAAATCAACACTTCCGGAATCGGCCGGCCCTCGAATTCCTGCGGCCGCGTATAATGCGGATGTTCGAGCAGGCCGTTTTCAAAGCTCTCTTCCTCGCCCGATACCGCATTGCCCATCACGCCGGGCAGCAGGCGCACCACGGCGTCGAGCAGCACGAGTGCCGCCGGCTCGCCGCCGGACAGGATGAAATCGCCGATCGAGACTTCCTCGAGGCCTCGCGATTCGATAACCCGCTGGTCGACGCCTTCGAAGCGGCCGCAGACGATCACCGCACCCGGCCCGGCGGCGAGCTCACGCACACGCCGCTGTGTCAGCGGCTTGCCGCGAGGGCTCATCAGCAGGCGCGGACGTGGATCGCCTGCCGGCGAGGCATGGTCGATAGCGCTGGCCAGCACGTCTGCCCGCATCACCATGCCGGCGCCGCCGCCGGCCGGCGTGTCGTCCACGGTCCGGTGACGATCGCGGGCAAAGTCGCGGATCTGGATCGTTTCGAGCGACCAAATGCCGGTCTCGAGCGCGCGGCCGGCCAGCGACAGGCCAAGCGCGCCGGGAAACATCTCGGGATAGAGCGTCAGCACCGAAGCCGAAAAACTCATCGATTGCCTCCGGCGTCCCTCGGCCCGCGCGGCCGGCCCTTGGGGTCGAAGCTGTCGCGCTCGGCAGATTCTCCGTCCTCGTCCTCGACCAACCCTGCCGCAGCCGGATCGATGCGGACAAAGCCGCCGGCGATCGACACTTCCGGAACAGCGGCCTGCGTGAACGGGATAAGCACGCCTTTGCGCCCCGCCAGCGTCACGTCGAGAATGTCGCCGCCGCCAAAATTATGCACGGCGACGACCTTGCCGATAATGGCACCGGTGTCGTCCTTGACCTCCAGCCCGACGAGATCGGCGTGGTAGAATTCGTCCTCTTCGCCCTCATCAGGCAACACCGAACGGTCGACGAACAATTCGGTGCCGGCAAGCGCCTCGGCGGCATGGCGATCGTTGACGCCTTTGAAGCGCACCACCACGACGGTGTTGGCAGGCCTGATGTCGACGATCTGGAAGGCGCGGCCATCCCTGGCGTAGAGCGGACCGTAATCGGCCAGCGCCAGCGGGTCGCCGGTAAAGCTCTTGACCCGCAATTCGCCCTTGATGCCGTGCGCGGCACCGATCACGGCCATCTGGACGGGGTTTTGCGGTTTGCTCATCTGCGGAAAATCCTTTGCCTTGCTCTAACCCCAGCCCATCGTCATTTCAATGATGCCGCTCTTCACCGCTTCCTAACCCGCATGCCGGAAGATGGCCGGGAACTGGAAGAGCGCAATGCAGGAATTCCTCATACCGGCAAAGCCCGATCTTCAGGCGGCGCGCGAGGCCTGGCTGAAGATGCTGGCGCGCGAACGCCGGCTGTCGCCCGAAACCGTCGAGGCCTATGAGCGCGACACGCGCCAGTTCCTGCATTTCCTGACCAGCCATTGCGGCGGCTCGCCCGGTATTTCCGACATCGCCGATCTGCGCCCGGCCGATCTGCGCGGCTTTCTCGCTGCCCGCCGTGCCGAGGGCGCCGGCGCCCGCACGCTCGGGCGCGGGCTGGCCGGCATCCGCTCGCTGCTGCGTTTCCTGGAACGGCGCGGCCTCGCCAATGCGGCAGGTGCGGCAGCCTTGCGCGCGCCGCGGCAGCCGAAATCGCTGCCCAAGCCGCTGACCGCAAGCGATGCAAAACACGTCGTCTCGGTGGAAGGCCAACTGGCGGAGGAGCCGTGGATTGCCGCGCGCAACGCCGCCGTGCTGACTCTGCTTTATGGGTCCGGCTTGCGGATCTCCGAGGCGCTCGGCCTGTCGGGCGCCGATCTGTCCTCACCTGGTGATACTGTGCTGCGCGTCACCGGCAAGGGCGGCAAGACGCGGCTGGTGCCGGTGCTGCCGGTAGCGCTGCGGGCGATTGCCGAATACCGCCGCCTCTGCCCCTGGCATCTCGATCCCAAGGGCTTGCTGTTTCGCGGTGCCCGCGGCGGCCCGCTCAACCCGGCGATCGTCCAGCGCGACATGGCCAAGCTGCGCTCGGCGCTCAACCTGCCCGACACGGCGACGCCGCATGCGCTGCGCCATTCTTTCGCCACGCATCTGCTTGGGCGCGGCGGCGACCTGCGCACCATCCAGGAGTTGCTCGGCCACGCCAGCCTGTCGACAACCCAGATATACACCGGCGTCGACACCGCGAGGCTGCTCGAGATTTACGAAGCAGCTCATCCTCGTGCGTGATGGACGCTTGAATAGGTGACGATCTCGTAACAATTTTGATGCGCTGATTAACCGTTTTGCCGCTTTTTGCGCCTACGAGTGCAGCATGAAACGCCTCATCGCCATCGCCGACCGCGCGACCCAAGTGTCGCTGAAGCTGCTCGTCGCGCTCAACGCCCTGTTTTTCCTCTCCTTCCTCATCATCGCGCTGCTCGCCGCGGGCAAGGCGCGCGCCGAGACCCCGGTCTGCGCCGGTACCGATATGCTGAGTGCGCTGCAAAAGAACGACCCGGCTGGCTACCGTAAGATCGAGGCGGACGCGGCAGCAACACCGAACGGCAAAGGCTTGCTGTGGAAGCTCGAAAAATCAGGCGAAAAACCGTCCTTCCTGTTCGGCACCATGCACCTTACCGACCCGCGCGTCACCACGCTGCCACCCGCCGCGCAGAAGGCATTCGATGCAGCTGGCACCGTCGTCATTGAGACCACCGAAGTGCTCGACAAGCAGAAGATGATGGCAGCATTGCTGAAAGAGCCGGATCTGATGATGTTCACCGACAAGACGACGCTTTCATCGCTGCTGTCGCCGGAGGACGCGGCGGTGGTCGACAAGGCGCTCGACGCGCGTGGCATCCCGCCGGCGACCGTCGCCAAGATGAAACCTTGGTTGCTGTCGGCGATGGTGGCGCTACCAGCATGCGAAGTCGCCCGCCAGGCTGGCGGCGCGCCGGTGCTCGACGTCAAGCTTGCCAAGGACGCCGAGGCTGCGGGCAAATCAGTCGAGGGGCTGGAGACAATCGCCGACCAGCTGCGCGCCATGGCTTCGCTGCCGATCGCCTTTCACCTGAAGGGGCTGGTCGATACGCTGAAGCTTGGCGACAAGGTGAACGACGTCAACGAAACCATGATCGTGCTTTACCGCCGTGGCGACACTGGCATGTACGTACCGCTGTTTCGGGCTGTCGTCCCCGAACAGGTCGACGACCAATCGGGTTACGCCGAATTCGAGCAGACCATGATCACCAGCCGCAACAGGGTGATGGTTGATCGTGCAGCGCCGATCCTCGCCCACGGCAATGTCTTCATGGCGGTCGGCGCCATGCACCTTCCCGGAGCGCAAGGCTTGGTCGAGGGTTTCCGCAAGACCGGCTATACTGTGACTGCCGTCAACTGAACAACACGGCGGAGTTGCACACCGAATCATCGCCACGCCTGGGTCAACCCCTACTCGCGGCGCGACGGCGGACCAGCCGCGCTTCGTGTCAAGAAACTGAAAAAGGTTCGCTTTGGCTCGACCGAACCCATTTTGCGGTGGAAATGCATGCCTGCAGGCGATTCCGGATCAGAATTGCCCTGTTTTCGGCGTTTTCAACGCCTAATGTGAAACTGATTCAACGATTGTACGTTGATGGCTATTACTTGATGTTTTTCATCCACGGAGGACACTTTTATGGCGAACACACCCAATCCGAACGACCCATTCACCTCGCCGGGCACCGCACGGCCAAGCGGCGGCGGCAGCGGCTGGCTGATTGCCCTGGTCGTCGTTATCCTGGCAATTGTCGCCTATTATGTTTTTGGAAGACGTAGCGAGGCACCTGCGCCTGCCGAACCGCCCGCAGCCAGCACACCAGCTCCGGCCCCAGCGCCTGCCGAGCCGATGAAACCAGCCGAACCGGCTCCTGCGCCAGCTCCGGCAACACCCGCTCCGGCTCCCGCTCCGGCAGAGCCTGCACCCGCGCCGGCTCCGGCTCCGGCTCCGGCACCCGCGCCGGCACCGGCTCAGTGATCAGACTGCCGACTTAATATATGAACGGCCCGCTGAAAGGCGGGCCGTTTTGTTTTTGGGAGCAGCCGTCGATGGCTTCATCCCTGGGATGACGAGGCGCGGATGTTTCAGCCAATATCTAAGGTTTGCGATTCACCGCTCAGATATGGATCGGCTTGAAGAACGTCGCCAGTGCCGCCTCCTTTACCGCTTCCGACATTGTCGGATGGGCGTGACAGGTGCGGGCCAGGTCTTCCGACGAGCCGCCAAATTCCATCAGCACGGCCGCCTCGTGGATCATCTCGCCGGCGCCGAAGCCGACGATGTGGACGCCGAGCACACGGTCGCTGGCCTTGTCGGCCAGGATTTTCACAAAGCCGTCGGTGTGCAGCATGGCGCGCGCGCGGCCATTGGCGCTGAACGGGAATTTTCCGGCTTTGTAGTCGACGCCGGCCTTTTTCAATTCTTCTTCGGTCTTGCCGATCGAGGCGATTTCCGGCGTGGTGTAGACGACGCTCGGAATCACGTCATAGTTCACATGCCCGGCCTGGCCGGCGATGGTTTCGGCCACCGCCACGCCCTCGTCCTCAGCCTTGTGTGCAAGCATCGGTCCGGCGATGACATCGCCGATGGCATAGATGCCAGGCACGTTGGTCCTGAGATGGCCGTCGGTCTTGACCCGGCCGCGCTCATCGACGTCGACGCCGGTCTCCTTCAGCCCGAGAGCGTCCGAATAGGCCCGTCGTCCCGTCGCAATCAGCACCGCGTCCGCCTCGATCGTCTCGGCTGCTCCGCCCTTGACCGGCTCGAAGGTGACAATCGCTCCCTTCTTGGCCTTGGCGACGCCGGTCACCTTGGCGCCCAGCCTGAACTCAAATCCCTGCTTCGACAGCAGGCGCTGGAACTGCTTGGAGACCTCGCCATCCATGCCGCCCAGGATGGTGTCGAGGAACTCGACCACGGTGACCTTGGCGCCAAGCCGCGCCCAGACCGAGCCGAGCTCCAGACCGATGACACCGCCGCCGACCACCACCAGATGGCCCGGCACCTTGTCCAGCGACAGCGCGCCGGTCGACGAGATGATCACCTTCTCATCGAAATCGACCTTGACGCCGGGAATGCCGGCGACGTCGGAGCCGGTGGCGATGACGATGTTCTTGGTCTCGATCTCCTCGACCTTGCCGTCATCGGAGGTCACCGACACCTTGCCGGCCGCAACTACCTTGCCGGTGCCACGAAAACTGTCGATCTTATTCTTCTTGAACAGGAAGGCGACGCCATTGACGTTGGCCGTTACCGTCGCATCCTTGTGTGCCATCATCTTCCCAAGGTTGAGCTTGGGCGCGCCGATCTCGACGCCGAGCGCCTCGAAGGAATGGCCGGCCTCGGCAAACATCTCGGACGCATGCAGCAGCGCCTTCGACGGGATGCAGCCGATGTTGAGGCAGGTACCGCCGAAGGTCGGGTCCTTTTCGACCACCGCCGTCTTCAGACCGAGCTGCGCCGCCTTGATGGCGCAGACATAGCCGCCTGGTCCCGATCCGATGATAACGACATCATAGGCCATGATACTGTCCCTTTTGCTTTAGCGGCCGCCGCCGATTTCCAGATTGGCGCCTGTTGTGTAGGACGCCTCGTCCGACAGCAGCCACAGAATTGCGGCTGCGACTTCCTCGGCGGTGCCGACGCGCTGCATGGGCACCACCTTGCGCATTCTCTCGGCGCGATCCGGCTGACCGCCGGAGGCATGAATTTCGGTGTCGATGATGCCCGGGCTGACCGCGTTGACACGAATGCCTTCGCCGGCCACTTCGCGGGCAAGCCCGATGGTGAAGGAATCGAGCGCGCCCTTCGAGGCGGCGTAGTCGACATATTGACCCGGCCCGCCAAGCCTTGCCGCGATCGAAGAAACATTGGCGATGGCGCCACCCTTGCCGCCATGCCTGGTCGACATCCGCTTCACCGCCTCGCGGGCGCAAAGCATCGGCGCGATTACATTGATGCGCATCATGCGCTCCAGCCGTGCAGCGCTAAACTCGTCGACGCGCGCGCTCTGGTCGACCACGCCGGCATTGTTGACGAGCGCGTCGAGCCGACCGAAACGGCCATCGACAGCCTCGAACATAGCCAATACGTCCGTCTCGCTGCCGACATCGGCCTTGACTGTGAAGGCTTCTCCGCCAGCAGCCTCGATGTCGGCGACCACCGTTTCGGCGGCTTTTGCATTCGACGCGTAATTGACCGCAATGCGATAGCCGGCCTTGGCGGCAAGCCTGCATGTAGCGGCGCCAATGCCGCGGCTGCCGCCGGTCACCAGCAGGATCTTTCCGCTCGCGCTCATTCCTGACATCCCTTCAGGGCAAAGACGTCCCAGGGCACCCTGGAAAAGCCGTTGGCGCCATTGGCCGCCGACATCTGCAACGACGCTCCCAAGTCAGGCAGGATCAGCTTCTTCGGCGCATCCTTTCCTTCGCCCGGCAGCAACGCGATATTGCCCTGGTCGTCGGCAGTGTAGATGACGCCCTCCCACACGGTGCAGGCGGCGAGCTCGTCGCCGGTGACGTCGCCGGCCGGGCATTTGTACATCAGCGAGCCGTGCGGCCGCGCCACGCCCTCCGTCCACATGACGATGCCGTCGAGCACGACGCCGTTGTCGAGCACCATCTTGAAGGTATTGGTGACGGTAGCCGACTCCATGGTCGGCCTGAAATCGATCTCGGCGGCGTTCTCAGGATCGCCATAGACGGCCAGTTCGAGCGGGCAGGCGGCGAGGGCCGCGGAGACCGTCTGCACGCCGAGTGCGCAGATTGTGACAAACAAACCGGACCGGAAACGGCACGAACTCATCCGGCGGCGCAGATCCATGCTCCGGCCCACGTCGGCCGCCCCCTAGAGGTCGAGCACCAGCCGCTCAGGATCCTCCAGGCTTTCCTTGACCCGCACCAGGAAGGTCACCGCTTCCTTGCCGTCGACGATGCGGTGGTCGTAGGACAGCGCCAGATACATCATCGGCCGGATGACGATCTGGCCGCCGACCACCACCGGCCGCTCCTGGATCTTGTGCATACCCAGAATGCCGGACTGCGGCGCATTGAGGATCGGCGTCGACATCAGCGACCCGTAAACGCCACCGTTGGAAATCGTGAACGTGCCGCCTTGCATATCGGCGACGGAGAGCTTGCCGTCGCGCGCCGCAAGCCCCAGCCTGCCGATGTCCTTCTCGATTTCGGCGATGGACATCTGGTCGGCATTGCGCACAACCGGCACGACAAGGCCTTTCTCTGTACCGACGGCAACGCCGATATGAGCGTAGTTCTTGAAGATGATGTCGGTGCCGTCGATCTCGGCATTGACCGACGGGATCTCCTTCAGCGCATGGGTGACGGCCTTGGTGAAGAAGCCCATGAAGCCGAGCTTCACGCCGTGCTTCTTCTCGAACACGTCCTTGTATTTGCTCCTCAGCGCCATCACCGCGCTCATGTCGACCTCGTTGAAGGTGGTCAGCATGGCGGCGGTCGATTGCGCTTCTTTAAGGCGGCGCGCAATGGTCTGGCGCAGCTTGGTCATGCGCACCCGCTCCTCGCGCGACGCATCGTCGGCAGCGGACGGCGCGCGCGCGGCAACGGGTGCCGGTACAGGCGCGGCCTTGGGCATTTCTGCCGGCTGCGACGGCGCGCCCCTGGCGATAAGGTCGAGCACGTCGCCTTTCAGCACCTGGCCGCGCTTGCCCGAGCCCGACACCTGGTCGACCGCGAGATTGTGCTCGGCCAGCAGCTTTGCCGCCGACGGCGCCGGCGGCATGGTGCGTGTCTCGATCGCGCCGGCGTCACCGGCAATCTTGGCGGTCTCGGCCGCAGCCTGCTTGACGCTCGAGGCTGCAGTCGGAGCCGAGGCCTGCGACACCGCCTCCTGCTTCGTTGCCGGAGCGGCGGCGGCATTGGCTGCCGCGCCGGCGCCTGCCGAAATCGTGCCGAGCAGCGCGCCGACGCCGACCGTCTCGCCTTCCTTGACGGCGATCTCGGCGAGCGTGCCCGCGGCGGCGGCCGGCACTTCCACCGTCACCTTGTCGGTTTCGAGCTCGACCAGCGGCTCATCGGCGGCGATCGCGTCGCCGACCTTCTTGAACCACTTGCCGATGGTCGCCTCGGTGACGGATTCACCAAGTGTCGGGACGCGGATTTCGGTTGCCATTGTGCCTGTCCGTTTCTTTCGGTTCTGTTCTATTCACCAAGCGCGTCGTCGAGCAAGGCGGCAAGCTGGGCGAGATGCTTCGACATCAATCCGGTCGCCGGCGAGGCGGCGGCCGGCCGGCCGGTATAGCGCACCCGCTGATGCTTGGCGTCGATATGCGCCAGCACCCATTCGAGATACGGGTCGATGAACGACCAGGCGCCCATGTTCTTGGGCTCCTCCTGGCACCACACCATCTCGGCATTACGGAAGCGCGACAGTTCGGTGATCAGCGCCTTGGCCGGGAACGGATAGAGCTGCTCGACGCGCAACAAATAGATGTCGTTGATGCCGCGCTTCTCGCGCTCTTCGTAGAGGTCGTAATAGACCTTGCCCGAACAGAGCACGACACGGCGGATTTTCGAATCCTTGGTGAGCTTGATGGCCTGGCCTGACAGCAGCTGCGCGTCGTCCCACAACAGCCGGTGAAAGGCGCTTTCGCCCGACATTTCCGGGAGGGTCGACACAGCCCGCTTGTGGCGCAGCAGCGACTTCGGCGTCATCAGGATCAGCGGCTTGCGGAAGTCCCGCTTCAATTGCCGGCGCAAGATGTGGAAGTAATTGGCCGGCGTCGTGACATTGGCGACCTGCATGTTGTCTTCGGCGCAAAGCTGCAGGAAGCGCTCGAGCCGGGCCGACGAATGCTCGGGCCCCTGGCCTTCATAGCCATGCGGCAGCAGGCAGACGAGGCCCGACATTCTGAGCCATTTGCGCTCGCCCGACGAGATGAACTGGTCGAACACCACCTGGGCGCCGTTGGCGAAGTCGCCGAACTGCGCTTCCCACAGCGTCAGCGCCTTCGGCTCGGCCAGCGAGTAGCCATATTCGAAGCCGAGCACGGCCTCTTCCGAAAGCATCGAGTTGATGACCTCGAAGCCGGCCTGCGCCGCCGACAGATTGTTGAGCGGGATATAGCGTGTCTCGTCGCGCTGGTCGTAGAGCACGGAATGCCGCTGCGAGAAGGTGCCGCGCTCAGAATCCTGTCCGGACAGCCGGATCGGATTGCCGTCGAGCAGGATGGCGCCGAAGGCCAGCGCCTCGGCCGTCGACCAGTCGATGCCTTCGCCGGACTCGATCGCCTGGCGGCGATTGTCGAGGAAGCGGATGATCGTCTTGTGCGCCTCGAAATCCTTCGGCACCTCGGTCAGTTTCTTGCCGATCTCCTTCAGCGTCTTGACCGGCACGGCGGTCTTGCCGCGCCGCTGTTCGTCCTGGTTGTCGGCCGAGCGCAAGCCGGACCACGCGCCGTCCAGCCAGTCGGCCTTGTTCGGCTTGTAATGCTGGCCGACCTCGAATTCCTGCTCGAGATGCGCCCGCCAATCGGCCTTCATCTTTTCGAACTCGGCCTGCGTGATGTGGCCTTCGGAAATCAGCCGGTCGGCATAGATCTGCACCGTCGTCTTCTGGTTGCGGATCTTGCGATACATGATCGGCTGGGTGAAGGCGGGCTCGTCGCCCTCATTGTGGCCGAAGCGGCGGTAGCAGAACATGTCCACCACGACAGGCTTGTGGAACTTCATGCGGAATTCGATCGCCACCTTGGTCGCATGGACCACGGCTTCCGGATCGTCGCCGTTGACGTGGAAGATCGGCGCCTCGATCATCTTGGCTACGTCGGACGGATAGGGAGACGAACGCGAAAAGCGCGGGTTGGTGGTGAAGCCGATCTGGTTGTTGATGATGAAATGCAGCGTGCCGGCGACGCGGTGGCCGCGCAGGCCGGACAGGCCAAGGATTTCGGCAATCACGCCCTGGCCGGCAAAGGCGGCGTCGCCGTGCAGCAGCAAGGGCAGCACCTTGGCACGCTCCTCCAACGGCACGATCTCCTCGCGGCTGCGGCCGAACATATAGTCCTGTTTGGCGCGCGCCTTGCCCATCACCACCGGATCGACGATTTCCAGATGCGAAGGATTGGCGGTCAGCGACAGATGCACCTTGTTGCCGTCGAACTCGCGATCCGACGAAGCCCCGAGATGGTACTTCACGTCGCCCGAGCCTTCGACCTCGTCGGGCGCGGCCGAGCCGCCCTTGAACTCGTGGAAAATGGCGCGGTGCGGCTTGGCCATCACCTGTGACAGCACGTTCAGCCGGCCGCGATGCGCCATGCCGAGCACGATCTCCTTCATGCCGAGCTGGCCGCCGCGCTTGATGATCTGCTCCAGCGCCGGGATCAGCGACTCACCGCCATCAAGGCCGAAGCGCTTGGTGCCCTTGTACTTGACGTCGATGAACTGCTCGAAGCCTTCCGCCTCGACAAGCTTCTGCAGGATCGCCTTCTTGCCGGCTGCGGTGAAGGAGATCTCCTTGTCGGTGCCCTCGATGCGTGCCTGGATCCAGGCCTTCTCCTCGGGATCGGAAATATGCATGAATTCGACGCCGAGCGTCGAGCAATAGGTCCGGGTCAGGATATCGAGCATCTGCCGGATGGTGCCGAATTCCAGCCCGAGCACATTGTCGAGGAAGATCGGCCGGTCGTAGTCGGCTTCGGTGAAGCCGTAATTCTCCGGCGACAGCTCGTTATAATCCTCCAGCGGCTTGGCAATGCCAAGCGGATCGAGATTGGCGTGCAGGTGGCCGCGCATGCGGAAGGCGCGGATCATCATGATGGCGCGGACGGAATCGCGCGTCGCCTGATGCACGTCGGCGTCGGAAAGCGCTGCGCCGTTGCCGGCTGCCCTGTCCTTGACCTTCTTTTCGATGTGCTTTTCGACCAGGCCCCAATTGCCGTCCAGGGCCGAGACCAGCTCGCCATTGGCCTGCATCGGCCAGGAGGGCTTGGCCCAAGAGGCGCCCTTGGCGTTCCTGCGCACGTCGCCGGCGTCATCCTTCAGCGCCGCGAAGAAGTCCTGCCATTCGGGATCGACCGAAGCGGGATCGTCCTCGTAGGCGGCATAGAGCGCGTCGATATAATCGGCATTGCCGCCATAGAGGAAAGAGGTAAGCGAAAACTGGTCGTTGGCCTGATCTTGTCTTGCCATTTTTGTCCGCGGAGCCGCGCTCCGTCTCCTTTTCAGAGCGAATAGAGAGTAGCGAATAGCGAGTAGGGATTTTCCCTGGTTCGCGCCGTTACTCTGTTCTTACCTATTCGCTATTCACTACTCGCTACTCACTAACCTTTGATCGCCTCGACCAGCGTCGTGCCGAGCCGGGCCGGCGATGGCGAAACCTTGATGCCGGCCGATTCCATCGCCGCGATCTTGTCTTCCGCACCGCCCTTGCCACCGGAGATGACCGCGCCGGCATGACCCATGGTGCGGCCGGCCGGCGCGGTGCGCCCGGCGATGAAGCCGGCCATCGGCTTGCTGCGGCCGCGCTTTGCCTCGTCCTTGAGGAACTGCGCGGCGTCTTCCTCGGCCGAACCGCCGATCTCACCGATCATGATGATCGACTTGGTCTCGTCGTCGGCGAGGAACATCTCCAGCACGTCTATGAACTCCGTGCCTTTGACCGGGTCGCCGCCGATGCCGACGGCGGTGGTCTGGCCGAGACCGACATTGGTGGTCTGGAACACCGCCTCATAGGTAAGCGTTCCCGAGCGCGAAACAACGCCGACGGAGCCCTTGCGGAAGATGTTGCCGGGCATGATGCCGATCTTGCATTCGTCGGGGGTCAGCACGCCGGGGCAGTTCGGCCCGATCAGCCGCGATGTCGAGCGGTCGAGCCTTGCCTTGACCTTGATCATGTCCATCACCGGTATACCCTCGGTGATGCAGACGATCAGCGGGATCTCGGCCTCGATCGCTTCCAGGATCGCTTCGGCCGCTCCCGCCGGCGGTACGTAGACGACCGAAGCGTTGGCGCCGGTCCTGGCCTTGCCTTCGGCAACGGTGGAAAAGATCGGCAGCGTCTCGCCCTTGGCGCCGGTCCAGGTCTCGCCGCCCTTCTTGGGGTGGATGCCGCCGACCATCTTTGTGCCGTGATAGGCGAGCGCCTGTTCGGTGTGGAACGTGCCGGTCTTGCCGGTCAGGCCCTGCACCAGCACCTTGGTGTTCTTGTCGACGAGAATGGACATGGTGGTCCTTTTTAAAAACCGTTGATCGGGGAAGGCCGCGCGCTCATGGTCACAACCGCTTCAGGTCGGCGACGGTGAGGTCGCTTTTGGCGTTGCCGGTGTTGAGCGTCGTCGCCGGCTCGAACATCAGCACGACAGGTTCCTCGCTCAGCGAGCGCGGCCGGTGCTCGACGGCGCGCGGCACGACGATGAACTCGCCGCTGCCAAGTTCCACCGTGCCGTCGCGGAAATCGATGGCGATGCGGCCCCGCAGCACCAGGAACGCTTCGTCCTCATTGTCGTGGGCGTGCCAGTCGAAGACGTCGCCGAACTTGGCGATCTTGACCTGGCTGTCATTCACGTCGCCGGCAATATGCGGATCGAAGACCTTCTTGATCTTCGCATCCGCCGCCTCGATGAGGTTTATCTTGTGCGGAGGCACAGACTCAGCCCTTCACCGCCGCGACAATCTTCTTGGCTGCGTCATCGAGGTCATCGGCCGAAACCACGTTCAGTCCGCTGTCGTTGATGATCTTCTTGCCGAGCTCGGCATTGGTGCCTTCCAGCCGCACCACCAGCGGCACTTGCAGGCCGACCTCCTTGACTGCGGCGATGACGCCCTCGGCGATAATGTCGCACTTCATGATGCCGCCGAAGATGTTGATCAGGATGCCTTTGACCGCCGGATCCTTGGTGATGATCTTGAACGCCGCCGTCACCTTTTCTTTCGACGCGCCGCCGCCGACATCGAGGAAGTTGGCGGGCTCGGCGCCGTAGAGCTTGATGATGTCCATCGTCGCCATGGCAAGGCCGGCGCCGTTGACCATGCAGCCGATATTGCCGTCGAGCGCGACATAGGCGAGGTCGTATTTCGACGCCTCGATCTCCTTCTCGTCCTCTTCGGTGGTGTCGCGCAATTCGAGCACGTCCGGGTGACGGAACAGCGCATTGTTGTCGAACGACACTTTTGCGTCGAGCACGCGCAGCCGGCCGCTCTTCATGACGATCAGCGGGTTGACCTCGAGCAGGCTCATGTCCTTCTCGACAAACGCCTTGTAGAGGATCGGAAACAGCGTGGAGCCGTCCTTGGCGGCGTCGCCGTCGAGCCTCAGTGCGGCGTTGAGCTTCTTCATATCGTCGGCCGTCACGCCCTTTTCCGGGTCGATGGCGACGGTAATGATCTTTTCCGGCGTGTCGTGGGCGACCGCCTCGATGTCCATGCCGCCCTCGGTCGAGACGACGAAGGCGACGCGCCCGACCGAGCGGTCGACCAGGATCGACAGATAGAGTTCGCGCTCGATGTCGGCGCCGTCCTCGATATAGAGCCGGTTGACCTGCTTGCCGGCCGGGCCGGTCTGCTTGGTGACCAGCGTATGGCCGAGCATCTCCTTGGCGTTGGCGACGACCTCGGCCACCGACTTCGCCAGCCTGACGCCGCCCTTGGCATCGGGCCCGAGCTCCTTGAACTTGCCCTTGCCGCGGCCGCCGGCATGGATCTGGCTCTTGACCACATAGAGTGGGCCGGGCAGCGCCGTGGCGGCAGCTTCCGCCTCGCTCGCCTTGAACACCGGCACGCCCTCGGCCACCGGTGCGCCAAAGCCCTTCAGCAGCGCCTTGCCCTGATATTCATGGATGTTCATGCGCTATGTCTCCAGCTTGCTTGGCGGCTTGGTTACCGGCTTACTTGGCCGCGAGATGTGGAGCGATCTTGACGCAGGCGTCGCACAGGCCCTGCACCGCCGCGACCGAATTGTCGAACATCTTCTGCTCGTTCTTTGTGAGCTCGATCTCGATGATCCGCTCGACGCCGCCGGCGCCGATCACCACGGGAACGCCGACATAGGTGTTCTTGACGCCATATTGGCCGGAGAGGTACGCCGCACAGGGCAGCACCCGCTTCTTGTCCTTGAGATAGGCTTCGGCCATGGCGATGGCCGAGGCGGCCGGCGCATAAAAGGCAGAGCCGGTCTTGAGCAGGCCGACGATCTCGGCGCCACCGTCGCGGGTGCGCTGCACGATCTGGTCGAGCCGCTCCTTCGAGGTCCAGCCCATCTTGATGAGGTCGGGCAACGGGATGCCGGCAACCGTCGAATAGCGGATCATCGGCACCATGGAATCGCCATGGCCGCCGAGCACGAAGGCGGTGACGTCCTCGACCGAAACCTTGAATTCCTCGGCCAGGAAATAACGGAAGCGCGAACTGTCGAGCACGCCGGCCATGCCGACGACATGGCTCTTGGGCAGGCCGGAAAACTTCTGCAGCGCCCAGACCATGGCGTCGAGCGGGTTGGTGATGCAGATGACGAAGGCTTTCGGCGCGTATTTCTTGAGGCCGGCGCCGACCTGCTCCATCACCTTCAGATTGATGCCCAGAAGATCGTCGCGGCTCATGCCGGGCTTGCGCGGCACGCCGGCGGTGACGATGCAGACGTCGGCGCCCTCGATACCGGCATAGTCGTTGACGCCGGTCAGCCTGGAGTCGAACCCATCGACCGGCGACGACTGCGCGATGTCCAGCCCCTTGCCTTGCGGGATGCCTTCGGCGATATCGAACAGCACGACGTCGCCGAGATCCTTGAGGCCGACCATGTGGGCGAGGGTGCCGCCGATCATGCCCGAGCCGATGAGCGCTATCTTGTTGCGTGCCATGTCAGGATGTTTTCCCTTTGACTATGACGGCGCCCAAATCCTTGACGATTTGATGACGGCGTCGGAGGAAGAGGCCGGAATGCTGCGGAACCGCGAAATTCGCCGCACGCAATAGCCCCGGCCGCACAAAAATTCAAACGATTATTTTGCAGTGAATAATTTCAATCGGTTAGAAACAATGGGACTTACGTAAGCGTCAAAATTCTGAAGCCGGCTAGAGGAATTCTACACAATGGCATTGGAAATCAGAAGGCTGTTTCCTGGCGATGACGCCCTTGTGATGCGGGTTGCCGACGAAGTCTTCGACGAGCCGGTCAGGCCGGATCGGCTCTCCGCCTATCTCGCGGAGCCCGGTCATTTCATGGTCGTGGCCCTCGCCGACGGCATCGTCGTTGGCCAATGCGCAGCTGTCATCCACCGCCACCCGGACAAGGTGAGCGAGCTCTACATAGACGAGGTCGGCGTGGCGCCGGCCTTTCAACGCCAGGGCATTGCGACGAGGATGCTCGACGCCATGTTCGCACTCGGCTGCGAGCATGGCTGTGAGGAGGCGTGGGTCGGCACCGAGCCGGACAATGTTGCTGCTCGCGCACTTTACGAGTCGCGAAAAGAGCCGCGTGGGCCGGCGGAGGGGTTCGTCATGTATATTTATCGGTTATAGGCGCCGGCAGCAGCGGCCTCTTCTGTACTACCCCTCACGCCTGGCCTGCCGTGCCTCGGTCGATGATCCCTGCGCCCTCTGCCTCTCCGCCCAGTTCTCCAGCCAGTCGTGGCTCTGCATCTCGATCAGCCGCGATGCGGTGCGCTCGAACTCGAAGACTTCGTTGCCGCGCTTGGCCGTATAGAGCTGCGCCGGCGGTGCCGCGGCGCTCATCACCAGCCGTACATGATGATCGTAGAGCGTATCGACCAGCAGGATGAAGCGCTTGGCTTCGTTGCGCTTGCCTTCGCCGAGCACCGGCACCCGGTCGACGACGATGGTCGAGAAACGACGGGCAATGGCAAGATAGTCGCGGGCCCCGAGCGGCCTCTCGCAGAGATCGGTGAAGGAAAACCGCGCCGCCTCGCCGGCAGTACGCGGCACCACGACGTGTCGGCCCTTAACCGTCAGCATCGTCTCGGCCGTCGGCCTGCCATGCGTCATCACCGCCCACAGCTCGTCGAGCGCATGGTCGGCGGCGGCATCGGCCGGGGTGATATAGACCGGCATGCGGCTGAGCTTGTCTAGGCGGTAATCCTTGTCGGCATCCAGCGCCAGCACGTGCGCGTGGCGCTCCAGGATAGCGACAAACGGCAAAAACAACTGACGGTTCAGGCCGTCGCGGTAGAGATCCTGCGGCGCGACATTGGAGGTGGCGACCAGCACCACGCCATTGGCAAACAACGCCGAAAACAACCTGGACAGGATCATCGCATCGGCGATGTCGGTGACCGAAAATTCGTCGAAGCACAGCACCCAGGCTTCCTCGGCAAGCGCGCGCGCCACCGGCGGGATCGGGTCGTCCTCCTTGACCGTACCCTCTTTACGCGCCTGCCGGTGCTTGTGGATGCGGTCCTGCACGTCGGCCATGAAATCGTTGAAATGCACGCGGCGCTTGCGCCGCACCGGCAACAGCTCGAAGAACATGTCCATCAGCATGGTCTTGCCGCGGCCGACGCCGCCATGGATATAGAGGCCCTTGACCGCCTCGTGCCCCTCGCGCTTGCGGGCGAACAACCACCCCAGCGCGCTTGATTTATGCGCCAGCCGCTTTGCCGATATCTCGTCGATCAGCCGGTCGAGCGCAGCGGCGATCCGCTCCTGCGCCGGATCGCGCCCGATGGCGCCCGTCTCGACCAGATGGTCATAGCGCTGCTTGACGGTCGCATGGGTCTGGAGGCCGTCACGCAGATGCATCGGTCACGTCGTTCCGGAGCAATTCCAAGAAAAGTGTGTAGCGGTTTTCTGTCCGGAATTGCGTAAAAAACAAAAGAGAGCAATTCCAGGAAAAGTATGTAGCGGTTTTCCGTCCGGAATTGCGTACCAATGGGGGCCGTTCTCTTACCTTGTAAGCGAGATCGGCAGGCCGTTGGAAGTCTGGCCGTCGAATTTCTCGCCGCCCGAGGAATAAAGCCGTGCCAGCGTGCCGCCATTCTCGTCATAGAGCGTCAGTTGCTTGCCGGCGACGTTCCAGGATTTGATGCCGTCGATCGGCGCCGGGCAATGCAGCGGTCCGGCGCGGTAGCCCGACCCGAATTTGGTCTGCGGCGTCGCCACCTGACAGCTCTGGCCGGACACGCTTGCTTTCCACACACCAGCGACGCTAGAGGCGGTCAGGTCGGCCGCACCGGCCGGCGCCGTCCCGTCGGGCGGCAGCGAGGCGACCTGCGTGTTCTGCGGCGCAGTCGGAAATTTCGACGGGTCGGCGGCGCCGGGTGTCGCCGGTGGCGGCAACTGGTTTGCAGTCACCTTGCCGGCAGGCGCAGCTTCCAGCGGCGCCGGCTGCTGCTCGTCCATCGATGAGAACCGCGAGGTCGAACAGCCGCTCGCAACGAGCGCGGCCAGCGATACGGCCAGCAGGCCGGTTTTCGAAAATTTCATTCTTCAACCTCCGTCGGATCGAGCTGGGGAAGCCGTCCGCGCAATGTCCCCCTCACCAAGATGGAGAAGGTGGCGAAATTTCAACCCGATATGGTTAAAATACGGTTTGCGCCGCTAATGTTGCAAATTTGTCGCAAAATGCACATTGCCTGAATTGCGTCGCGCCTTGGCCTTTGGCCGGCCTCTCCGGTTGATGCGATACGGCGCGCTGGCGTCAAATCCTTGGCGTTTCCTTGGCGTTCACCTCAATGCTTGTGCGGGCCGGCTCCGGCATTATCTCTTGGCGATCAGCAAACTGCAGGAAGCCGATTTCTTGGCCGCGAGAAAGAGAGCCGCCAACCGCTATTACAGCGGGCCGCCCAGCGATCATTTCGACGGCACCTTGTTCTTCAATCCCGGCGGACGGCCGCCGGGTCGCTTTGCCGATCTGTTGAAGTGGCAACTGAGCCGCGAGCGCTCGAAATGGCCGACGGCGGATCCGAGCCCGTTTCCGCCGGCAAGACCGGTCGAGCGCATCGATGGTTCTGCGCTGCGCCTCACCATGGTCGGTCATTCCTCGCTGCTCGTCCAGACAGCAGGCCTGAACATCCTGACCGATCCGGTCTGGTCGCGGCGTGTCTCGCCGCTCTCCTTCGCCGGGCCGAAACGCGTCAATCCGCCGGGCATCGCCTTTTCGCATTTGCCGCCGATCGACCTCGTGCTGGTCAGCCACAACCATTACGACCATCTCGACCTCGCCACGCTGAAGCGCCTGAAGGCAAAACACGACCCGCTGCTGCTGACGCCGCTTGGATGCGGCTTTCCGCGCATGACTGGGGCGACCGGGTCGATATCGGCGATGGCGTCGCCGTCCATGTCGAGCCGGTGCATCACTGGTCGGCCCGCGGTACTCGCGACCGGCGCATGGCGCTATGGGCGGGTTTCGTCGTCGAGACGCCCGACGCAAAGATCTATTTCGCCGGCGACACCGGCTTCCACGGCGGCATCAATTACCGGCTGATGGCGCAAAAGCACGGCGGCTTCCGCCTCGCCATCCTGCCGATCGGCGCCTACGAGCCGCGCTGGTTCATGGCGCCTCATCACCAGGATCCGGAAGAGGCGGTGCAAGGCATGCTTTTGTGCAACGCCGCCTATGCCGCCGGCTGTCACTGGGGCACGTTCCGGCTCACCAACGAGCCGATCGAGGAGCCGCCCAGAAAGCTCGGTGAAGCGCTCGATGCTGCCGGCCTGCCGCGGCAACGTTTTCGCGCCTTGCGGCCGGGCGAAGTCTGGGACGTGCCGGAGGTTTAGCGCGGCGGAACCTGAGGCATCACATAGACGTTTGTAGGTTGTTCAAACCTGTCGGTTGCGAGGTGCCTCTTATGATCAGGTGGATTATCATTCTTTTGATTATCGCGGCCGCGGCGAGCCTGCTCGGCATGCCGGCACTGGCCGGAGCCGCCGCCACCGGCGCGCGCATCCTCATCGGCATCGTGCTGATCATCTTCCTGCTGATCGTGCTTGGCGTCTTCGCGGTGACGTGAAAATCACGCCGCGCTGGTAATTTCTGCCGCTATCCGCCATATAGGCGCCAAACCGGCAAGAGACCTTTCGATCGATGGCAAGCGCGGCCCCTTTCGCCAAGATGAACGGCATCGGCAACGAAATCATCGTTGCCGATATGCGTGGCCGTGCCGATCGCGTGACGTCTGCGGCAGCCGTCGCGCTCAATGCCGACACGTCGACCCGGTTCGACCAGATCATGGCGATCCACGACGCCAGGACGCCGGGCACCGCCTTTTTCATCGATATCTTGAATTCCGACGGGACCAGCGCGCAAGCTTGCGGCAACGGCATGCGCTGTGTCGTCCAGGCGCTCGCCGCCGAGACCGGCCAGAAGACATTTGCCTTTGAAACAGTCGCCGGCATCCTAAACGCCGAGGAACATGCCGACGGAATGATCTCGGTCGACATGGGCAGGCCGCGCTTTGGCTGGCAGGACATCCCGCTGGCCGAGGAATTCCGTGACACCCGCATGATCGAGCTGCAGATCGGCCCGATCGATGCCCCGGTGCTGCATTCGCCGTCGGTCGTCTCGATGGGCAATCCGCACGCTATCTTCTGGGTCGACCGCGACGTCTGGTCCTACGAGCTCGAGCGCTTCGGCCCGCTGCTCGAAAACCACCCGATCTTCCCCGAGCGCGCCAACATCACCATCGCGCAGGTGACTTCGCCGGAGACCATGATCATCCGCACCTGGGAGCGCGGCGCCGGCCTGACCAGGGCCTGCGGCTCGGCCGCTTGCGCCGCCGTGGTCGCCGCGGCCCGCACCCGGCGCACCGGCCGCAGCGTCACGCTGATGACGCCCGGCGGCGGCTCGCTGCATGTTCTGTGGCGCGACGACGACCACGTCATCCTCACCGGTGCCGCCGAATGGGAATTTTCCGGCAGCTTCGATCCGGCGACCGGGGCCTGGGCGCGCGACACCGAAAGCGCCGCCTGATGGCTCCTCTTGGCAACAAGGGCATCGAGGTCGTCACCTTCGGTTGCCGGCTGAACACCTATGAATCCGAGGTGATGCGGCGTGAAGCCGAAAGTGCGGGCCTCGGCGGCCTCGAAGGCGGCGCCATTATCTTCAACACCTGCGCCGTCACCGGCGAGGCTGTACGCCAGGCCAAGCAGTCGATCAGAAAAGCCCGCCGTGAGAACCCGGCCGCCCGCATCATCGTCACCGGCTGCGCCGCGCAGACCGGTCCGCAGGGTTTCGTCGCCATGCACGAGGTCGACCTCGTCCTCGGCAATGAGGAAAAACTGAAGGCGCATTCCTATCGCGCGCTGCCGGATTTCGGCGTCAACGACACCGAAAAGGCGCGCGTCAACGATATTTTTTCGGTACGCGAGACGGCCGCCCACATGGTCGACGCCATCGAGGGCCGGGCACGCGCTTTCGTCCAGGTGCAGAACGGCTGCGACCACCGCTGCACCTTCTGCATCATTCCCTACGGTCGCGGCAATTCGCGCTCGGTGCCGATGGGCGCCGTGGTCGAGCAGGTCAAGCGACTCGTCGGCAATGGTTATGCCGAGATCGTGCTGACCGGCGTCGACATGACCAGTTTCGGCGCCGACCTGCCTGGCGCACCGAAGCTCGGCAAATTGGTCAAGACCATCCTGAGGCAGGCGCCCGACATGAAACGCCTGCGGCTTTCCTCCATCGATTCGATCGAGGCCGACGACGATCTGCTGGACGCCATCGCCACCGAGCCGAGGCTGATGCCGCATCTGCATCTGTCGCTGCAATCGGGTGACGACATGATCCTGAAGCGGATGAAGCGCCGGCACAGCCGCGACCAGTCGATCCGCTTTTGCGAGGATGTGCGCAAACTGCGCCCCGGTATCGTTTTCGGCGCAGACATCATCGCCGGCTTCCCGACCGAGACGGACGCAATGTTCGAAAACTCGCTGGAGATCGTCGAGGAATGCGGCCTGACGCATCTTCATGTCTTCCCGTTTTCGCCGCGCGAAGGCACGCCCGCCGCGCGCATGCCGCAGCTCCGCCGCGACGTCGTCAAGCAACGCGCGGCACGCCTGCGCACCGCCGGCGAGGCCGCCTATCGCCGCCATCTTGCCTCGCTCGCCGGCACACGCCAGTCGATCCTGGTCGAGCGTGACGGCCTTGGCCGCACCGAGGGGTTTACGCTGGCAGTGTTGTCGGCGGGCGCGCCGGGCGACATCGTCGAGGCTGATATCGCCGGCCATGACGGTATCAGACTGATCGCCGCGCCGCTTGCCGCCCGCGGCGTCTGAGAGCGCAAGACATGGCTGGTTTTTTCAAGAAGATATTTTCGTTCGGCAAGAAGGAAGTGGTCGAGGGGCGGCCCGACGAGACCGCACCGCTGCCGCCGATCAAATGGGACGAACTGGAGGCGCTGAAGCCGGCCGCCGAGCAGACCGTTCCGGAGTTTTTGAAACGCGAAGAGCCTCGCTCCGAGACCGAAGCCGTACCGCCGGTCGAGGCGGAAGCGCCCGCGCCGCAGCCGGCGCCTGTTGAAGAGGCCGAGCCCGAGCCTGCGCCGACCCTTCCGCCCGAGCAGGACACCCAGCCAGAACCCGCTCCGGAGCCAGAGGCGCCTGCCGAACAGGCGGCGTCAGACGCCGCTCCCGTCGTTCCCGAGCCAGCCCCGGAGCCAGAGCCGGAGGAAATTCCTGAGCCAGAGCCGACGCAGCCAGAAATCGTCCAGACTGAGCCTCCGCCATCCGAACGTGGCGCTGCCCCTCATCCGCCTGCAGGCACCTTCTCCCCTTATAGTGACGGGGAGAAGGGTGCTGATCGTCACGCCGAGCCTCGTTTTGAAAGCGGCAAAGAAAAAGCTCCGGCGCTGACGCCCCCCTCTCCCCGTCCCTTACGGGGGTCCGAAGGACGGGCGAGACAAGCGGCTCGCCCCGGAACGGGTAGGGGTGAGGGGCAGCGCCAACCTGCGCAAGACGCGGCACCCGCTGCCGAAATCACGCCAGCGCCGCCGCCGGCCGAAATCCCGCCGCCGATCCGCCAGCCAGCGCCCGTCGAGACGAAGCCGCCGCTCGCCGAGATCGCGCCCGAGCCGGAGGCCGTCCCGCAACCATCGCCGGAGCCAAAGCCCGCCTCCGGCAAAGTCACCGTAACCAAGAAGGTCGAGCAGAAAGCCGAGCCGCAGAAGGCGCCCGAACCGGCGCCGAGGCGCTCCTGGTTCCAGCGCATGCGAGACGGGCTTGCGCGCTCCTCCCGGGAGTTGTCGGGCAACATCGCCGGCGTCTTCACCAAGCGGAAACTCGACGAGGACACGCTGCAGGACCTGGAGGACGTGCTGATCCGCGCCGATCTCGGCATGGAGACGGCTTTGCGCGTAACCGATGCACTCTCCGCCAGCCGCTACGGCAAAGACGTCTCCGATACCGAAGTCCGCGCCATCATGGCGGCCGAGGTGGAGAAGGTGCTGTCCCATGTCGCCATGCCGCTGGAACTCGACCTCAGCCATAAGCCGCATGTCATCCTGGTGGTCGGCGTCAACGGCACCGGGAAAACAACGACTATCGGCAAGCTCGCCGCAAAGCTCACCGATGGCGGCCTTTCGGTGATGCTCGCCGCCGGCGATACTTTCCGCGCAGCCGCGATCGAGCAGCTGAAGATCTGGGGCGAGCGCACCAACTCGCCAGTCATTGCCTCGAAGCTCGGCGCCGACGCCGCTGGCCTCGCCTATGACGCATTCGAGCGGGCGAAGGAGGCCGGCTCCGACGTGCTGATCATCGACACCGCCGGGCGGCTGCAGAACAAGACCGAACTGATGGCGGAACTGGAAAAGATCGTCCGCGTGCTGGGCAAGCTCGATCCGGAAGCGCCGCACACGGTGCTGCAGACGGTCGATGCCACCACCGGCCAGAACGCGCTCAACCAGGTCGAGATCTTCCGCAATGTCGCCGGCGTCAACGGCCTGGTGATGACCAAGCTGGACGGCACGGCGCGCGGCGGTATTCTGGTGGCGATCGCGGCAAAGCATAAATTGCCGGTCTATTTCATCGGCGTCGGCGAACAGGTCGACGACCTCGAACCCTTTTCCGCAAGCGAATTCGCCAGGGCGATCGCTGGCGTGGCTTGACGAGCATGATCCCAATAAGGTGCAGGCTTTTTGGATTGAATCATGCGTAAGAAGGACCTTATGAGCCCACCCATTCTCGAACGCGACCCATCCGACCCGCAAAAGCAGAAGAAGGAAGCCGTCAATCCGCTGCTCAAGCTGGTGCTGGAGCTTGGCCCGCTGATGGTATTCTTCTTCGCCAATGCGCGCGGCGCATGGCTGGTGCAGAAATTCCCGGCGCTGGGCGAGTTCGGCGGACCGATCTTCGTCGCGACCGGCCTGTTCATGGCCGCGACCGCGATCGCGCTGATCGCTTCCTGGCTGCTGACCCGTACCTTGCCGATCATGCCGATGGTGTCGGGCGTCGTCGTCTTCATCTTCGGCGCGCTGACGCTCTATCTGCAAGACGATATCTTCATCAAGATGAAGCCGACCATCGTCAACACGCTGTTCGGCGGCGTGTTGCTCGGCGGCCTGTTCTTCGGCAAATCGCTGCTCGGCTATGTCTTCGAATCGGCCTTCAATCTCGACGCCGAGGGTTGGCGCAAGCTCACCTTCCGCTGGGGCCTGTTCTTCCTGTTCCTAGCCCTTGTCAACGAAGTGGTCTGGCGGAATTTTTCCACCGATACATGGGTTACCTTCAAGGTTTGGGGCATCATGCCGATCACGCTTCTGTTCACCTTCAGCCAGATGCCGCTGATCCTGCGCCATTCGCTCGAGGACAAGACCGAGAAAGCGGGAAACGCCGGCAAGTAGCAATTCCAGGAAAGGTCTGTGCAGCGGTTTCCCCTGGGAATTGCGTCAGAATAGGAGGGGACGAGGATGGAATTCATCATCACGCGCGACGAGCTGAGGACGATCTACAAGACGCCTCGGCCGACCGACGGCTCGATCCGCAAGGAATTGAAGACATTGGACGGCCACTGCCGTTCCTTCATCGGCAAGAGCCCGTTCGTGCTGATCGGCTCGTCCGACGGCGCCGGCAATGCCGATGTGACGCCCAAGGGCGACAGGCCGGGCTTTGTGGCAGTGCTCGACGAGAAGACCATCGCCATCCCCGACCGGCCGGGCAACAACCGGCTCGACACGCTGGAGAACATTCTTCTCAATCCCTCGGTCGGGCTGCTCTTCCTCATTCCCGGCATGAACGAGACGCTGCGTGTCAACGGCGATGCCCGCATCACCGTCGATGCGGCATTGCGCGAGCGGCTGGCGGTCGACGGCAAGGCACCGCAAAGCGTCGTCGTGGTGACGGTCAAGGCCGCCTATATGCATTGCGCCAAGGCCTTCATGCGCTCCGAACTGTGGAAGCCCGAAACCTGGTACGACCGCGCGACGCTGCCGACGCTCGGCCAGATCCTGCGCGACCAGCTGGCGCTTGCCGAAACGGCGGAGGCCACCGACCGCTGGCTTGACGAGGATTACAAGCAGACCATGTGGTAGCGTGCCCGGCAACGAATCGCCGAGCCGCTCCCTTTGCTGAACATTCTCGCCATTTCCGGCAGCCTGCGCGCCGCCTCGACCAATTCGGCCCTGGTCGCGGCCCTCACGCAAAACGCGCCGCCGGACTGTCACGTCTCCGTTTATGACGGGCTTGGTCGGCTGCCGATCTTCAACCCCGACGACGAAGGCGAGCGGACGCCGCCGCAAGCAGCGGCGCTGATCGATGCGGTCACCGCCACTGACGGCGTCATCGTCTCCTGCCCGGAATACGCACACGGCGTGCCAGGCGGCCTGAAGAACGCGCTCGACTGGCTGGTGTCGCGCGATGCCGCCGTCGGCAAGCCAGCCATGCTGGTGCATGCCTCGCCGCGCTCGCTGTTTGCCCGCGCCGCACTGGTCGAGGTCATGCGGACAATGTCTTTCGCGCTCTATGAGGAAGCAGCGCTCGAAATCGCGCTGCTCGGCAAGAGGCGGCCGGAGGTGGAGAAAATCCTGGCGGAACCGGAAAACCGGCTGGCGATGCGCGGCGCCGTTTCGGATTTCGCCGAGTTCATCCGCGTCGGCTGAGCGGCGCTCAACCCTTGCCTCTCCGCGTCTCGACGTCGGTCTCGCCGACGAACCAGTCGCGTGCAGCGACCTCCTCGAAGACCACCCAGACATCGTTGTTGGTCAGGCCGGTGACGCCGGTTATGGCCGCTGTCACCTGGGCGGCGATCGCGGCCTTTTTGCCGGCCGGGTCATCGGCAATCACCTCCTTGACCAGGCGGATGTTCACGAATGGCATGGGTCCCTCCCTTGGATATGCTTGGCGGCCGCTCAGTAGGTTTTGGCGCCGTTGACCATGAACCGGACCATGTAGAGCGAAGTCGTGCCGGCGATATAGAGGCAGTTCAGCTTGTTGCCGCCGAACACGCAATTGGCAACGACTTCCGGTACCTTGACCTTGCCGATCAGCGTCCCGTCTGGATCGTAGCAGTGGATGCCGTCGGCGGCGCTGGTCCAGATGCGGCCGTCCGCATCCAGCCTGAAACCGTCGAACAGGCCGGCGGTGCAGTCGGCAAAGACCTTTCCGCCTGAGACCGTCTTGCCGCCCTGGCCGACATTGAACACCCGGATGTGCGCCGGGTTTTGCGCACCATGCGTGCGGCCGGTGTCCGCGACATAGAGCTGGCGCTCGTCGAGCGAGAAGGCGAGCCCGTTGGGCCTGACCATGTCGGTGATCACCGCCTCGGTCTCGCCGGTGCCGGGATCGACCCGATAGACATGGCAGGCGCCGATCTCGCTTTCGGCCTTGTCGCCCTCGTAATCGGTATCGATGCCGTAGCTCGGATCGGTGAACCAGATCGAGCCATCGGACTTGACCACCGCGTCATTGGGCGAGTTCAGCCGCTTGCCGCGCCATTTGTCGGTGATGGTGATGACCGAGCCGTCATGCTCGGTGCGGCTGACACGGCGGCCGGAATGCTCGCAAGTAACCAGCCGGCCTTGCCGGTCGACGGTGTTGCCGTTGGAATTGCCCGACGGCTGACGGAACACGCTGACACTGCCGTCGGTCTCGTCGTAACGCAGCATGCGATTGTTCGGGATGTCGGACCATACCACATAGCGCCCGGCTGCAAACCAGGCCGGTCCTTCCGCCCATCGGCAGCCGGTAAACAGCCTGTCGACCTGTGCATTGCCGTTGAACAGCCGCGAAAAGCGCGGATCGAGAACTTCGTAGAATTCGCTGGCCATGGTTCCTCCCGGTAGCAGTCGCTTGGCGAGGCGCGATCAAGCCAGCCTGCGATCGATATGGCAAGATCGATGATGCGTCAGAAGCATTGTGGAAGCGAATGCTGGCCCGGACGGCAGGTCACATCCGGTTAACCGGCTATGCGCCCAGCGCAATGGTGCATTGCAACATCTTATTTTTGCAACGCACCATAACTATGTCATGCTTCGTATCGATCAAGGGAGGAACAACTGGCCGCAAATGCGGCGCAAAAGGAGACTCGCTATGATCATCGACAGCCTCATGAGCCGCGCTCGCGCCAGCATCGCCAAGCGCCGGCATTACAACCGCCTCGTCGCCGAAATCGACAGCTTCACCAGCCGCGACCTCGCCGACATGCGCGCCGATCGCTCAGAAATGCTCTACCAGGTCCACAAGCAGATCTACGGCTGAGTCTTCGGTCAACCTATCACAAACGGCGGGCAATCAGCCCGGCACGGCCAGCGCCTTCTCGATCTCCGGCAGCAGCAGCGTCTGCGCCGAGTCCGGCGTCAGCGGCCCGACATGCTTGTAGGCGATCTTGCCGTCCTTGCCGATGACGAAGGTCTCCGGCACGCCGTAGACACCCCAGTCGATCGCCGTGCGCCCGGCCTGATCGACGCCGATTGCCTGGAACGGATTGCCGAGATCGCCAAGGAACCGACGGGCGTTTTCCGGCTGGTCTTTGTAGTTCAACGCTGCCATGACGAAGCGTCTGTCCCGCGACAGCGCCAGCAGCACCGGGTGCTCTTCGCGGCACGGCGCGCACCACGACGCGAAGACGTTGACCAGCGTCACCTTGCCGGCGAACTGTTTTGAATCGAGGCCCGGCAAATTGGTGCCCTCGAGCGCCGGCAGGTTGGTCTGCGGCGCCGGCAGGCCGATCAGCGCCGACGGCACTTCCGACACGTCGCGCCCGGACAAGAGCTGCGCCAGGAACAATCCCGCCAGCCCGAGAAAGACGAGCAGCGGCAGCAGCACGATCAGGCGGCGGCGCCCCGGTGTTTCCGTTTCCGTGCTCATGGCTTGACTGCCCTATCGGAGCGCCGGCGCACGCCGGATGCTTCCAGCTCGGCGAGTTCTCGCTTGCGGCCGCGCTGGTCCAGCAGGATCCAGCCGATCAGCCCGCCCAGCACCACGGCCGTGATCGCATAGGCGGCGGTGACATAAAGCGCGTGTACGCTCATGCTTCTCGCTCCGCGGCGCTTTCCAAACGGTCCGTCTCGCCTTGTTCCGACATGTCCTCTCTTAACGCCGCGCCATCGGCTCCGCAATTGTTCGCCGCGCCGCAGGGATGAGCTGAAGCCAACACATCAATCCGTTCCGTGCCGCAGCGCCAGCGCCGCCGCCACCGGCCCGAGCACGGCAAGGAACAGGGTCAGCGCGGCAAGAATGAGGAAGGGCTGCAGGAACGGATCGGGGTCCGCTACCGCGCCATAGCTTGCCGATACGCCGAAGATCAGCACGGGAATGGTCAGCGGCAGTACCAGCACCGAGATCAGCAGCCCGCCGCGCGGCAACGCTACCGCCACCGCAGCACCGGCGGCACCGATGAAGGTAATCGCCGGCGTGCCGACCAGCAGCGTCAGCGCCGTGGCGCCGATGCCGGCCGGTTCCATGTTCATGAACAGGCCAAGCAGGGGCGCGGCGACGACCAGCGGCAGCACGCTTCCCGCCCAATGCGCCAGGCATTTCGTCAGCACGGTCAAGGCCAGCATTTGCCGGTCGTTGCCAAGCACCAGAAGATCGAGAGAGCCGTCTTCCCGATCAGCCTGGAACAGCCGGTCGAGGCCGAGCAGGCAGGCAAGCAAGGCGGCAATCCACAGGATCGCCGGGCCGATGCGGGCCAGCAGCCTCAGGTCGGGACCGACGCCGAACGGGATGGTCGCGATGACGGCGAGAAAGAAAATCACTCCAGTCAGCGCTCCGCCGCCGGCGCGGATGCTCAGGCGGATGTCGCGCAGGAAGAGGGACCACATTATGGTTTGGTCCCGATGCAGGCGTGAAGGCCAAGCAAAGGATGGAGTTCCGTCGCAGGACAGAGGGGGGCGCCGTAGAGCACCAACATCAAACGGCCTCGCCCATCACCAGCCCTTGTGCCCGCTCGATCCCCAGCGGCAAATGCGTCGCCGCGACCACGATCCCACCACTCTCGAGGTGCTTCTCCATCAATTCGCCGACTCTCTCCTCCGAAACCTTGTCCAGTCCTGCGGTCGGCTCATCAAGCAGCCACAATGGCCGATGGCTGACCAGCAGTTTTGCAATCGCCGCGCGCCGGCGCTGGCCGGTCGAGAGATAGCCGAACGGCAGATGGCCGATGCGGCCCAGGCCGACGGTTTCCAGCGCCTCTTCGACACCCGCAGAGCCCGCGCCCGAAAAATCGCGCCAAAAGCACAGATTCTCCTTGACGCTCAGCGCCGTCTTCATCGCGTTGAGGTGGCCGAGATAGTGACAGGCCGAGGCGACCGACGGGAAGTCTTCGCCACCACCTTCGAACCGCACACGGCCTGCCGCCACCGGCAACAGACCGGCGACGATCCTGAGCAGCGTCGATTTGCCGGCGCCGTTCGCCCCGGTGACGACCAGCGCCTGGCCATCCCCCAGCGCGAATTCGATGCCGGAAAATACCGTCTCGCCGCCGCGTTCGCCGCCCAGATTTTCGGCGATCAGCCGCATCCGTTCCCCTTCGCCGAAAAGTTCAAGTGCGGCTTCGGTGCGCCGCAGCAAAAATGGCGATTCCGTGTCTAGAACTATTCCAGAAAATTCTCTATATCCGCATCATCCGTGCCAGCGGTCGGCACGGGAACCGAATTTGCGCCGAACCAGCGCGCGTGCCGCCTTGAACGGCCCGGACGCTTGGGAACGGACAGCGGAAATGGCCGTACCCGCACCTTTGCGCGTGATTTGCATGCCCACTGGCGTCCGTTCCCTCCCGGCAACCGACAGTTAGGGATCGCACGTGTCCAAATCACTCGACAGCTTCAATTGCCGCCGCACGCTGACCGCCAGCGGCACCGAGTACATCTACTATGACCTTGTCGAGGCCGAAAAGAACGGCCTCACAGGCATTGGCCAATTGCCCTATTCGATGAAGGTGCTGCTGGAGAACCTGTTGCGCAACGAGGACGGCCGTTCCGTTACCAAGGAGAGCATCCAGGCGGTCGCCGGCTGGCTGACCGACCGGGGCACTGCCGGCGTCGAGATCGCCTATCGCCCGGCCCGCGTTCTGATGCAGGATTTCACCGGCGTTCCGGCTGTGGTCGACCTTGCCGCCATGCGCGACGCCATGGCCTCGCTCGGCGGCGACCCGCAAAAGATCAATCCGCTGGTGCCGGTCGATCTGGTCATCGACCATTCGGTCATCGTCGATGAATTCGGTACGCCGCTGGCTTTCGCCCGCAATGTCGAGCTTGAATATGAGCGCAACGAGGAACGCTACAAATTCCTGAAATGGGGCCAGCAGGCGTTCCGCAATTTCCGCGTGGTGCCGCCCGGCACCGGCATCTGCCATCAGGTCAATCTCGAGTACCTCGGCCAGGTGGTGTGGACCAACAGCGAAGACGGCGAGACCACCGCCTATCCCGACACCTGCGTCGGCACCGATTCGCACACCACCATGATCAACGGTCTTGGCGTGCTCGGCTGGGGCGTCGGCGGCATCGAGGCGGAGGCCGCGATGCTCGGCCAGCCGGTTTCCATGCTGCTGCCGGAAGTCATCGGCTTTCGCCTCACGGGCAGGCTGAGGGAAGGCGTCACCGCCACCGACCTGGTGCTCACAGTCACCCAGATGCTGCGCAAGAAGGGCGTCGTCGGCAAGTTCGTCGAATTCTTCGGTCCGGGCCTGTCCAACATGACGCTGGCCGATCGCGCCACCATTGGCAACATGGCGCCGGAATATGGTGCAACCTGCGGCTTCTTCCCGGTCGACAGCGAAACCCTCCGCTATCTCACCATGTCCGGTCGCGACGAAGGCCGCATCGCCCTGGTCGAGGCTTATTCGAAGGCGCAAGGCTTGTGGCGCGATGCCGGCTCGGCCGATCCGGTCTTCACCGACCTGCTGGAGCTCGATCTCGGCAGCGTCGTCCCGTCGATGGCCGGCCCCAAGCGGCCGGAAGGCCGGGTCGCACTTGAAGACATTCCGGCTGGCTTCGCCAAGGCGATGGAGACCGAATACAAGAAGGCCGCCGAAATCGACAAGCGCTATGCCGTCGAGGGGACGGACTACGATCTTGGCCATGGCGATGTCGTCATCGCCGCCATCACCTCCTGCACCAACACCTCGAACCCGAGCGTGCTGATCGGCGCCGGGCTGTTGGCGCGCAACGCCAACCGGCTCGGCCTCAAGCAGAAGCCGTGGGTCAAGACCTCATTGGCGCCGGGCAGCCAGGTCGTGGCCGAATATCTCGAGAAATCCGGCCTGCAGAAGGAGCTCGACCAGATCGGCTTCAACCTGGTCGGCTTCGGCTGCACCACCTGCATCGGCAATTCCGGCCCGCTGCCGGCGCCGATCTCTAAGACCATCAATGATAAGGGCTTGATCGCTGCGGCAGTCTTGTCCGGCAACCGCAATTTCGAAGGCCGCGTCTCGCCCGACGTGCAGGCGAACTATCTCGCCTCGCCGCCACTGGTCGTCGCCCACGCGCTGGCTGGGACCGTGACCAAGGATCTGACCACCGAGCCGCTCGGCGAGGATCGCAACGGCAATCCGGTCTATCTCAAGGATATCTGGCCGAGTTCGGTCGAGATCCAGGAATTCATCGAGAAGAACGTCACACGCGAATTGTTCGCCCGCAAATATGCCGACGTCTTCAAGGGCGACGAGTACTGGCAGAACGTCAAGGCGCCGGAAGGCCAGACCTATGCCTGGGACGACAATTCCACCTATGTGCAGAACCCGCCCTATTTCGCCGGCATGACGTCAGGCTTCGGCAAGATCGGCGATATCAAGGGCGCGCGTGTGCTCGGTCTGTTCGGCGACAAGATCACCACCGACCACATTTCGCCGGCCGGTTCGATCAAGGCGGCCTCCCCGGCCGGCAAGTACCTCACCGACCACGGCGTCGGCGTCGCCGATTTCAACCAGTACGGCACGCGCCGCGGCAATCATGAGGTAATGATGCGCGGCACCTTCGCCAACATCCGCATCCGCAACCACATGCTGGGCGAGAACGGCCGCGAGGGCGGCTACACCATCCATTACCCGTCGAAAGAAGAGGAATCGATCTACGACGCCGCCATGCGCTACAAGAAGGAAGGCGTGCCGCTGGTCATCTTCGCCGGCGTCGAATATGGCAACGGCTCGTCGCGCGACTGGGCGGCCAAGGGCACCAATTTGCTGGGCGTTCGCGCCGTCATCGCCCAGTCCTTCGAGCGCATCCACCGCTCCAATCTTGTCGGTATGGGCGTCATCCCCTTCGTCTTCGAGGAAGGCACCTCATGGGCCTCGCTCAACCTCAAGGGCGACGAACTGGTTGAGATCGACGGACTGGGCAACATCAAGCCGCGGCAGAAGATGACCGCCAGAATCACCTACGGCGACGGCAGCGTCAAAGAGGTTCCGATCATCTGCCGCATCGATACGCTGGACGAGCTCGACTACTTCAAGAATGGCGGCATCCTGCAATACGTGCTGCGCGATCTGGCAGCATAGAGAGAGGAGTAGGGCAGTAAGGGAGTAGGGAACGCTTCCCCTACTCCCCTACTCCCCTACTCCCCTACTCCCCTACTCCCCTACTCCCCTACTCCCCTACTCCCCTACTCCCCTATTCCCGGCTTTCCAAACCGTGCTGTCGCCGCCAGCAGCACACCGAGCATCAGCCCGTTGAGGATGTGCCACAGGAAGTGCGTGCCGAGCGGGAAGCTGCCGCAGACCAGCGGATCGATCATCCGGCAGTCGACCGATACGACGAAGATCGCCGAGCCCGCCAGATTGTACCAGCCGGCACGGTTGCCGCTCGCCGCCACCAAGGCGCCGAAGAAGGCGAGCGCCAGGAAGGGCGGCAGATAGCCGGTCGTGCCGTTCGACGCCTCGCGCAGCCAGTCCGGCACGGCAAAGGTCACCAGCCCGGCGACGGCATAGAAGGCGACGAAGATGGCGATCGCCTTGCCCCATTTCATGCCGAGAAAACGCCGCAGGTTGAACAGCGTGTAGGCCAGCGTGAACCCGGCGATTGGCAGCACGTCGGCCCAGACCGTGCCACGGTTGGCAAAGGTGTGGAACAGCGACGAGCCGACGCCAATCGCCACCACCCACCAGGCCAGCACTTCGGCGAAGATGCCGGTGCCGCGCCTGCGCACCTGCCAGACACCCCACAGCCCGGCGGCAAAAAAAGCCAGATTGCTCAGCGCATTGAGCGGTTCGGCCCAGAGTTCCGGCCCGGTCCGCTCGCAGTACAGGTCGACCGGCGCCAGGAGAGATTGCCACATGCTGATTGCCGCCCGAATCGCTTCCATCGTGTAGTGCAAGTCCACCTATTGCGCCCTTGCCAGCGGTTGCAACGGCAAAATTTCACCGCAACGTGACTTCCCGTTGACTGACGCTTCTGCCACATATTTCGACAACCAGAACAAAGCCGGCGTCACCGGCGGGATCGGAACGGCCATGCCATCTCGAAGACCATTGCGGCTTGCGGCCCTTGCGCTGGCCCTCTCGGCGTTTGCCGGCGGGGCCCTTGCCGAGCCAACCGACAAGCCATTAGGCGTCGTCGAGCTCTTCACCAGCCAGGGATGCAACTCCTGTCCGCCGGCCGACGAATTCTTCGCCGAGCTCGCCGCCAAGGAGGACATCGTCGCGCTCGCCTATCATGTCGATTATTGGGATTACCTCGGCTGGCAGGACACGCTGAGCCGCAAGGAAAATACCGAGCGGCAATATGAGTATATGCGCGCCTTCGGCAGCCGTTCCGTCTACACCCCGCAAGCCGTCATAAACGGCCGCAGCCATGTCAACGGCGCCAGCCGCAAGGAAGTCGACGGCGCGCTGGCCCGCATGGAGAGGGTCGGCGAAGGCATGCGCGTCGGCATCAAAGTCAGCCGGACCAGCGATCGCGTCATGATCGATGCCGGCGACGCCGTGACCGGCCCCGCCGACGCGCATGTCGTCATCGTCTATTTCAACCCGCCACAGACGATAAAGATCGGCAAGGGCGAAAACAGCGGCCGCAGCATGACCTACTGGAACGCCGTCACCAGCATCCAGACCGCCGGCATGTGGCACGGCAAGGCGCAGCGCTACGAACTGCCGATGAGCGAGATCGCCAAGAAGGGCGGCTGCGCCGTGCTGCTGCAGTCAGTTGGCAAGGACGGCATGCCCGGTCCGATCCTGGGTGCAGCCTTTATCCGCAAGCCTTAAATAGAGCGCTCCCCTTCTTCCCTGTGGGAGAAGAGGATAACCGCGCTCAAGCCTCCGACGACAGCCTGTCTGGAGGGATCGCACCGCCACGGCTCCGGCCAATAAAAAACCGGCGTCAGCTTGCTTCTGACGCCGGTCATTTAGGTTTTGGGATCGTCGCACCCGATCTTTCCAAGGAAAAACCGAGGTTGGTTCGATCCGACGCAGACCCGTGGGCGGGGGGCTTGGGGTTTACGAGCCGGTGCCGGACCGAACCGTCTCAGGCAACACCGGTAAATTCGTCGGACATTGGGGCATGAGCACGGATAAAAAAAGGCAGGATTGTGGCGAAGCATCACCAATTCCAACAGGCGTTTCGCAAACGTGACTGGACGCTGCAGAAACCGCACGACGCTGCCCTTGCTCGGCCGGGCCTTGCAATTCGGCAACGAAAGCGCCAACTTTGGTCGGCGTACGATTCATTGCGAGGATCCAGGCATGACTGATCGCAGCAGCGGGATGGAGGATGGGGACGCATCCGCAATACTGATCCCGCTGCATGAGGCAAGACGCGAACGCCTCGACCAGCCGGTGCAGTTCGACCGGCGCGAACTGGACCAGATCCTCAGACTCTACGGCCGTATGGTTGCCGCCAATGAGTGGCGCGACTATGCCATCGACCATCTCGCCGACCGCGCCGTTTTTTCTGTCTTCCGCCGCACCAGCGAAGTGCCGCTTTTCCAGATCGTCAAGGATCCGAAGCTGGCGCGCCGGCAAGGCGCGTTCGCCGTCATCGCCGCCGGCGGGCGCATCCTCAAGCGCGGCCAGGAGCTCGGCCGGGTGCTTGGCGTGTTCGACCGAACGCTGAAGCTGGTCGAAGCGTAACCTCTTATTTTTGTTCGCGGAACTTCCGCTCGGGCAGTGACTGCGGATCGGGCGGGATCGACGCCCCGCCATTGATCGGCAACTGCATGAACACCGTGTCGAGCCAGCGTCCGTGCTTATACCCTGAGCCTTCCAGGCGGCCGGAATGACGAAAGCCGAGCTTCTCGTGCAACCGTACCGAGGCGCTATCGGGCCGGCCGTCGCCGATCACCGCGATAATCTGGCGAAAACCTGCCGCCTTGGCCGCTTCGATCAGCCCTTGCATCAAGAGCAGCCCGACGCCTTGCCCTTTGGCCTCGGGCGCGACATAGACGGAATCCTCAACGACGAAGCGGTAGGCCGGGCGCGGCCGGAACGCCCCGGCATAGGCATAGCCGAGCACGCTGCCGGCCTTTTCCGCAACCAGATAAGGAAAGCCGCCCGCCATCAGGTTGTCGAAGCGCGCGCCCATCTCGGTGCGGCTTGGTGGCTCGAGTTCATAGCTGGCAGTGCCATTCGTCACCGCGTCGGCATAGATTTCCGTGATCCGGTCGAGATCGGCCGACGTCGCGGCCCGCAAGGTGATGCTGCTCATAATTTAGGCACGTCGTTCATCTGCCCCATATCACAGCAAAAGCCGGCACAAAAGAAAAGGGCGGCCATTGGGCCGCCCTTTCCACACTCCTGGTCCAGGAAAACCGTATTTAGCGACGGTCGCCCATGAACTGCAGCAGGAACATGAACAGGTTGACGAAATCGAGATAGAGCCTCAATGCGCCCATGATCGCCTTGCGGCCGGCGACATCAGTCTCGTCACCCTCGAAATACATCTCCTTGATGTTCTGCGTGTCGTAGGCGGTGAGGCCTGCGAAGATCAGCACGCCGATCGCCGAAACGGCAAAGGAAAGCGCCGACGACTGCAGGAAGATGTTGATCACCATCGCGATGATCAGGCCGACCAGGCCCATGACCAGGAACGACCCGAACGCCGAGAGATCGCGCTTGGTCGTGTAGCCGTAGAGGGACAGCCCGCCAAAGGCGGCGGCGGTGGCGAAGAAGGTCTGCGAGATACTGGCGGTGGTGTAGACCAGGAAGATCGACGACAGCGACAGGCCGACGAGGCCGGCATAGACCCAGAACGTCGTCTGTGCGGCCGAAACGCTCATCGACTGGACGCGGAACGACAGGAACATCACCGCTGCCAGCGGGGCAAAGATCACCAGCCATTTCAGCGGCGAGCCGAAGATCGCGTAGCCGAACGAGGTCAGCATCTCGCCGCTTGGCAACGTCGCGACCGCCGAGGCGGGATCGCTGGTCGTGGCCAGCATGATTGTGCCGACCGCGGCAAGGCCGGTGATGAGGAGGCCAAGCCCCATCAGATTGTAGACCTTGATCATGTAGGCCCGCAGGCCCTGGTCGATGGCAGCATCGACGCCGGCGCCGGGCACGGCGCGCGTCTGATAATTGCGAACGGGATCAGCCATGGAAATCCTCATATTGCTTCTGCCCCGTCCGGTGTCAGGTCCATTTGAACCCAGGCGCCGCTGGCGGGGCTCCAGCATGCCTGCGCCGAAATATGATGGTTCTTGGTGTAAAGGACAAGACCGTAACCAAACGTAATGCTCCGTGAAGTGCCAGAGATCCGGTTTTATTGGCCTTCCCGCCCGAAACATTAACGAGATTTAATCAAAACCGGCTCTGGCTCAAAGATTCCGCAGCACCGGCGCCGCCTTGTGGCCCAGCACCCGCCACGTGCCGGCAAGGCCGATGCCGACGGTGACCACCAGTGAAAAGCCGATGGTCGCCACCGCCACCTCGGGCATGAAGTGCGATGGCAGCGTCATGATGCGCGCGACGACGAACCATGCCGCTACACCGCCCGCCGCCAGTGCGAAGATCGCGGTGGCAAGGCCGATCAGCATGTATTCCAGCGAAAAAGCGGCGATCAGCGTTTTCCTGGTCGCACCCAGGGTCTTCAGCACCACCGCGTCGTGGATGCGAGCCCGGTTGCCGGCGGCGAGCGCGCCGGCCAGCACCAGCACCGAGGCGATCAACGCCACGCCCGCTGCCGCCCTGATTGCTGTGCCGAGCTGCGCCACCAGCCGGTTGACGATTTCGAGCGCGTCCTTGACCCTGACCGTCGTGACCGCGGGAAAGGCACGCGTGACGGCGTTGAGAAGGTGCGCGTCGTCGGCTGCCGACGCATTCGTCTCGGTCAGCGTAGCCAACCAGCCGTGCGGCGCCCCGGCGAATGTGTTGGGCGAGAACACCATGACGAAATTGATGCCCATGGTTTCCCATTCGACCTGGCGGAAATTGGCGATCTTGGCCGTGATGTTGCGGCCGAGCACGTTGACGGTGACGGTGTCGCCGAGCTTCAGCCCGATCTCGTTGCCTTCCTTGGCGGAAAACGAGACCAGCGGCTCGCCGGCATAGTTCTCCGGCCACCAGCTGCCCTCGGTCAGCGTCGCATTCTCCGGCATCTTTGCGTCATAGGTCAGGCCGCGATCGCCGCGCAGCACCCAGGCGCCCTCGGCCGGAACCT
Source organism: Mesorhizobium sp. M0910 (assembly GCF_040319465.1). Classification (NCBI taxonomy): domain Bacteria; kingdom Pseudomonadati; phylum Pseudomonadota; class Alphaproteobacteria; order Hyphomicrobiales; family Phyllobacteriaceae; genus Mesorhizobium; species Mesorhizobium sp. M0910. The sequence continues at coordinate 152,898 of NZ_JAMYNZ010000002.1, forward strand.
TGACCTTGTCGACAGCGACGCCGTTGAGCGCCATCACCCGGCCGCGCAGCATCGGCACCTTGATCAGCCTGCCCTGCGGCGCCTCTTTGGCGACCAGCGCAGAGAAAGCATCGACGTCGCCGCTCTGGATATCGACGAAGAAGAAGTTCGGTGCCCGTTCCGGCAGGCTGCCCGAGATCTGCCGCCTGAGATTGCCGTCGATCAGCGCCAGCGTCACCAGCAGCGTCAGCCCGAGGCCAAGCGACAGAACCACCGATGGCGTCAAGGCGCCTGGCCGATGGATGTTGCCGATGGCGAGCCTGAGCGCGGTCGAACGCACGCGCGGGCTTTTCTTTGCCGCCCACTGCACCAGCGAGCCGACGACACGCAGGACCAGGAACGACACCACCGTGGCCCCAATGAAGATCGAGGCAATACGGCGGTCGTCGGAAAACAGGATCACCAGTACCGCCAAGAGCAGGGCGATGCCCAATGCCGCGGCGATGTAGAGCGGGTGGGGAAAACCGCGGCCCTCGAAACCCATTTCGCGAAACAGCGCCGTTGCCGGCACGTCGCGGGCGCGGCCGAGCGGAAGCAAGGCGAAAGCCAGCGTCACCAGCAGCCCGAACAGCGCTGCCATGCCGAGGGCGCCGGGATAGAACCCACCTTCCGCCGGCACAGGAATAACCGATTGGAGTGCGGCGCTGGCCGCGAACGGCATCAATGCGCCGAGCACCAGGCCCAGCGTGATGCCGAGGGCGGCGATCATCAGGATCTGCACCAGATAGACGGCAAAGACGAACCCGCCCGAAGCCCCTAGGCTCTTGAAGGTGGCGATGACGCCGCGCTTGCCGTCGAGATAGGCACGCACGGCATTGGCCACGCCGACGCCGCCGACCACCAGCGCCGTCAGCCCAACCAGCGTCAGGAATTGCGAGAACCGCTCGATGTTCGAGGACAACGCCGGCGCCGCGTTGCTGCGCGTGCGGATCGACCAGCCGGCCTGCGGGAACTCTTTTGCCACCTGCTCCTGGATCGCCTTGATCTGTGCGTCGCCGGTGCCGCCGGGCAGCCGGACCTTATAGGCGTTCTCGACCAGGCTGCCCGGCTGGATCAGGCCGGAAGCGGCAAGCCCGTCGGTCGACACCATCAGCCGCGGCGCAAAGCCGAAGCCATCCGACACCGCATCCGGCTCGTTGACCAGCCTTGCACGCAGCTCGAATGTCGCGCTGCCGAGCTTCAGCCGGTCGCCGATGCCAAGATGTAGCCGCTCGAACAAGAGAGCCGGGGCGGCGGCGCCGAAGACGCCGGATTTTTCGCCGAACAGATCCTCTCGCGACAGCACCGGCTCGGTCTCAAGCGCGCCATAGAGCGGATAGGCGCCGTCGACCGCCTTGGCCTCGACCAGCGCCTGGTCGGAGCCGTCCTCGAGCCTGGCCATCGAGCGCATGTTGGCACTGTGCGAAACCGCGCCAAGCCGGTCGACGAAGCTGCGTTCGGCTCTGGTAAGATCGCGCTGGTTGAGCTGGAAGCGGAGATCGCCGCCGAGCAGCGTCTGGCCCTGGTCGGCAACACCGGCGGAAATCGCTTGCGCCACCGAATTGACGCCGCCGATTGCCGCGACGCCGAGCGCGATGCAGGCAAGGAAGATCAGGAAGCCGGACAGCCCGCCACGCATTTCGCGCAGCGAAAACCGAAAGGCGAGCCTCAGTGTTTGCGACAGCGGCATCAGGCGGTCACCTTGCCGGCCCTGGTGGCCGGCTCAGGCGCGTCCTCGATCAGCCCCGACCGCATCGACACCTGGCGCGAGCAGCGCGCCGCGAGTACCGGGTCATGTGTGACCAGCACCAGCGTCATGCCGCGTTCCGCGGCCTTGGCAAACAGCAGGTCGGCGACGTGCCGCCCCGTCGCCTGGTCGAGATTGCCGGTCGGCTCGTCGGCGATCAGGATGCGCGGCGACGGCGCCAGCGCCCGGGCGATCGCCACGCGCTGTTGCTCGCCGCCAGACAATTCGCCGGGGTAATGGGTGACGCGATCGCTGAGGCCGACCGCCGCCAGCTCGCGCGCCGCCACGCCGAACGGATCGGCATGGCCGGCAAGCTCCAGCGGGACGGCAACGTTTTCCAGCGCCGTCATGTTGGGGATGAGATGGAAAGACTGGAATACGATGCCGATGTTTCGCCCCCGAAACGATGCGATCTGGTCTTCGCTTTTGCCGTTGAGCAGCTCGCCGGCAATTCGAACCGTGCCCGAATCGACCCTTTCAAGCCCAGCCAAAACCATCAGCAATGTCGACTTTCCCGAACCTGAGGGTCCAACGATGCCTGTCGCTTCGCCGCCCGCCACATTGAGGCTGACGCCCTTCAGCACATGGACCGAGGAGCCACCTTCACCGAGCGTCAGCGATACGTCTTTCAGCGAAATGACGGCTTCTTCCAAAATCAAATCGTCCTATATGGAGGATGAAGGCTAGAGCATCCGATGCTCGACAAAAGATGAAAACCTGCCTTCGCCAACAGATGTTCCTGGTTCATATGGGGCCTGCCGCATGGCTTTCAAACACACCTTTGCCGCAGCCTTCGCCGTTTTCCTCGCCGTTTGCGGCGCCATTTCGTCGGCGCGCGCCGAACCCTTCACCATTGTCGGTTTAGGCGACAGCTTGATGGCGGGTTATGGGCTCGGGCCAGGTCAGGGCTTCACCGAAAAGCTGCAGGCGGCGCTTCGCGCCAAGGGCTACGATGTCACGGTCGCCAATGCTGGCGTCTCCGGCGATACGACGAGCGGCGGCCTGTCACGGCTCGACTGGTCGGTGCCGGACGGAACGCAACTCGTCATCCTGGAGCTCGGCGCCAACGACATGCTGCGCGGCGTTTCGCCCGCCATAGCGGAAAAAAACCTGGACGCCATGCTGGCAAAACTGAAGCAGCGCAAGATCGCCGTTTTGCTTGCCGGAATGCGCGCGGCGCCCAATCTCGGCGCCGACTACCAGAAGGCGTTCGACGCAATCTTTCCGCGACTGGCTGAAAAATACGGCGTGCCGCTCTATCCTTTCTTTCTCGAGGGCATCGCTGGTCAATCCGTCCTGCAGCTCGAGGACGGCCTTCATCCGAACGCCGGAGGCGTCGACCGCATCGTCGAGGGTATCCTGCCCGGTGTGGAGAAGGCCATTGCAACGGTGCGGGGTAATTCCTGAAGGCGAGGGTTCGCCGCCGCACCACATTCCGTAGGGGAAGATTTTAGGCAGCCCTGCGACCAACAAACCGCTTGCCCCGTTCGAATATCGATGATTCGCTAGGGGCAAGAGTTCGATTCGAGGACAGGAGGCTTCCCATGCCGCGTCTTTTTACCGCCCTCGAAATACCGCGTGATGCCGCTCTTTCGCTGTCCCTGCTCAGGGGCGGCCTGCCCGGAGCCCGCTGGATCGACGTCGAGAACTATCATCTGACGCTGCGCTTCATCGGCGATGTCGAGGGCCATGTCGCCGACGAAATCGCCAACGCGCTCGACCGTGTTCACCGCGCCTCCTTCCCGCTGACGCTGTCCGGCGTCGGCGCCTTCGGCCAGAAGAAGCCGCATGCGGTGTGGGCCGGGGTCGCCGCTTCGCCCGATCTTTCCGCATTGCAGGCCGAGATCGAGCGCATCTGCCAGCGGCTCGGCATCCCGGCCGACCCGCGCAAGTTCATGCCGCATGTGACGCTGGCCCGCCTGCGCAATTCGAGCCCGCTCGATGTCGCCCAGTACCTGTCGGCACGCGGCAATTTTTCGACGCTGCCGTTCCGGGTCGGCCGCTTCGTGCTGATGTCGTCGCGCGATTCGGTCGGCGGCGGGCCTTACGTCGTCGAGGAGGCCTGGCCGCTTTCAGGTGCCGACAACCGCATCGCCAGCCGTTTGGTCGGCGTCGCCGACGCTTCGCGGATCATGCGGTAGGCGGATATGGCCAGGGAGAAACTAGCAAAAGAGGCGATCCGCGCCGAACTTGCCGGCCTCGAAGGCTGGTCGCTGGCCAAGGATGGCGGCTCGATCACCCGCACCTTCACCTTCAAGAATTTCTCCGAAGCCTTTGCCTTCATGACCCGCGTCGCCCTGGCGGCGGAGAAGATGGACCACCATCCCGACTGGTCGAACGTCTACAAGACGGTGAACGTGACCCTCAACACGCACGACGCCGGCGGCCTGACGGCGCTGGATTTCGATCTGGCCAGGAAGATGAACCGCTATTTCGGCGGCTGAGCCTAGCTGCACCTTGCAGCGAGGTTCGGCTTTCACCACATTTTGCCTCGTGGTCATGCGTGAAGTCACGCGACGGCCGCACGGAGAGATTGATGGCGCAAAAATCCGGTTTTGATTTCTTCGGCCTCGGCAGCAAGCCGGGCAACGAGAGTGAGGTGCGCGACAAGTTCTGGCGTACGGCGAAGAAAGCCGCCCGGCATATCCCGTTTATGGAAGAGGTGGTCGCCGCCTATTACTGCGCCATGGACAAGAAGACGCCGCTTCGCGCCAAGGGCACATTGCTGGCTGCGCTCGGCTATTTCGTGCTGCCGACGGACGTCATCCCCGATTTCATCGTTGGGCTTGGCTTCACCGACGACATCGCCGTACTGACCGCCGCGATCACAACCGTCAGCGCCCACATCACGCCCGCGCACCGGCTCGCCGCCAAACAGGCCATCGCCGACAAGAGCTGAGCCGGCACGGCGCAAAAAATCGCGCGAGACTTTCCGGCCATCAAACCCACCGCCGCACCCGCGCCTTGTAGGCGCGATAGGCATCTCCGAACTTGCGCTCGAGATAGCGCTCTTCCGGCGCGATGACGCCGGTATTGATCACCCACAGCAGGGGGATGACGAGCGCGATAGCCCAAAGACTTCCGGCGGCGACGCCGAAGCCCAGATAAATGAGGGTCGCTCCCAGATACAACGGGTTTCTGGTCCGCCGATAGATACCGTCGACGACCAGCGCCGTCGTTGGCAAGGTCGGTGGTATGTTGGTTCCAGCGGCCTGAAAGCGGCCCGCCGCCATAAAGAGGAACACGAAGCCGCACACCGCGAGCACGGCGCCGGCCAGATAGCGGGCGAGCGCCTGCCCGGCCATGACCGGGAGCGGCGCGAGCACCTCGAGCACGGTTGCCGCCGCCAGGAAGCCGAGGAAAATCAAAGGCGGTAGCGCAATGACCCCGGGCACGTCGGACGCGCCCGATCCGCCCGCCGCCTCTCCGCCATCCGACCGGGGCACCGCGCCGCTAGCCGCCGCGCGGACGCCGACACGAATGCCAAACACGATCGCCAGGACGACTGTGCCGCCCGCGAGGATCAGGACTGTCTCGGAAATGGCCATGGCCAAATCTCCCGTAAGCCGCCAAGGAGGGCACCCTGGCCGAGTGCCGTGGCGACGAACGCAGACATGGTACCGCCTGCAGGGAAATTCGTCACGTACCTCAAGAAAAGCGGGAATCGCCCCGAAACCTAGCTGCTTGAAAAGTCAAACTCTTGCCGTTTTCGTGGCCTCCAAGTCGCGGCAGGGACAGTGCGCCAGCCGCTTTTTCGAGCGGCAGTGCGAAGACGGCGGCGGTTTCCTGGCGTGAACATCCTTTTCTTAGGGAAATTCACCGTTTGGTAACCCAGATTAAATCAAAATGAAGCGACGGGCAGGACGCCGAGCCGGCCTGCCGCCGCACCAGTGGAATACGGGAAAAGCGATGCGCGGATTGATTGCTATAGTTTCCAGCCTGGCCCTGGTGGCCCTGACGGCGCCCGCGCTGGCGCAGTCGGCCACCAAGATCGGCCAGCATAATGCCTGGGGCACCTACAGCTATCAGGCGTCGGGCGGCGGCAAGGTCTGCTATGTCCTGACCGTGCCAACCGACAAGCAGCCGCCGACGCTCGATCACGGCGACATGTTCTTCTTCGTCAGCCAGCGGCCGGGGCAGCAAGTGTCCTACGAGCCGCAATTCATTGCCGGCTATACCTTCCAGGAGGGTTCCAAGGCCACCGTCACCATCGACAAGAAGTCTTTCTCGATGTTCACGCGCGGCAAGTCGGCCTGGGTCGAGAACGCCGCCGAGGAGCCGGTGCTGATCGCCGCGATGAAGACCGGCACCGACATGAAGGTGTCGGCCAAGTCCGGCCGCGGCAACACCACCACTTACGTCTTCTCGCTGAAGGGCATCTCGGCGGCGCTGGCCTCGATCGCCAAGTGCAAGTAGGCGGTTAGGCGCGGTCTTCCCTTCCCTCCTTGTGGGAGAAGGTGGATCGGCGCGCAGCGCCGAGACGGAAGAGGGGTGTTGGACGGAACGCGGTCGGCGCCAAGCTGGAACACCCCCGACCGAGCTACGCTCGGGCCACCTTCTCGCAGGGGAGAAGGAAAGACCACCTGCATGACTCCGCCGCTAACCTGTGCTATGCGCCGCGCTTCATTTCGGGCCCGATGCTGTATTCGGCCGCAAATCGCTTATATTGGCGCAACAATGACCCTTTCATTCGATCTTACCACTGAGGGCGCGCGTGACGCGTTGCGTACCCGCACGACGCCTGAAAAGCCGTCGCTGATCGGCCTGACGCGCGCCGAACTCGGGGCCGCCCTCGTCGCCGCCGGCATCGTGCCGGAGCGCCAGGCGAAAATGCGCGCCCAACAGCTCTGGCATTGGATCTATGTGCGCGGCGTTTCCGACTTTGCCGGCATGTTCAACATCTCCAAGGATCTGCGCGCCGCGCTCGACAGGCATTTCACCGTTGCCAGGCCCGAGATCGTCGAGGAGCAGATTTCCTCCGACGGCACGCGCAAATGGCTGTTCCGCTTTCCGCCGCGCGGCGCCGGCCGGCCGGTCGAGATCGAGACCGTCTACATTCCCGAAGAAGGCCGCGGCACGCTCTGCATCTCTTCGCAGGTCGGCTGCACCCTGACCTGCTCCTTCTGCCACACCGGCACGCAGAAGCTGGTGCGCAACCTGACCGCCGAGGAAATCCTCGCCCAGCTTTTGACCGCCCGCGACCGGCTCGGCGATTTCCCCGACCGCGACACACCCGACGGCGCCATCGTGCCGGCCGAGGGCCGGAAAGTGTCCAACGTCGTCATGATGGGCATGGGCGAGCCGCTCTATAATTTCGAGGCGGTGAAGAAGGCGCTGCTGATCGCATCCGACGGCGACGGGCTTTCCCTCTCGAAGAGGCGCATCACGCTCTCGACATCGGGCGTCGTGCCCGAGATCTTCCGCACCGGCGAGGAGATCGGTGTGATGCTGGCGATCTCGCTGCACGCCACCAATGACGATCTGCGCGACCTTTTGGTGCCGATCAACAAGAAGTATCCGCTGAACGAGCTGATCGCTGCCTGCCGGGCCTATCCCGGTCTGTCCAACGCCAAGCGGATCACCTTCGAATATGTGATGCTGAAGGACGTCAACGATTCGATCGAGGACGCCAAGGCGCTGGTCAAGTTGCTCAAGGGCATCCCCGCCAAGATCAATCTGATTCCGTTCAATCCGTGGCCGGGCACCAACTATCAGTGCTCGGACTGGGAAACGATCGAGAAGTTCGCCGACTACATCAACAATGCCGGCTATGCTTCGCCGATCCGCACGCCGCGCGGCCGCGACATCCTCGCCGCCTGCGGCCAGCTCAAGTCGGACTCCGAGCGTATGCGCAAGGTCGACCGGCTGGCGCTGGAAGCGATGATGATCGCGGGGCATGGCGAGGTGTGAATCGCGTCGTCGCCTATCTGATCCGCTTCGCCGTCATCCTGGTCGGCTATGGCGTTGCTTCGCTGGCGGCAAGCGCCTTCCTTAACATCATGGTCCTGGCGTCTCTTGGGCTGATGACGGACGAGACGCAACCGGCGGCGCAGGCTTCGCTGTGGTTTTCAATCCCCTTCGTCGGGCTGTTCGTCGCTTATTTCGCTTTCATGCCGGCGGCGATCGCCATCCTGGTTTCCGAGATCCTTGGCCGGCGGGACTGGCTGTTCTATGCACTGGCGGGCGCGGCGGTAGCGGCGGTCTTCCTCGGCTTCGTCCACCAGACGGCCGATGCCAATTTCGAGGTTACCAACACAAGCGTCATGCTGGCGGTGATCGGCTGCGGTATGGTCGGCGGTATTTTCTACTGGCTGAGCGCCGGGCGCTCGGCCGGAAGCTGGCGCCAGATCAGCGCATGACCCCGAACCAAAGGCTCGGAAAGGATCATGCGCAAAATGAAAGTACCTATTTCGCCTGGGCCGTCAGGATCTTGAGCGCGAAGGCCGAAAAAACTCCGGCAAACAGATAGTCGACGACGCGGGTCACACGCGGGCTGGATTTCATCGCGGCCGAGAATTTTTCCGCCGCCAGCACCATCGGCGCCGTCACCGGGATCGCCAGCACGACGAACATCACGCCGAGGAAGAACAGCTTTCCCGGCGCGTTGGGATCATGCGCGGAGACGAATTGCGGCAGGAAGGTCATGAAGAACAGGATGATCTTCGGGTTGAGCAGATTGACCCCGAGCCCCGCGGCCCAGCTGCGGAACAGCGAGATCTGCGGCCCGCTCTTCTTCTCCGGTGAAAACGCCGACCCTTTTGTGATCGCCTGCCATGCCAGGAAGACCAGATAGCCGGCGCCGAAAATCTTCAGCACGAAGAACGCCATCGGCGAGGCGACGATCAGCGCCGAGACGCCGACCACCACCAGCGTGGTGTGAATCAGTGTGCCGCACAAGGCGCCGGCCATCGAGGCAAAGCCGGTGGCACGGCCCTGGCTCAGCGTGCGCGAGACGAACAGCGTCATGTCAGGCCCGGGCGTGATCGCCAGGATGAAGGTGGCGATGGCGAACTGGATAAGCGTCGTACTGTCGGGGATGAAGGACATGGCTCGTCTCCTAGCGGCAAAAGACGGCGCAGCCATAGCGCAGGACCCGTGTGCTCGCCAGCCTCTGAGCGATACAGCATCTGGTCCAAGCATCGTTCGTCCCTTGCGCTGGCCTAAAACGCCGTGATACCTCGCCCGCGAAGAACCCCTGTCGCGGAACTGCCCACCATGTCGAAAGCAAAAGCCGTCAAGAAAGTCGTGCTCGCCTATTCCGGCGGCCTCGATACCTCGATCATCCTGAAATGGCTGCAGACCGAGCTCGGCGCCGAGGTCGTCACCTTCACCGCCGATCTCGGCCAGGGTGGCGAACTGGAGCCGGCTAGGCGCAAGGCCGAGATGATGGGCATCAAGGACATCCGCATCGTAGATGTCCGCGAGGAGTTCGTATCCGATTTCGTCTTCCCGATGTTCCGCGCCAACGCCGTCTATGAAGGCAGCTATCTGCTCGGCACCTCGATCGCCCGGCCGCTGATCTCGAAACATCTTGTCGAGATCGCCAGGGAGACCGGCGCCGACGCGATCGCGCATGGGGCCACCGGCAAGGGTAACGATCAGGTGCGTTTCGAGCTTTCCGCTTATGCGCTGAACCCCGACATCAAGGTCATCGCACCCTGGCGCGACTGGTCGTTCAAGTCGCGCACCGACCTGATCAACTTCGCTGAGCAGCACCAGATCCCGGTGCCGAAGGACAAGAAAGGCGATGCGCCGTTCTCGGTCGACGCCAACCTTCTGCACTCCTCCTCCGAGGGCAAGGTGCTAGAGGACCCGTGGAGCGAGCCGCCGGAATTCGTCCACCAGCGCACCATCTCGCCGATGGATGCGCCCGATGAGGTCACCGAGATCGAGATCGAATTCCTCAAGGGCGATCCGGTTGCGCTCGACGGCAAGAAACTGTCGCCGGCGACGATGCTGGCGGCGCTCAATGATCTCGGCCGCGACAACGGCATTGGCCGGCTAGATCTGGTCGAGAACCGTTTCGTCGGCATGAAATCGCGCGGCGTCTACGAGACCCCCGGCGGCACCATCCTGATATCGGCCCACCGGGCGATCGAATCGATCACGCTCGACCGCGGAGCCGCCCATCTCAAGGACGAGTTCATGCCGCGCTACGCCGAGCTGATCTATAACGGCTTCTGGTTCGCGCCCGAGCGGCTGATGCTGCAGGCGATGATCGACAAGAGCCAGGAAGACGTTGAAGGCACCGTGCGGCTGAAGCTCTACAAGGGCAACGTGATTGTCACCGGCCGCAAGTCGAGGAATTCGCTCTATTCCGATGCGCTGGTCACCTTCGAGGACGACCGCGGCGCCTATGATCAGAAGGATGCCGAAGGCTTCATCCGCCTCAACGCGCTCAGGCTGAGGACACTAGCGGCGCGTAGCCGCAAGGGTTGAGCCAAATACTATTCCAGGAAAACCCGGCGGAGACGCCGGGTTTCTATTTGGTATCTCTAACATAAGAAAGTCAAACCAGCTAAATTGGCTCCTGTTGACCTTTTAAACGCCTCATCTAAATTCCCTCGCGCGACGGAGGGATTCTGATAATGAAAAACGCCATTTTTCTCCTGCTTGCGGCAGCCATCGTCTTTATTGGATGCCAGTCCTCGCAGGCGGCCTCGAAACGCGAGCAGAATCCAGACGGGTGCATCTCTGCTGTCCACCTGTGGAGCATCACGTTCAAGCACGAAATCGCCTCTTTCATGGGCGTCTCACAGGAGCGCATGCCGGCCTTGTTCTGCCAGCGCCTTGGCGAAGGAATACGCACCGGACGCATCAGCTACTCCGACATAAACGGCCTGCAGCTCGACCAATCGACCGAAATCTGGCTGGTCATCAAGGGCAAGTCAAAGGCGGCTGCTAGGGCCACCCCGGCGCCGCGGAACCCCAAATTCCGTACCTGCTCAAATGTTATCACCGGCTCCTTCGAGGTTGCCGCTTCCGAGAAATGCCCCTTGGGCGGCAGCTACTCGCAAGCTGCCGGAGTCCCGACGGTGATCGAGGGCAGGCCAAAGGCGGCTCCTTCAACGCCACCGAACTCCAAGTTCCGTACCTGCTCAAATGTTTACTCAGGCTCCTTCGAGGTTCCCGCTTCCAAGAAATGCCCATTGGGCGGCGGTTACGTGAACAATTGAGAGCCCAGGCGCTCGCCGCTCTTGGCATGCCACACGCACCGACAAAAAGCCCGGCACACGGCCGGGTTTTTTGTCGAACGGACATTTCTAGTCAGCCGCCGTCGATCGCGTCGGCGATATGGGCGATGGCCTGTTGGTAGACGCTCGCGGAATTCCAGCCGGCAATTGCACCGATATTCGCCTGCGCGCTGGCGCCCGGTCGCCAACCATGACTCTTGAGGAAGTTGGCGGTAGAAGCCAACGCAGTGGCCTTGTCGCGCAGGTTTTTGTTACCTACGCCATATGTCAAAACATTTCCGGGCAGGAACTGCGTGTGACCAATCTCGCCATGCGCGGCACCGACCGACGAGGCGCTCAACGCTCCGCGATCAACCAGCTTCAGGGCCGCAATGGCATGCGGGTAGAAGAACTCCGGACGGCGGCAGTCATAAGCAAGCGTTAAAATGGCGGAGACCGTATTCTGGTTGCCCATGGCGGAACCGAAGCCGGTCTCCATGCCCCAGATGGCGAGCAACACGCCCGGCGACACGCCGTAATTCTGTTCGATCTTGTCGAACAGCGCAGCATTGGCCTTCTTCAGCGCGCGGCCCCTGGCAATGATCGCGGACGCGCCACGGCGCTTCATGAAAGCTTCCACCGAGCCGCTGAAAGCCTTATGGATGGCGCGGTCGACGGAGATCGTCTTTGTCGCGTAGGTTGCGCGAGCCAGAGCGGCCAGACCCTTCGAGCCGACGCCGTCGGCCTTGGCCTCCGCGGCGAACTCCGGTTTCCACGCCTCGAAGCCGGCGCCGCTCTTGCCACAGCTGGCCGCCTGCGCGCCCGTCGCCAGCGCAAGCACCGCCACCACCGTGGCCACTACAAACATCTTCTTGGCAAGAAATGCCATGCTGCTCTCCTGGTTGCCGGAATCACGTTCCCAATTGCGAACTTGCCTGCCAAACACCTGCTTGTCACTGCCCCGGCGCCACGCCGATGCACTCAATACAGCAGGAACCTCAAATCCACCACACTGGCGGACGCCCGGGAATTTGCCTACGATCAAGTAATTATTGTGGCGGGGGCAGAATAAGCATGGAAGACGTTGACGTCGTGATCATCGGCGCCGGTTCAGCCGGGCTTTCGGCTGCCAAGACTCTGCGCGCTGCCGGTTTTTCCTTCAAATTGTTGGAAGCGATGAACCGCATTGGCGGCCGCGCCTGGACCAGCGATCAGCATTTCGGCGTGCCGTTCGACATCGGCTGCGCCTGGTTGCATGCCGCGGACCGCAATCCTTATTTTCCCGAGGCGAAAGCCGCCGCCTGGACGCTTCATCACCACGACATGAATGTCGATCATCTCTACTACCGCGAGCGAAAGGCAAGCGAAGCCGAAGAGGCGGCGATGAAGGTTGCCGACGCAAGGCTGTTCGAACTGGTGGCGGCACATCAGGTGAGGGAAGGCGACGACGACCGTCTTTCGGCATTGCTCGCCAAGGGACACGCGCCGCGCGCCGCCGCAACCTTCGCCGGGCCGATGGATTTCGGCGCCGACGAGGACGAGATATCGATCCGCGACTTTCAGGCGGCCGCCGATCTCGATCCGAACTATTTCACCAGGGAAGGCTTCGGTACGCTGGTTGCGCGCTTCGGCGCCGATGTGCCGGTGGCACTGTCGACGCCGGTGCGCAAGATCGTCTGGGATGGGCCGGGCGTAGCCTGCGTCACCGATCGCGGTACCATCTGCGCCAAGGCGGTTATCGTCACCGCCTCGTCGACCGGCTCTGCGGCATCTTTGGCGGCGACGTGCGAAAACATGTCGGACGCGCGATGATGACCAATTGGGGCGCTGAGCGGTTCGTGCGCGGCGCCTATGCGGCGGCGCGGCCAGGCCGCTCGCAAGCGCGCGCCACGCTGATGCAGCCGGTGGCGGAAAAGATCTTCTTCGCCGGCGAGCATTTGGCCGGTCCGCTGATGCAGACGTGCGGCGGCGCCAGGCTATCGGGCGCGGCAGTGGCCAAGGAGGTCGTCGCCCAGCTTGCGGCAAAATAGCGTCGGCCGGCAGGAACGTGGGCAGCTGACAGGCGTTTGGCGTTCTCCTGCTCGTATCGTCCTTCGCATTTCCAATGATTTGAGACGCCAATGAAGCTTTTCGACTGCCCGCATTGCGGCCATCGTCTCTATTTCGAGAACGCGCAATGCCTGAACTGCGCCAGCCTCGTGCTCTACGATCCCGAGCATGCGTGCTTCGCGCTGTCCGGCGGCGACGTCTTCCATTGCACCAATGCCGACGAATGCGCCTGCAACTGGATGGCGGAGCCCGGCCACGCCTTCTGCCGCGCCTGTGCGCTGAACCAGCTGATTCCGGATCTGTCGGTCGACGGCAACCGCCGCCGCTGGATCCGTGTCGAGGCGGCAAAGAAGCGTGCCGTGTATTCGCTGCTCGCCTTCGGCCTGCCGGTCGCACCCAAGCAGAATCCCGGCGACGAGATCGGCCTCGCTTTCGATTTTCTTGCCGATCCGATCGGCGGCGGTCCCGGTGGCGAGCGTATCTTGACCGGCCACGACAACGGCCGGATCACGCTCAACGTCGCCGAGGCGGATTCGGCAGAGCGCGAGCGACGGCGCGTCGAGATGGGCGAGAACTACCGCACGCTGCTCGGCCATTTCCGCCATGAACTCGGCCATTATTACTGGGACCGCCTGATCCGCGACGATCCGCAAAGGCTTGCCGGTTTTCGCGCTTTGTTCGGCGACGAGCGCGCCGATTACGAACAGGCGCTGAAGACCTATTATGCCGATGGCGCGCCGCCCGACTGGCAGCAGCGCCATATCTCGGCCTATGCGACGTCGCACCCATGGGAGGACTGGGCCGAGACATGGGCGCATCACATGCACATCACCGACACGCTGGAGATGGTGCATGCCCTGAATTTCCCGCTCGGCCGGTTGGAGACCGTTGAAGCCAACGAGCTGCCGCGCGCCGATACCGGCGGCAAGTTGCAGCCGGCACCATCGGAACCCGCCCCCAGGCCAGAGCCCTTCGAAAGGATTCTCGAGCGCTGGCTGGTGCTGTCGGAGGCGTCCAACTCGATCAACCGCTGTATGGGCCTGCCCGATCTCTATCCCTTCGTCATCTCGGACGTGGCGGCGCAAAAACTTGCTTTTGTTCACGAGCTTTTGACCGACCTGCCGAAAACGACTGGAACAAATCGTGAGCCGGCCGAAGCCTTTTAGCCGGAACGCATGCGGCTTTGCTTCGTTTTCGGTCCCGAGGGACTGTGAAACGGAGAGAAAACCATGAAACGCATATTGTTTCCGGCGGTGGCCGGAGCGCTCATAGCGATGTCGGGCTCTGCTTTGGCCGACACCGCCGTCTCGGCCATCACCGATCTCAATGTACGCGCCGGCCCCGGCCCGCAATATCCGGTCATCGGTGTGCTCGCGGCCGGCCAGTCGGCGACGCTCGACGGCTGCATCGCCAACAGCAAATGGTGTACCATCGCCGAGGCCAACGGCCAGGGCTGGGTCTATTCCGACTATGTGACGGCCGATTTCGGCGGCAGCCGTGTGGTCCTGACACAGCGTCCGGCCAGCGCCGACATTGCCGTCGTGACACCGCCTGCCGATAGCGCCGAATATTCCGACACCTATACCGGAGCGATCGTTGCCGGCGAGGCGATCGAGCCCATCCGCAGACCGCCGGCCGAGATCCGCACCTATGTCCGTACGCATCGGCTCGAACCGGTCTATCTCGAGGGCGAGGTGGTGACCGGCGCGACGTTGCCTGACACCGTCGAGCTGCGCGAGATTCCGGACTATGATTACCGCTATGTCTATGTGAACGGCCAGCCGGCACTGGTCGATCCAGGCACCAGGCGCATCATGTACGTCGAGCGCTGACAATACAAACAGGGCGGTCACCGTATAGCGGCGGCCGCTCGCACTGCCGACATTGCCACAAGCCGGTACTGCCGCTGCAATACCGGTTTCCACATTGCGGCCGATGTTCTAGACCTTGCGAGCCGAAGCACCAGCCAGCGAGCCCGCGTGACGATCGACCCAACCGCCTTCCAACAGTACCGGCACACCACCAACAACAAGACCACTTTGCCGCGGCTTCTGCTTGGAGCGGTGGTCGTCATCCTGTTCTGGCTCGGAACCACTGCCGCCGTGCTGTTCGGCGGCACATATGCCTTTGCCGTTTGGCAGGCGTCATCTGGCACCGCCCCGCTAGGTGGAGGAGCGGTGCAGGATTTCATGGCCTCTCCTGCGGGCATCCTCGCGGCGCTGGCTTCATTTGCCGGAATCTGGCTCGGCCTTTGGGCTGCAATGGGCTGGATCCATCGCGAAAAGCTGACCGCCCTGATTGGCGTCAGCCGGCGCATTTCTTGGGCGGGGTTCCTGAAAGGGTTGACCGCGGTGCTGATCACCTCGCTGCTTTCCGAGATCCTGCTTTATGGTTTGCAGCCCGACATCGCGCGCGGCGCGATCGGCCTGTCCTGGTGGCTTTTGTTCCTGATCCCGATCGCCACCCTGACCTTTCTGCAGACCTCGTCGGAGGAGATGCTTTTTCGCGGTTATCTGCTCAGGGGCCTGGCGAGCCGGTTCCAGAACCCTTTCATCTGGGCGCTGCTGCCGGGATTGCTGTTCACCTCCCTGCACTGGAGCCCAGGTTCGAGCGCCGCCATCAATGCCTGCGTGCTGGCCTCGATCGCCGCCTTTGCGCTGTTGCTGACCCTTCTGGTCTATGCCACCGGCAATCTCGGTGCCGGCTTCGGCGCCCATCTCGGCAACAATCTGACCGGTTTCCTGCTGATTTCGCACCAGCAAAGCTATAATTCCTTCGCCCTGTTCAACGCCAAGCCGCTCGAATCCGCCGGCTGGACGACTTTAGACGCCGTCCTCATCGCCGTGATCGGCATCGTCAGCACCCTGTTGACTGTTCTGTTGCTTTTGCATCCGCGCTCACCGCTGAAGGTCGAGCCGGATATGCCGCTCGCCGGCGGCGTGCGCTGATGCGCCTTGCCTGCCGCCCCGAGCATATTTGGCGCAAAGCCTGACGAAAGCTTGACTCTGCAGCCGATTTCCTGTCTACACGCCGCGAAATCCGCGACGAGTATTCCTCCGAGCAAACCGACCGGGACGCCGAAACCTCCTTGAGGTGAAGTGCTGTAAATCGATCCCGGAGGCCAACACCCGGCAGCGCTATGCGCCCCCGGGTGCTTTTTGGCTTTGGGCTTTTGCCCGGACCGGCTTTTGCTTGGACAGTTGGCGCGAACGCATTACCTCTCGGGCATCATCCGGGTGCCAGGGAAAAGGAAAAAGAATGTTTGAATCGCTACAGGAACGCACAAGAGGCGTGGAGGGCCATCGGCCCGACAGGGATCAAAATCAATCCAAGGCGCTGTCGCGCGGTGGGTTGACCAATGTTTGAGTCCCTGCAAGAGCGCCTTGGTTCGATCCTGAACGGCCTCACCGGCCGCGGCGCCTTGTCGGAGGCTGACGTCTCGGCGGCGCTGCGCGAGGTGCGCCGTGCGTTGCTCGAGGCCGACGTGGCCCTGGAAGTGGTGCGTTCCTTCACCGACAAGGTGCGCGAGAAGGCCGTCGGCGCCGCCGTGGTCAAGTCGATCAAGCCCGGCCAGATGGTCGTCAAGATCGTCCATGACGAATTGGTCGAGATGCTCGGCGCCGAGGGCGTCGCCATCGATCTCAATGCACCGGCTCCGGTCGTCGTCATGATGGTCGGCTTGCAGGGTTCCGGCAAGACGACGACCTCGGCCAAGATCGCCAGGCGCCTCACCGACCGTCAAAACAAGAAGGTTTTGATGGCCTCGCTCGACACGCGGCGTCCCGCCGCGCAAGAGCAGCTCCGCCAGCTCGGCGAGCAGGTCAAGGTCGCCACATTGCCGATCGTCGCCGGCCAGACGCCGGTCGATATCGCCCGCCGCGCCGTGCAGGCGGCCAAGCTCGGCGGCCATGACGTCGTCATCCTCGACACTGCCGGCCGCACCCACATCGACGAGCCGCTGATGGTCGAGATGGCCGACATCAAGAAGATGTCGTCGCCGCACGAGATCCTGCTGGTTGCTGATTCGCTGACCGGCCAGGACGCCGTCAATCTGGCAAAAAGCTTCGACGAGCGCGTCGGCATCACCGGCCTCGTGCTGACTCGCATGGACGGCGACGGCCGCGGTGGTGCGGCGCTCTCGATGCGCGCCGTTACCGGCAAGCCGATCAAGCTGATCGGCACCGGCGAAAAAATGGACGCGCTGGAGGAATTCCATCCCAAGCGTATCGCCGACCGCATCCTCGGCATGGGCGACATCGTCAGCCTCGTCGAAAAGGCGGCCGAGAACATCGACGCCGAACAGGCGGCGGCGATGGCCAGGAAGATGCAGTCGGGCAAGTTCGACCTGAACGACCTCGCCGGCCAGCTTCAGCAAATGTCGAAAATGGGCGGCATGGGGGGCATCATGGGGATGATGCCCGGTATGGGCAAGATGAAGGATCAGATGGCCGCCGCCGGTCTCGACGACAAGATGTTCGGCCGCCAGCTCGCCATCATCTCGTCGATGACCAAGGCGGAGCGCGCCAACCCCGATATTCTGAAGCACTCGCGCAAGAAGCGCATCGCCGCCGGCTCGGGCACCGACGCGGCCGAAATCAACAAACTGTTGAAGATGCATCGCGGCATGGCCGACATGATGAAGGCGATGGGCGGCAAGGGCAAAGGCGGCGGCCTGATGCGCGGCATGATGGGCGGCCTCGCTTCCAAGATGGGGCTCGGCGGCATGATGCCTGGCGGCCCAGGCGGTCCCGGAGGCGGCATGATGGGCGGCGGCATGCCGGATCTCTCCAAGATGGACCCCAAGCAGCTCGAAGCCTTGCAGAAGCAGGCGCAGGCGGCCGGGCTCGGCGGCATGAAGGGCCTGCCCGGCGGTCTTCCCGGTGGCGGTGGCCTGCCTGGGCTGCCCGGCGGCATGAAATTTCCCGGCCTGCCGGGCGGTGGCGGGCTGCCAATGCTTGGCAAGAATGGCCTCGGCAAGAAGAAGTGAGGGCGCCATGAACGAAGAGAAGGACATGGCGGACGCACGTGCGGCGCTGGCCAATTATCGCGCCTCGATCGACAACATCGACGCGGCGCTGATCCACATGCTGGCCGAGCGCTTCCGCTGCACCAAGGCAGTCGGTGTGCTGAAGGCGGAACATGGCCTGCCGCCTGCCGACCCGGCGCGTGAGCAGGAGCAGATCGCCCGTCTTCGCCAACTGGCCAAGGACGCCCATCTCGACCCGGATTTCGCGGAGAAATTTCTGAACTTCGTCGTCCGCGAAGTGATCCGCCATCACGAGCAGATCGCCGCATCCAACGGCGTGACGAAAACCGGCTGAGGACCAGCCACCAACCGATCAACCAAATCAGAGCTTTTAGGAGAAGAGAAATGCCACTGAAAATCCGATTGGCCCGTGCGGGCTCGAAGAAGCGTCCCTATTACCATGTCGTCGTCGCCGACGCGCGTTCGCCGCGTGACGGTCGTTTCATCGAGTCGCTAGGCTCGTGGAACCCGCTGCTGCCCAAGGACGGCGAACGCGTCAAGGTCGACGCCGAGCGCGTCAAGCATTGGCTGTCGCATGGCGCCCAGCCGACCGACCGCGTGCTGCGCTTCCTCGATGAAGCCGGCATCGCCAAGCGCGAAGCCCGCTCCAACCCGAAGAAGGCCGAGCCCGGCAAGAAGGCGCAGGAGCGCGCAGCCTTGCTGAAGAAGGCGCAGGAAGATGCCGCCGCGGCCGTTGCCGCCGCTGCAGCCGCGCCGGCCGAGGCGGAAGCCGCCAGCGCCGAATAAATCATCTCCACAACCACGAAACGGCGGGCCTTGCCCGCCGTTTTGCTGTTCGTCCGCATGGTGCGGCCCGATCAATAGCCCTCTGGGCAACTCGCAACGTACACACGACCGTTACGATCGCGATAACGGCACTGGCCGCTTTCGCTGGCACGGCCGATCAGCGCACCGGCCAAAGCGCCGGCCGCACCACCGATCACCGCGCCCTTGGTTGGGTTGCCGGCCACCGCAGCGCCGACCGCCGCACCGCCCAGGCCACCAACTGCCGCGCCTTGCTCAGTGCGGGAGCAGGCACCGAGCGGTACCAGCAAGGCCATCAAGATCATCACCTTTTTCATTGTCGTTCCTCTCCAACAGGGTGCCGTCCTCGCCGCTGAACCTCCTAACTCGCAACCAGGCGATTTGATCCAAAGAAGAAGATCGGCTGCCGCCCGGCGCTCTGGCGGCGTGGCCACCATCGAACGGCTTTCGAAGTCGCCGCTATTGGCTGAATGGGAACAACCCGCGCACCCTTGGATCGCGCAGATACAGGCCACCCCAGAGGATGGCGCCGAGATAGACGCCGAACAGTATGTGCGAGAACAAAGGGCTGCCGATCCGCACATGCGTGGCGACGGCGCCGCCGAGATAAGCGGTGAGCAGGATGGCGCCGAGCACCGAGGTGCGCGGCAGCGCGTAAAGCGCTGTCGAGACCAGTCCAATGATGCCGAGAATGCGCGAGACATTGGCATCGGCCGGCCAGCCGAGCTGCACCATGGTCTGGGTGACGATTTCGAGCGGCGGTAGCTTGATCACGCCGTCGAAGATCATGAACAGCACGACGACGGCGCTGAGCACGCGGCCGGCCCACAAGGCACGCGATGAGACGGGTGCTGCCTGAGACATGGTCATTGATGTTCCCTCCGGTCGTTGTGAGCACTGGCTCCTCCGCCAGCTCGAACCAAGGACGCGGCCCATTACGGCGATCCGACATGCCTCCAGTTCTTTTCACTCCAGCGGCGAACCTTGGGTGTGTACGTTCAGTCAGCAACGAACCTGGCCAAGTCCACCTTGCGGGGTGAGGTGGAGGGCGTTATCGAAAATCCATAGAAGTGTCTTCGAGCGCTCGACGCAGCAGCCGCCTAGTCGCACAACGAAAGCAATCGATGGCCGGAGAGACCGACCTGAAACAGTTGCTGGCGGCAATGACGCCGGAATTGCTTGCCGGGGTTCATGTGTTCACCACGTTGCCACCCGATGCGCCCGTTCCCGACAGGCTCCACCCGGTGATGCTATTTCGCGAGCGCGAGGGCATGACGCTGATCGTGCATGAAGACCATGCCAAGGCCGCTGGACTGAAAACCGTGTTCCGCTGCCGGATGCTGACGCTGAACATCCATTCGTCGCTGGACGCGGTCGGCTTCCTCGCCGCCATCACCGCACGACTGGCCGCGGCCGGCATCGGCGTCAATCCGGTCTCGGCCTTCTACCACGATCACCTGTTCGTGCCCGCCGACCGGGCGGAGGAGGCGCTGGAGTTGCTGTTGGACCTAGCGGAGGAGAACCGGCTGTGACGCCGGCACCTTGCTGGCCATTTGAGACGCCTGCGCTGCCCCTCATCCTCCTGCCGGAACCTTCTCCCGTGAGCGGGGAGAAGGGCGCTAACGGCCGAAGGCCGAGCCCGCGACTGCGGGCCGCCGGCCTTCCGGCGCCCCCGCGGAGGGCCAGCCGCGATAGCGGCGATACGGCCGTGAGCGAAACTACGCCGCCTTCTTCTTTGGCTGTATCAGCCCGCGCTCGACCAGCAGCTCGGCGATCTGAACCGCATTGAGTGCTGCGCCCTTGCGCAGATTGTCGGAGACGATCCACATCGAAAGGCCGTTGTCGATGGTCGAATCCTCGCGGATGCGCGAGATGAAGGTGGCGTCCTCGCCGGCCGATTCCAGTGGCGTGATGTAGCCGCCGTCCTCGCGCTTGTCGATGACCTGGCAGCCCGGCGCCTCGCGCAGGATCTCGCGCGCCTCATCGGCGGTGATCGGCTTTTCGAACTCGATGTTGACCGCTTCCGAATGACCGATGAACACCGGCACCCGCACGCAGGTCGCCGTCAGCTTGATCTTGGGGTCGAGCATCTTCTTGGTCTCGGCCACCATCTTCCACTCTTCCTTGGTGAAGCCGTCGTCGAGGAAGACGTCGATATGCGGGATGACGTTGAAGGCAATACGCTTGGTGAACTTCTTGACGTCGACGGTGTCGGCGACGAACACCGCGCGCGTCTGCGTGAACAATTCGTCCATGCCTTCCTTGCCGGCGCCGGAGACCGACTGGTAGGTGGCGACGACGACGCGCTTGATGGTGGCAGCGTCATGCAGCGGCTTCAGCGCCACGACCAGCTGCGCCGTCGAGCAGTTCGGGTTGGCGATGATGTTCTTGCGCGTGAACAGCGAGATCGCATCCGGGTTCACTTCCGGAACGATCAGCGGCACGTCCTGGTCGTAACGGAAGGCCGACGAATTGTCGATGACGACGCAGCCCTGCTTGCCGATCTTCGGCGACCATTCCTTGGAGACGTTGCCGCCAGCCGACATGATGCAGATGTCGGTGTCTGAAAAATCATATTGGTCGAGCGCCCTGACCTTCAGCGTGCGGTCGCCGAACGACACTTCCGTGCCTTGGCTGCGCCGCGAGGCCAGCGCCACCACCTCGCTTACCGGAAAGCCGCGTTCCTCCAGTATGTTGAGCATTTCCCGGCCCACATTGCCCGTGGCGCCGACGATCGCAACCTTGAAACTCATCGAAATCTCCTGTCCCTCTCCGCTCGGTTTCTGGAGAAAACCCGCCGGCCGATGCGGGTTTCAACCCCCGGGCCGGACCCGGGAGAGGGTGGTTAGGCCAAGGGAATCAGACCGTTTTGGTGGTCGTTTTGCCGGTTTTTTTGAGCAAGAACGTGATTTTGCTGGAACGAGGAGACGCAGCAACGCGCCCGGCCCAATGGTTCGCATTGGGGCCGGGGATGTCGAAGGCAGAAAGCGCCATCAAAAGGCCGCGCATCGAAAACTATCCCGTTCGGTGCCGGCTTTTACGCGGTTTACGTCTAGAGTCAATCGCAAGCAGGCCGACCCGCCCGCCCTGTACAATGACGGCGGCACCAAGTACGAACGAGCATCGTCTGGCTCGTGGCGCCCGTCTGTGGGCGCTTGCCGACATTTGACCCGTCGCCGGGTATTCAGAATCCGAATTTCGAAAGAGCAAGATGTCCAACTTCGAAGCTATTGTTCCCGCGCTGGCAAAGGCGCTGGAAAAACGCGGCTATGTCGAGCTGACGCCGGTGCAGAACGCCGTTCTCGAGCTTGGCCAGGCCGATGCGCTGGTTTCGGCCCAGACCGGCTCCGGCAAGACCGTCGCCTTCGGTCTGGCTTTGGCGCCGACCCTTCTCGATGGCGCGGAGCGCTTTTCCCACGCGGCGGCACCCCTGGCGCTGGCCGTGGCGCCGACGCGGGAGTTGGCCCTGCAGGTAACGCGCGAGCTGGAATGGCTCTACGAACTGACCGGCGCCACGGTGGCGTCCTGCGTCGGCGGCATGGACATGCGCACCGAACGGCGCGCACTGGAGCGCGGCGCCCATATCGTCGTGGGCACGCCCGGCCGCCTGCGCGATCACATCACCCGCAATTCGCTCGACATGTCGGCGCTCAAGGCAGTGGTGCTCGACGAGGCCGACGAGATGCTCGATCTCGGCTTTCGCGAGGATCTGGAATTCATCCTCGATGCCGCGCCCGCCGACCGCCGCACGCTGATGTTTTCCGCGACCGTGCCGCGCTCCATCGCCACGCTGGCCAAGGGCTACCAGCGCGATGCTGTGCGCATCTCGGCCTCCGGCGAGGAAAAGCAGCATCTCGACATCGAATACCGGGCGCTGAGCGTCGCCCAGGCGGACCGCGAAAACGCCATCATCAACGTGCTGCGCTATTACGAGGCCAAGAACGCGCTGGTGTTCTGCAACACGCGCGCCGCCGTCAACCATCTGACGGCACGCTTCAACAACCGCAACTTTTCCGTCGTGGCGCTGTCCGGCGAGCTTAGCCAGAACGAGCGCAGCCACGCGCTGCAGGCGATGCGCGACGGCCGCGCAAAAGTCTGCATCGCCACCGACGTCGCGGCACGCGGCATCGACCTGCCCAACCTCGAACTGGTCATCCACGCCGACTTGCCGACCAACCCGGAGACGCTCCTGCACCGAAGCGGGCGGACGGGACGGGCAGGACGCAAGGGCGTCAGCGCGCTGATCGTGCCCAACAATGCCCGCAGGCGCACCGAACGCCTGCTGCAAAGCGCCGGCCTTGCGGCGACGTGGGCGAGCCCGCCTTCGGCCGACGACGTCTTGCGCCGCGACGACGAACGCATCCTCGCCGACCCGGTCTTCAGCGAGCCGGTGACGGACGATGAGCGCGGCTTCGTCAACGCGCTTCTCGACCAACGTGGCGCCGAACTGGTGGCGGCAGCCTTCGTGCGTCTCTGCCGCTCCAGCCGCTCGGCGCCCGAGGATCTCTTGGACGTCGCTCCGTTCATGCCGTCGGGCGACAGACCCGCTGGCGACAGAGCCGCCCGCCGCGACGAGGCACCGAGCCGCCGCGACGATTTCGGCGACAGCGTCTGGTTCTCGCTGTCGGTCGGACGCCGGCAGAACGCCGAGCCGCGCTGGCTGATCCCGATGCTGTGCCGGGCAGGCGGCATTTCCAAGCGCGAGATAGGCGCGATCAAGATGCAGCCGGAGGAAACCTTCGTGCAGATCGCGGCGGACTGGGCCGAGCGCTTCCTCGCTGCGATCGGTCCCGACCGCAAGCTGCAGGGCAACATTGCGGTCAAGCGGCTGGACGCTACGCCGGATTTGTCGCGAGCCGGCTATCAGGAACCGCGGCCCGACAAGAAGCCGCATCGCGGCAAGCGCACCTTCGATCAGCACGCGCCCAAATTCGAGAAGCGCGCACCGGCCGACCAGCGCCCGGCATTCGAGGCGAAGCCCTGGGCCGGGAAACCGGCCAAGGCGAAGTTCGAAGGCGGACCTGCGAAACACAAGAAATCGAAGAAACGGCCGGGGTAAATAGCCAGCACTCTCCATTTCCGCACGCCCCTTGCGGTCTGCCGGAACTTTGCACAGTCTGGGGCGGGGAAATGGGGGTGGGCAGGACATGCGCGGCGAAGTTCTTCATTACGACGAAGACCAGGGTTTTGGTTTCATCACCGGAGCCGACGGCAACCGCTACACTTTGGCGCGCGAAGATTTGCGCCGCGAAGCATCGGTTGCCGGAGGTACGACCGTCGAATTCCAGCCGGCTGGCGGACGGGCACGCGATGTTTTTTCGATCCGCGTCCAACCTCGCAGTGCGCCTGCCGACGCCTCCACTGCAACCGCCGTGCCATCTCAGGCCGGCAATGCGCCAGCGGCACGTCAGCCGCAACATTTCGGCCGTTCCGCTGAACAAAGTCCGGCCGAATCCGCCGGCCTGTGGAACTATTTCTGGCTGGGTCTGACCGAGAATTACTTCAACTTCGCCGGCCGTGCCCGCCGCAAGGAATATTGGGGGTATTGCCTGTTCTGGACGATCGCGCTGATTGTGGTCATAGGCATCGGCGTCTTCATCGACGACGCCATGGGCAATCTCGACAACAGTGAATTGCCGGCAGTGACGGTCGGCCTTTTCGGCCTCTTTCTGCTGGCGACAGCCCTGCCGTGGTTCGGGCTGAACGTGCGTCGCCTGCACGACATCGGCCTGACCGGCTGGCTCTTCCTGCTTTTCCTGATCCCGACCTTCGGCACCGTGATCATCCTGATCTTCGCGCTGATCCCGACCCAGCCGCGTGAAAACCAGTGGGGTCCGGTGCCGGCAGGCGTCAGGGTTTAGCTGGCGCCGTGCCTAGCAGCCGCTCCATTCGCACATGTGATGCGTGCATATTGCAATTGAAAACAACCTTGGATAGTATCCGTACGGCACAGTATTTGGGGGCAAGCAGTGCGCGGCGCGATTTATCATTATGACCAGGATCAGGGTTTCGGATACATCAATGGAGCCGACGGCAAGCGTTACATCGTCGGGCATGAGGATCTGAGTCCCGGCGTGGCGTTGGTCAGAGGCGCACCCGTCGAGTTCCAGCCGGACCATGGGACTGCGCGCGCCGTCATTGCAGGAAGGCCAAGGGCTGCCGAATCCCGCAGCCTCATTCCCAACGGCGTTGAACCTGCCCAATCCACCGGATTATGGGCTTATTTCTGGCGCGCATTCAAAGTGAGACCTGTCAGCTTCACCGGCCGCGCCCGCCGCAAGGAATTTTGGGGCTTTTTTCTGCTCACGCTGATCGTGTTCTTCGCGCTTCTTGCGTTCGGCGTCCTCATCAATGCAGCGATCACAGCTGTCAGAGGCGACCTGGAATTTGGAGCTTTGGGTTATGCGCCAGCCTTCGTGTTCCTGCTACTGACTGTCCTGCCGTGGTTTGCCCTTATGGTACGACGCCTGCACGACATCGGCCTGAGCGGCTGGTTCGTTTTGCTGTACTTCGTTCCCGGCTTCAACACGCTGGGTCTGTTGGCGCTTGGGCTTATCCCATCCAAGGTCGGTGAAAACCTTTGGGGTCCGGTGCCGGCGGGCGTCAGGGTTTGGCGATCGCCTTCAGCGCCTCGCTCGAAAGCCTGAGGAAGACCTTCCGGCCCTGGCGCTCCGCGCCGAGCCCGACGTAGAAGCGCAGCGCACGCTCGTTCCAGTCCTCGGTGGTCAGGTCGATGCGGCCGATGCCTTCGCGCAGGCAATGGCCGGCAAGGAATGCCATCAGCGCTCGACCGACACCGCCATTGCGGGCATCATCGCGTACGAATAGGTCCTTGAGGAACAGCAGCCGCTCGAGATCGATGCCGGGATGCGCGATCGCAACCGAGGCCAGCCCGCAAACTTCACCATCGACGAAGGCGAGCGCAAAATGCGGATAGGCCGGACTTTCGTCGCCAAGCCATTTCTGCGCCGCCGACAAAGCTTGGCTGGCGTCGAGTGGCGGCTGCCGGTAATGCACCGCCATTTCGCAAAGCATGGCGGCGAGTGCGGCGGCATCCCCGGTCGTCGCCCAGCGGACGTCGACCGACACGGGATCAGCCCAGGAACTTGGCGATGATCGCGTCGCCCATCTCAGCGGTGCCGACCTCGGTCATCCCCGGCGAATGAATATCCCTGGTGCGCAAGCCCTGGTCGAGAACGGCGGCGATCGCGCCTTCCAGCCGGTCGGCCTCTTCAACCATGCCGAAGGAATAGCGCATGCACATGGCGAAGGAGGCGATCATGGCGATCGGATTGGCGATGCCCTTGCCGGCGATGTCGGGTGCCGAGCCGTGCACCGGCTCGTAGAGCGCCTTGCGCTTTTTTGTCTTCGCATCCGGCGCGCCGAGCGAGGCGGACGGCAGCATGCCGATCGAGCCGGTCAGCATGGCGGCGATGTCGGACAGCATGTCGCCGAACAGATTGTCGGTGACGATGACGTCGAACTGCTTCGGCCAGCGCACCAACTGCATGCCGCCGGCATCGGCCAACATGTGATCGAGCTTGACGTCGGCATAGCGCGCCTTGTGCGTCTGGGTGACGACCTCGTTCCACAGCACGCCAGATTTCATCACATTGCGCTTTTCCATCGAGGTGACGTGGTTCTTGCGCGTGCGTGCCAACTCGAAGGCAACGCCCGAAATGCGCTCGATCTCGAACGTATCGTAGACTTGGGTGTCGATGCCGCGCTTCTGGCCGTTGCCGAGATCGATGATCTGCTTCGGCTCGCCGAAATAGACGCCGCCGGTGAGCTCGCGCACGATGAGGATATCGAGCCCTTCGACCACCTCCTGCTTGAGCGAGGAGGACGCCGCCAGCGCCGGATAGCAGATTGCCGGCCTGAGATTGGCAAACAGCTCCATGTCCTTGCGCAGCCGCAGCAGACCCGCCTCCGGGCGGACCTCGTAAGGCACCGCATCCCATTTCGGTCCGCCGACGGCGCCGAACAGCACCGCGTCCGCGGCCATCGCCTTGGCCATGTCGGCGTCGGAGATCGCCGCGCCATGCGCGTCATAGGCGCAGCCGCCGACAAGGCCCTCATCGGTGACGAAATCGCTGCCGAGCCTGTCGTCCATGGCGGCGATCAGCTTCTTCACCTCGGCCATCGCCTCGGGGCCGATGCCGTCGCCGGCAAGCAGGAGAAGATTTTTCGAAGCCATGAGAACCGTCCCGATTGTTTAGCGCATGAACGCGGCCTTGCTAAACGCCAAGCAGCCGGCGCGCAAGCCTGCGGTTCATAGCATCGGACCCAAAAGTGGAAACCGGTTTGGCAGAATCCGATGCTCAAGCCAAAACGCCTACAGATGCGAAAGGATATTGACCAGCCTGCCGAACGGGTCGCGTACGAAGAAGCGCCGCACGCCCCAGGGTTCGTCCGCCGGACCGTATTCGATGGCAAAGCCGGCCGTCCTCATGCTTTCAAGCGCGGCATCGACGTCGTCGACTTCGATAGAGATGTCCGGCACCGGCGTTCCTGATCCCCCTTCGGCCATGAAACTGACCTGCATCGTCTCTTGCGAGCCGTAGGTAGCGATCCAGCCCATATCCATCTTGAGATCGAGGCCGAGCACATCCTGATAGAAGGGTTTTGCCGCCGCGATATCCTGCGTGTCTATGTTTGCAACGATGCGCCTGACCTTCACCATGGGCCGATCCTCGTGCTAACCGTGTCGTTGTCGCAACCGTGACAGGCATCAGGCTGTGCGCCGCAGCGCCGTCACCTCGATCTCGATCTTCATCTCCGGCTTGTTGAGCTGGCACACGATCATCGTTGCCGCCGGCCTGATCTCGCCAAAGGCCTCGCCGAGGATCGGGAACACCACATCCACGAAAGCCGCATCGGTGATATAGTAATGTGCCCGCACCACATCGGCCATCTCGAAGCCGCCGTCTTGCAGTGCCTTGGCGATGGTAGAAAGGCAATTACGCGTCTGTGCCTCGACCGTCTCCGGCATCGTCATAGTGGCATAATCGTAGCCGGTCGTTCCGGACACGAAACACCAGTCGCCCTGCACCACGGCACGCGAATAGCCGGCGGTCTTCTCGAAGGGCGAACCGGTGGAGATCAGTTTTCGCATGGGCGGCCTCGTTGGGTTGCTGAGCGTCGTCTAGCAGAGGGGGCCGGGCGGGCCATGAGCCAAGCTAGGCAAATTGTTGTCACGAGGCGGCAAGACGCTAACCTTGGAGATTGGCCGGAGCATCTATCCGTCGTCATCCTATGGCGGAGCAAGGAGCGTAGCGACGCAGCGTAGACCATAGGATCCATGCCGAGACATCATGGCTTTGCCACGGTGCAGAATTTCTGCTCAGCCGCGCCTTCCGACAACGGTCGCGGCATGGATCCTCGGGTCAAGCCCGAGGATGACGAATGCGCAGTGCGACCCCTTGTCGAAACCTTAATTCGCCGACCCCAGCGCCTTGTCCAGCGCTTCCTTGACGTCGGCCGGCCATGTACTCACCGCCGGCCACGCGTCCGGCTCGGGCTTGTCGCCGCGGCGGGCGAAATAGAGCTTATGGTTGACCGGGTCGACGGCCATGAAACCGTCATTGCCGCCGCAATCATGCGGCACGCAGCCGCTGGCAAAAAAGGCGCCCGAAGCGGTCGCCTCAGTACCGCCGCCGACCAGCAGGCTGGTCGCCATGTCGGGCATGTCCTTGCCGAGCAGCGTCTCGGCTAGCCTGTAGACGGCCTCGTTGTGAAAGGCATCAATGATGTTGTCGTATTTCGACGGATCGACGTCTTTCCAGTCGGTGCCCGGCTCCGGCATGTAGGTCAGAATACCGGACGTCGTCAGCCCGTCCGTCGGCGACCATTGCAGCGCCGGCTTGGAATCGCCCGGCAAAAGATAGGGTACGAAATAGATGGCGCTGTCGGAGATCGCGGCCGGCGGTGCGCCGCATTCATCCTGCTCGACCGTGGTCGTCTGGATCGTGCCGCCTTCCGGCTTCCACACGATCACCTTGGCCGGGCCGCATTGATTGCCGCCGTCGCCGACATCGACCAGCGCCACCTTGACACCGCCGACCTCGACGACCTTGTCGAAGAAGACGTCGTAATTGCGCGCCAGTTCCTTGCCGTCGAAGGCGAGCATCCGTTCCCCGTACTCTTCCTCCTGGGTGATGGTCAGCTGGCCGCCCTCGAACGGGATCGGCGCCTGTTTGTCATTGTCGGCTAGGGCCGCATTGCTCAACGCGCCCTGGTCGGCGGCCCCGCCGGACGCATCGTCAGCCGGCACGAGCACTATGTCGGTCTGTGCATGCGCGCCTGCCACCGGCATCAGAATCCACGCCAGCGCGCAGGCCCCGGCCAGAAGCGAACGTATCATGACTGTCCCCTCCGTTCAGCCGCCACGAACCCGGTCTGTCGCGACCAGGTCATCGTACCGCTCAGGCCCAGGGTCGCTCAGCAGCATTCTTCTTCTCGAACGAAGCGATGGCGCCGGCCTTCTCCATGGTCAGACCGATATCGTCGAGCCCGTTGAGCAGGCAGTGGCGCTTGAACTCGTCGAGGTCGAACTTGACCACGCCGCCGTCCGGCCCGCGGATTTCCTTGGCCTCGAGATCGATCGACAGCGTCGCGTTGGAACCGCGCGAGGCATCGTCCATCAGCTTCTCCAGGTCTTCCGGGCTGACGGTGATCGGCAGGATGCCGTTCTTGAAGCAGTTGTTGTAGAAAATGTCGGCGAACGAGGTCGAGATGACGCAGCGGATGCCGAAATCGAGCAGCGCCCACGGCGCATGTTCCCGGCTCGAACCGCAGCCGAAATTGTCGCCGGCGACCAGGATCTGCGCCTTACGGTAGGCCGGCTTGTTGAGCACGAAGTCCGGGTTTTCCGAACCGTCGTCCTTGTAGCGCATTTCGGCGAACAAGCCGGTGCCGAGCCCGGTGCGCTTGATCGTCTTGAGATAATCCTTGGGGATGATCATGTCGGTGTCGACATTGACGATCGGCATCGGCGCGGCGACGCCGGTGAGCTTGGTGAATTTTTCCATGGTTCTTGCCCGTCTTCTTCTCGTTGCGGGGAATTGCTGGCGCCCGGTTTACACAAAGCCGCGGGCAAATAAAAGGCGGGTGTTTCTGGACTTCCGTCGTCGATCGAAACACAAAACGCTTCAAAACCACCGGCCCATGGTGCACTTTTATCGACATGACAACGCGATCCACGATCCTTTACGCCAGCGAACCGGGCCTCGGCATCGCCGAGTTCCGCCGCGTGCTGGTGGAATCCGGCCTCGGCGAGACACGGCCCGTCGATGACAACACTCGATTGAAGGCGATGTTGTCAGCGGCCAATTTGGTGCTCACCGCGCGTCTCGATACAGAAGGCAAGCCGCTGGTCGGTGTCGCTCGCGGCATCACCGACTTTTCCTGGGTCTGCTATATCTCCGAGCTCGCTGTTTCTGCATCGGCGCAAGGGCTGGGTATCGGCAAGGGTCTGATGGATGAGGCACGCCGGCAACTCGGACCGTCCGTCGCCATCAGCCTGATCTCCATGCCCGACGCCGTCGGCTTCTATGAGCGTATCGGCATGGAGCGCATGCCCAACGCATTCTGGTTCGGCCGCAAGCGCTGAAATCCACTTTCAGCGACCTCAACCTGCGCAGCCTCGGCCAAGGTTCTGCCTCTTGACATGCAACCAGATGGTTGCATATTAGAGTCATGAGCATGGATGCCGTCTTTCGCGCCTTGGCCGACCCGACACGTCGGCGATTACTGGACAGCCTTCATGCAAGGAACGGGCAGACGCTGAACGCGCTGTGCGGTGAGATGGACATGACGCGCCAGGCGGTGACCAAGCATCTGGCGATCCTGGAAGAAGCAAACCTCGTCACCACCATCCGCAAGGGACGCGAGAAGCAACATTATCTGAATCCGGTTCCCATCAACGAGATCGCCGAACGCTGGATCGGCAAATTCGAGCGGGGGCGACTGGGCGCCCTCAGCGATTTGAAGAAACGCCTCGAAAGGGAAGACTGATGAGCAACATTTTCGTTTATGTCACCTACATCCGCACCTCGCCCGAAAAACTCTGGCAAGCGCTGACCGAGCCGGAGTTCCAGCGGCAATATTTCCTCGGCGCCCAGATGCTAAGCGACTGGAAACAAGGTTCGGCGTGGAAGATGGTTTACACCGACGGCCGCGTCACCGACAGCGGCGAGGTCCTCGAGATCGATCCACCCAAGCGCATCGTGCTCAAATGGCGCAACGAGTTCATGCCCGAAGTCAAGGCGGACGGCTACACACGCTGCACCTTCGCCATCGAGCAGGAGGGCGAGATGGTGAAGCTCGCCATCACACACGAGGCCGATGGACCGCACAAGCTGCTTGGCCATGTGGCGAACGGCTGGCCGCTCATCCTGTCCAGCCTGAAGAGCCTGCTCGAAACCGGCAAAGGCCTGTCCCGCCCCGCGTCGAAGGCTTGAGGTTGTTTCGATAGCGAAACGTTTCTGGAGACAGGCGATGTACAGTTCCGCGGTGCACAGCATGACGAATGGCAAGACCGTTATGGCGAGCGCCGATGTTTGCGCGCCGCCCGAGCGGATCTTTGACGCGCTCGTTACACGTGAGGTCGAGCGCTGGTGGGGGTCCGCCGCGACCTACCGGATGACCGGATGGACGGCCGACCTCCACGTCGGCGGCCGCTGGAGCGTCACCGTCGAGACGGCGGCCGGCAGACACCTGCCCGCCAGCGGCGAATTCCTGGAGATCGAAGAGCCGCGCGGGATCGTGCAGACGCGGAGATACGGCTGGGACCATCCGACGCTTGGCCGCCGCGAAACCAAAGTCGCCTGGCTGCTGGAGCCGATCGCCGGCGGCACACGCGTCACCATCTGCCATGGCGGCTTCGCCGGCCTCGCTGCTGCCGCGACGAAGCATGCCGAAGGCTGGGCCCAGGTGCTGGGCTGGCTTCAGGCGTATCTTGGTACGGACGGCTTAGTGGCGGCTTAATCCACCAAGCAACGGTAGCATCCCTTCGGGCTAGCGTTAAATTACATTCAATTCCCGAAACGGCCGCCCATCGGCGATCCGGCTATACCCGAACGCCGAGCAATCCACCGTGCGATAGCCGCCATGCACGATCAGTTCGGCCAGCGCCTTGCCGACCGCTGGAGCCTGCTGCAAGCCGTGACCGGAAAACCCGTTGGCGAAGAGGAAATTACCGACCTCGGGATGCGGGCCGATCACCGCATTCTGGTCGAGCGTGTTGTAGTCGTAATGGCCGACCCAGGCGCGCGTCGGCTTAATCGCCTCGAAGGCTGGAATGCGGGTCGCCAGCACCGGCCAGATCACCTCTTCGAACAGCGGCCAGTCGGGGTCGAAGTCGGCGGGGTCGGCCGGTCCTTCGCCCTCTTCCGGCTCGGCGCCGCCGGTGATGTAGACCGAGCCCTCCGGCCGGACATAGATGCCGCTCGGGTCGACCAGCAGCGGCATGTCGTCATATTTCTCGCGCGCCTCGAAGACGAAGACGTTGCGCTTGCGCGGCTCCACCGGCAGCGCCAGCCCGGCCATTGCCGCCACCTTGCCGGCATTCGGCCCGGCGGCGTTGACGACGGTGCCGGCCTCGAGCCGCTCGCCATTGTCCAGAAATACACCAGTGACGCGGCCGCCTAGCCGCTCGATACCCGTCACCGACGCCGTGATAAAGTCGATGTTCTTCGTGCGCAGTGCCTTGCGGAACAGCATCAGCATCGCATGCGCGTCGAACCAGCCTTCGCCGCTGCGGCCATAGGCGCCGGCGGAAATGCCCTCGACCGACAGCCACGGAAAGCGGCGGACGAGCGCCTCCGCATCCTCGAGCAGGATGTCGGCGCCCTCGGCCATCTGCGCTTCGTGGTTGGCCCGCAGGATAGGCAGCCCGTTTTCGCCGGCAAGGATGAGATAACCGCCTTCGCGAAAGCCGATATCGGCATCCGCGCCAAACTCTTCCCTGAGCCGCCGGAACAGTTTCAGCGTGAACTGCGACAGACGGATGTTTTCCGGGATCGAAAACTGCTGGCGGATGGAGGCGCAGGACAGTGTGGTCGCCGCATGAGAAAATTGCGGGTCGCGCTCGACAAGTGCAATCGAGCCCGAAAACCCTTCCTCGCGCAGATAATAGGCGACCGAGGAGCCGACGATGGCTCCGCCGATGATGACGATGTCATAATGCACCTTTTGGCCCTTCCGATCTGAACCGCCGAGTCACGCCGCCGGCAGGATGATCTCGAAGCGCGTGCCGCTCGCTGAGTCAACCAGCCGGATCGTGCCATCATGCGCTTTCAGGAGGGCCAGCACGATGCCGAGGCCCATACCGGTGCCGCCTGAATCGCGGCGCGTGGTGAAAAACGGCTCGAAGATGCGAGCCTGGTTGCTGGGCGAAATGCCGGCGCCGTCGTCGCTCACCTGGATCGTCGCCTTGCCGTCCGCGCTCGCCGCCGCAACGGAAACGAGCGTTGCGCCATGCCGCGCCGAATTGTCGATGAGATTGGCCAGCACGATTGCCGCGTTCTCGGCCGAGATGCGCAGGCCGATATCGCTGCCGGCCTCGAGGCGCATCGCCAGCCTGTCCTCGGCCGGCAGCAGCGCCAGCGCAGCACCGAGCGACGTGCTTTCGCCGCTCGGCTCGAGATTTTCGGCGCGCGCCAGGTCGAGCAGGCGGCGCACCAGAAGGTTGAGCCGGCCGGCATCGGTGACGATATTGTCCGAAAACCGCCGCCGCTCGGCCTCGTCCATCGCGCTGCCCGAATCGCGCAGCAGTTCGGCGGCCCCCTGGATCGCCGTCAGCGGCGATTTGAGCTCGTGCGAGACGTGGGTGGCAAAGGTCTGGATGCCGTCGGAGCGTGCGTGCAGCTTTTCGGCCATGTCGAGGAAAGCAGCAGAGAGTTCACCCATTTCGCGCGTGCCGTGGTGATCGAGCGGCCTGATCGCCGCGCGGTCGCCGGCGGCGATGCGTTTCGTGCGTTCCATCAGCGCATAGATCGGACGGCTGACGGCGCGCAGGAAGACCAGCCCGATCAGCAGCGCGCCGCCGAGGATGGCGATTGCCGCCAGCGCCACCTTGCCGCGCTCGCCATAGAGATGCTTGACGATGTTGTTCGGCGTCCGCGACAGATAGACGACGCCGGCGACCTTGCCGGAGACCGCAACCGGCATGGCCACGAAGACGCGAACCTTGGTGCCGCGGCTGACCGAATAGAGCGGCGGCGACGGCTGGTCGGGAACCCGCAGCCTGAGCGCGCTGGCGTAGCGGCCGGCAAGCGCTGCGCGAACCTCTTCGACAGCCGCGAGCGACAGGCCGGCCTCCTCACGGCCGGCGATGACCACGCCTCTGGGATCGAGCAGCCGGAAGCCGGCGAGCGTGGTCTTCTGCGTCTCGGCAAGAATGCCCGACAGGCGTGCGCCGATTGCCGCGAAGGCGGGATCGGCGCTGGCCGCGGTGGCCGCGGGCCGGGTCGGCAGGATCCCGTCGGACGCAAGATCGAGGCCCGGTTCGATCGGCTGGTAGGGAGAGGCCCGATCGCTGGTGTTGGGTGAAGGCACGGGTGCGCCTAGCTTTTCCGGGGCAAGGCCGGCCTCGCGAACCTCTTGCGCATAGATCGCGCCAAGGGCGGCGCCTTGGGCGATCAGCTCGGCCTCGGTCTGCCTGATCAGCTGGTTCTCGTAGAGCCGGAAGAAAAACAGGCCGGCCAGCGGCAGCGCCATCACCATGATCAGGATGGCGATGACGACCGTGGCGAGGCGAGGCCGCCATTTGCTGCCAATCAGTTCTTGGGCGCTCACGCGCCGCATCCGCCCAGCCGAAAACCGACGCCGTGCACGGTCTCGATCGCGTCGACGCAGCCGACGGCCGCCAGCTTGGCGCGGATATTGCGGATATGGCTGTCGACGGTGCGGTCTGCGACATGGATATTGGCCGCATAGGCGTTGGCCATCACCATGTCGCGGCCAAGCACATGCGCCGGCCGCGCCAAAAAGCCTTTCAGAATCGCGAATTCGATCGACGTCAGCGCCAGCGGCTTGCCGTCGAAGCTGGCTGTATGGCTTGCCGGAACCAGCAACAGTCTGCCATGCGAGAATTGCCGGTCGTCGGCTGGTTCCGGCGTGGGCCGGGAGCGGCGCAGGATGACGTTGACGCGGGCGACCAGCTCGCGCGGGCTGAACGGCTTGGTGACATAATCATCGCCGCCCATCTCCAGCCCGAGCACGCGGTCGATCTCTTCATCCCGCGCGGACAGGAACAGCACCGGCAGGTCGGATGTGTGGCGCAGCCGCCGGCACACTTCCAGCCCGCCCATTTCCGGCATGCCGATGTCGAGCACGACGAGATCGGGCGCATGGCGCTCTATCGCCTGCAGGGCAGCCGCGCCGTCCGGCACCGCCAGCGTTTTCATGCCGGCCTTTTCCAGCGCGAAGCAGATGATTTCGCGAATGTGCGGGTCGTCGTCGGCGACCAGTATGTGGTTCGGCATCAAATCAGCGGCCCGGCATGAAGGGTTCGGACATCGGAGGAACCACGAACGGGCCACGCCTGTCGAGGGCGCGGTTGAGCCGCCAGTCACGAAAGCTCCAGCCCCGCCAGTTTTCCTGGCCGGCGCGGAAGCGTGCTTCGTCCTGTGCATACCAGCCGGCGAGTTCGCGGATGGAGGCATCCTCCGCGGAAACCGTCCTGCTCTGGTGCTGGACGAAGCGATCGAGCGCTGGCAAGGCGCCGGGCCCGAGCGAGCGCAGGTACCAGACGTCGAGCTGGGTGCCTTGGCCGGTCATTTCGAAGCAATGGTCGACATTGTAGTTGGCGATCAGCGCGGCAAAGTTGATGAACGAGCAGGCATAGAGCGTCGCCGATAGCGTCAGAAGATTGGCGGCAAACAGCCATTCGTTGGACTTTTCGCGCGCGATGCGGGCTATGATCAGGACAAGGCCCGCCGCCACCAGCCCCATCCAGACGAACGCAGCGACACGCCAATAGGTCAGCGCATAGATACCGACATAGAGATCGAGCCGCAGGATCGACGAGACCACCAGGAGGATGTTCTGCGCCACCCAGGCATAAACCAGCCGGCGGATGAGCGGATCGCCGGAGGTCGCACTTCCCGGCCGCAGCGCCGCCAGCACGAAGCCGGCGGCCAGCAGCGCCGTGACGATCAGCGGATAGGCGCCGCGATGCGCGTAGGCGGCATAGGTCAGCCGGTCTGGAAGCGCGATGCCGCCCCACAGATAGGTGGCGTCGAGTGCGCTCTGCACCGCGAACAGGATGTTGAAGACGACGAGCGCGCGGAGGATAGCGGCCTTGCCGAAGACGATGTCCTCGATGGTGGTCCTGGTGGCCGGCGTCGCCGGTGCGCTGGCTGGCGACACCCTGCGGCGGCGGAGAAAGCGCGGCAGGCGCGGCTGCAGAAATGCCCAGACGCAGGCAAGCACGAACAGCCAGAAGGCGAGACGTGGCAGCTGGACGAGGTCGAGCAGTGCCATCAGGTCGATCAGCGAGAACCAATATTCAATGACCGGATTGGCGGCGCCGAACAGCGCGAGGAACACTGCGCCGAGGCCCAGCGGCATGACCCAGACGGCGATCGCCGCAAGGCGCACGCGCCGCCGGCCAAGCCGCCGCGCCGCCGTGCGCCAGCGGAAGAAATCAAGGACGAGCCGAAATGGCGTTGCAAGCAGGAACAGCGAGAGTTGGCCGGCAATACGGGCAAGGCCGCGCCGCAACCGTCCGGCCAGTGAAAGCGCGAAGATGGCCAGCCCCGCCAGCGCGATCGAGACGGACAGTGCGCTGACATTTTCCACAAGCGGCAGCAGCGCCATGAGCAGCGCAACCGGCTTGAACCAGAATTTGCCATCGTTGAAGGAGCCGAGAGGATGGAGAGCCATGCTCGCCGCGGCAATCGCAACGCCGAACAGGAAAAGCGTGATGCCCGCCGGTTGGCCATAGAAGAAAAAATCGGCCAGCGCGACGAGCAGGACGGCAACGCCGAAGCGGTTGCAATAGCTCGGCGCCGCCGGGAGGAATACTATCATGATCGGGCTTTCTCGGCGGCTTTGATGCGGCCGGTGGGCGGGGATTTCCGGACGAAAGGGAGGAGGTTTACCGAAGTCCGGGGCGGATCGACGAGCCACCAGCTTTCGCGGCGAAGCCGGTACGGCAGGGACCAACGGGAGTTCGTTTGCTCTTGCATGCCGCCCTTGTCGCATCCGGTCGGGTGGCAAGCGGGGCGGAGACGAGGAGATTTTCCGAAGTTGCGTGCAGTTTTTATGCACGGCTTGCCTCGGCCGGCTGCAGACGGCATAGATCGGAGATGACCACCGAAAGCTACCGCCCGCGCCGCTCGGTGCTTTACGTCCCGGCTTCGAACGACAAGGCGCTGGCCAAGATCCAATCGCTGGCCTGCGATACCGTCGTCATCGATCTCGAGGACGCCGTCGCCCCGGCCGACAAGCCTTCCGCGCGCGAAAAGCTGGTGGCGATTTTCGCCGGCCATTCCAACCGGCGCTGCGAGATGGTCGTGCGCATCAACGCGCTGTCGAGCGAGTGGGGCGGCGCCGACCTGCTGGCCGCGGCAAAATGCTCGCCCGACGCCATCCTGCTGCCCAAGGTCGACACGCCGCGCGACATTCTCGAGGCCGGCGACGTGCTCGACGACAATTTTATCGCCGACGAAGTCAAGCTATGGGCGATGATCGAGACGCCCAGGGCGCTGCTCAATATCGGGCCGATCGCTGAGCTCGGCCGCGACCCGGCCTCTCGACTGGTTTGTTTCGTTGCCGGAACGAACGACCTGGTCAAGGACACCGGCATTCTCGCCACGCCCGATCGGCGCTATCTCGTTCCATGGCTGATGCAGATGGTGCTCGCCGCGCGCGCCGGCGGCCTCGACCTGCTCGATGGTGTCTTCAATGATTTTCGCGATATGGACGGGTTTGCGCGCGAGTGCACGGAAGCGGCCGCCATGGGTTTTGACGGCAAGTCGCTGATCCATCCGGCTCAGATCGAAGCCGCGAACCGCGCCTTTGCACCGTCGCCCGAAGCAATAGCCGAAGCGCGCGCGGTCAAGGATGCCTTCGCGCTCGCCCAAAATACCGGTAGGGCGGTAGTTGCGCTGAACGGCAAGATGGTCGAGCGGCTGCATCTGGCGCAGGCCGAAAAACTGCTGGCGAAGGCCGCCGCTGTTCGCGCATGACTAACGCAACTGACGACAGGATTGAAGAATGAAACTCTACCGTTTTCTGTCCGGTCCGGACGATTCCAGCTTCTGCCACAAGGTGACGGCGGCGTTGAACAAGGGCTGGCACCTGTTCGGCTCGCCGACCTATGCCTATGACCAGGAAGCCAAGACCATGCGCTGCGGCCAGGCCGTGGTGAAGGACATCGAGGGCCAGGAATACGGCCCCGACACCAAGCTCAGCGATTGGTAGGGAGGTTCGCTGAAGCGCTCGTCCTTCGTCATCCTAGGGCGTAGCAGTCGCGAAGCGACGTCGCGGAGTACCCTAGGATCCATGCCGTTACCTCTGCCGAAGGGCACGGCGGATCAGGATTAGTCTAGTGTGATCTACCACCGATCGGGATAGCCCCGTTACCCAGAACGGGATGATGAGCGTTCGGTTCTGCACCGCCGGCGCACTGCATCACTATCACGGCATGGATCCTGGGGTCTGCGCCGCGTCGCTTCGCTCCTTGCTCCGCCCCAGGATGACGAGGAGCGGGGTCGCTCACTCCGCTGCCTCTTCGATCTTCTCCATATCGTCGTCCGACAGGCCGAAATGGTGGCCGATCTCGTGGATCAGCACATGGGTGACGATGTCGCCCAGCGTTTCCTCGTTCTCGGCCCAGTAGTCGAGGATGGCGCGACGATAGAGGGTGATGCGGTTCGGCCCCTCGCCGGTCTGCGGATTCCAGCGCTCGGCGATGCCGCGCCCCTCGAACAGGCCGAGCAGGTCGAAGGGCGTTTCCAGCGAAAGGTCGTCCATGATCTCGTCGGTCGGGAATTCGGCGATCTGAATGACGATCTCGCCGGTCAACTTGCGAAAGTCCTCCGGCAGATGGGCATAGGCCTCCAGCGCCAGGAGCTCGATTTCCTCCATCGTTGGCGAAAGCTGGTCGTGCCAGATGCGTGTTTGGTAGATGCGAGCCATGCTTTGTCCTTTGATCCCGGCATATAGGCTTTCAGGCCGAACTCGGCAAATGGTCGGGCTGCCGCCTTTGCCCCAGGATCATAAGCAGGAATAAATTCAGCGTGTCGTAATTCGCGTACGCACTGAGGAGGTGGTACCGTGCTGAACAAATTTCGAGCCGATGAGTCGACGGAAATGGTGGAAGGCGCGTCCTAGAGTTCCGCGACACCTTTCTTGCCCCTCGGGAAGGTTTGGTGGTCGTGATTGAGGTCTACCTAGACGAATCTGGCACTGACCATGACTCGCAAATTCTTTCCGTATCCGCCGTTTGGGCTTCAAAAGAAGACTGGCAGATCTGGACCCTCGAGTGGATCGTGGCGAAGGCGCCGATAAAAATTCACCACTCGGTCGATTGCCATAACAGGCATGGGGAGTACGAAGGGTGGACCCGTGAAGAGCGAGATAGACACGTCAAGCGCATCCTGCCGGTAGTCAAAAACCACTACATTCGGGGCATTATCGCCGCCGTCGACAGGCGGAAACTGAGCGAGGTCTTGGCTCACAAACATAGCTTAGCCATCAAGCCGGAAGACATGGTACGCGGCTGGTACTACATCTGCCTGCAATGGGCCCTTCGCAGCACGTGGGAGAAACTCGCATCGGAAGGCCACGATAACATCGCATTCGTCCATGAAGCCAACCAGTACAGCGCGGCGGCGACTGAGGCGTTCCAGCAAGTCCAGCGGCATTTTCCGGGAAAATCGGCGACTTTCAATTTCGGCTCAAAAACTAGGCACCCACCGCTTCAATGCGCAGACGTATTGGCATATGAGGGGAACCATCAAATGAGGAATTTTCGCGGTCCCCTACGAAAAACCCTCCAAGCTATCGACCCTAGCTTCAGCCGCTTTAGCTTTCGCAAATATGACGATGAAGAAGTCGATCAAATCGCCGACTTTACCGCCCAATATTTGAGACGCGTCGCTTCAGAATTGGCTTCAGGCTAGAGTCAAAAGCCGCCCCCTTTTTATCAACCCCAGGCTCCCGAGCGGTTTCCTTGAAAAGCTCGGATTGCTCTTTCTGGGAATAAATTCCCCATGACTCCGCTTGACTCTTCGGGCGGCCTCTGGAATCTATAGGAACATAACGGGAACAATTGTGAGTGGAAGCTGACCGTCATGGCGACAAGCGCCGTGGCGCGGGAGACTGTTTTTGCCCTGCGCCGCCAGATCGCGAAGATCGAAGGGACCTTGCCCGAGCGCCTGGAGGCGCCGGCCAGTTCGTCGTTTGACGCGGATGTCCCTCGTCAGAGTCTGACACCCTCTCGGCATCCGACACCCGCTCGGAATCTGACCATTGTCCGGCGCGGCCTCGCCGTGGCGCCGCCCGATGCGTTTTTGCGCACCGGCGCCGAGCGCCTCGATGCTGCGCTGAGCGGCGGCCTGCCGAAGGCGGCGGTGAGCGAGTTTCATGGCGCCGCGACCCGCGATGCCGGGGTCGTTGCCGGTTTTGCCTTGTCGCTCGTCAGCCTGATCCTAAGCCAGGGGCCGCGATTGCCGGTGCTGTGGATCGGCACATCAGAGGTTTTCCGCGAGGCCGGCTTTCCCTATGCCAGGGGGCTTCACGCCTTCTTCGGCATCGAGCCGGAGCAATTGCTGTTTTCCGAGGCGCCAAGGCTGCTCGATGCGCTGTGGATCGCCGAGGAGGCTGCCCGGATGACGGCGCTGGCCGCCGTCATCCTCGAAATCCGCGGCAGCCCGCAGCGGCTTGACCTCACCGCGACGCGGCGGCTGCACGCCCGCGCGCAGAGTGCGGGCCGGCCGCTGTTCCTGCTGCGCCAGGCCGGCGAGCCCGAACCGACGGCAGCGCCCGTCCGCCTCATCCTGTCGGCGGCACCGGCGGCAACGCGTAAGACGCTTGCCGGGCCGCTCGCCGGCTCGATCGGCCGGCCCGCCTTCACCGTCGCCATCGGCAAGAGCCGCACGGCCTTGCCCGGAAAATTCACACTGGAGTGGAACCCCGATGAACGCATATTCGAAGAAAGACGGGGCGAGCAAGGAAGGTCTCAGGAATGGGCCCCAGAACGGCCAAAGAATCCTATCCCTGTGGTTTCCGCATCTCGCCGCCGAGAGAATCCTGCGGCAGCGTCTGGGGCGGTCCTGGCGTTCCCGGCCGTCGGATCACCTGCCGCTGGTGATCAGTCACCGCGACCGGAACGCCCAGCGCATCGCCGCCCTCGACGAGCGGGCCGAGGCGCTTAATCTGAAGCGCGGCATGGGCATAGCCGACGCACGCGCCATGCATCCCTCGATCGACATCGTGGAGGCCGATCCGGAGGCCGACCGGCGCCTGCTCGAAGGCCTCGCCGACTGGTGCGACCGCTATACCCCGCTGGTGGCGCTTGACGGGACCGACGGCCTCTATCTCGACGTCACCGGCTGCACCCATCTTTTCGGCGGCGAACGCTCGATGCTGGACGATATCCTGTCGCGTTTTTTCCATCAGGGCTTCGATGTCCGCGCCGGGCTTGCCGCCACGCCTGGGGCTGCCTGGGCGGCGGCGCGGTTTGCTGGCGACCGCATCGTGCCCGATGGTAAGGAGGAAGCGCTTCTCGCGCCCTTGCCGCTGGCGGCGCTGCGCATCGACCCGGAGGTACGCGCCAGCCTCGAAAGCGTCGGCCTGCGCACGGCGGGCGCCGTCATGGCGGCACCGCGCGCGCCGCTGGCCCGCCGCTTCGGCGCATCGCTGCTCTTGCGTCTCGACCAGGCGCTTGGCCGCCTCGAGGAGGCCGTGTCGCCGCGCCTGCCGGTCGCACCGCTTTCGGTCGAGCGTCACCTTGCCGAGCCGATCATGCTGACCGAGGACATCGAGCGGCTGACCGGCATGCTGGCGACCACCTTGAAGAGCGACCTCGAGCGTCGCGGCGAGGGCGCAAGGCGGCTGGCGCTGCTGCTTTTCCGCGTCGATGGCGGCGTCAGCCGCATCGCCGTCGGCACCTCGCGGCCTCTGCGCGAGCCGCGGCTGATCCAGAAATTGTTCCACGAAAGGCTTGCCGCGCTCGAACAGGATATCGACGCCGGCTATGGCTTCGATCTCGTGCGCCTTTCGGTGCTGACCGCCGCCGCCTTCGACATGCAGCAGGCCGACCTTGCCGGCGAGACGAGCGACGACGGTGCCGATATCGCGCTTTTTGCCGACCGCATCCGCGCCCGGCTCGGCGAAGGTGCGGTCTTGAAACCGGTCGCCGTCGAGAGCCATCTGCCGGAGCGCGCCGTCGCCACCCTTCCCTTCGCGGAAGTGCCGCAGAGAACCTCGCCGCCGAAGCAGCCGGACAAGGCGAAGGACGCTCCCACGACCGTCTTCCAGCCGGAACGGCCGATCCGGCTTTTCCGTGCGCCCGAGCCGATCGAGGTGCCGGCCACCGAAATGCCGGAAGGCCCGCCTTTGAACTTCCGCTGGCGGCGCGCGCTCTACCGGGTCGCGCGCGCCGAAGGGCCGGAGCGCATCGCGCCGGAATGGTGGCGAGGGGCGGCGGGACGAGAAGATGCCCCGACCCGGGATTATTTCCGCATCGAGGATGCCGACGGCCGCCGTTACTGGCTCTATCGCCAGGGCCTTTACGGCGCCTCTCAAGTCCCGCCGCGCTGGTTCATGCATGGGATCTTCGCATGAATGCGCTGACGGCCATCCCCTATGCCGAATTCGGCATTCAGTCGAACTTCTCGTTCCTGCGCGGTGCCTCGAAACCGGAGGAGCTGGTGGTCGCGGCAAAATTCCTGGGGTTTTCGGCGATCGGTCTCGCCGACCGAAACACGGTGGCGGGCGTGGTGCGCGCCTGGCAGCAGGCCAAGGTTGAGGGTGTTTCCTATCATCCCGGCTGCCGCCTGGTTTTTTGCGACGGCACGCCGGACATCCTCGCCTACCCGCAGGACCGCAAGGGCTGGGGTCATCTGTGCCGCATGCTGACGCAGGCCAATCTGCGCGACGAGAACGAAAAGGGCGCAGCGCTTCTCAAACAGAGCGATCTTCTCGAATGGGGCGATCTCCTGTCGCTGGCCATACTGCCGGATCTGTCGGCGGACGCGGAAGCTGGCCTCGAACTGATTAGCCGGCTCAGGGATCGCTTCGGCGAAAACCTGAGGCTGGCGGTTTCGCCGGATTACCGCGGTAACGACCGCTTCCGTATCGAGCAGGCGGCGGCGATGGCCGAGCTGGCCGGCATCCCGCTGATGGCCACCAACGACGTGCTCTACCATACGTCGGAACGGCGCCCGCTGCAGGACGTGCTGACGGCGATCCGCCTCAATGTGCCCGTCGCCGAGGTGGGGCTGGAGCTGGCGGCCAATGCCGAGCGTCACTTAAAGCCGCCGCTGGAGATGGCACGGCTTTTCCGCAGGCATCCGCAAGCGCTGGCGGAAACGCTGCGTTTTGCCGGCGAGCTGACCTTCTCGCTCAGTGATCTGCAATACAACTATCCCGACGAGCCGACGGAATCGGGCCTCGGGCCGCAGGCCGAGCTGGAAAGGCTGGCCAAGGAGGGGGCCGCCATCCGCTACCCCTCGGGCGTGCCCGCTTTTGTGACGCAACGCATCGAGGAGGAGCTCGCCCTGATCGAGCGCCTGAACTACGCGCGCTATTTCCTGACTGTCCACGACATCGTCAAATTCGCCCGCAGCCAGAACATTCTCTGCCAGGGGCGCGGCTCCGCCGCCAACTCGATCGTCTGCTTCTGCATCGGCATCACCGAAGTTGGCCCGGACAAGATCGACACGCTTTTCGAGCGCTTCATTTCCGAGGAAAGAAACGAACCGCCCGACATCGACGTCGATTTCGAGCATGAAAAGCGCGAGGAGGTCATCCAGTACATCTATTCCAAATACAGTACCAAGCGCACCGCGCTGGCCGCTGCCGTCGTCAGCTACCGGGGCCGCTCGGCGATGCGCGAAGTGGCCAAGGCGATGGGCCTGTCGGACGACGTCCGCAGCGCGCTGTCCAGTTCGATCTGGGGCTGGTCGACCTCGGAACTCGGCGAAAAGGAGACAAAAGCCGGCGGCCTCGATCAGACCGATCCATCGACAAGGCACGTGATCGAATGCGCCAACGAGATCATGGGCTTTCCCCGTCATTTGTCGCAGCATGTCGGCGGTTTTGTCATCACCAGGGACCGGCTCGACGAGATCGTGCCCATCGTCAAGACGGCGATGGACGAGCGCAAGATGGTCGAGTGGGACAAGGACGACCTCGACGCGGTGAAAATCCTTAAAGTGGACGTGCTGGCGCTCGGCATGCTGACCTGCCTGCAGCGCGCCTTCACCCTGCTCCGGGATCATTATCCGGAGGCGCGGGACGATTACGGCCAACCCTATGTGCTGGCCACTCTGCCTGCCGAGGACAAGCGTGTCTACGACATGATCTGCCGCGCCGACACGATCGGCGTCTTCCAGATCGAATCCCGCGCGCAGATGTCGATGCTGCCGCGGCTGCGGCCGAAAAACTTTTACGATCTCGTCATCGAGGTGGCGATCGTGCGGCCCGGCCCGATCCAGGGCGACATGGTCCATCCCTATCTGCGC
Organism: Mesorhizobium sp. M0910; assembly: GCF_040319465.1. Lineage (NCBI taxonomy): Bacteria > Pseudomonadati > Pseudomonadota > Alphaproteobacteria > Hyphomicrobiales > Phyllobacteriaceae > Mesorhizobium > Mesorhizobium sp. M0910. Next base: position 197,376 of record NZ_JAMYNZ010000002.1, read on the forward strand.
CGCCGGCAAGGCAAGGAAAAACCCGAATACCCCAAGCCGGAACTGGAAAAAATCCTCGGCAGGACGCTGGGCGTGCCGTTGTTCCAGGAGCAGGCGATGAAGATCGCCATCGTCGCCGGCGGCTTCAGGCCGGGCGAGGCCGATGAACTGCGCCGCGCCATGGCGACGTTCAAGCGCACCGGCACGATCGGCAATTACCGCAAGAGAATGGTCGACGGCATGGTCGCCAAGGGCTACGAAAAAGACTTCGCCGAGCGCTGCTTCAAACAGATCGAAGGCTTTGGCGAATACGGCTTTCCCGAAAGCCACGCCGCCTCCTTCGCCCTGCTGGTCTATGCCTCCTGCTGGTTCAAGACCTTCTATCCCGACGTGTTCTGTGCCGCGATCCTCAATTCCCAGCCGATGGGGTTTTACCAGCCGGCTCAGCTTGTCCGCGACGCGCATGACCACGGCGTCGAGATCCGCGACGTCGACGTCAATTTTTCCGGCTGGGATTGCGCCTTGGAGAAATCGCCTTTCGATCCGGATCGTATCCTTGACCGCCATGCCCAGATGCGCGGCGTCATCCGGACCAGCCATGCCGTCCGGCTGGGTTTTCGCCAGGTCAAGGGCCTGTCGAAGGAGCGCATGGAGACCTTTGTGCTGCGACGCGGCGACGGCTACGCATCCGTGCGCGATGTCTGGCTGCGCTCGGGCCTCAACGTCGACGAGATCGAAAAACTGGCACAGGCCGACGCTTTCCGCTCGCTTGGATTGAACCGCCGCGACGCTCTATGGGCGGTCCGCGCGCTCGACGGCAAGAGTGCCGCCGAAAAGCTGCCGCTGTTCGATCAGCCGGCGATCCGCTTGCGCGATCTCGAGCCTGAAACCCGGCTCCCGGCAATGCCGCTCGGCGAGCACGTCGTCCACGACTACCGCTCGCTCGGCCTGTCGCTGAAGGCGCACCCGGTCGCCTTCCTGCGTCAAAGGCTGGATCGGTCCGGCGTCACGCCCAATGCGCGGCTCGGCCAGGTGCGGGACGGCCGCCGCGTTTCGGTCGCCGGCCTCGTGCTGGTGCGGCAGCGGCCGGGCAATGGCAAGGCGATTTTCCTGACGCTGGAAGACGAGAATGCGGTCGCCAATATCATTTTCTGGGAAAGAACCTTCAACCGCTTCCGCCCCATCGTCATGGGCGCGCGTTTCATCCGCGTCACCGGCAAGCTGCAATCGGAATCGGACGTCATCCATATCGTCGCCGAGAAGGTCGAGGATCTGACGCCGTGGCTGTCGGTGCTGCTCGAGGAGGCAAGGCTTGTGGATGAACCTTCGAGCGGCCCCGAGGAGAAGCGGCCCGATAGCATCGCGCAAACGGAACTATTGGGAAAGGCAGAGAAGGTCATGCCCAAAGGGCGCAATTTTCAGTAGAACATGGCTGGCTATTGGCCTCTTCTCTTCGTCAGGCCGTTCCGCCCAGGCGCGGTGGCGTGGGCACGGCATCGTCAATGGTGATCGTACGTGCCTCCGAGGGCAGCATGATCGGAATGCCGTCCCGCACCGGATAGGCAAGCTTTGCCACCCGCGAGATAAGCTCGCCGCGCTCCGGATCCCAGGCAAGCGGCCCCTTGGTCAGCGGGCAGGCCAAGAGTTCCAGCAGCTTGGGATCGACAGTCCTGTTCCCGTCACGTCCATCCGCCATTCGATCCATCCTTTCCACAAGGCGACCGCTTCAGGTTTTTGCGCGTGGCCTCCCCTTCTCCCTTGTGGGAGAAGGAGGGCCAACCTACTGCAAACTCGAACCGAAATCCTCATTGTCGCGCGCCAGCGCCATTTCGGTGATGGCGATCAGGGTCTCGGCGCGTGTCTTCAGATCGGCCGCTTCGAGCAGCGCCTGTTTCTCGGCCGGCCCGTAGGGTGCCATCATCGACAGTGCGTTGACCAGCATGGCGTTTTCGGCGCGGCTGACGCTCTCCCAGTCGGCCTCCAGATCGTTGGCCTGCAGATAGGCGCGAAACGCTTTCAGCAGCGCCGGCCGGTCGATCTCGGCGTCTGCCTGCTCCTCGTCGAGATCGGCGAGAAAAGGTGCCAGCCGGCACTGGCGGAACGGCGTCTTGACCGTGAGTTCCTGAACAATGCGGAACCGGCACACGCCCTGCAGCGAAATCAGGTAACGGCCGTCGCCGCTCTCGGACAGCGCAATGATGCGCCCGGCACAGCCGACATTGCAGAGCTCCGGCTCGCCGTCTGGACGCAGCGCACCGTCGAGGCTGGGCTGGATCATGCCGATCAGCCGCGGCCCGGCGATCGCTTCGTCGACCATCTGCAGATAGCGCGGCTCGAAGATGTTGAGCGGCATACGGCCTCCCGGCAACAGCAATGCGCCCTCAAGCGGAAAGATCGGCATGGTCGACGGTAAGTCCGCAGCGAGCCGGTAATGCGCGTTTCCCGCCTGCACCTCAATCCTCCGATCGCTTTGTCAGGAAGCGCACCAAATCCGTCTCCTCCCGGCCGGCACAAGGCGCAACACCGGAAACCTGAAATCGAACGCCGTCCGAAAACCTAATCTGGCGCAGCTGCCGCCCACCGCAAGCCCGCGCGACAAAACAGTCTGCGCCGGCTCAGGAAAACAGCAGCGACGACAATTTGCGCCGTGCCGACAGCGTTGCTTCGTCGGTCATGCCCCATGCCTCGAAGAGCTGCAGCAACTGGGTTCTGGCGCCGTCGTCGTTCCACGAGCGGTCTGCCTTGATGATCGCCAGCAGATTGTCGGCCGCCGCCATGCGATCACCCTTGCCGTTCTGGATCATGGCAAGCTCGAACCGTGCCTGGTGATCCCCGGGATTTTCGGCCAGCCGCCGTTCCAGTTCCGCCGGATTGCCGAGCACTGCTGCTTGCGCGGCGAGCGCCATTTTGGCCCGCAGCGCGGCGAGCTGGGGCGCATCCTTCTTCGCTTCCGGCGCCCGCGCCAGCACCGCCTCGGCACCTTCGGCATCGCCGGCCTCGAACAGCAGGTCGCCCAAGCCGGCGATCGCCTCGATCGTCTCCGGCGCCTGTTCCAGGATGGCATCGTAGATGTCGGCCGCTGTCTGCACATCCCCGGCGTCGCGCGCCTCGGCAGCCGCGGCCAGCGCTTCGGCCACTTGCGGCGCGCCACCGTTCTTGCCGCCAACCTTCTGGATGAATTGCGTGATCTGGCTCTCGGGAATGGCGCCCATGAAGCCGTCGACCGGCTGGCCGTCCTTGAAGGCAATGACCGCCGGTATCGACTGGATGCCAAGCTGGCCGGCGATCGACGGATGGTCGTCGATATTCATCTTGACCAGCTTGACCTTGCCGCCGGCGGCTTTCACCGCCTTCTCCAGCAGCGGCGTCAATTGCTTGCAGGGGCCGCACCACGGCGCCCAGAAATCGACCAGCACCGGCTGGCGACGCGATTCCTGGATGACGTCTGCAGCAAATCCAGCGGTCGTTGTGTCCTTGATGACGTCGGCCGGCGCCTTCGCAAGCGCGACCTTCTCACGCGCGGCATCGGTGCCGCCATATTGCACGGTGGTGGCATACTGGCGGCCATTGCTGCCAAATGGGCCGCCAAAGGGGTTGCTATCGCTCATCTCTCGTCGCCTTTCGGTCGCGCCGCCGACCAAGGGACGGGCGCAACATCCTTCTTTAGAACCCGGTTTCAGTCACCCCGGTCTTAGTCACCCATGTGGCGATCATGCCGAGACTTTCAAGATAACAGCATCATGTCCGGTTGCCTCGACGAATTTGACCAGGTCCGCGGCAGCGATGGAAGTCGTCGCTTCATTGGTCAGCGGGTGGGCATTGACCACCGCATGGCTCATCAGCTTCTCGTCCAAAACGACCTTGACCCTTCGCTCGGTGTCGTTGATCAGCCCGAACACCGTGACCGCGCCCGGGACGACGCCGAGAAGCTCCATCAGCATCTCCGGCCGGCCGAAAGACACGCGCCCCGCAGCGCCGATCAGATGGTGGATCTGCTTGAGATCGACCACCGCCTCCTCGTCGACGCTGACCAGGAAGAAATTGTCCTTCTTGTCCTTGAGGAACAGGTTCTTGGTGTGGCCGCCGGCAATCTCACCGCGCAGCGCCTGCGAATCGGCGACCGTGAACAGCGGCGGATGCCGCCGCGTCGATACCTCGATCCCGAGTCCGGCAAGAAAGGCGAAAAGTTCGGCTTCGGTCTTCGGCATCGGTCTTTCTTCTGGTGGCCCGCTTTCAACGGCTTGTTTGGCTAACGCCGTTTACGGCCAATGATGCGGCCAAGACAAGTCCGTCGCGCAACGCGGGGGGTGATTGCCTTGCGACGTCCGGAGGAGCGCTTCTCCGCATTGCCGGCGAAGCAAAAAAGCCTGCGAATTCCCTGTTGCAATCGCCGCGCTCTTCAGCCATATAGGCGCGGCTTGCGGCCCAAAAGCCGCGCGAGCGGGTGTAGCTCAGGGGTAGAGCACAACCTTGCCAAGGTTGGGGTCGAGCGTTCGAATCGCTTCACCCGCTCCATTTCTCTCAAGGGAAATCAAGCATCGAAAAGCCGCGGTCCGCCGCGGCTTTTTCGTTTTTGCGCGCCAACAGGGCGCAGCGCGCCGAATCGGCTGGCCGCGCGCGCAAGTTCATTTGCCACGAGATTCATCCGCAGACCGCTCAGGTGCTTTTGAGCGTTCCGTTCATTCCGTTCGGGTAGAAGCCGCCCTTGCTGACGCCTTTCTGGTCGGTCAGATAGACGATCCGAAGCACTTCTTGCGGCGTCCTCGTGAAGGCGATTGCATCCGGGGTCGATGGAACGATATTGGCTTTGCCGTCCACTCGGATGCCCTGGTCCTTGTCTTCCGGTCCATCGATCTTGTCGCGGGCGTCGGAAACCGCATTGGCGGCCTTCCAGGCATCCTCGCCCATTCGGTAAAGCGACGATCGCGCCATCCCCATGTGGTAGGCCTCAACGGCCAGAATGCCAGCGGCGGCGGCCTGGAAATCCTTGTTTTTCAGAAGGGGCGCGGCGCCGGCATAGGCAGTGACGCCGACATCCTCGAACAGCATGCCGCCGAGCACGAAGTTCATCTGGTTGCCGAAAGGATCGAAGTCCGCTCCGAGCCCCGCCGCCTTGGCAACCGCCGCAAAGCCCGCATCGAAATCGATTGCCGGCCGGTCGACGGCATCGCTTCCAAGTGTCTTGCGATAGAACCTGACATGGGCAAGTTCGTTTTCGGCGACCTCACGCATGAACTCGCCGATTGCAGGCGTGTCAAAGCGAACCTGTTTGCCGCCAGCCACAGCGCCGGCCTTCGGGCCGGCATCCGAGTCATCGATCCCTTTTCCGGTTGTGCCGCGCAGGTAATATTCGGCTTCCATATATTGAGATTGAGGGCGAACCGGAAAATGTCTTCGTCTTTGACCTCATCCTGCGCATAGGCGCGGGAAACCGGGGCAAGCCCGGTGGCCGAAGCGAGCGTCGCTCCCAGGCCAAACTGCAATGCGCGGCGGCGTGAAACACGAAATGCAGGCGTGACGCGGATCATGGCTTCCTCCCAAAAGCCCGCCGGCATCAAACATTTTGGCACCTCAAAAGCGGGCCTGCGCTCCCAACTTCACGAACTGTGGAATGTTCCTCAATCGCCTTAAATGATCTCGCCGGATGGCGAGCACCGAGGTTTCCTCGATTGTAACCTCATGTCAGCCGACGCACATGCGCTGTAGCGGCGCTGGATCTGACGGCAGCAAAATCCAGCCGTTGCGGTCGTCCGAAGTACGCTGTCGATAAAATTCAGGACTTTTGCGTGCCGGTTTCGGACCAAGGTCCATCTTGCAGAATACTGTATTTGAACAAAGCTAGGTAACAGCCGGCTTTCACATTGGAAGTCCTGACGTTTTTCATTTGGAACCCATCCTGGCGGGAGGGCGACTCGAAGGAGGAACTATGAAAACGCGCACCTGTCTATTCGCGACTGTAGCCGCTCTCACCCTTGTCGCATCTCCGGTACTCGCTGCTCCCGGCGGCAATGGCAATGGCAATGGCAATGGCAACGGCAATGGCGGCAGCAACGGCAATGGCGGAAACTCGGCCGGGGCCGGCTCGCAGGGACACGGAGCCGCCACTTCCGCCGCGGCCAGGGACAAGTCGACGCACGGAGTTGCTCACGCAGCGGCGGTCGTTGCGACGACACCGGCCTCGCCACAGGCCACGTTGGCCTTGCAGGCAGCGCTGGCAAGGCAGACCGCGGATGACGCGGCAGACACTGCCGACGACACTTCCGACGAAACCGAATAAAGCTTTCGAAGCAGCCGCTTTTTGTGTTGAAAAGCCGCGGTTCGCCGCGGCTTTTTCGTTTCCCGACGACGAACTCTCAAGGTGAACAGCGCTTCCAGAAAAAAGCTGCTCCACGGCGGCACTGAAGCTACGCTAAGGCCAAACGCCGCCGCATCGGCGTCGGTTTCGATTGCATTCGAGGAGATCCCATGACCGGCTTTGTCGACCGCGAGCGCGCGACTGACCTGATGCAGCGCGCCGGCATCGAGGCGCTGGTGCTTTGCGAGCCCGAGGCGTTCCAATATGCCACCGGTGCCTGGATCGGCCCGGCAGGCCTGTTCCGGCGGGCCGGCGCCGGTTTCGTCGTTATTCCCAAGCGAGGCAACCTGCCGATCGGCGTCGTGGTGGCGGATTTCCAGGCTGCCCAGCTCCCGGCGGCGATGGCCGGCGCCATGGTACGCACGCATCCGATCTGGATCGAATCGGCGTCGCTCGAGCCGGCGACGGCCGACCGGCCTGTTGCGCAGCGCATCGAGGCCGGCCTGGTTGGCCGCGCCCCCGGTTTTTCACGTCCGGCGACCTTCGAGCTTGCCCGCTCCGTCCGCGAGCTGAAGACGATCCTCGCAGAATTCGGGCTGGAGCGTGCGACGCTCGGCATCGAGCTGGATTTCGTCTCGGCCAGCGATTTTTCCGCGATGCAGGCGATGTTGCCGGGCACTGCCCTGGTCAACGGTTCGCCGATCCTCGACCGGCTGCGGGCGATCAAGTCGCAGAGCGAGATCGACCTGTTGCAGCAGGGCATCGTCCTGTCGGAGGCCGGCCTGTCGCGGCTGCAGCAGCATGCAGCGGCCGGCATGCGTCAGTCTGAGCTGGTCGCGCTTTACCGGCAAGGCGTCGCGGATGTAGCCGGCGGGTCGTCGCAGCAAATCTCGACGGCGGAATACGTCACGCTGGGCGCTCGCCCAAAAGGCGCCGACGCGGTCGCCGCCGCCGGCGATCCGCTGAAGGCCGACATGGTGTGCAGCGTGAACGGCTATGCCTCGGATATGTCGCGGAATTTCACCTTCGGGCCGCCGTCGCCCGAACAGGCCGAATTGCATGCGATAGCCGAACGCGCCTTCGCCGACGGGCTTGCCGCGCTTATGCCCGGAAAGCCGTTGGCCGCCGTGCATCGCGCCGCCAGTGACAGCCTGGCGCGCCAGGGCCTGCGTTCCTATCGCCGCGGCCATTTCGGCCACGGCGTCGGCCATTCCGTGTTTTCCGAGCAATGGCCGTTCATCTCGGCCGACTGCGATGTCGCGATCGAACCCGGCATGGTGCTGGCATTCGAGATTCCGCTCTACATCGACAGTCTCGCCAGCTTCAATCTCGAGGACCAGTTCCTGATCACCGCCAACGGGCCGTCGCCGATGAACCGCCTGCCGAGACGTCTGGGGGTTATCGGCTGAATCCAGCCGGCGCCCTTATCTGGCGCCGGCCACGCCCCTGCGGAAATCCGACGGCGACATGCCGGAAAGCTTGCGGAACGACTTGTTGAACGCGCTGAGCGAGCCGAAGCCCGATTCCATGGCGACGCGCAGCACATTGGCATCCTGATGCATCAGCAGCGCCTGCGCGTAGCTGAGGCGCAGCAGATTCACATATTCATTGAGCGTCATGCCGGTCGATTTCTTGAAGATGCTCATGGCGTATTTGGGATGGATGTCGGCCGCCGCGGCGATGTCGACGCAATCGATCTCGTAGAGGAAATTCTCGGCGATGAAGTCGCACATGCGCCCGACATTGCGCAGCGATTGCTGATCGAACGGGCTGCCTAGCTCCTGTTCGACCGGCGTTTCCGGCACCAGCCGGTAGGGCTCGAACCGCACCCGCTCAAGCCGCAGCAAAAGCTCGTTGACGGCATGCTCCGCCTTGACCGGGTCGCCGGAGCGGGCATAGCGGTTCCAGCGCTCGAAATTGTGGTCGTCCGACCGGTCGGTGGCGTCGGTCACCAGCGTCGCGCCGGTCATCAGCCTGTTGCGGACGTCGACGGGCAAATGCAGCCGGAAGAAATGAACCAGCGGCAGATGCGCACCGGCGTAGATGGCATCGTCGGAGGCTTCGTCCATCTGGTGCGGCAGGCCGCCCCAGAACAGGCACATGTCGCCCGCAGAAAGCGAAAGCCCGTGCCCGTCCATGCGGTAATGCACGGCGCCACGCACGATGAAATTCACCTCGACCTGGGCATGCCAATGTGGCTTGAGCATCACCAGGGGCTGGGTGTGGAACATTTGCAGCAGCAGCGGCAGGCCCTCCACGCTGCTGGCGCCAGGCTGGTAAAACGGCCTTTCCGGCATCTTACTTTCCGCTCATTTCTTATTCCCTTTGTCGCGGACAAGGCTTTCCCGAAGCCTAGTCTAGCCACGCTCGCAAACAGAGAGCAACTGAAATGGGAGGATTTCAATGCGCTTAAAATTGACCTGCGCCGCGCTCGCGCTTGCCTTAGGCTCCAGCCCGGCCTTTGCGCAGTCCGGTGAAATCACGATCTGGAGCTGGAACATCGCCGCTTCGTCGCTGAAGGCCACCATAGCGGGCTTCAACAAGCAGTATCCCGACATCAAGGTCACGGTCGAGGACCTCGGCAACCAGCCGACCTACGACAAATCAATCGCCGGCTGTGCCGCCGGCGGCGAGGGCCTGCCGGACATCGTGACGATCGAGAACGGCGAAGCCGAAAACTACTGGAGCCAGTTCCCGGATTGCTTCGTCGACCTGCATACGCTCGGCTACACCGCGGAAGACCAGGCAAAATTCCCCGACTTCAAGCGTACCGAGCTCGAGGTTGACGACAAGGCCTATGCGATGCCCTGGGATTCGGGCCCTGTAGCGATGTTCTACCGCCGCGACTTCTATGAGAAGGCCGGCGTCGACCCGTCTTCGATCAAGACCTGGGACGATTTCATCGCCGCCGCAAAGAAGATCCAGGCCGCCAATCCCGGCGTGACGATGACCAACGCCGATTTCAACGGCGATTCCGAATTCTTCCGCATGATCTCCAACGAGCAGGGCTGCGCCTATTTCTCCGCCGATGGTCAATCGATCACCGTCAATCAGCCCAAATGCGTCGATGCCATGACCAAGATCAAGGAGATGAAGGACGCCGGCATCATTTCCTCTGCCGACTGGAGCACCAAGATCACCAACAACACCGCCGGCAAGGTCGCCAGCCAGATGTATGGCGGCTGGTATGAAGGCACCATACGCACCGAGTCGCCCGATGGCGCAGGCAAATGGGGCGTCTATCTGATGCCGAGCCTGACCGCCGACGGTCCGCGCGCCGCCAATCTCGGCGGCTCCTCGCTCGCCATCACTTCGGTGTCGAAGAACAAGGAAGCCGCCTACGCCTATCTGAAATACACGCTAGGGACGAATGAGGGCCAGATCACCATGCTGAAAGGCTTCGGCCTGGTACCGTCGCTGATCTCGGCGCTCAACGACCCTTACGTCTCCGAAGGCCTGCCCTATTGGGGCGGCCAAGCCGTGTGGAAGGACATCCTCGGCACCTTACCCAAGGTCGTCCCCAGCCGCGGCACTCCGTTCCAGAGCGACGCCGAAATCATCATCCGCGCGGTGCAGACCAAATATCTGGCCAGCGGCTATCCCGACGCCAAGGCAGCGCTCGACGATGCCGCAAGCCAGATCGCCGCGGCGACCGGCCTGCCGGTCAAGTCGTGATCTGATACGGGATGGCTCCAGACTTCGTGATCTATTTCGAACGCTGGCGCTGCCCCTCACCCTTACCCTCTCCCCATAAAGAACGGGGAGAGGGGGATCGCCAGCGTTGCGGCCAAGCCGGCAGGCGGATGAGGGGCGACGCTGGCCTTCGAACAAGCCGCCGTTTGCGGCGGCGCATCACCTGAACATCAACACCGCGCGCCCCAGCAGGCGAAAGCAGAAAGGAGGAAAGGAATGCGCTACCAGAACGCCACGGCTTATCGCTTTCTCGCGCCCTATCTGCTGATCTTCTCGATCTTCTGGCTGTGGCCGATCATCGATTCCTTCCTGATCTCGTTCCAGGCGACGCGCACCGTGCCGTGGCGGTTCGCGCCGACCTTCAACTGGGGCCGGCTGATCGGCGATCCCGCCTTCTTCAATGCCTTGAAGAACACATTGCTGATCCTCGTCATCCAGGTGCCGGTGATGATTTCCCTGGCGATAGTGATGGCGGTGCTTTTGAATTCGCCGCTGCTCAAGGCACGTGGCCTGTTCCGCTTTGCCTTCTTCGCGCCAGTCGTGGTCGGTGAGGTCGCCTATTCGGCGGTTTTCCGGCTGATGTTCAATCTCGACTACGGCATCATCAACAAATTGCTGAACAGCATCGGCCTGCCCAGTGTCGACTGGTTTACCAACGTCACCCCGGCGATGGCGGTGATCATGATGGCGGTGACCTGGCGCTGGGCCGGCTACAACGCCATCATCCTGCTCGCCGGCCTGCAGTCCATCCCCGAGGATGTCTACGAGGCGGCGACCCTGGACCGGGTCAGCAAGGTCAAACAGTTCTTTTACATCACGCTGCCGCTGCTCAAGCCGATCATCGTGTTCTGCGCCGTGCTGTCGATCATCGGCACCATGCAGCTGTTCACCGAGCCCTTCCTGATTACCGAGCGCGGCGGGCCGGGCGGCGGCACCGAAACGCTCGGGCTGCTGCTTTACCGCCAGGGCTTCCGGTCGCTCAATTTCGGCTACGCTTCGGCCGTCGCCTACACCATGGCCGGGCTGGCGATTGCCATTTCGCTGGTGCAGATATGGCTGACGAGGGAACCGAAATGACCTCGCGCTCCCCAATCAGCCATTCCCAGGTCAGCCGTTCCCAGGCCAGATTGGGCCGCAGCATCGCGCTGCATCTGTTCCTGACGCCGCTGGCGCTGGTCTGGCTGTTTCCGCTGTGGATGATGGTGGTCTTTTCCACGATGCCCGACAATGGCATCTTCAGCCCCGACATCGAGCTTTTGCCGCACGGCAATTTCCTCGACAATGTCAGCAATCTGCAGCGCGGCACCAATTTCATCGGCGCCATCGGCATCTCCGTCTCGGTGGCGGTGACCTATACCTTCCTGTCGGTGATGCTCACCTCGATGGCCGGCTGGGCGCTGGCGCGTTACAACTTCTTCGGCAAGGGCATGGTCGTAGCCATCATCTTCGGCACCATCACGCTGCCCTATGCGGTCGTGCTGATCCCGCAATTCATCATGGTGGCGCGCGACTTCAAGCTCGCCAACACCTGGGTGGCGCTGATCGTGCCGCCGCTGTTCAACTCGCTGGGCGTGCTGTTCATGCGGCAGAGTTTTTCGATGATGCCGCACGAGCTGTTCGACGCGGCCAAGGTCGAGGGCGTCAAGGAATGGCGGATATTCCTGTTCGTCGCATTGCCTCTGGCGCGGCCGATGCTGGCGGCGCTCGCCATCATTCTCTTCCTTGCTTCCTGGAACAATTATCTGTGGCCGCTGCTGATCAATTCCAAGCCGGGCGCAATGACCGCGCCGGTGGCGCTCGGCACGCTGATCGGTCTCACCAAGGTGTCCTGGGGCGGCATCATGGCGGGCGCGGTGATGCTGACGGCGCCAATGCTCGTCGTGTTCGTGCTTCTGCAGCGCCATTTCGTCGCCGGCATCGCCGCCGGCGCCATCAAGTAAGGATCAGCATGGCTGCAGTCACACTCAAAAACGTCATCAAGCGCTTCGGCGTCTTCGAAATCGTCCACGGCGCCAATATCGATATCGATGACGGCGAATTCGTCGTCTTCGTCGGCCCTTCCGGCTGCGGCAAGTCCACGCTGCTCCGGATGATCGCCGGGCTCGAGGACATCAGCGACGGCGAGATCGCCATTGGCGGCAAGGTGGTGAACGACGTCGAGGCGGCCGATCGCGGCATCGCCATGGTGTTCCAGTCCTACGCGCTCTATCCGCACATGACGGTCGAGCAGAATCTGAGCTTCGGCCTGAGAATGACCGGCAACCCCAAGGCAGATACCGAGCGGCGGGTGAAGCGGGCTTCCGAAATCCTGCGCATCGCCGAGCTGATGAAGCGGCGGCCGCGGCAATTGTCGGGCGGCCAGCGCCAGCGCGTCGCCATCGGCCGCGCCATCGTGCGCGAGCCGCAAGTGTTCCTGTTCGACGAACCGCTCAGCAATCTCGACGCCGAGCTCAGGGTGCAGATGCGCGTCGAGATATCGCGCCTTCACAAGGAGCTTGGCGTTACCATGGTCTATGTGACGCACGACCAGACCGAGGCGATGACACTGGCCGACAGGATCGTCGTCCTCAACGCCGGCAACATCGAGCAGATCGGCGCGCCGCTCGATCTCTACGACGACCCCGCCAACCGCTTCGTTGCCGGCTTCGTCGGCTCCCCGAAAATGAACTTTCTGGCGGCGAAAATGGTCGGGGCCGACAACGGCGCTGCGGTCGTCGAACTGGTCAATCATCGCGGCGCGCGACTGCGCAAGCCGCTTTCGGATGCTCTGCCTGCGACAGGCGGCGATGTCGTGCTTGGCGTGCGGCCGGAGCATTTCTTCGACGCCGGCCAGGGCGATTGCGACCTTACCCTCAAGGCCGACGTCGCCGAGCACTTGGGATCGGTGAGTTATGTCTATGCCAATTCCGGTACCGGGGGCGGACGCGAGGAACTGATCATCGAGCGCGAGGCCTCGCGGCATCGCGCGAATGGCGACGACCTGGTGGTGTCGATCAAAGCCGACCGCTCGCTTCTCTTCGACGCCACCGGCGCACGCATTCGCTAACCCATCTTTCTTTTGTCCGATCGCGATTGCTCGCGGCCACCCACGGAGATTTGACATGACGTCCAAACCAGAAAAAGTTCGCTGGGGCATTCTCGGGCCCGGCAACATCGCCAAGGCTTTTGCCGGGGGCGTCGCCCATTCGCGCACCGGCACATTGGTCGCCTTAGGGGCGCGCAATCCCGGCAAGGCGGGGCTCACCGAGGCTTTCCCCGGCGCCCGCATCCTGGACGGCTACGAGGCTTTGGTTGGCGATCCGGATGTCGACGCGATCTATATTTCGACGCCGCATCCGAGCCATGCCGAATGGGCGATCAAGGCGGCCGAGGCCGGAAAGCACGTGCTTTGCGAAAAGCCGCTTGGCCTGACCGCATTCGAAGCCGACGCCATGATCCATGCCGCGCGCAAGGCCGGCACCTTTCTCGGCGAAGCCTTCATGTACCGGCTGCATCCGCAGACGGCCAAGCTGGTCGAGCTGATCAGGGCCGGCGCGATCGGCGACATCAAGATGATCAAATCCAGCTTCGGCTTCGCCATGCCGGGCTTCATGCCGGAGCACCGGCTTTACGCCAAGGATCTCGCCGGCGGCGGCATTCTCGATGTCGGCGGTTATCCCGTCTCGATGGCGCGGCTGATTGCCGGCGCAGCAGTGGGAAAGCCCTTCGCCGAGCCGGACAAAGTCGTCGGCGCTGCGCATCTCGGCCAATCCGGCGTCGACGAATGGGCGTCGGCGCTGTTGCATTTTCCGGGCGGCATCGTCGCGGAAGTGTCCTGCAGCATCTCGCTCGCTCAGGACAATGTCTTGCGTATTGTCGGCAGCAAAGGCCGCATCGAGGTGGCGGATTTCTGGTATGCCAGCGGCCAGCAAGGCGGCACCGGCGAAATCCGCATCATCCGTCCGGGTGACACCGAGGTGGTCGAGGTCACGGAGGACGGCTGGCTGTACGCATTTGAGGTCGACGCCGCCGGCGAGGCCATTCTCGGCGGAATGCAGGAGTTCGCCTGGCCCGGCATGGGCTGGGCCGACAGTCTTGGCAATCTGCGCGTGCTCGACAAATGGCGGGCCGCGATCGGGCTCGAATACGACATCGAGAAACCAGCAAAGCGCGTCAACACGATCTCCGGACGGAAGCTGCGCTCCGGCGGAACCGCCATCCCCAAGCGCAGCATTCCGGGCCTGCCGCGGCCGGCCTCGTGCCTGGCGCTCGGCTTCGAGGATTTCCGCACCTTTTCGTCGGGCGCCATCCTGCTCGATGCCTATTTCGAGGCCGGCGGCAATCTGTTCGACACCGCCTTCGTCTACGGCTCCGGCTATACCGAGACGCTGCTCGGCCAGTGGCTGAAGAACCGCGGCGTGCGCGAGCAGTCGGTGGTCATCGGCAAGGGCGCGCACTCGCCGCTCTGCTATCCCGACGTCATCGGCAAGCAGCTCACCCAGTCGCTCGAACGGCTGCAGACCGACCATATCGACGTCTATTTCATGCACCGCGACAATCCGGACGTGCCGGTCGACGAGTTCGTCGATGCGATGGACCGCGAGGTCAAGGCCGGCCGCATTCGCGGTCCGTTCGGCGGCTCGAACTGGACGATGGACCGCATGGACAAGGCGATTGCCTATGCCGAGCGCACCGGCAAGCAGAAGCCCGGCGCGCTTTCCAACAATTTCTCGCTGGCCGAGATGCTGGAGCCGATCTGGGCAGGCTGCGTCACCTCCTCCAGCGACGAATGGAAGGCCTGGCTCGCCGCCCGGCAGATGCCGAATTTCGCCTGGTCGAGCCAGGGCCGCGGCTTCTTCACCGACCGCGCCGGGCGCGACCGGCGCGATAATGAGGAGCTGGTCCGGGTCTGGTATTCGGAGAGGAATTTCGGCCGTCGCGACCGCGCCATCGAGCTCGCCAAACGGCTGGGCAAAAGCCCGATCCACGTCGCGCTAGCCTATGTGCTGGCGCAGCCGTTTCCGTCCGTCCCGCTGATCGGGCCGCGCACGCTCGACGAGTTGGAAGACAGCCTCCAGGCGCTCGACATCTCACTTTCGCCGGACGATCTCGCATGGCTGGATAGCGGTTCGGATCAGGCCCGCGCGCGGGCCTGACGGCAGCGGCAGTCGCTTCGGCCTACGCTGCGCCCTTAGCTTCCGGACTGTTTGCACGGCCCTTACCCTCTCCCGCAAAGAACCGGGAAAGGGTAAGAATGAGGTCAGCGCAAAGGCCACTGGAAGTTAGGCAAGACAGATGCTCGACATCGCACCGACGAAACAGGCTGCCACCTGGCTCGATTCCTTTGCCCGGGCGCTCGAGGCCGGCGACGTCGAGGCGGCAACCAATTTGTTCGTCGAGGACTGCTACTGGCGCGATCTCTTGACCTTCACCTGGAACGTCAGGACGATGGAGGGCCGCGTCGCGATCCGCGACATGCTGGCGGCGACGCTGGCAACGACAAAACCTGCCCGGTGGCAGCTCAGCGGCGAAGCGACTTCGGACGAAGGCACGATCGAAGCCTGGTTTTCTTTCGAGACGTCATCGGCGTGGGGCCAAGGCATCATGCGCCTCAGGGACGGCAAATGCCGGACACTGTTTACCGCGATGAGCGATCTCAAGGGGTTTGAGGAGCGCAAGGGCCCGGCGCGGCCGCTGGGTGTCCGCCACAAGGCCGATCCGGAGCGCGAGACCTGGCTGGAGGCGAGGGCGCGCGAGACGCGTGAACTCGGCGCCGGCCAGCAGCCTTATTGCCTGGTCATCGGCGGCGGCCAGGGCGGCATCATGCTGGGCGCCCGGCTCCGGCAATTGGCCGTGCCGGCCATAGTCATCGAGAAGAACGCTCAGGCCGGCGATTCCTGGCGCAATCGCTACCGCTCGCTCGTGCTGCACGACCCGGTCTGGTACGACCATCTGCCCTACATACCGTTTCCCGAGAACTGGCCCGTGTTCACGCCCAAGGACAAGATGGGCGACTGGCTGGAGATGTATACGCGCGTCATGGAGCTCAACTACTGGACCTCCACGACATGCGTGAGCGCGTCCTATGACGAGACCGAAAGGGTCTGGACGGTCGAGCTCGATCGCGCCGGCGAGCGCATCACGCTAAGGCCGAAGCATATCGTCTTTGCGACCGGCGCCTATGGCCCGCCCAGGCGCATCGACCTGCCGGGTGCCGATGTCTTCAACGGCGAGATCCTGCATTCCAACCAGTATTCCAGCGGCGAGAAATTCCGCGGCAAAAAGGTCGCCGTCATCGGCGCCGCAAGTTCCGGCCATGACGTCAGCGTCGACCTCTGGGAGAGCGGCGCCCAGGTGACGATGGTCCAGCGCTCGCCGACGACGGTGGTCAAGTCGGACACGCTGATGGAGATCGGTTTCGAGATCTTTTCGGAAAAGGCGCTGGCCCGCGGCATCACCACCGAGAAGGCCGACATGATCGTCGCCTCGACGCCGTTCGCGCTGCTGCCGCAAGGCCAGCGGGCGCTTTACGACATCATCAAGGCGCGCGACGCGGCCTTCTACGATCGTTTGCGCGGCGCCGGCTTCGCCATCGATTTCGGCGACGACGAGACCGGGCTCCTGATGAAGGCCTACCGCACCGGCTCGGGCTTCTACATCGATGTCGGCGCTTGCGACCTGATCATCGACGGCGAGATCGGCATCCGCAGCGGCGTCGGGATCAAGTCGCTGACGCCGACAGGCATCCTCTTCGACGACGGCACCGAACTGGCGGCCGACGCAATCATCGCCTGCACCGGCTATCTCTCGATGAACGAAACGGTGGCGGCGATCGTCTCGCGCGAAGTCGCCAACAAGGTCGGCCCGTGCTGGGGGATTGGCTCGGGCGTGAAAGGCGACCCGGGTCCATGGCAAGGCGAATTGCGCAACATGTGGAAGCCGACGGCACAGGAAGCGCTGTGGTTCCACGGCGGCAATCTGGCGCTGTCGCGCTTCTATTCGAAGTTCGTCGCGCTGCAGATCAAGGCGAGGATGGAAGGCATTGCGACGCCGGTTTATGGAGCGGCGGGGCGGTGAAGCTGTGATCTCCCCCTTTGAGGGGGAGATGGCCGGCAGGCCAGAGGGGGTCGCCGCGCGTCGAGCGCCAGCCTCCATCCGTTGCAGGAAGACGAGCCCGGTCGAACCGACCCCCTCTGTCGCCTTCGGCGACATCTCCCCCTCAAGGGGGGAGATCACCCACGCCCGAAATGCCGGCTCGCCACCTCGACATGCGTGTCGTGCGCATGCGCTTCGAAACGCTCGGTTTCGCCGAGATCGTCCACCGCCTCGTTCGGCCACCAGCTGCCGCCGACCACGATTCCGTCCGAGACCAGCCTTTGCTCGGCGACCAGCGAGGCGCCGACCGAATCGACAAAGGTGAAGCGGCCCGGACGCAGCCGCAGCACCGCGATGTCGCCGACCGCACCCACCGCAAGCCTGCCGAGATCGGGCCTGGCGATCGCTTCGCCAGGGCGCTGCGTGGCGGCGCGCAGCACCTCGACCAGCGGCATGCCGAGCGCCAGCAGCTTCGACATGCAGACCAGGATGTCGAAGGCCGGCCCGTCGACGCAGTAGAGATGCACGTCGCTGCTGATCACGTCCGGCGCCAGCCCCTCGCCGAGCATCGCCTTGGCCACCTCGAAATCGAACGAGCCCATGCCGTGGCCGATATCGAAGATGACGCCGCGCTCGCGCGCCAGCCGCATATCTGGCCGCACCGCCCCCGAGGCGAAGACCGGCGCGTTGGGAAACGGCCGGAAGCAGTGGGTGAGGATGTCGCCCTTGCGCAGCCGCGGCAGCACTTCCGAGCGGCCCGGCGGCGGCTCGTCTATGTGCGCCATCAGCGGCAGGCCGGCTTTGTCGGCGGCTTCGAGCGCGAGATCGACCGGCGCGATGCCGCTGGTGCCGCCGGCATGGCGACCCGAGCGGACCTTGATGCCGACAACCACGTCCGCGTGCTCGCGAGCCGCCGCTACCGTCTCGCGCGGTTCGCAGAGCCGGAGGTCGCTACACTCGCCGACCGCCACGGTCTGCGAGAAGCCGAATATGCCGGCAAAGGAAATGTTGACGTAAGCCAGAATACGGACTTTCGAGCGCTCGATGACGTGGCGGCGAAAGCCGAGGAAATTGCCGGCACCGGCACTTCCGGCATCGATGAAGGTGGTGGTGCCGCTCTTTGCGGCGAGCCGGTCGGCATCGACGCCGAGCGACGTGCCGCCCCAATAGACATGGCTGTGCAGGTCGATCAGGCCCGGCGCGACGATCGAGCCCGTGGCATCGATGACGCGGGCGGCACGTTCGAAGGGGATTTCGGTGTCGATCGCGGCGATACGGCCGTCGGCAATCGCCAGATCGCGCTGCGCGTCGAGGCCGGACGCCGGATCGATGAGGCGGCCGCCTTTTATCAGGAGATCGAATTGCATCGCGCCTGTCTCCACTTTCCCGTCACGCCGGCCTGTAGGCAACGGCCTCGACCTCGATCTTGATGTCGATCATCAGCCGCGACTCCACTGTCGTGCGCGCCGGCGGGTCTTTCGGGAAATGCCGGGCGTAGACGGTATTGAAGATGCCGAAATCGCGGGCGTCTTCGAGCCAGACCGTCGTCTTGACTACGTCGTCCAGGGTACAGCCGGCCAGCGCCAGTGCCGCCTTGACGTTCGACAGCACCTGCTCGGTCTGTTCGGCGATGCCGCCCTTGACCACCAGCCCGTCTGTGCCGACCGGCACCTGGCCTGAGACATAGACGAAGTCGCCGGCCCTGACCGCCGGCGACAACGGCACATGGGATTTTCCAAAACACTGCTTGGGCAAGGAGGCCTCCTCTGGAAATCGTTGCGTGACCGAGCGACTTGTCAGCTTGGCGCGAGAGGACGCGGCCTCTCTGCGAGTCTCATCCAACATCTTCGAAGCCTATATCGCTTTGCCGCGAGAGCGCCAGAACGATCACTGCGCTCGGTGATCCTTCGCGTCAGCATCTGGACCCGCGACACCAGCCCGCTCAGCGGTCGATCCGCGTCGACAGGATGATCGACGACGACGTGCGCTCGACTCCGTCCATGGCGCCGATCTGGTCGAGAAGCGTGTCGAGATCCCTGATCGAAGGCGCCTCGACGATGACGATCATGTCGAAATTGCCGCTGACCGAGTGCAGCGTGCGAACCGGTGCCAGCGCCTGCAGGCTGCGCACCACCTTGTCGGCAAGCTTGGGGGTTACGGTGAGCAGGACATGCGCCCTGACCAGCCCCTGCTCGTAATCCGGCGACAGCCTGACCCCATAGCCGGCGATGATGCCGCGCTGTTCCAGCCGCTCGATCCGGCTTTGCACCGTCGTTCGTGAGACGCCGAGCCGCCGCGCCAGTTCGGCGGTCGAGGCGCGCGCATTGGTGCGCAGCAGGGAAAGCAGAGCCTGGTCGGCATCGCTGAGCATTTCGACGAACCTTACCGGCACATTGCCCAAAGAGAGGCTGCGTTTCGTACAATCTCACGCTTCCTTTCGACAGGCAAGCTGCGATTCTAACCCTGAATTTAGCATTGGTGCGAGGGACCGGTCATGAAGGAAATCATCGTCGTCGGCGCCGGCAAGATCGGCTCGACCATTGCCGAGATGCTGGCTTCCACGGGCGACTACCAGGTCACGCTTGTCGACCGCTCGGCGGCGCAGTTCGGCGCGGCCGAACTGCCTGAAACGGTCGAGACGCTGGAACTCGACATCGAGGCCGCCGGCACCCTCGAAGCGGCCCTGGCCGGCAAATTCGCGGTGCTCAGCGCCGCGCCCTTCCATCTGACCACGCGCATCGCCGAGGCGGCGGCCAGCGCCGGCGTGCACTATCTCGATCTGACCGAGGACGTCGTCAGCACCAGGCGGGTCAAGGAACTGGCGCGTTCCGGCAGCAGCGCCTTCATCCCGCAATGCGGTCTGGCGCCGGGCTTCATCTCGATAGTTGCCAACGATCTCGCCAGCCGCTTCGACACGCTGGAAAGCGTGCGCATGCGGGTCGGCGCGCTGCCGCAGTACCCGTCGAATGCGCTGAACTACAATCTGACCTGGAGCACCGACGGCGTCATCAACGAATATTGCGAGCCTTGCGAGGCGATCGTCGAAGGCGAGCTGATCGAAGTGCCGCCGCTCGAGGAGCGTGAAGAATTCTCGCTCGACGGCGTCACCTATGAGGCGTTCAACACCTCGGGCGGGCTGGGCACGCTGGCCGAAACGCTGAAGGGCAGAGTGCGAACGCTGAACTACCGCACCATCCGCTATCCCGGCCATGCGGCGATCATGAAGGCGCTGCTCAACGACCTCGGCCTGCGCCACCGCCGCGACGTGCTGAAGGACATTTTCGAAAGCGCCCTGCCGGCGACGCTGCAGGACGTGGTTATCGTCTTCGTCACCGTCAGCGGCCGCAAGAACGGTCGTCTGCTGCAGGAAACCTACGCTAACAAGATCTACGCCAGGCGCGACGGCGAAACGGTGCGCAGCGCCATCCAGATCACCACCGCATCGGCCATCTGCGCGGTGCTCGACATGCTCGCCGACGGCAGCTTGCCGGCCAGGGGCTTCATCAAGCAGGAGGACATCGCGCTCGACGCGTTCCTGGCCAACCGCTTCGGCCGCGCCTATGCGCAGCACGAGATGGTTAGCCGGCTTGCGGGGTGAGCTGCGTAATCTCCCCCCTCGAGGGGGAGATGTCGCCGAAGGCGACAGAGGGGGTCGCCTCGCGTAGAGCGTCAACCTCCATCTGTCGCAAGGGAGGTCGCATCCAGTCGAACCGACCCCCTCTGGCCTGCCGGCCATCTCCCCCTCAAGGGGGGAGAGCGCGAGCCATCAGACATGCAGTGCGTGCCCCAGCGCCTTCAGCGCCGCTTCCGGAAAACCCTCGCCCTGTGTCGGATGGGCATGGATCGTCCCGGCGATGTCCTCCAGCGTCGCGCCCATCTCCAGCGCCAGCCCAAACGCCGTCGACAGTTCCGACACGCCCTGGCCGACGGCCTGGATGCCAAGCACCAGATGGCTGTCCGCCCGCGCCACTACCCGGACGAATCCGTCATCGCCCAACTTCGTCATCGCCCGGCCATTGGCGGTGAAGGGAAACAGTCCGACCTTGATCTCGCCACGCGTCTTGGCCTCCTCCGGCGACAGGCCCGCGGTGACCAGCTCCGGGTCGGTGAAGCAGACAGCCGGGATCGCTCGTCTGTCCCAGCTGCGTTTGTGGCCGGCGACGATCTCGGCGACCATTTCGCCTTGCGCCATCGCCCGGTGCGCCAGCATCGGCTCGCCGGTGACGTCGCCAATGGCAAGGATACCACGCATCGAGCTGCGGCACTGGTCGTCGATGCGGATGAAGGGTCCGGCCATGTCGAGGTCGATCTGCTCCAACCCCCAGCCTTCGGTCACCGGCTTGCGACCGACCGTGACCAGCACCTTGTCGGCGGCAATCTTGCCGTTCTTGCCGCCATTCGTCTCGACCAGCAGCGCGTCGCGCTTAGTGGACAGCCCCTTGGCCTTGGCGTTCACGAGCACCTCGATGCCGAGTTCGGCCAGCCGCTTCACCACCGGCCGGGTCAGTTCCATATCATATTGCGCCAGCACGCGCGGCAACGCCTCGACCACGGTCACCTTGGCGCCCAGCTTGGCAAAGGCGATGCCGAGTTCCAGCCCGATATAGCCGCCGCCGACCACCGCCAGCCTCTCCGGAACTTCGCTCAGCGCCAGCGCCTCGGTCGACGAAATGACCGGACCGCCGAACGGCAGCGATGGCAGCTCGACCGGCGCCGAGCCGGTCGCTATCACCACCGTTTCGGCGCGGATCACCTGCATGCCGATCTCGGTCTCGACGGCAACGGTCTTGCCGTCGCGAAATGTCGCCCAGCCATGCACCGTCTTCACGCCAGCTTTCTTCAGCAGGCCGGCGACGCCGTTGTTCAGCCGGCTAACGATGCCGTCTTTCCAGGCAATGGTCGCCGCGAGATCAAGCGACGGTGCCGCGACCGTTATGCCGAGTGGGCTTTTGCCGCCGGCCATGTGCGAGAGCTTTTCGAACTCTTCGGCTGCATGGATCAGCGCCTTTGACGGGATGCAGCCGACATTGAGGCAAGTGCCGCCCGGTCTGCCTGCCTCGACGATCACTGTGTCGATGCCCAGCTGCCCGGCGCGGATGGCACAGACATAGCCGCCCGGACCGGCGCCGATGACCAGCAGCTTGCAGGAGATTTCCTTCATGTCAGCTGCGTCCTTTCGGGGATAAATGCCCCACCATCCGGCCGCTGCGCGCCTTTCCTTCTCCCCCTGTGGGAGAAGGTGGATCGGCGCGTAGCGCCGAGACGGATGAGGGGTGTTGGACGGAGTGCGGTAGGTGCCAAGCTGGAGCACCCCTCATCCGTCGCCTTCGGCGACACCTTCTCCCACAAGGGGAGAAGGGGGAGCCAGCGTCCCGGCGCCCCATGCTGCCGGGCGAGGGGGCCTTTGCGACCGTTCTCATCTCCTCAGTCCACAAAAATCAGCGCCGGCGTTTCCAGCAGCGTCTTTATCCGCTGGATAAACACCGCCGCGTCCCAGCCGTCGATGACGCGGTGGTCGAAGCTGGAGGACAGGTTCATCATCTTGCGCGGGATGAACTGACTGCCGTCCCATACCGGCCGCACCATCATCTTGTTGACGCCGACGATCGCCACTTCCGGATGATTGATCACCGGCGTCGTCGCCACGCCGCCCATGGCGCCCAGCGAAGTGATGGTGATGGTCGATCCCGAGAGTTCGTCGCGCGTCGCCGTGCCGGATTTTGCCGCCTCGGCCAGCCTGACAACCTCGGCTGCACAGTCCCAGATGTCGCGCGCCTCGGCGTGCTTGACCACCGGCACCATCAGCCCGGAAGCCGTCTGCGCGGCGATGCCGATATGGACGCCGCCATGCTGGTGGACGATGCCGGCTTCGTCGTCGAACAGTGCGTTGACATTGGGCTGGTCGGCGATTGCCTTGACCATCGCCCGCATCAAGAACGGCAGCAGCGTCAGCTTCGGCCTGTCCGCGCCCGGCCGCTTCTCCTTGTTGAGCGCGGCGCGCAAATCCTCGAGCGCGGTGACGTCGATCTCCTCGACATAGGTGATATGCGGGATGCGCGACTTGGCCAGCGTCATCTTCTCGGCGATCTTTCGCCTGAGTCCGACTATCTTGATGTCCTCGACCGCCTCGTTGCGGGCAAGGCCGGAAACCTTGGCGAGCCGGGGTCCGCGCGCCAGGAAAGCCTCGATATCCTCGTGCCGGATGCGCCCGGCCGCGCCGGTTCCCGGGACCTGCCGAAGGTCGATGCCGGCCTCTTTCGCCCTCAAGCGGACGGCCGGCGAGGCCAGTGGCTTTTCGCCCTCGGGGCGCGGCGCACCGACCGGCACTATACCCCCGAAAGCCGGCGCAGTACCCCCACCCCTAAACCCTCCCCACAAGGGGGAGGGGGACTCCGTATCCGCCGTTCGTGCGCCCTCGGTTCTTGGCACATGCCCGACCAAGGGCGAGCTGGACCTGGCTTCGGCTTTGGCGGCCGAAGCTCGTCCCCCTCCCCCTTGTGGGGAGGGGCTAGGGGTGGGGGTAGGTGCCACCTCACCCTCCGCCGATTTCGCGCCTGCGTTCACATTTCCCTCGCCGGCCACCTTCAACCTGACAATCGGCGAGCCGATCGCCACCGTGTCGCCGATCTCGGCGCCCAACCAGACGATCTCGCCATCGACGGGCGACGGAATTTCGACCGTCGCCTTGTCGGTCATGACAGCGGCAAGCACGGCGTCCTCGCGCACGAGATCGCCGACCTTGACCTGCCATTCGACGAGCTCGGCCTCGGCGACGCCTTCGCCGACATCGGGCAGCTTGATGACATATTCGCCCATCGTCCCCCCTCAGGCTTCCATCGTTTCGATCAGCGCGCGGCCTAGCCGGGCAGGACCGGGAAAATAGTCCCACTCCTGCGCATGAGGATAGGGCGTGTCCCAGCCGGTGACCCGCGCCACCGGCGCTTCCAGATGGTAGAAGCAGTTCTCCTGGACCAGCGCCGAAAGTTCGGCACCGAACCCCGATGTCAGCGTCGCCTCGTGCACGACCACGCAGCGCCCGGTCTTGTTGACCGAGGCGACGATCGTCTCGAGGTCGAGCGGCAGCAGTGTCCTCAGATCGATGATCTCGGCATCGATCCCGGTCTCCTCGGCTGCCGCCTGGGCGACATAGACCATCGTGCCGTAGGCAAGCACGGTGACCGCCGCACCCGGCCGTCGGATCACCGCCTTGCCGAGCGGCACCGTGTAATGGCCGTCGGCAACCTCGCCGAGCTCATGTTTCGACCATGGCGTTACCGGCCGCTCGTGATGACCGTCGAAGGGGCCGTTGTAGAGCCGCTTCGGCTCCAGGAAGATCACCGGGTCCGGATCCTCGATCGCCGCGATCAAAAGGCCTTTGGCGTCATACGGATTCGAGGGCACCACGACTTTCAAGCCGGAGACGTGGGTGAACAGCGCCTCCGGGCTCTGGCTGTGGGTCTGGCCGCCGAAAATGCCGCCGCCGGTCGGCATTCTCACGACGATCGGGCAGGTGAAATCGCCGTTCGACCGGTAGCGCAGCCGCGCCGCTTCCGAGACAATCTGGTCATAGGCCGGATATACATAGTCGGCAAACTGCACCTCGACGCAAGGCTTCAGCCCGTAGGCGGCCATGCCGATGGCCGCGCCGACAATGCCGGATTCGCTGATCGGCGCATCGAAGCAGCGGCCCTTGCCGTATTTCGCCTGCAGGCCTTGCGTGCAGCGGAAGACGCCGCCGAAGAAGCCGACATCCTCGCCGAACACGATGACTTGGCTGTCGCGTGCCATCGACACGTCCATGGCGTCGCGGATCGCCTCGATCATGGTCCGCCGCGGCATGGTCAGACCCCTGCCTGTTGGCGCTGGCGCCTGAGATGCGGCGGCATCTCGGCATAGACGCCCTCGAACATGTCGCGCGCCGAGGGCTTGCCGCCGGCATGCAGCGTGCCGTGGCGCTCGGCCTCCCGCTGCGCCGAAATCACCGTGTCGAGGATTTCCGCCTCGGCCTGGGCGTGGCGCTCGTCCGACCAGACGCCGCGCTGGATGAGATGGTTCTTCAGCCTGACGATCGGGTCACCGAGCGGCCAGGCATCGGACTCGGCCTTCGGCCGGTAGGCCGACGGGTCGTCGGAGCTCGAATGGGCGCCGACGCGGTAAGTGACGTATTCGACCAGCGTCGGCCCGAGATTGCTGCGCGCCCGTTCCGCCGCCCATTTGGCCACCGCATGGACGGCGAGATAGTCGTTGCCGTCGACGCGCAGCGACGGAATACCGAAGCCGAGCCCACGGGCGGCAAAAGTACCGGAGCCGCCGCGGGCGATGCCCTGGAAGGTCGAGATCGCCCACTGGTTGTTGACGACGTTGAGCACGACCGGCGCCTTGTAGGTCGAGGCGAACACCAGCGCCGAATGGAAGTCGGACTCGGCGGTCGAACCGTCGCCGATCCACGCGGCGGCGATCTTTGAATCGTTGCTGATTGCCGAGGCCATCGCCCAGCCGACCGCCTGGATGTACTGCGTCGCCAGATTGCCGGAGATAGAGAAGAAGCCGTGCTCCTTCGATGAATACATGATCGGCAATTGCCGCCCTTTCAGCGGATCGGCCTCGTTCGAATAGATCTGGTTCATCATCGTGACCATCGGGTAGCCGTCGGCGATGAGCAGGCCGGCCTGCCGATAGGTCGGAAAATTCATGTCGCCCCGCGACAGCGCCTTGCGGAAGGCGCAACTCACTGCCTCTTCGCCGAGATGCTGCATGTAGAAAGAGGTCTTGCCCTGGCGCTGCGCCATCTGCATGCGCGCATCGAAGCTGCGCAGCGTCATCATATGGCGCAGCCCCTCCAGCAACTCGTCGTCCGAAAGCAGCCCTGCCCACGGCCCGACCGCCTCGCCGGCGCGGTTGAGCACGCGAATGATCGAGAAGGCCAGATCGCGGATGTCGCGCGGGTCGACGTCGATCTTCGGGCGCGGCACCGAGCCAGCTTTTGGAATGCTCACATTAGAGAAATCCGGCGTCCCGCCCGGCCGCACTTCCGGTTCCGGAACATGGAAGCGCAGCATTCCGGCATCGGCCATGATCTCGGTCCTCCACTGTTGCCCGGCCAGGATATTTGCACACCGCCAGACCAGTGCCAATTCGTCGGGCGAGGCTTCGCTGCCGCTGGCTGCTGCCCGCGGCCGACAGGATGGAGATATGTCGGCGAAATTTCTTGTCGATCTTGCGCGCCGGCGCGCAATTTGGGAGATGATTGCGCCGGGTTTCCCGCCAGATAAGGCATGCGTCGGGTTGGGCGGCGCGAGCACCTCCTTCTCCCCTTGTGGGAGAAGGTGGCCGAGCGAAGCTCGGTCGGATGAGGGGTGTTCCAGCTTGGCAAGGACGGCACTCCGTCCAGCACCCCTCATCCGTCTTGGCGCTGCGCGCCAATCCACCTTCTCCCACAAGGGGAGAAGGAAAGGAGGGCGGCGCCGTTCACCCCGCGCCCGCGTCATGCTAATCAGCGCCCATGGCACAAAAGAAAGCATACGAGGTCGATGCATGGCTCGCGAAGCCGGATCCGCGCGTCTCGATCGTGCTGCTTTACGGTCCCGATCGCGGGCTGGTTGCCGAGCGGGCAAAGGCCTTTGCCGGCAAGACCGGCCTGCCGCTCGACGATCCGTTCTCGGTCGTCAGGCTGGACGGATCGGAAGTCGATCGCGACGAGGGCCGTCTGCTCGACGAGGCGCGCACCGTGCCGATGTTTTCGGAGCGGCGCCTGCTATGGGTGCGCAACGCCGGCGCTCAGAAGGCGCTTGCCGATGACGTCAAGGCGCTGACGTCGGAGCCCGCGCGGGACGCCATCATCCTCATCGAGGCCGGCGACTTGAAGAAGGGCGTCGGCCTGCGCGCCGTGGTGGAGGCGGCGGATAATGCCATGGCATTGCCTTGCTATGCCGATGAGGCCAGGGATATCGATACGGTCATCGACGACGAACTGCGCAAGGCCGGCATGTCGATGACACTGGAGGCGCGGCAGGCGCTGCGCCGCAATCTCGGCGGCGACCGGCTGGCCTCGCGCGGCGAGATCGAAAAGCTGGTGCTTTACGCGCATGGCCAGGCCGAAATCGGCCTCGACGACGTCAAGGCGACGTCTGGCGATGTCTCGGGCCTCTCCTTCGACGCGGCGGTCGACGCCCTGCTCGAAGGCAGGATCGCCGACTTCGACACCGCCTTCACCCGCCATTGCCAGTCCGGCGGCCAGCCCTTTCTGGTACTTTCATCGGCGATGCGGCAGTTGCAGGCGATTCAGGCGATGCGCGGCCTGATGGACGCCGGGGGCCGCAATGCCGCTTCGGTCGTAGCCGCGGCGCGCCCGCCGGTGTTTTTCTCCAGGCGCAAGCTGGTCGAGAAAGCCCTCGAACGCTGGAGCAGCGAGGCGCTCGGCCGCGCCCTCAACCGCCTGCAGACGGCGGTTCTGCAGACACGCCGGCGGCCGGATCTGTCGGTCGCGCTGGCACGCCAGGCCCTGCTCGGCATTGCCGTGGAGAGCGCCAGGCTGGCGCAGCGCACCTGATCTCCCCCCTTGAGGGGGAGATGTCGCCAAAGGCGACAGAGGGTCACAGCGCGTAGAACACCAGCCCCTTCCGCGACGACAGAGGAGGTGGGCGCTTGAAATTTGACGACCCCTTCTGGCCTGCCGGCCATCTCCCCCTCAAGGGGGGAGATTAACTACTTCGACGATTTCGCCAATCACCGCACGGCAGCAAAAATCTTATTTGCCGGCTAATTTTAGCAACCTACCTACTCCCGCTTCAGCCTTCGGCAAAGCTCGTCGAGCTGCTCCAGCGTCCGGTAGGCGACGCTGATCACGCCGCCGCGCTGGTTGTGCTCGATCGTGACAATCATGCCGATCGTGCTGGTCATCAGCCGCTCCAGCGCCAGCGTGTCGGCATCCTTTTGCGGCGGTGCGGCGGGCTGGCGTTTTGCCGACGGCGCGCCGACCGGCAGCTGCGCCAAGGCCTCGGCCTGGCGCACCGAAAGCCCCTCATCGATGATCCGCTTGGCAAGCCCGGCCGGGTCGTTGGCCGTCACCAGGGTACGGGCGTGGCCGGCAGAGAGCGCCCCGTCGACCAGCATGTCGCGGATGACGTCGGGCAGCTTGAGCAGTCTCAACGTGTTGGCGACATGGCTGCGGCTCTTGCCGATCACCTGGCCGAGATCGGCCTGGGTATAGCCATGGTCGTCGATCAGCTGCTGGTAGCCGAGCGCCTCCTCGACCGGGTTGAGGTCGGTGCGCTGGACGTTTTCGATGATCGCCAGTTCGAGCGCCGTGCGATCGTTGACGTCGCGCACGATAATCGGGATTTCGGTCAGCCCGGCGCGTTGCGCCGCACGCCAGCGTCGCTCGCCGGCGATGATCTCATAGCGGCCCGGCTGGGTTTTCGACGGCCGCGCCACCACCGGCTGCACCACGCCATGTTCGCGGATGGACTGGGCGAGGTCGGTCAGGTCGGCGTCGCCAAAATGCCGGCGCGGGTTTTTCGGGTTAGGGCTGAGGAACTCGATCGGCACCTTGCCGTCGGCCGCCAACCCGGGCTTTTCCGGTGCCGCCGGGCGATCGATTTCGCCGATCAGGGCCGCCAGTCCCCGTCCCAGTCTTTTCCTCGAAGGGTCTTCGTTCATCGTCCGTCCAGATCGTTTCGGTATCGAATCGCTTGTTGGTTACTGCTAGGCGGCACGCAATTTGCGCTCGCGGCGGATGACTTCCGAAGCAAGCTGCAGATAGGCCTGGCTGCCCGAACATTTGAGGTCGTAGAGAATCGCCGGCTTGCCGTAGGACGGCGCCTCGGAAACGCGGACATTGCGCGGGATGACGGTTTCATAGACCTTGTCGCCCATATGCGCCCGCACATCCTGCACCACCTGGTTGGCGAGATTGTTGCGCCCGTCAAACATGGTTAGCACGATGCCCTGGATCGTCAGGTCGGGGTTGATCGAACGGCGCACCTGCTCGACCGTCTCCAAAAGCTGGCTCAGGCCCTCCAGCGCGAAAAACTCGCACTGCAGCGGCACCAGCACCGAATCTGCCGCAGCCATCGAATTCAGTGTCAGCAGGTTGAGCGAGGGCGGGCAATCGATCAGCACATAGCCGAAATTGGCCGAGCGCGCGGCCGAAGCCCGCAGCGCGTTGCGCAGCCGCAGCACCCGATCCGGCGCCGAGGCGATTTCCATCTCGATGCCGAGCAGGTCGAGCGTCGACGGCACGATCGACAGGCCAGGCACCGCCGTCGGGATTGCCGCCGCTTCGAGGTCCAGTTCGCCGGTCAGCACATCATAGGAGGAGACCATGCGGTCGCGCCGGTCAATGCCGAGCCCGGTGCTGGCGTTGCCCTGCGGGTCGAGGTCGACGATCAGCACCTGTTCGCCTATGGCCGCCAGTGCGGTGGCCAGATTGATGGCCGTCGTCGTCTTGCCGACGCCGCCCTTCTGGTTGGCGACGGTGATGATTCGGGGGCCGTTCTTCATCATGGGTCTATGCCAGAAATTCATTTGGGCCAGAGATTCATTGGGGGTCGCCGGTCACAAGCCAGGGTGCGGTCGCAAGTCGGATACTTCGAGAATGACGCCCTGCGCGTCGGTTGCACTGGCATGTTCTACCAGATCGAAAGACCATCGTTGAGCGCTTTCTGCCACTTCGGCGCGGTAATCCCGGCCTTTGTGAAACAGGCCATGCGACCCCTTGGTTAGCCACGGCGCCGCCAGGTCGAGCAAGTCAGGCAGCGATGCGAGTGCCCTGGCTGTGACGATTTGCGGTGCAGGAACAAGCGGATAGCTATCGTCGATGCGGCGCGCGATGACCGTGGCGGGCAGATTGAACTGTCCGACCACCGTTTGCAGGAACGATGCTTTTTTCCGGTTGCTTTCAACAAGATCGATGCCGGCGCCTTCCCGCTCGGCAAGCAAAAATGCCAGCACGAGGCCGGGAAACCCGCCGCCGGAGCCCAGATCGACCCAGCGCTTCGCCTCTGGTTTGATTCGCGCCAGCTGCGCGCTGTCGAGGATGTGGCGGCGCCAGACATCGTCCTGCGTCGATTGCGCGGCCAGATTGATCCGGCGGTTCCATTTCTGGAAGACGGCCTCGAACGCGACCAGGCGATCGAATGTTTCACGTGAAACCGGGCCTGCTGCCTCTTGCAGGTTTGCCCAGGACGCAGCGCTCACGCGACCTGCTTTCGCGCAGCCGCCTCGGCATTGCGCACATGGGCGACGATAATCGCCAGCGCCGCCGGCGTCATGCCTTCCATACGCTGCGCATCGGCAATGGAGCGCGGCTGGCGTGCCAGCATCTTCTGCTTCAATTCATTGGACAGGCCGGGAACAGAGGCAAAGTCGAGCGATTCGGGAATCAGCCGGCTCTCTTCATGCCTGATCTGCGAGACGTCAGCCCGCTGGCGGTCGAGATAGACAGAATATTTAGCTTCCGTTTCAAGACGTTCGGCCGTTTTGCTGTCGATCGCCGCGAAAGCCGGTTCGATGCGCGCCAGCCAGGCGATGTCGACGCCCGGATAGGCCAGCAACTCATAGGCCGAGCGACGGACGCCGTCCCGGTTGATTTCGAGCCCATGGCGCGCTGCCTCATTGGGGGTCATGGTGGTGCCGAGGGCGAGGTGTCGCGCCTTCTCAAGGTCTTGCACGACATTGTTGAACCGCTGCATCCGCTCCGGCGAGGCAATCCCCAGCCTTATCGCCAGTGGCGTCAGCCGCTCATCGGCGTTGTCGGCTCGCAGCGATAGCCGGAACTCGGCCCGCGAGGTGAACATGCGGTACGGTTCGGCGATGCCGCGGCTGGTCAAATCGTCGACCATCACGCCGATATAGGCTTCGGTGCGGCTGAGCACGATTTCCTCGCTCGCCGACGCCTTGCGCGCTGCATTCAAGCCGGCAAGCAGCCCTTGCGCGCCGGCCTCCTCGTAGCCGGTGGTGCCGTTGATCTGGCCGGCGAGGAAAAGGCCGGCGATCCGCCTGGTTTCCAGCGTTGGCTTGAGCTCGCGTGGATCGACATGGTCATACTCGATGGCATAGCCCGGCTGCAGCATGGTTGCCCGCTCCAGCCCCCGAATGGTCTTCAGGATGTCGAGTTGTACGTCCTCGGGCAGCGAGGTCGAAATGCCGTTCGGGTAGACCGTGTCGTCGTCCAGCCCTTCCGGCTCCAGAAAGATCTGGTGGCCGTCACGATCGCCGAATTTGACGATCTTGTCTTCGATCGACGGGCAATAGCGCGGCCCGACGCCTTCGATCGACCCCGAATACATGGCCGAGCGGCCGAGATTGGCGCGAATCAGCTCGTGCGTTGCATTGGTCGTTCGGGTAATGCCGCAATGGATCTGCGGATTTTCGATGCGCGCGGTGAGCAG
The DNA here is from genome assembly GCF_040319465.1 of Mesorhizobium sp. M0910. Classification (NCBI taxonomy): domain Bacteria; kingdom Pseudomonadati; phylum Pseudomonadota; class Alphaproteobacteria; order Hyphomicrobiales; family Phyllobacteriaceae; genus Mesorhizobium; species Mesorhizobium sp. M0910. The sequence goes on from NZ_JAMYNZ010000002.1 coordinate 228,807, forward strand.
CGAGAACGGCACGGGGTCCTCGTCCGCCGCCTGGCTCTCCAGCGACGCCCAATCGATCGTCCTGCCGTCCAGCCGCGGCGGCGTGCCGGTCTTCAGCCGCCCGAGCTTGAAGCCGGCGCGGCTCATCGTCGCCGACAGGCCGACGCTCGCCTGCTCGTTCATGCGGCCGGCGACGATCTTCTTCTCGCCGATATGGATCAGCCCGCGCAAGAAAGTGCCGGTCGTCAGCACCACGGCGCCGCAGGCGAACCTGCTTCCATCCGCCAGCAGCACCGCCGCGATGCGTCCGTCGTCGATTTCCCCGTCGTTGATTTCGAAATCCAGGACCTCGCCCTCGACCACGTCGAGGCCAGCCTGTTCGCGAATCGCCGCCTGCATGGCGAGCCGATAGAGTTTTCTGTCGGCCTGCGTCCGTGGCCCGCGCACCGCCGGTCCTTTGCGGCGGTTGAGCAAACGGAACTGGATGCCGGCCGCATCGGCAACGCGGCCCATCAGCCCGTCCATGGCGTCGATCTCACGAACCAGATGGCCCTTGCCGAGGCCGCCGATCGCCGGATTGCAGGACATCACGCCGATCGTGTCGAAGCGCAGCGTCACCAGCGCCGTCCTGGCGCCAGCCCGCGCGGCCGCACTAGCCGCCTCGCACCCAGCATGGCCGCCACCCACCACCACCACATCGTAGCGATTGGTCATTTCAGAATCCCGAATTCAAGTGGACCGACACATGTCCCTGGAGGCACGCGCTGTCAAGGACGCAGGGCCTTCAGACGCATGACAGCCCCCGACAATGCAGACAGAGATCGCCTGGCGCCGCCCCTTTTCCTTCTCCCCTTGTGGGAGAAGGTGGATTGGCGCGCAGCGCCAAGACGGTTGAGGGGTGCTGGACGGAGTGCAGGTGATGCCAAGCTGGAACACCCCTCATCCGACCGAGCTTCGCTCGGCCATCTTCTCCCACAAGGGGAGAAGGGGAGACGCTACGAGCGAGATCGTTTCACGTGAAACAGTCCCCCTATTCCTGGGCCGTGTTTCACGTGAATCACCGCCGGTGCTCCTTCCCCTATGTTTCACGTGAGTCATTTCCCAATACAAAACTGCGAAAAAATCACATCGAGCATGTCTTCGACATCGACCGACCCGACGATTCGTCCGAGCCGATCCGCCGCCAGGCGCAGCTCCTCGGCCTGCAGTTCCCGGCCGCGATCACCACTGGCCACTGCTGCGAGCAGGAAGCGTTTCGTCTCATTGAGCAGCTCGACGTGCCGCTGCCGCGACGGCAGGATATCGCCGGCCTTGCCGATCTGGGCTGCGGCACGACGCCCGACCTCGTCCAGCAATTCGGCCAGATCCGTGCCGTCCCGCGTCGAGATGGCGAAATCAAAGTGCGCCGTGGGCGAGGGTGACTTGCCTCCCAACAGGTCAATTTTTGTTCCGACCCTCAGCGCCGGAATGCCGCTCGGCACCACACCGATCGCGATTGGCTCCGCCAGATCCTCCAGCAGCAACAGCAGATCAGCGCTGTGCGCCTTGGTCCTGGCCTTCTCTATGCCGATCGCCTCGATCTTGCCGGGCGCCTCGCGCAGACCGGCGGTGTCGGTTACCCTGACCCGCACCCCTTCCAGGTCCAGTACCACCTCGAGCAGGTCGCGGGTCGTGCCGGGCTCGTCGGTGACGATGGCCGCTTCGCGCCGCGCCAAGGCGTTGAACAGGCTGGATTTGCCGGCATTCGGCGCGCCAAGGATGACGACTTCGAACCCGTCGCGGATGATTTCGGCGGCACGAAAGCCGGCGACATGACGCTCGATTTCGTCGATCATGGCCTGAACATCGGACCAGACCGTATCGGCGACCGAACCCGGCACGTCGTCCTCGTCGGCAAAATCAATCTCGGCCTCGATCATCGCCCGGGCGTGGATCAGCCGTCGGCGCCAGCCCAGATAGAGTTCGCTCTGCACGCCCTGAGCGTTGCGAACGGCAAAGCGCCGCTGCGCTTCGGTTTCGGCGTTGATGAGATCGGCCAGCGCCTCGGCCTCGACCAGATCGAGCTTGCCGTTGAGAAAGGCGCGGCGGGTGAATTCGCCAGGCTCGGCATGCCTGACGCCGTCGAAGGAGGCGATGGTTTCCAGCATCCTCGCCACGACGGCGCGGCCGCCATGCACGTGGAACTCGGCGACGTCCTCGCCGGTGAAACTGTCGGGCCCGGCAAAGAAGACAACCAGGCCGCTGTCCAGCACCGATCCGTCCGGCGCCCGGAGCTTGCGATAGGTGGCCACGCGGTTCGGCACGGTCGATCCGGAAATCGTTTCGACAACGAATCGACTCTGCGGCCCGGAAATCCGGATCACCGCAATGCCGGCCGGCAGGCGCCCGCTCGACAGCGCTACGATGGAGTCTTTCAAAATCATTTGCCCGCTCTGCCGAAGCGCCCTAGCTATGCCTGTTCAATCCGCTATCGAGTAGCGCCGTGACATTGCCTGCACAAAACCTGCTTGCCGAAGAGGCCAGCCCCTATCTGCAGCAGCACAGCGGCAATCCGGTGCACTGGCGGCCGTGGTCGCCCGCCGCTCTGGCCGAAGCAAAGGCGCTCGAGCGTCCGATCCTGCTCTCTGTCGGCTACGCCGCGTGCCATTGGTGCCACGTCATGGCGCATGAGAGCTTCGAGAACGACGACGTCGCCGCCGTCATGAACCGTCTCTTCGTCAATATCAAGGTCGACCGCGAGGAGCGGCCCGACATCGACCAGATCTATATGGCGGCATTGTCCTCGATGGGCGAGCAAGGCGGCTGGCCGCTGACCATGTTCCTGACGCCGGACGGCAAGCCGTTCTGGGGCGGCACTTACTTTCCGCGCGAGGCCCGCTACGGCCGGCCGGGCTTCGTCCAGGTGCTCGAGGCGGTCGACAAGGCTTGGCGGGAGAAGAAAGAAAGCGTTAACCAAAGTGCCGACGGCTTGAGCACGCATGTCGAGACGCGGCTGGCGGGCAGCCGTGCCAAGGCCGTGCTCGACAGCGGCATGCTGGCAAAGTTCGCCAACGGCATTGACGGCATGATCGACCGCGAGCTGGGCGGCCTGCGCGGCGCGCCGAAATTCCCCAACGCGCCCTTCATGCAGAGCCTCTGGCTGTCCTGGCTGCGCGATGGCACCGCATCCCACCGCGACGCCGTTCTCCTCAGCCTCGAAAAGATGCTGGCCGGCGGCATCTACGACCATATTGGCGGCGGACTCAGCCGCTACTCGACCGACGCCGGATGGCTGGTGCCGCATTTCGAAAAAATGCTCTATGACAATGCCCAGCTCATCCGCTTGTGCAATTGGGCCTATGCGTCAACCGGCAAGGAATTGTTCCGGCTGCGAATCGAAGACACGATTGCCTGGCTGTTGCGCGAAATGCGGGTCGAGGGCGGTGCCTTTGCTGCCAGCCTCGATGCCGATAGCGAGGGCAAGGAGGGGTTGTTCTACACCTGGAGCAGGGATGAAATCGAGACCGCCCTTGGCTACGAATCAGCCTTGTTTTTCAAATACTTCACACTTGCCGACCCGCATGGCTGGGAAGGCAAGCCGATCATCCACCAAACCGAAGCCCAGCAGATACAAAGCGTCGTCGATCGTGACCTTTTGGTTCCGCCCAAGCAAAGGCTGCTGGCAGCGAGGGAACAGCGCGTTCGGCCCGGGCGTGACGGCAAGGCCCTGACCGACTGGAACGGCTTGACGATCGCAGCCCTTGCCGAGGCCGGACGATCGCTTGGCCGATCCGACTGGATCGAAGCGGCGGAAGCGGCCTTTGCCGCCATTGCCGCCATTGCGGCTGCCTCACGTGACGGCCGCCTGCCGCATTCGATGCTCGGCGCAAAGAAGTTGTTTCCGGCTCTGTCGAGCGACTATGCCGCCATGGCCAACGCCGCCATCTCGCTGTTCGAGGCGACCGGCAATCCCGACTATATCGATCGCGCCGGGAACTTCATTGAGCAACTCGATCTTTGGCACCGGGACAGCGACAAGACCGGCTACTATCTGACCGCGTCCGACAGCGCGGATGTGCCGATCCGCATCCGCGGCGATGTCGACGAAGCCATTCCTTCCGCTACCGGCCAGATCATCGAAGCCCTGGTCCGATTGTCGTCGCTTTCGGGCGATCTCGATCTCTGGGAAAAAGCCTGGACAGTCGCCGAGCATGCCGCCGGGCGGGCCGAGCACCAGCCCTATGGCCAGGCGGGTATAGTCAATGCCTGTACCTTGGCGTTCGAGCCGTTGAAATTGGTGATCGTGGATAGATCTGAGAATTCAAGGCTTGTTCCGGTTGCGAATCGAAATCCGGACCCGCGCCGGGTGGACATCGTCGTGCCTGTCGGCTCTGCGACAAACCTGCCGACGCTGCCAGGCGGCGTCCTGCCACCAACCGAAAAGCCCGGCGCCTGGCTCTGCACCGGCCAGGTCTGCCTGCCAGTGATAACGGAAGCTGAGGAGCTGGAACGGATGCTGCGGCGGTGATGGACCTGACGCTCCGTCCCTTCTCCCTTGTGGGAGAAGGTGGATCGGCGCTAAGCGCCGAGACGGTTGAGGGGTGTTGGAAGAAATGAGGCGATGCCAAGCTGGAGCACCCTCATCCGACCGAGCTTCGCTCGGCAACCTTCTCCCACAAGGGAGAAGGGAAGGCCCGCAACCCTACGTGTTCATCGAATCGAAGAAATCCGCATTGGTCTTGGTCTGCTTGAGCTTGTCGATCAGGAACTCGATGGCGTCGGTTGTTCCCATCGGCGCTAGGATGCGGCGCAGCACGAAGATCTTCTGCAGGTCCTGGCGCGGAACCAGAAGGTCCTCCTTGCGGGTGCCGGACTTGAGGATGTCCATGGCCGGGTATATGCGCTTGTCCGCCACCTTGCGGTCGAGCACGATTTCCGAATTGCCGGTGCCCTTGAACTCTTCGAAGATGACTTCGTCCATGCGGCTGCCGGTGTCGATCAGCGCGGTGGCGATGATGGTCAGCGAACCGCCTTCCTCGATATTGCGGGCAGCACCGAAGAAGCGCTTCGGCCGTTGCAGCGCGTTGGCGTCGACACCGCCGGTCAGCACCTTGCCGGATGACGGCACGACGGTGTTGTAGGCGCGGCCGAGGCGGGTGATCGAATCCAGCAGGATGACGACGTCGCGGCCGTGCTCGACGAGGCGCTTGGCCTTCTCGATGACCATTTCGGCAACCTGGACGTGGCGAACCGCCGGCTCGTCGAAGGTCGAGGAGACGACCTCCCCCTTCACCGAGCGCTGCATGTCGGTGACTTCCTCCGGCCGCTCGTCGATCAGAAGCACGATCAGGTAGCATTCCGGGTGGTTGGTAGTGATCGAATGGGCGATGTTCTGCAACAGCACCGTCTTGCCGGTGCGCGGCTGCGCCACGATCAGGGCGCGCTGGCCCTTGCCGAGCGGCGCCACCAGGTCGATGACGCGCGCCGAAATATCCTTGGAGGTCGGAACCTCCATCTCCATCTTCAGCCGCGAGGTCGGATAAAGCGGCGTCAGATTGTCGAAATGGATCTTGTGGCGGATTTTTTCAGGGTCGTCGAAATTGATCGTGTTGACCTTGAGTAGCGCAAAATAGCGCTCGCCCTCTTTCGGGCTGCGGATCGGCCCTTCGACCGTATCGCCGGTCTTCAGTGAGAACCGCCGGATCTGCGATGGTGAAATGTAGATATCGTCGGGGCCTGGCAGGTAGTTGGCATTGGCGGAGCGCAGGAAGCCAAAACCGTCCTGCAGCACTTCGACGACGCCGTCGCCGATGATCTCGATATCCTGGGTCGCCAGTCTCTTCAGGATTGCGAACATCAGCTCCTGCTTGCGCATGACGCTGGCGTTCTCGACCTCGAGCGATTCCGCATAAGCGATCAGCTCTGGTGGTTTCTTGTTCTTGAACTCTGTGAGCTTCATTTCTTGCATCATTAGACGGACTCTGAGTAAGCTTTGGGAAAAATATCGGCGGGATGCGACAAATGCCGGGCGCGGCCGAAGCGATAAATGGGCGGCGCATGACGGGAAGGAAGACCCGTCTTTTATCGTCGGTCGGTTGAAAGAGCAAGCCGCCTTTTGCGGGCAACCGAGGACGTCAGAACGGTTTTACGATAACCAGGACGACGATGACGATCATCAGCAATGTAGGGATCTCATTGACGATCCGCCAGTGCCTTGCCGATTTTTCATTGCGGTCTTCGGCAAATTTGCGGACGGCGCCGGCGAGATAGCCATGCACGGCCGACAGACCAACCACCGCAGCGATCTTGGCATGCAGCCAGCCGCCCTGAAAACCAAAGCCTTTCCAGGCGAGCCACAGGCCGAATGCCCAGGTAATCACCATTGCCGGATTGATGATGCCGCGCAGCAGGCGGCGCTCCATCACCTTGAAAGTCTCCGACTGGACGGAGCCTTTTTCGGCATCGGCATGATAGACCAGCAAGCGCGGCAGATAGAGCATGCCCGCCATCCAGGAGATGACGGCAATCACATGGATCGCCTTCGCCCAGGGATAGAAATCATCGGGCCCGAAGAAAAACAGCAGCCCAGCCAGCACCAGGAAGATGGCGATCGCAATTGCCGCGCGGCGCATCGCCCCTCGACCGCTGTTGGTGCTGTTCGCATTGTCTGCGCCCATCATCGTCACGATGCGCTCCGCACCAGTTTCATCATCTGCTCGACATGCGCCAGCGGCGTCTCCGGCGTGATGCCGTGGCCGAGGTTGAAGATCAGTGGTCCGTCGCCCAGCGCCTTCAGGATCGCCGCTACGCCGTCGGCAAGCGCCTTGCCGCCGGCTACAAGCCTCAGCGGATCGAGATTGCCCTGCACGGCGCCGTCGCGCTGCAATTCCTTCGCCGTCGACAAGGGCACGGTCCAGTCGAGGCCCAGCCCGGTCACGCCGGTCTTCTGGCGATAGCTTCGATAGTGATCTCCCGCGCCCTTGGGAAAGCCGATGATCGGAACGTTGGGATGGACAGCCTTCACTTGCCGGACGATCTCGGCCACCGGCTCGACGCAGAACAATTCGAAAGACGCTTCGTCGAGCACGCCTGACCACGAATCGAAGATCTGCACGACATCGGCGCCGGCTTCGATCTGGCGGATCAGATAGGCAGCCGAATGATCGGCGAGCACCTTCAGCAGCCGAAGAAAGGCCGCCGGCTCGCGATAGGCGAACAGCCTGGCCGGGGCCTGGTCGGGCGTACCGTGGCCGGCAATCATGTAGGTCGCCACTGTCCAGGGCGCACCGCAGAAGCCGATCAGCGTCGTTTCATCGGGCAGTCTGGCGCGCAATCGCCGCACCGTCTCGTAGACCGGCTCGAGATTCACGTGAAACGTTTCGCCGTCGAGAGCCTCGATCTCCACAGCCGTGATCGGCGTCAGCAGCGGGCCGCGTCCTTCCTCGAAGCGCACGTCGCGGCCGAGCGCATGCGGCACGACAAGGATGTCGGAAAACAGGATCGATGCATCGAAGCCGAAGCGTTCGATCGGCTGCAGCGTCACTTCGACGGCGAGATCCGGGTCGTAACAAAGATCGAGGAAGGATCCGGCCCGCCTCCTCGTCTCCCGGTATTCCGGCAGATAGCGGCCGGCCTGGCGCATCATCCAGACCGGTGGCGGAAACACCGTCTTGCCTCTCAACACGTCCAGCACGATCCGGTCTTGAGGCATTGAGCGCTAGCCTTTCCAGGCTTCCCTATAATTAAATATTCTATGTTTAGGAATCTTATGATTCTAAGAGTCTGTTGGTTGTGGTGGTTGTCTCCTGTCCCGCTTTGCTCTGGAAAAGACCAGCCAGCATATTGTCGCGCGCTTCTCCAGCGGGATTGCAGGACTTTGTGGAAAACCGCGAATTTACGACTGGAGTCAATGCGTTGCCGCCACGCCAGGGAAATTGCCCCTGTGGATGAAGCGAAGGCAAAAAGCTCCGTCCCCGGACTTGTCCCCAATCGCCCGGAGAAGCCGACAGCACATCGAATTGTGGACAAACCGGCATCTGATACAGTCGCTTTGCGGTGGCCGAGTTTTCCGCCCGGCTTATCCACATCGGCCCACAGCCTGGAATGTATCCTGTGAACAAACCGCAAAGCTTCTTTCATCTCCACCTGATTTCCGACGCGACCGGCGAAACGCTGCTGGCTGCCGGCCGCGCGGCTTCCGCGCAATACAAGGATGCGCGCGCCATCGAACATATCTATCCGCTCATTCGCACCGAAAAGCAGGTGACGAAGGTGTTCGAGGACATCGAAGAGGAGCCAGGCATCATCCTCTACACGGTGGTCGACCAGAAGCTTGCCCGCGGCATTGACGAACGCTGCGCGGCCATGGGCCTGCCCTGCGTCTCGGTGCTGGAACCGGTGCTGACGGTGTTCCAGTCCTATCTCGGCACGCCTGCCGGCCGACGCGTCGGTGCCCAGCATGTGCTGGACGCCGAATATTTCCGCCGCATCGACGCGCTCAACTTCACCATGGAGCATGACGATGGCCAGCTGCCGGCCAATATGGATGATGCCGACATCGTGCTCGTCGGCATCTCCCGCACCTCGAAGACGCCGACCAGCATCTATCTCGCCAATCGCGGCATCAAGACCGCCAACATCCCGATCGTGCTCGGCGTGCCGGTGCCCGAAAGCCTGGTCAATGCCACGCGGCCGCTGATCGTCGGCTTGGTCGCCACCGCCGAACGGATCTCGCAGGTCCGGCAGAACCGCATTCTCGGCACCAGCGCCTACGAACCGACCGACTATGTCGACCGTGCCGCGATCGCCGAAGAGCTCGCCTATGCCCGCCAGATATGCACGCGGCATGGCTGGCCGATGATCGACGTCAGCCGCCGTTCGATCGAGGAGACGGCGGCGGCCATCGTTGCCCTGCGCGGCAAGACGCGGTAGGGCATGTCGATATTCAGGTGATGCCGGCCTGCGAACGGCGGTTTCCTGCGCTTCCGGTACTCACGGACCCAAATGTCCGCTCCGTTCCGGTTCTCGGAACCCACCATTCTCTGCTCGGCCTGACCTGAATCCCGACACACCCTAGTGAGCGCCAGGAAACGGGCGAAAAAAATGACCGAAAAAATCATCCTTGCCTCAGGCAGCCAGTTCCGCAAGGCGCTGCTCGTCAATGCAGGCATCACTGTCGAAGCGGTTCCGGCTTCTGTCGATGAGCGCGCGCTGGAGGCGCCGCTGCAGAATAGTGGCGTGTCGCCGGAGGACGTCGCCCTGGTGCTCGCCGAAGCCAAGGCCACCGAAGTCAGCGAGCGCAGGCCCGGCGCCCTGGTGCTCGGCTGCGACCAGACGCTGTCGCTCGGCGACGAGTTGTTCCACAAGCCGGCCGACATGGAAGGAGCGCGCCGTCATCTGGTGGCGCTGTCGGGCAAGACGCATCATCTCAACAGCGCCGTCGTGCTCGCCCGTGACGGCCAGGTTCTGTGGCGGCATGTCGGCATCGCCAGTCTGACCATGCGCAAGCTCGATCCGGCCTTCATCGGCCGCCATCTGGCGCGCGTCGGCGCCAAGGCGTTGTCCAGCGTCGGCGCCTACCAGATCGAAGGCGAAGGCATCCAGCTATTCGAAAAAATCGAAGGCGACTATTTTACCATTGTCGGCCTGCCACTCTTGCCAGTGCTGGCCAAGCTGCGTGAGTTCGGGGCGATCGATGGCTGAGGCCTCGAAAAAAGCCTTCGTCACCGGCCACCCGATCGCCCATTCCAGGTCTCCGAAGATCCACGGCCACTGGCTGACGAAATACGGCATCGACGGCGTCTACGAGGCTATTGACGTTGCACCGGAGGCCTTTGCCGAATTTCTGCAGACGCTGGAGGCACAAGGCTATCGCGGCGGCAACGTCACCATCCCGCACAAGGAAGCCGCCTTCGCTTTGGCCGAGCGGCGTGACGCCGACGCCGAACAGATCGGTGCGGTCAATACGCTGTGGTTCGAGAATGGCGAATTGTGGGGCGGCAACACCGATGCCCATGGCTTTACCGCCAATCTGGACGAATATGCACCGGGCTGGGCGACCAACGGCCCCGCCGTGGTGCTCGGTGCCGGCGGCGCCGCTCGCGCGGTCATCCATGCGCTGAAGCAGTGCGGCATCAACGATATCCGCATCGTCAACCGGACGCTTGCGAGGGCGCAGGAACTGCGCGACCGCTTCGGTACCGGCGTCTCCGCCCATGGCATGGCGGCGACCGGCGAATTCCTCGAAGATGCCGGCCTGCTGGTCAACACGACGGCGCTCGGCATGCATGGCAATGAAGGCCTGTCCGCGGATCCGGGCAGACTGCCGGACCGCGCCATCGTCACCGACATCGTCTACGTGCCGCTGGAGACGCCGCTGCTTGCCACCGCCAAAGCGCGCGGCCTGAGAACCGTCGATGGGCTCGGCATGCTGCTGCACCAGGCGGTGCCCGGCTTCGAACGCTGGTTCGGCATCAGGCCACAAGTCACCGCCGAACTGCGGCAAATAATTATTGCCGATATCGGCGCGATAAAATGATCGTGCTCGGCCTCACCGGATCGATCGGCATGGGTAAGTCGACCACGGCCAAGATGTTTGCCGAAGCCGGCGTGCCGGTCCATGATTCCGACGAGGCTGTGCATCGCCTTTATGCCGGCAAGGCCGCGCCCTTGGTCGAGGCGGCCTTTCCCGGCACCACCAGATCCGGTGCGGTCGACCGCGCGGCACTGGCGGAGCGGGTGCTCGGCGACGCCCCCGCGCTGCAACGGCTGGAAGCGATCATCCATCCGCTGGTCCGTGCCGATGCCGATGCGTTCCTGGCTGAAAATCGTGCCGCCGGCGCGCCGCTTGCCGTGCTCGATATACCGCTGCTGTTCGAGACCGGCGGCGGGAACCGCGTCGACAAGGTCGTGGTCGTCACCGCGCCGCCTGAAGTTCAGCGCGCCCGCGTGCTGGCGCGTCCGGGCATGAATGAGGAGAAACTGGCGTCGATCCTGGCCAGGCAGGTTCCCGACGCCGAAAAGCGCCGGCGCGCCGACTTTGTCATTGACACTGGTCAGGGCTTTGACGCCGCTCGCGCGGCCGTCAAGGCCATCATCGCCGAACTAGTCGTGGATAAGGCAGCCAGGCCTGGTTAAGAGGCTTGCAGACCCACATTAGTGGTTGCCATTTTGTTCCTGGTGTGATTCGGCTAGAATGATGCCGGCACCAGTGGACTGATTCGATGCGTGAGATCATCTTCGATACGGAAACCACCGGCCTCGACACGCGCGAGGACCGCGTCATCGAGCTTGGCGGCGTCGAGTTGGTCAACCGTTTCCCGACCGGCCGAACCTTCCACAAATATATCAACCCGCAAGGCCGCCAGATACATCACGAGGCGCAGGCCGTGCACGGCATCAGCGCCGCCGATCTAGTCGGCAAGCCGACTTTCATGGAGATCGCCGAGGAGTTTCTGGCCTTCATCGACGGCGCCAAACTGGTCGCGCACAATGCCGGCTTCGACATCGGCTTCCTCAATCTCGAATTCGGCCGGCTTGGTCATCCGGCCATCGATCCGGGACGGATCGTCGACACGCTGGCGCTGGCGCGCCGCAAGCATCCGATGGGCCCCAATTCGCTCGACGCGCTCTGCCGCCGCTATGGCATCGACAACGGCCGCCGCACCAAGCACGGCGCGCTGCTCGATTCGGAATTGCTGGCCGAGGTCTATATCGAGCTCATCGGTGGCAAGCAGGCAAGCCTTATCCTCGACAGCATCCTGACTCCGACGGGCGGCAGGCAGAATGTCGAAGACATCGATATTTCGATCGGCGTCAGGCCGATCGCCTTGCCGTCGCGCCTGACCGACGCCGAGCGCACCGCGCACGCGGGCATGGTTGGCACATTGGGCGAAAAGGCGCTCTGGCTGCGCGTCGCCCAGGAAGCGAGTTCCGCGGCGTAGTGATTTTGACAGGACAGAGGGGGGCGCTGTCCCGCCGACGTCTCAAACAAAAAACCCGGCGCGAGGCCGGGTTTTCAAACGCTAGCAGCCGCGCTCAGCTCACCTTGACCTTGGCGGCAGCCTGGTCCTCTGCCAGCTTCTGCTGGAACATCTGCGCGAAATCGATCGGGTCCAGCATCAGCGGCGGGAAGCCGCCGTTGCGTGTTGCCTCGGCAATGATCTGCCGCGCGAACGGGAACAGCAGCCGCGGGCATTCGATGAACAGGATCGGCAGCATGTGCTCCTGCGGGAAGCCGCTGATGGCGAAGACGCCGCCATAGACCAGTTCGACATTGAACAGCACTTCCTGGTCGAACGACGCTTTTGCGTTCAGCGTCAAATTGACGTCGAACTGCTTGTCCGAAAGCGGGTTGGCGTTGACGTTGACGTTGATGGCGATGCCGGGAGCCTTGTCGCGACCGCGCAACGAGTTCGGTGCACCGGGGCTTTCGAAGGACAGGTCCTTCACATATTGCGCAAGCACGTTGAGCGAAGGCTGCGCCGCATTTCCATTACCGTTGGCTGCGCCGGTCGGCGCGTCGTCGTTGCTGGCCATAAGCTGTGGTCCTTTTGCCTGGGCAGCGTTGCTGACCGGATTGAAATTCGGGCGTTCGCTATCATGGCCGGCCCGACAAGACAAGTTTGCAAAAGACGCTGGTTGCCTTGCGGCTACTCGTCCTTGAGGCGGCGCCAGGGAGAATCCGGTCCGCGCGTATGGTCGTCGGCACGCGAATAGTCGCCGTCGTCGAGATCGATGACCTTGCCGCGTTGCCTTGCCCGCAAACCACTGCTGAGATCGGTGGCAAGCACGATGCGGCCTTTCAGCATCCGCCAGGCAAGATCGCGCACTGGCGGCAGGAACAGCAGAATGCCGAAAATATCCGAGATGAAGCCGGGGATGATCAAAAGGATCGCGGCCAGCACGATCATGGCGCCATGCGCAAGCTGGCCGCTCGGATCACGCCCGGCGTCCATTTCGGCACGTACCCTGACCATGACGCCAAAACCCTGGTGTCGAAGGAGCAAGGCGCCGGCGACGCTCGAGGCCAGCACCAGCCCGACCGTCGCCAGCGCGCCGATCTGGCGGCCGACAATGACGAAACCGGCTATCTCCAGCAGCGGAAGCGCGAGAATGAACAGGGGAAACAGCGAGATACGCAAATCTTGACCGATCGTTTCGATGTTTTGCCGGCCGGCGAGCAATCGCCGCTGGCACCAGAGCTGTTAGATAGGTATGGCTGCCTTTGATTTGAATGATTGCGCCATGCGTTCTATATGCTTTGGATACCGAACGCTATGTGATCGCGGCCCGTGCTTGGCCGCTGGTCCGGCCAAAGCAGGGATTGATCGGCGCAAGATATGGGCTTCTTCGACTTCGGCACGATTTTCTTTCTGATTGCGGCGGTGGTGATCTTCTTCCAGCTGCGCAACGTGCTTGGCCGACGCACGGGCAACGAGCGCCCGCCCTTCGATCCATATACGGCAGCGCGCAAAAACGACAAGGATGCCGCCCAGAAACCCGAGAACGTGGTTTCGCTGCCGCGCAAGCGCCTGACAGGAGAACCGGCGGCCGACACCTATGCGGCGATCGATGCCTTTGCCAAGCCCGACACCGATCTCAACCGGGGCCTGCGGGCGATCAAGGACAATGATCCGACGTTCGACCCGAAGACCTTCGTCGACGGCGCAAAGATGGCTTATGAGATGATCGTCATGGCCTACGCCGATGGCGACCGCAAAACCTTGAAGAACCTTTTGTCGCGCGAGGTCTATGACGGCTTCGTCGCGGCCATCGGCGACCGTGAGGCGAAAGCCGAAAAGATCCAGTCCTCCTTCGTCGGCATCGACAAGGCCGACATCGTTTCGGCCGAGATGAAGGGAAGCGAGGCCCACATCACGCTGCGCATCGTCAGCGAGCTGATTTCGGCGACCCGCGACAAGGCCGGCGCTGTCATCGACGGCGATCCCGAGACCGTCGCCGAGGTCAAGGACGTCTGGACCTTCGCCCGCGACACGCGCTCGCGCGATCCGAACTGGAAGCTCGTCGCCACCGAAGAAGAAGAGTGAACTGGACGGCGGCGGAGGCTGTCGTGTCGCTTTCTCGAGCCTTCCGCGAAAAATCCTTTGGCGAATTGCCGGGCTGGGGTGAGGACGACCATCTCCCTGCCTTTGACGCCTTTCGCCGCTCGGCCTTTCATATCCTGACCAAACCCTACCGCTCCGGCGCGCTCGGCGTCGACTACAATGGCTTTGCCGATGCCTATGCCGAAGCGCGTACCGTTTCGTCGCCGAATCGGTTGCAGGCACGAAGCTTTTTCGAGCGCCATTTCGTTCCGGCCCGTATCGATGCCGAAGATGGTGGTCCGGGCCTGGTAACCGGCTTTTATGAGCCGCAGGTCGAAGCCTCGCCGGTGCGCACGGAACGATTTTCGGTGCCGTTGCTGGCGCGCCCGGCCGACCTGGTCGACATCGACGACGGCAATCGTCCTTCCGGCTTGGATCCTTATCTCGCCTTCGCTCGTGCGGCGGCGAATGGCCCGGTCGAATATTTCGACCGCGGCGAGATCGAACGCGGCGCGCTTGCCGGAAAAGGGCTGGAAATCGCCTGGCTCGCCGACAAGGTCGACGCCTTCTTCATTCACGTGCAGGGCGCGGCACGGCTCAACATGACCGATGGCAGGCTTCGCCGCATCACCTATGCCGCCAAATCCGGCCAGCGCTTTACCGGACCGGGCAAGATCCTGAGCGAGGAAGGCGAGATCCCGCCGGAGAAGGTGACGATGCAGTCGATCCGTGCCTGGTTCAAGGCGCATCCGGAGCGGGTCGACGAGACCCTGTGGCGCAACCGCTCCTATATCTTCTTCCGCGAAACGGGCGTCGATGACCGGGAGCTCGGCCCGATTGCTGCCGCCAAGGTGCCGCTGACACCCGGCCGCTCGATCGCCGTCGACCGGCTGCTGCACACGTTCGGCACACCCTTCCATATCGATGCGCCATCGCTGACCGTCTTCGACGGAAAACCGTTCCGGCGGCTGATGATCGCGCAGGACACCGGCTCGGCGATCACCGGCCCGGCCCGCGGTGATTTGTTTGCCGGGTCGGGCGAAGCGGCGGGCGAGATCGCCGGCGTTATCCGCAACGCCGCCGATTTTTATGCGCTGATCCCCCGGTCGCTGGTTTCAGGAGCAGGCCGATGACCCGGCGCATCGACAGGCTGAGCGAGGACGACCGGGTGCTGTGGAACCTGGTGGCGCGCACGGCAAAACCGCTGAAGGGTAGAACCGCCGTCGAAATTCCACACGTTGGGCCGGAGATCGACGAGACCAGGCAGGCGCCGCCGCCGGCACAGGGCGCGGGCAATCCTGCCGCGGCCGCAAAGCCGAAGGCGCAGCATGTCTCCCACGCGCTCGACGAACCGACGCTGGACAAGCTGTCGAACGGCCGGCTGCCGATCGAGGGCCGCGTCGACCTGCATGGCCTGACCCAGGACGAAGCCTATTCGCTGCTGTTTTCCTTCCTGTGCCGGGCGCATGCCGGCGGCATCCGCTACGTCCTGGTGATCACCGGCAAGGGCTCTTCGTCGGGCGGTGATGGCGTCTTGCGGCGCGCCGTGCCGTCATGGCTGTCGACACCCGCTTTCCGGCCCCTCGTCTCCAGCCACGATCATGCCGCCCGCAAACATGGCGGCTCGGGTGCGCTCTATGTCCGCTTGCGGCGGGCGCGCTCATGAGGACATGCCGATGAGGGACGCACCTATGAGGATGCACCCATGAAGGTGCGCTGGTGACCCCGTTCGGCGAAAAGCTTCGCGTGCTGCGAAACGAGCGCGGCGTCAGCCAGAAGGACATGGCCAAGGCGATCGGCGTCAGCGCAGCCTATCTCTCGGCGCTGGAACACGGCCGCCGCGGTGCGCCGAGCTGGACGCTGATCCAGAAGATCATCGGCTATTTCAACATCATTTGGGACGACGCCGAGGAACTGGCGCGGCTGGCCGAAACCTCGCATCCGCGCGTCAAGCTCGACACGTCGGGCCTTAGCCCGGCGGCGACCGAGCTTGCCAATCTCCTGGCCGACAACATTGAAAAGCTCGACGAAGCCGAGCTTCGTCAAATCATTGCGTCGATCCGCGCCGGGCTGGCACGGCCGAAATGAGCTGCCTTGTTACTGGACCGAGCCGACCAGAACCTGCTGGCCGCCGCGGATGGAGACCCAGCGGCCGGTATTGTCGATCGCCTGCCGCTTGAGGAAACGATAGCCGGTCTGGTCCCAGGGACGGACCTGGTCGGTCAGATTGTCAAGGATGTAGTCGCCCTTGTCGGTGCGCACCGTCAGCACCGCGTGGCCTTCGCCATCCGGCTTGCGCACGACGGTCATCAGCAGATCGGCAAACGAGACGCCCAGCCGGTTCAGCTCACGGCGTTTTTCCAGGACATAGTCCTCGCAATCGCCAACGCCCTTGTCGGGGTAGGCCCAGACCTCATCCTTGCCGTAGATGTCGAAGTCGCTCTCCGGCTTGACGGCGGCGTTGACCTTTGCCGTGACGCTGAGCAGCTTGCGCCACAGCGAGCCGGTCAGGCTGGCGGGCGACAGATCCTTCGGGCGAATCGAGCATTCGGACGCGTAGCTCTTGCAGAAATCATAATGGCCGATCGGCTGCGAGGTCGGGCCACCTGTTATCATCGGGCCGGCCGCCGAGGCCGAACTGGCCCAACCTGCCGCCACAGTAAGTCCGGCCAGCGCGCACAGGCGCAGCGTTCTCGCCATTGGTGAGGAAATCATTGTCCCCGCTTGTCCCTTGTTATTAACGAAACGTTAAGGGGTATTTACAGCCCGTGTCAATTATGAGGATGGATTGATTTTGCGGCATGGTTACCCGCGTGGCGCCAACGCGACTATTGTGCAACAGGTCGACCCGCCGCACGGCCGCGCCAACCGATGATTTTGGCATAGACCGA
Organism: Mesorhizobium sp. M0910; assembly: GCF_040319465.1. Lineage (NCBI taxonomy): Bacteria > Pseudomonadati > Pseudomonadota > Alphaproteobacteria > Hyphomicrobiales > Phyllobacteriaceae > Mesorhizobium > Mesorhizobium sp. M0910. The sequence continues at coordinate 245,701 of NZ_JAMYNZ010000002.1, forward strand.
CCTGATGCGGATTGACGGGCATCATCACTGGTCGCCTATTTCTTGCCGGTCCTGACCAGCTTGGGCTTCACCGCAACACGGTTCTGACGGCCGTAGCTGGTGATGAAGTCGACGATGCGCGGCACGATTTCGGAGCGGAAGCGCGAGCCGTTGAACACACCATAATGGCCGACCGCAGGCTGCATGTAATGGGCGTGCCGGTCGGCCGGGATGTTGATGCACAGATCGTGCGCGGCCTTGGTCTGGCCGAGGCCGGAGATGTCGTCGTTCTCGCCCTCGACCGTAAACAGGGCGACATTACGGATCGCCGAAGGGTCGACCGCCACGCCGCGATGCGTCATCGTGCCCTTGGGCAAGGCCTGGCGGACAAACACGGTGTCGACGGTCTGCAGGTAGAATTCCGCCGTCAGATCCATCACCGCCAGATATTCGTCGTAGAACTCGCGGTGCTTCTCGGCATTGTCACCGTCATGCTTCACCAGATGCATGAAGAAGTCCTTGTGGGCGGTGATGTGGCGGTCGAGGTTCATGCTCATGAAACCCGAAAGCTGCAGGAAGCCGGGATAGACCTCGCGGCCGAAGCCCGGCACCGGCCAGGGCGCGCGCATGATGACATTGTCGCGGAACCAGTCGATCCCCTTTTCCTGCGCCAGCAGATTGACCGCTGTCGGATTGCGGCGCGTGTCGATCGGCCCGCCCATCAGCGTCATCGTCGAGGGCACGAACGGATCACCCTTGGCTTCCATCAGTGCCGCCGCCGCCAGCACCGGCACCGAAGGCTGGCACACCGCCATCACATGGGTGTCGGGGCCCAGCGCATGCAGCATGTCGACGATGTAGTCGATATAGTCGTCAAGATCGAAGCTGCCGTCGGCCAGCGGCACCATGCGGGCGTCGACCCAGTCGGTGATATGCACGTCGGCATAGGGCAGCATCGCCTCCACCGTGCCGCGCAGCAGCGTCGCGTAGTGGCCCGACATCGGCGCGACGATCAACAGCTTCGGATCCGGCCGGCGCCCTGCAGGAACCGCCCGCTCGAAACGAACCAGGTTGCAGAACGGCCGCGACCAGACGGTGCGTTCGCTGACCTCGACGTTTTTCCAGTCGACCACGGTCTTGGTCAGGCCGAATTGCGGCTTGCCGTAGCGGCGCGTCGTGCGCTCGAACAGTTCGGCCGTTGCCGCAACCGAGCGGCCCCAGGACGTGTGTGAGACCGGATTGAGCGGATTGGAGTAGAACAGGCGCACCGCATCGGCATAGAGGCGCGCCGGCTGCAAGGCGGCGTGGTTCAGTTCGTAGAGCTGGTAGAACATCGAGAACCCCGCTGCCGACTGCGATTGAAGGGCCGACGAGCAGCGCCGAGCCTTGAATGCTTTGCGGGGAAGTTAGCAACAATCTGCTGCGATGCAATACGTCAACCTGCGTGATTTATGCTCGTTCTTTCGTCCAAGGCGTTGAGAATCCGCCTTCAACGGCAACAGCCGGCTCAATGTGCACCTGCGAAGGCCAGGCAAGGGCCGGCTATCGGGACAATCGTTGGAGGCGGCGTCCGGCCGTGGCGGCCGGACCGTTAGACCCGTGCCATGCAGACAGCCGTATGGCCCGAGCTGATGAAGCCAAGCTGACTGGCTGCGCCCTTCGACAGATCGAGCATCCGGCCCCTGATAAAGGGGCCGCGGTCGTTGATGCGCACGACGACGCTGCGGCCATTGTTGCGATTGGTCACCTTCAGCTTGGTGCCGAACGGCAGGCTGCGATGCGCGGCGGTCAGCGCCGACGGGTTCATGCGCTCGCCGGAAGCGGTTCTGGAATGCAGTGAGTACCAGGAGGCACGGCCGCACTGAGCGGCGGCGTTGGCGGTGGATGCGCCGACCGTCAGGCCGGCCGCAATCGTGGCCGCGACGAGCGCGGCCTGATAGCTTTTCTTCATGCTTGGGGTTAGCTCCGTTGACAGACCCAAGCCGTTAGGTGCGGAACAAGGCAGCAAATGCGGCAATGATCTGTCGGTTCCATGGCAATGTTACACGTTTGGAGTCGGCGCGAAACAATTTGTCAGAGACTTTCCGCAGCGAGGCGCAGCTTCTTTGATGATGTCTGCGCCGATCTCCGGGCGTCTTGCACAAGATCAGAGATTAGCATCCAAGTAGAAGTTGGTGTAATCGAGCGGCCTCTTTTCGCTGTTCCATTCCGGCTGGAACGCGGTTTATGATCGACTTGGAACGGAGTTCTAGCGATGAGATTGATCAAAAATCTGCTGGCCTTGATTGTGCTCGCCATGGGCGTGCTGTGGACGTTGCAAGGCATCGGCGTTATCGGCGGCAGCTTTATGACCGGCCAGTCGCAATGGCTCTATGTCGGCATCGTCACCGCGCTGGTCGGCCTGGCCGGCCTGGCCTGGGCGAACCGTTCGCGCGTTTGAACGGGCGTCCATGCTCAAGCTCCCTTGAGAGCAGCGCACAGCGGACCCTGGCGGCCGGTCACCGCGACCAGTACTGCCAGCCCCAGTAGAAACTTTCGTCGCGCGGCGGTAAGCGGTTGCGCTCCGCGTCCAGATGCACCGGCGTTTTGCGTTCGCCGTCAGGCGGCTGTTTGTCCCCGGCCTTGATCAGGCGGAGCCAATGGCCGAAATGCGCGAACAATACAGCGATGGAATGGGGCATTGTCGGTCATTCCCGCCCTGCCCACGGGACGAGCACCCGCTCGATCCTGCGGATGATGAATTCGAGCACGAAGGCAATGGCCGCGATCACCAGTATGCCCATCACCACCACGTCGGTGACGAGGAACTGGGCAGCGGACTGGATCATGAAACCGAGCCCGCGCGTCGCGGCCACCAGCTCGGCGGCGACCAGCGTCGACCAACCGGCGCCAAGCGCGATGCGCAGACCGGTCAGGATCGAGGGCAGCGCGCTGGGCAGGGTGACGTGCCTGATCACTTGGCGCTGCGTGGCGCCAAGCGAGCGCGCTGCATTGATGCGTTCCTGCGAGACGCCGCGAACACCCGATGCCGTCGACAGCGCAACCGGCGCCAGCATGGCAATGGCAATCACCAGGATCTTGGACGGCTCGCCAATGCCGAACCAGATAATGATCAGCGGCAGATAGGCCAGCGGCGGGATCGGCCGCAGGAATTCGAGCAGCGGATCGAAGATGCCGCGCCCGATCGTGCTGATGCCGATAGCCAGCCCGATGGGAACGCCGATGACAAGGGCGACGATCAGCGCTGCAAACACCCGCCACAGACTGGCGGCGATATGCTGGAGCAGCGTCGCGTCGACAAAGCCGTCACCGGCGACGACGACAAATTTGTTCCAGACTGCCACAGGCGACGGCAGGAAAACCGGCGACACCAATTGCAGGCGGGCCGATGCCGTCCACACCGCCACCACCATTAGAATGGTGATCGCGCTGACCACGCGGGCCGAAACGCGGCTGCGTCTCGGCCGCGGCCGCGACCATGGCACCGACAGCGCGTCGGCTCCGTCGTCGACTTTGGAGCGCTGCGGCCGCTCGGTATAGGAGGTAACGGTCATGCTGCCTCCCCTTCGAAGATCGCGTCGGTCAGCTCGCCGCGCGCCGCGGCGAAGGCGGGATCGGCCTTGATGCTACGAATGGCCTCGCCGGCTGCATAGCGCCGGCTGAAACCGGCCTCGAAACTCCGCACCACCCGGCCAGGGCCGGGAGCGAGCACAATGATGCGAGTGGCGAGCACCAGCGCTTCGTCGATGCCGTGCGTGACCATCAGCACGCCGACCTGGCTTGCCGTCCACAGATCGAGCAGCGTTGTCTGCATGCGTTCCCGTGTCAGCGCATCGAGTGCGCCCAGCGGTTCGTCGAGCAGCAGGAATTGCGGCTCGGCTGCCAGCGCCCTGGCCAGGCCGACGCGCTGGCGCATGCCGCCGGAAAGCTCCCAGATGCGCTTGTCGCCGTCGCCGTCGAGCTTCACCAGCGCCAGAAGGTCGTCGGCAGTCCGCGCCCGTTCGGCGGCCCTGACACCGCGCAGCCTGAGAGCAAAGGCGACATTTTCCCGCGCGGTCAGCCACGGAAACAATGCGTCGTTCTGGAACACGACGGCGCGGTCCGAGCCTGGCGCCGTGATCGGCCTGCCGCCAATCGTGGCGCGTCCGCGCACAGGCTCGACCAGGCCCGCGGCGACGTTGAGCAACGAGGTCTTGCCGCAGCCGGAACGGCCGACCAGGACAACGAAGTCGTCCTTAGCGATGTCAATCGACACGCGTTCGACGGCCGGCGCCGGCTGGCCGTCATAGTGAACCGAGACTTGGTCGAGCACGAGATGCGTCATGTGGGGTCGCCGATATTCTGAACCTGCCTGCCCCGAAGCCGTTCCTCGTCAGCGGCTCCGGGGCAGGCAACGCGCGTCAGGGAAGGGAGGACGCGCGGTATTGAGCCGCCGCTAATTCGAGGCCAGCGCCTCGCCGACATATTTCGACGACACGTATTTCGAATAATCCGGCAACACGGCGTCGATCTTGCCCTGCTCCTTGAGGAAGGCCGATGTCGCCTCGACCGCCTTGACAGTGCCGCCACCGAGGAACTTTTCCGAGGCTTGCTCCTCGAGCGTCGGGAAGACATAGCCCCTCAGCAGTTGCGGCACGTCTTCGAGCTTGGCCCCGGTGATCCTGGCGATCTTGGCCGCTTGCGGCGAGGACACCGACCATTGATCCGGCTTGGCCAGGAAGTCGGCATAGGCAGCGCCCGTTACTTTGACGAAGTCGCGCACCGCTTCCGGGTTCCTTTCGGCGAAGTCGGTGCGCACGATCCAGGCGTCGAAGGTTGGCGCGCCCCAGGCGGCGACCTGCGAGGAATCCAGCACGACCTTGCCCGTCGTCTTGATCTGGCCGAGTGCCGGATCCCAGACATAGGCGGCGTCGATGTCGCCGCGCGCCCATGCCGCCGCGATCTCCGGTGGCCGCAGATTGAGAATATCGACCGACTTCGGGTCGATACCCTCATGCTTCAGCGCGGCAAGCAGGCTGTAATGCGTCGTCGAAACGAAGGGCACCGCCACCTTCTTGCCGGCAAGGTCGGCGGCCTTCTCGATGCCGGCGCCGTTGCGGGCGACAAGGGCCTCGGATTCGCCGATCAGCCCGACAATGAAGATTGTCTGGATTGGAAGCTCGCGGCTCGCCGCCGCCGCCAGCGGGCTCGAGCCGACATAACCGATGTCGACCGAACCGGAAGCGATGGCGGCGATCACGTCGGCGCCGGAATCGAATTTCCGCCAGTCGATTGCCGCCTTGGTCGCGCTCTCATAGGCGCCGTCGGCCTGCGGCACCTTCGAGGGTTCGACGACCGTCTGGTAGCCGATAGTGATCTTGAAGTCCTGCGCATCGGCTGGGCCGAGAAAGGCGGCACCAGCCAAGGCCGCCGAAGACAAGAGAACGATACGTCGCGAAATGGTGGACATGAAAGGCTCCTTGGAAACGAGAAAAACCGGATTGCGTCTCATAGTCACCTAACTCTATTGGTCTTGTAGAGTTAAATCCTTCCAATCGGTTCGGCCTTGTTAGAAAAAGTCATCTGGCTATGGCAGTTGCCCATTCGCACACTTCTGGGTGATGGCCCCGGGTGAGAATCGTCGTCCTTGCCCGGGAACCGCTTCCGCGCCGTCCATGCGCGCAGCAAGGATTTTCCCGCGTTCGCCCCTGCATCGGCAAATTCATGCTGTGAATAGCCAACAAATTGGAAACAAGTTCCCTGTGTTCGCGGTTAAGTCTAGTATCCTTATCGACATTGAAGGATTGGAGAGGACGATGAGCGACGCCACCCTCCTTGTTGCCGTGCGCGGCATGCTTTGGCCTTCAAATTCAGGGGCAGAAGCTGCCGTCGGTATCCTAGCCGATCGGGACATTCCTGCCGCCGGCCAGTTTGCCGGTGTGCCATTCGCGGCGGCTACTGTGCTCGCAAGGGCACAAGCCCCAACCAAAATGGCCATTGCGGCTTGAAAACGAAGCAAAATCAACGTTTCTGAGCTTGTATATCATGTCACTAGAATTTATCTGTAGTGACAGCTTGGACGCGGCGGGGAGGCACGCCAGGCGTTTCGCAACCGGTGGCCTTGCGCCATCGCATGACAGAGAAACGTTCGGGTTATGCTCACGAAAAAAGGTAAATACGGCCTCAAGGCGCTCGTCCATCTGGCGCGCCTGCCGGTTGGACAGCTCGCCTTCGTCAACGACATCGCCACAGGAAACAATATTCCGAAGAAGTTCCTTGATGCCATTCTTGGCGAATTGCGCAATGCGGGGTTCGTCCAGAGCCGCAAGGGCAAGGACGGCGGCTATCGGCTGGCGCGCCCGGCGGACGAGATCAAGGTCGGCCACGTCGTGCGCGTGCTCGACGGGCCGCTTGCCCCCATTCCTTGCGCCAGCCGCACCCAGTATCAGCGCTGCGAAGACTGCAACGAGGCGACATGCCAAGTCCGACACCTGATGCTGGAGGTCCGGCAGGCCATCGCCGAGGTGCTGGATCAGCGCAGCCTCGCCGAAATGCGCGATATCGTCGGCGACGAAGACTTTTCGGCGGCGTTGAAAATCCAGGCCTGAACCAATCTCTCCTGAGCCGGCGACGATCGCCAGCACAGCTGGTGTGCGTATGACCGGGCGCGTTACGCCAAATTCGATCATCATTGTCGGTGGCGGCGCCAGCGGCGTCGTGCTTGCGGCGCATCTGCTGAAGTCGCCCAATCCCGATCTCCGCGTCAGCCTGATCGAAAAACGCCCGCATTTTGGGCAAGGCATGGCCTATTCAACGCTGCTGTCGGCGCATGTGCTGAATGTCAGTGCGTTGGGCATGAGCGCCTATGCCGACGATCCCGGCAATTTCTCGCGCTGGCTGCTTGAACGCGGCATAGCGACGCCGGAACAGGCGCCAGTCTATGCGCCGCGCAGCGTCTACGCCCGCTATCTCAAGGAGCTGCTCGACGAGCTTGAGGCGCGTGAGCAGCACACGGGCCGGCTGCGCCTGATCCGCGAGGAGAGCCTGTCGATCTCGCCGACCGCCTCCGGCGTCGAGGTGGCGTTGGCCAACGGCACCAGCGTGGTCGCGCATCTTGCCGTGCTCGCCACCGGGCATGACGAAGAGCCGGGGGCGGGGCAGGGGCATGCGATCAGGATGGGATCCGAGGCGGACACTGCGCTCGACCCCGAAGCCCAAGTCCTGGTCCTGGGCACCGGCTTGAGCATGGTCGATGCCTTCCTGTCGCTCGAGCAGCGCGGCCACCGCGGCGCGATCGTCGCGGTGTCGCGGCGCGGCCTGCTGCCTTCGCCGCATCGCAAGGGCAATCCGATCAAGCTCGACGTCGCCGACATTCCGCTCGGCACCCAGCTTTCCTATTTCGTCGGCTGGTTCCGCGACCTGATCCGGGAAAACCAGAAGGCCGGTATCGACTGGCGCGACGTGGTCGACGGTCTGAGACCCTTCAACCAGAAGATCTGGCAGAACTGGCCGTCATCGGCCAAGCGCCGCTTCGTTGAGCACACCAAGGCCTGGTGGGACATCCACCGCCATCGCATGGCGCCGGAAGTCTACACCCGCGTTGCCGAGGCGGTGCAAGCGGGCCGCATCCGCCTTGTCGCCGGGCGCGTCGTCGAGATCGCCGCCGGCGACGGCTTCAGCGTACAGGTCCAGTCGCGCCACACGCAGCAGCTCGAAAGGTTCGACGTCACCCGCATCTATGATTGCACAGGCATCGCCAGGGACATCTCGACCACCTCGAACAGCGTGGTACGGTCGCTGGTCGACCGTGGGCTGGCACGGCCGGATCCGCTGCGCCTCGGCCTCGACGTGACCGCGAACTGCGAGGTCATCGCCGGCGATGGCACGGTATCGGCCAAGATCCTCGCCGTCGGGCCGCTGACGCGCGGCACCTTCTTCGAGATCGACGCCATTCCGGATATTCGCGTGCAGTGCGCGCGGCTGAGCAAGCGGTTGCTCGGATAAGGCCCCTTTGTCTCGACGCAATTTCGGATGCAAGACCGCCGACCAGCCAGCCCGTCGTGGTCGATACAGCCAGGCGATGACGATCGCCACAGGTTTCGGCCGTCTCGCATTGACCGGATTGGTGTCGCGCAGGCTCGTCTTTGTTCTCCTCCATGGATTTTGTCGCCGGCGCGGCCGCGAGCCGCGACCCTGGTCAGATGACCGGGCAAATTCTGCTTTCGTCGTCGCCGTGCCTTGCCTACCATGGGGCATGACCCAACGCGGAAGACTCTACGGCTGTCCGGTCGAGTTCGCGCTCGACGCACTCGGCGGCAAATGGAAGACGGTGATCCTGGCGCGCATCAAGGAACAGCCGATGCGCTAATCCGACCTGCGCCGGCTGATCCCTTCGCTTTCCGACAAGATGCTGAAGACCTCGTCAGCCTCTCGGTCTATATCGCCGCCGACCTGGATATAGGGCCGGCCTTCGGCGCCTGGATGGCCTTCTGGGCAAACCGTGGCGCGCCGCCGATCATCAAGGTGCTGCGCGTCGCCGGCCTCGGCAATCCGGATTTTCTGATCGAGATCGAAGCCCAGGCCGCGATCGCCTGAACCCTAAGCAGGTTCTGCAAATCTTTTGCCCTGCCTGGAGCCGGCGAAGCTTTCGCGAAATTCCATTCCCCTGCTGGCGGCCGGATTGGCACGATCTATCTTCTTTCCAACTGCAAACGGCTGGAAAAGACGGTAGGTTGCCGTCTTCCAGGGCGGTTGCTCATTCTGGCAACGGAGCATCTGATATGAGCAAGCACAAGATCGTGGCACAGGACGATGCATCGTCCCGCCTGCGCCCGCCCTATGCCTCGGTTCTCGACCTGATCGGGCAGACGCCGGTCGTCGAGCTGACCAAGTTCGACATCGGCAAGTGCCGGCTGTTCATCAAGCTCGAAAGCCAGAATCCCGGCGGCTCGATCAAGGACCGCATCGCGCTGTCGATGATTGCCGCCGCCGAAAAACAGGGCAAACTGAAACGCGGCGGGACGATCGTCGAGGCGACCGCCGGCAACACCGGTCTTGGTCTCGCCCAGGTCGGCATCCCCAAGGGCTACCACATCATCCTTGTCGTGCCTGACAAGATGTCGCGCGAAAAGATCCAGCATCTGCGGGCGCTCGGCGCGGAAGTGCGCATGACGCGTTCCGATGTCGGCAAGGGCCATGCCGAATATTATCAGGACATGGCCGAAAAGATCGCCGCCGAGCTGCCCGGCGCCTTCTATGCCAACCAGTTTGCCAACCCGGCCAATCCGCACGCCCACGAGACCACGACCGGGCCGGAAATCTTTCAGCAGCTAGAAGGCGATGTCGATGCGGTGGTCGTCGGCGTCGGCTCCGGCGGCACACTGACCGGGCTCGGCCGCTACTTTGCGAAAGTCTCGCCGAAGACCGAGATGGTGCTCGCTGATCCGGTCGGCTCGGTGCTGGCGCCCCTGATCAAGACCGGCAAGATGGTAGAGGCCGGAAGCTGGACCGTCGAAGGCATCGGCGAGGATTTCGTGCCGCCCAACGCCGATCTGTCGCTGGTCAGGAAGGCCTACTCCATCCCCGACAAGCAGAGCATGCTTGCGGTGCGCGACCTGCTTTCGAAGGAAGGCATTCTCGCCGGCTCGTCGTCCGGCACGCTGCTTTCGGCAGCACTCCGCTATTGCCGCGAGCAGACCGTGCCGAAGCGCGTCGTCACGTTCGTCTGCGACAGCGGCAACAAGTACCTGTCGAAAGTCTTCGACGATTTCTGGCTGGCCGAGCAGGGCCTTGCCGAGCACGAGCAGCATGGCGACCTGCGCGACCTGGTGATGCGCACGCTCCGCACCGGCGATGTCGTGTCCGTCGGCCCCGACGAAAGCCTGCTCAACGCCTATGGCCGCATGCGCCGCTCGGATGTCTCGCAACTGCCGGTGCTGGACGAGGGCAAGCTCGTCGGCATCATCGACGAAAGCGATATCCTGGCCAAGGTCGAAGGCCCCTATGACAGCCGCTGGGACCGCTTCAAGGCCCCGGTTCGTACGGCGATGACCTCCAATCTGCATACGCTGCAGGCCAGCCAGACGCTGGACGCGCTGTTGCCGGTGTTCGACCGCAACGAGGTCGCCATCGTCTTCGACGGCGACGAATTTATTGGCCTGATAACCCGCATCGACCTGATCAACCATCTGAGGCGCGCCCGATGACCATAAAAGCCACTGTATCGGGCAAAAACCGCCTCGCCTTCTCGACCCGCACCATCCATGGCGGCCAGAGCCACGACCCGACGACGGGCGCGGTGATGGTGCCGATCTACGCCACCTCGACCTATGGCCAGCAGAGCCCGGGCGTGCACAAGGGCTTTGAATATGCCCGCAGCCAGAACCCGACCCGCTTTGCCTTCGAACGCGCTGTGGCCGACCTCGAAAGCGGCACAGCCGCTTTCGCCTTCGCTTCGGGGCTGGCGGCGATCGCCACGGTGTTTGAACTGCTCGATTCAGGCGCGCATATCGTCGCCACCGACGACATCTATGGCGGCACGTTCCGATTGCTCGAGCGGGTGCGCAAGCGCTCGGCCAATTTGCAGGTCGACTTCGTCGACTTCACCGATCTTGCCGCCGTCGAGGCGGCGATCCGCCCCGAGACCAAGCTGCTCTGGGTTGAGACGCCGACCAATCCGCTGCTGCGTGTCGTCGATCTGGAAGCGGTCGCGGCACTGGCCAGGCACAAAGGCGTGCTTTCGGTCGCCGACAACACCTTCTGCAGCCCCTATCTGCAGCGGCCGCTGGAGCTCGGCATCGACATATCAGTCCATTCGACGACCAAATACCTCAATGGCCATTCCGACATGGTCGGCGGCGTCGCCGTGGTCGGCGACAACAAGGATCTCACTGAGCGGCTGAAATTCCTGCAGAACGCCATCGGTGCCATTTCCGGGCCGTTCGACAGTTTCCTGGCGCTGCGCGGCTTGAAGACGCTGGCGCTCAGGATGGAGCGCCATTCGTCGAACGGCCAGAAGATCGCGCACTGGCTGGAAAGCCGCCCCGACATCCGTCGTGTCATCTATCCCGGCCTGCCCAGCCATCCGCAGCACGCCATCGCCAGGCGGCAGATGCACGCCTTCGGCGGTATGATCACCGTCGAGCTCGACCGCGACCTCGCCGGCACCAAGCGCTTCCTCGAACACACGCAACTGTTCACGCTGGCCGAAAGCCTCGGCGGTGTCGAAAGCCTGATCGAGCACCCGGCGCTGATGACGCACGGCTCGATCCCGGCGAAAAAACGCGCCGAGATCGGGATATCCGATTCGCTGGTGCGCTTGTCGGCCGGGATCGAGGATGGTGATGATCTGATTGCGGATCTAGATCAGGCGCTCGCGAGTTGAGCCCGGCAACAAGAACCTTGCGAGACGTCGGCGGACAGTGCGCCTCTGCCCTACCGGGCATCTCGGCCACGAGGGGTGAGATTGGCCGTCATCTTGCGCTTTCGCCAACCTCCAACACTGAAACACGGACGGGACGGCGAAGCTGCCAATCTCCCCCCTCGAGGGGGAGATGTCCGGCAGGACAGAAGGGGGCGTGAAGGATCGCCAACGAGCGGCGCTTGTTCTGCATCCATCCATGTGTCTTACATTCTATTCCGTTGACCTTGGCGCCATCTGGCAGAATTGTAGCTTCCTGATCCACCTTGCTGCCTGGCTCCGGAAGCTATGGACAACCGACAACGCAACCAACCGACGGCAAGCGACACCCCGCTCACCTTCGCCATCCTCGTCTTCCCCGGCTTTCCGATGATGGCGTTCAGTTCGGTCATCGAGCCGCTCCGCGCCGCCAACGTGCTGGCCAAGCGGGACTATTATCGCTGGATCATTGTCGGCGCCGCCGAAGGCCCGGTCGAGGCTTCGAACGGCGTCGTCATCCAGCCCGGCTTTTCCGCCCATGACGCGCCGAAGGTCGATCGCATCGTCGTCTGCTCGGGCGGAGATGCCGATCATCTCGTCGCGTACGATGCCGTGAGCTGGATCCGCAAGAGCCTGCGCGGTGGCGCCCATATCGGTGCTGTGGCGGATGCGGCGTTCTTCCTTGCCCGCGCGGGCCTGCTCGACGGCCATGCCTGCACCTTGCACTGGACCAGCCAGGCCGCCTTCACCGAGGCCTTTCCCGACATCGAGCTCAGGCGCGATCTCTACGTCATCGACCGCAAGCGCTTCACCTCGGCCGGCGGTGTCGGCAGCCTCGACATGATGCTGGAGATCATCACCCGCGATTATGGCGCCGAGCTGTCGGCCGGCGTCGCCGAGTGGTTCGTGCACAGCCCGCTGCGCTCCAGCGTCGACCGCAAGCTGATGCCGCTGCGCTTACGCACCGGCGTGCAGAATGAACTGGTGCTGTCGGCCATCGCCATCATGGAGGATGCAGTGGAGGAACGGCTCGGCATGGCGGAGTTGGCGAATAGGCTTGGCGTCTCCTCCGACAAGCTCGAACGCAATTTTCGCTCCGAGCTCAGCATTTCGCCCAACGGCTACTACCGCCGGCTGCGGCTGAAGCGTGCCGCCGACCTGCTGGCGCATTCCACGCTGATGGTGCGCGACGTGGCGCTCGCCTGCGGCTTTGCCTCGATGTCGAGCTTTGCCCGCGCGTTTCGGGAAGAGCATGGGCATGCGCCGAAGGTGATGCGGAGGCATTAGGGGCCTCTGCAAGCCGCAAACGTCGGAGATTGGCCGAACACCCCTCCACTTCGTCATCCCAGGGCGGAGCAAGGAGCGAAGCGACGCGGCGCGGACCCTGGGATCCATGCCGTTACCTCGCGGCAGTGCGCCTGCGGACCCGTCCCGCGAAAAAGCTCGAACCATTCCGGATTGGTCTTCTCGATGAGCTCGATCTTCCATTGGCGTGGCCAGCGCTTCAGCGACTTCTCGCGCTGGATGGCGTCGACAATGTCGAAATGTTCCTCATACCAGACCAGACGCTGCACACCGTAGCGGCTGGTGAACCGCGAGCCCTCGCCGGATTTGTGCTCCGGCATGCGGCGGCCGAGATCATTCGTAACCCCGATATAGATCGTGCCGCGCTTCTGGCTTGCGGTCATGTAAACGTAGCCGGTCATGGTTTCAGGGTAGCGAGCATCGATGCGCGCACAAGCGCCATTCCGCCGCATTCTACGACCAATGTCACGGCATGGATCCTAGGGTCTGCGCTGCGTCGCTTCGCTCCTTGCTCCGCCCTAGGATGACGAAAACGTTCGGGCCCACAGTCAATCGCCGAGGTAATTGAAGGGGGCTGCCGCCTAGCGGCATCCGGCACAACACCTGCGGGATTTCGCACAGACTTTGCGCCACCCTTGGCCCATCCTCGCCGCTTCCAGGAGGCACCCATGAGCATTGTCGTTTTTGACCCCGACAGCACCGAGGACGTCGACTTCAAGGACCGCATGCGCCATCCGGCGGCGGCCGATCCGGCCGGCGGCATGTGGCTGTCCGATACCGAGCCGTCCTTCATCGACGCCGACGCGCTGCGCAAGGGGCGCCTTGCCAAGCTGCGTGCCTGGATGCGCGAGGCCGGCTATGGCGGCGTCGTTTTGTTCGACCCCTACAACCAGCGTTACGCCACCGGTTCGCGCAACATGTTCGGCTATTTCCTGCGCAACTCGACGCGCTACTTCTTCATCCCCACCGAAGGGCCGATCGTGCTGTTCGAATATCCGCAGAGCTACCATGTCTCGATGGTGCTCGACACGATCGACGAGGCGCGTCCGTCCAAGCTGGTATGGTCTTCGGTGTCGGGCCGCGACGACGAAACCGCGGGTCCCTTCGCCGACGAGATCGCCGATTTGCTCAAGGCGCATGGCGGCGGCTCGATGAAGCTCGGCCTCGACCGCTGCAGCCATCTGCAGGCGCTGGCGCTCAAAAAGCGCGGCTGCGACGTCCGCGATTGCCAGGGCGAGATTTTGGCGGTGCGCGCGGTCAAGACGCCCGAGGAAGTAAAATGCCTGCAGGTGTCGATGGCCGGCGCCGAGGCCGCCGTCTATGCCGTGCGCGAGGCGATCAAGCCAGGCGTTTCCGAAAACGAGCTGTTCGCCATCATGTATGGCGAGGTGATCCGCCAAGGCGGCGAGTTCATCGAAACCCGTTTGCTGACCTCGGGCCAGCGCACCAATCCTTGGTTCAACGAAGCGAGCGGCCGCAAGATCAGGCCGGGCGAACTCTTGGCGCTCGATACCGACACGATCGGCTGCTACGGCTATTATTCGGACTTCTCGCGCACCTTCCGCTGCGGCCCGGGCAGGCCGACGGATTACCAGAAGTCGCTCTACAAGATGGCGCACGACCAGGTTCAGCACAATATCGGGGTCGTCAAGCCGGGTATGACGTTTCGCGAGATTGCCGAAAAGGCCTGGAAAATTCCCGACCGCTTCGTCGACCAGCGCTACACCTCGGTCATGCACGGCGTCGGCATGCATGGCGAGACGCCGTTCATCGCGCACGCCATGGATTACGAAACCTATGGTCGCGACGGTGTCATCGTGCCCGGCATGGTGGTCAGCGTCGAAAGCTATATCGGCGAGAAGGGCGGCCGCGAGGGCGTCAAGCTGGAGGACGAGATCCTGATCACCGAGACCGGCACCGAACTTCTGTCGCGGTTCCCTTATGAGGACGATTTCTTGGAGAAACAGGTTTGATGCTCGTTCCCTCGCAAAGTTTTGATAGACGGACGCGTTTGGCCGGTCGCACGCTTTGGCGACTGTCGGAAACACCCTTTGCTTCGTCATCCTGGGGCGGAGCAAGGAGCGCAGCGACGCGGCGCAGACCCCAGGATCCATGCCGTGACTTCAGAACGCTGCTGCGGTGCAGGATTCTGTTCCGCCGCATTCCTCGGCAGCCGTCACGGAATGGATCCCAGGGTCTCCGCGACGGAGCTTCGCTCCTGCTTCGCCCTGAGATGACGAAGCTGGCTAGGCGTCGCCCAATCTCCACGGCTTGCGGTAGCCCACCGAAAGGAACAGCGTTGGCCGGGAAGCCAGGCAGTTTTGCATGAAAAGCCCGATCTCGATCAAGTCCGGCAAGGCGGCGGCGGTGTTCATCGATCTCCAGGAGGAGCATCGGCGGGACAAGCGCTATCTGGTCGAAGGCTATGGCGATATCCTCGCCAACGTACAGCGCCTGCAGGCAGCGGCACGGGCCAATCATGTGCCGTTGTATCACTGGGCCTATGTCGTCGATCTCGCCACAGCACGGCCGTTCCACCCGGTCGAGGCCAACGGCAAGTCGGCCTTTTCCGACAAGGACGATCCGCTGACGGCGATCTGTCCGGAAGTGGCGCCTGCAGCCGGCGAGACGATGCTGGTCAAGACCGATGCCAGCGCCTTCCGCGCGGGGCCTGCCGCCGGGCGGCTCAAGGCCGACGGCATCGAGTGGCTGGTCGTCGCCGGCGTCTGGACCGAGGCCTGCATCGATGCCACCGTCAAAGATGCGGTGGCGCTCGGGTTTCGCGTGCTGCTGGTCAAGGATGCCTGCGGCAGCGGCAGCTCGGCGATGCACCAGACGGCCATTCTCAACCTCGCCAACCGGCTCTATGGCGGCGCCGTCACCACCACCGAGGCCGCCTGCCGGCTGCTGGCCGGCGAGACGGTCGATGCCTGGCAGGTCGAGGGCTCAGTGCCGCTGCGTTTCAGCTACGAAAACGCCGCCCGGCTCTATGCCGAGCTCTGAGCGGAATCGCGCCGCGATGGTCACCGAAGCCGATCGACCCGAAATAAAAGACCGCGGAAAATACCAAACGCTGCTCGATCCGGAACTGTGGGCCTATATCGACAGGGTCAACGAGTGGTATCCGCCCGAAATCGTCTACATGCCGATCGACAGGCAGCGGGCGGTCTATGACGCCATGTGCCGGGCGTTTCGCGAGCCCTATCCACCCGGCGTCAAGGCCAGCGACAGCAGCGTCGGCGACCGTGCGATCCCGGTCCGGCGTTACCATATGGCGGGAACGGCGCCGCAGGCGATGGTCGTCTATTATCACGGCGGCGGTTTCGTGCTTGGCGGGCTCGACAGCCATGACGACATCTGCGCCGAGATCTGCGCCGGCACCGGCTTTGCGGTTCTGTCCGCCGACTACCGGCTGGCGCCGGAACATCTGCATCCGGCGGCCTTCGAGGATGCGCTGGCGGTGTTCGAATGGGCTGCGGCGACGACCGGCTTGCCGATCGTGCTCTGCGGCGAGAGCGCCGGCGGCAACCTGGCCGCAGCAGTGGCGCAGGCGACACGCACTCATCCTCGCCGCGCGATCGGCCAGGTGCTGATCTATCCCGAGCTCGGCGGTGACGAGCTAGACGGCCCAGAGCTGGACCGCAAAGCGCGCACCGGCTCCTATATCGAGCACGCCGAAGCGCCGCTGCTGACGTTGCGGGACGTCGAATTCTATCGCCATATCCGGGCAGCGAAGGGGCAGTCGCCGGACGACCCGACATTTTCGCCACTTGGCGATAGCGACTTCTCCAGCCTGCCGCCGACGGTAATCGTCACCGCGCAATGCGATCCGCTGTCATCGGACGGCCAGACCTATCGCGACCGCATCCTTGCCGCCGGCGGTAAGGCATGGTGGCGCGAGGAGCCGCGCCTCGTGCACAGTTTCCTGCGCGCCCGCAAGACCGTGCCGCGCGCCAGCGAGGCCGTTGATCGCATCGTCGCGGCTATAGCCGCGCTGGGCGGGGGTAAGTGGCCGGAGTGACGGCGGAGTGCGGCTCTCATGCCGGCCAGGCAAGCGCAGAAATCCTCTCTCCTCAAGCTCCCCACTGCGGAACAGCGCACAACAACTGCGGAAAACCGAACACTTGCCCGCTCAGGCCAGCATTATCATCACCTCACGTAAGGCGCCCTGCGAAACGCAACCACCCCCGCGGCGCGGTCGGTCGGAGGCGCCCAACAAAGAGGGAACGACGATGAAGTTCATGCTGACCGATCGGAAATTGCATCCGCAGGCCGCGCCCGTCGCCGACGGCTTCAAGAAGGGCCAGATGAACCGGCGCGAATATCTCGCCACCATGGCCGCGTTTGGTGTCAGCGCTGCCGGCGCGCTGGCGCTTGGCGGGCTTGCTCCGTCACCGGCCAGGGCCGAGGAGGCGAAGCGCGGTGGCGTCTTGCGCGTTGCCATGAACGTCAAGGGCTGGAAGGATCCGCGCACCTTCGACGGCGTCGAGATGTCCAACGTCGCCCGCCAGTGTAATGAATATCTGGTGCGCTGGAACCGCGACTTCACCTTCGAGCCATGGCTGCTCGAGAGCTGGGAGACCAGCGACGATGCCCGCGTGCTGACGCTGCATGTCCGCAAAGGCGTCAACTGGTCGAATGGCGACACCTTCAACGCCGACGATGTCATTCACAATCTGACGCGCTGGTGCGATGCGTCCGTCGCCGGCAATTCTGTCGCCGCGCGGATGGGCGCGCTGGTCAACGCGGACACCAAGAAAGCCGTCGACGGCGGCATCGAACGCGTCGACGACTTCACCGTGCGGCTCAATTTGCCCAAGCCCGACATTTCACTGATTGCCGGCATGGCCGACTATCCGGCGCTGATCATGCACCGCAGCTATGAAGGCGACGGCGACCCGATGAAGGCATTGGCGATCACCACCGGGCCGTGCGAACTCGTGGCATGGGACGCCGAGGTCGGCGCCGAAGTCCGCCGCAAGGACAAGCCATGGTGGAAGGGCGAATTCTACCTCGACGGCATCAAATGGGTCGACTACGGTTCCGATCCCAACGCCATGCTGTCTGCCTTCGAATCGGGCGAGATCGACACCGACCACGAAACCGCCTCCGACACGGTTGCGCAGACGGACTCCATGGGCCTGAGCAATTCCGAGATCGCCACCGGCTCGACGATCGTCGCGCGTTTCAATGTCGCCAATCCGCCCTATGACGACATCAAGGTGCGCCGCGCCGCCCAGCTCGCCGTCGACAACGCCGCTGTGCTGAAGATCGGCATGGACAACCGCGGCAAGCCGGCCGAGAACCATCATGTCGGGCCGATGCATCCCGAATATGCCGATATCGGCCCAGCCGTGCGCAACATCGATCAAGCCAAGGCCCTGCTCGCCGAGGCCGGCAAGGCCGATCACGAATACGAGCTCATTTCGGTCGACGTCGACTGGCAAAAGACCACCGGCGACGCCATCGCAGCGCAGATGCGCGAAGCTGGGCTGAAGATCAAGCGCACGGTGCTGCCGGCCGCCACCTTCTGGAACGACTGGAGCAAATATCCGTTCTCCTGCACCGAATGGCTCGGCCGGCCGCTGGGCGTGCAGGTGCTGGCGCTGGCCTACAAATCGGGTGCCGCCTGGAACGAGAGCGCCTACGCCAATCCGGAATTCGACAGCCTACTCGACAAGGCGCTGGCGATGCCCGATGCCGGTGCCCGCAAGGAGATCATGGCGAAGATCGAGCAGAATCTCCGCGATTCCGGCATCATCATCCAGCCCTACTGGCGCTCGGTCTACCGCACCTACCGCAAGGGCGTCCATGGCTGCGAGCAGCACCAGTCGCTCGAGCAGCATTTCGAGAAGGTCTGGCTCGAGGCGTGACTCGTGCCGCCCGACGGAAGGCCGGCGCGCAAGGCAGCGGAAGCCAGCGTCACCCGGCGGTGCCCGCCCTTGAAATCTCCCGCCCGAGGCGCACCGTTTCCCGCACCAGCAGGTCCAGATCGTCGCGCCGGGTACGGTGGTTGTTGATGGCGACCCTGAGGCAATGTTGGCCATGCACCGTCGTGTCGGAAATGGCGGCGATGCCTTCTTCCTGCAGCCTCAGCATGATCTCGGTATTGAGCGCTTTCAGGCGCTCAGCGTCCAACCCATCGGCGCGATAACCAAAGCAGACGATGTTGATGTTCACCGGCGCCACCAGCTCGAGCGCCGGTTCGGCCTCGATCAGCTGACCGAGATAGTGCCCTTGCGCGATGTTCTGGTCGATCAGCCCGCCGAACTTTTCGATGCCATGTTCTCTCAGCGCCATCCACACCTTCAGCGCCCGGAAGCCGCGTGACGTCTGCAAGCCGTAGTCGTGCAGCCATTGGCCGGAGGCCAGGCCGCGCGGCGTCGATTCCAGATATTCCGGCGTCACCGCGAACGTGCGGCGATGCGCGGAGGCATCCCGGATCAGCGCGCAGCCGACCTCGAAGGGCGCGTGCAGCCATTTATGCGGATCGAGCGCGATTGAGTGGGCGTGCTCGATGCCGGCAACGCGATGCGAATTGTCCGGCGCAATCGCAAGCAAGGCGCCGATGCAGCCATCGACGTGAAACCACAGATCCTCTTTTGCCGCCAGGTCGGCCAGCGCTTGCAGATCGTCGATTGCGCCGGTGTTCACCGTGCCGGCCGTACCGATTACGCAGGCCGGCTTGAAACCGGCGTCACGGTCCTCGGCGATCGCCGCCCGCAACGCAGCGATGTCGATCCGCAGCCCGGCATCGCTCGGGATGCGGCGCAGCGCCCGGTTGCCGAGGCCGAGCGCCTCCATCGCCTTGCGATGGCAGGAGTGAAGCTGGTCGGAGCCGTAGAAACGCAGTGGCTTGTCGATGCCGGCAACGCCGTGCTCGCGTATGTCGATGCCGGCCTTGGCGTTGCGCGCCACGGTCAGACCGATGATGTTGGCCATCGAGCCGCCGCTGACCAGTGTGCCGCTGGCCGATTGCGGAAAGCCCATCATTTCCTTGCACCAGTCGACGACCTGGTTGTCCATCAGCGCGGCGGCATGATTGCCGCCGCCGAGGTTGGAGCCCTGGATCGCCGCCAGGAAATCGCCGAGCGCGCCGGTGAAATTGCTCGAACCCATATACCAGGACCAGAAGCGCGGATGGATATTGCCCATCGGATAGGGCATCAGGCTCCTGGTGACGTCGCCATAGATTTCTGCCAGCGGCGCCGGCGAACGCGGCAGCGGCGATGTGAAGAAGGTCCTCACATCAACCGGCATCTCCTGCCACACCGGACGCTCTCTGACATCGCGCAGGTAAGCAACGGCATCGTCGACGATCCGATGCGACAGGACCTGCACATCGGCCCAGTTCGAGGGGTCAAGCGTTTCCTCGCTGGCCGTGACGGCCAATCCAGGTTTCGTGTCCATGCAGGCCGCTCCCGATGTGCCGCCGTCACGCCGGAAACTGGCAGCCGGGCGTCGACTGCGAAAGCGCGGTCTCCTCGGCGTCCATCTCCGCTTCGATGCCGTCGAACAGCGGCGTGGTCATGTAACGCTCGCCGGTGTCGGGAAGCATGCACAGGATCACCGAGCCGGGTAGCGCCTTTTCCGCGATCTGCCGCGCCACCGCGAAGGTCGCCCCGCCGGAGATGCCGGTGAAAATCCCTTCCTTCTGCGCCAGCGCCTTGGCCCATTTCATGCCCTCGGGCCCGGCAATCGGCACCACGTCGTCGTAGAGGCTTGTATCGATCGCCTCCTGCAGCACGTCCGGAATGAAGTCGGGCGTCCAGCCCTGGATCGGATGCGGCTCGAACGCTGGATGGCTGGCGGCAGGCGCGCCGCCGGCCCCGCGCTGCTGCGGCTTGCCGCTGCCGATAAGCTGCGCATTGGCCGGTTCGGCGAGCACGATCCGGGTCTCCGGCCGCTCGCGGCGCAGCACGCGTCCGACGCCGGCGACGGTGCCGCCCGTGCCATAGCCGGTGACGAAACAGTCGAGCCGCGAGCCGGCGAAATCGTTGATGATCTCGCGCGCCGTGGTCGCTTCGTGAATGGCGGCATTGGCCTTGGTCTCGAACTGGCGGGCAAGGAACCAGCCATTGGCCTCGGCGAGCTCCACCGCCTTCGTGTACATGCCAAAACCCTTCTGGGCGCGCGGCGTCAGCACCACCTTGGCGCCCAGCATGCGCATCAGCTTGCGGCGTTCGATGGAAAAACTGTCGGCCATCGTCACCACCAGCGGATAGCCCTTCTGGGCGCAAACCATGGCAAGGCCGATGCCGGTGTTGCCGCTGGTCGCCTCGACCACGGTCTGGCCCGGCTTCAAGGCGCCGCTGCGCTCGCCCTCCT
The DNA here is from genome assembly GCF_040319465.1 of Mesorhizobium sp. M0910. Taxonomy (NCBI): domain Bacteria; kingdom Pseudomonadati; phylum Pseudomonadota; class Alphaproteobacteria; order Hyphomicrobiales; family Phyllobacteriaceae; genus Mesorhizobium; species Mesorhizobium sp. M0910. The sequence continues at coordinate 266,690 of NZ_JAMYNZ010000002.1, forward strand.
CGATGATGTTGAGTGCCAGCCTGTCCTTTACCGAGGCGGCGGGATTGAAGAACTCGGCCTTCACATAGATCGTGGCATGGTCCGGTCCGAGATTATTGATGCGGATCACCGGCGTATCGCCGACCGTGTCGAGAATGCTGTCGAACAGACGGCCGCGCCCGGCGGTGGTTCTGATTTTCTGTTGATGCAACATGTCGATCTCCTCGCGTTGTCGTTGTCTCTTGTCGTCACGGGCCGGTTACAGACCGGTGGCTTGGGCGGCGAGGTTTCGAGACCTTGCCACGCTACATCTGCCTCCCGGCAATGCCAGCATCCGGCGCGGGAATTCGCTGCCGGATGCACCGTGTCACGTTTGGTGATAAAACAAAGGCCGACTGGCCAGCGTGGGAGCAGGCGTGGAAACTTACGTGGAATCCGCCCGATCGAGCCTCGGCGGCGAGATGGCCGGTCTTTCCGTGCGTCTGCTCGGACCGCTGACGATCGCACGCAACGGCATCATCATCCAGCTCCCAAAATCGCGCAAGCTGCGTGCGCTGCTCGCCTATCTGGCGCTGGCGCCGCATCCGGTCGGCCGCAGCCGCCTCTGCGAGCTTTTGTGGGATGTGCCGAACGACCCGCGCGGCGAGCTTCGCTGGTGCCTGAGCAAGCTTAGAGGCATCCTCGATGAACCGCACCATCGCAGGGTCGAGACACCAGGCGACACGATCGCGCTTGATCTGAAAGGTGCTTCCGTCGACGCTGTCGACATAGCCTCGGCCGCCGCCAAGGGTGTTGAGACGCTCGGTCTGGAGCGGCTGCAGGCCCTTTCCGGAATGTTCGCCGGCGATTTTCTCGATGGGCTGGAGATCGACCGCAGCCCGCATTTCAACGGTTGGCTGATCGCTCAGCGCCGCCGCTTCAGCTCCTGGCACGCCGCAATCCTGGAACACCTCGTCAACAAGCTTCCGGCGGATGCCGACGAAATGTCCTTCCATCTGGACAAATGGCTGGACCTCGCTCCGTTCGACGGGCGCGCGCATGTGGCTCTTCTGAAAAGGCTGGCGCAGCGCGGCCAGTTTGGCGCGGGCGAGGAACATCTCGCTTCCGCGGCGCGGCTGTTTGCTTCAGAGGATCTGGATTTCGGAGCCGTTCGGGAGGCATGGCGGACGATCCGCGGCGAACGACCTGCAGCAGCGCTCTGGGCGCGACCTTCACTCGTACCCGCGGCCCCCCACGCGTCAATTGTGCCTCCCCGTTCCGATACTGCTGCATCGCAGAAGGCTTCGCTCGCCGTGATGCCGTTTGCCGAAGAGGCGGCTGGCGGGGGCCCACGCGGAGGCATAGCCGATGGCCTCACCCACGACATCATCACCCGCCTGGCCAAGCTCAGGGATTTCTTCGTCATCGCGCGCGGCTCGGTGTTTGCCTTGGCGGAGAAAAACATCGCGCCCGAAGATGCCGGCCGGCGGCTCAACGTCGACTATGTCGCCACCGGCACCGTGCGCTGCCAGGCCGGCCGCGTCACCGTCGCGGTCGAGCTGGTCGAAGTGCGCACCGCCAGGATCGTCTGGGCCGAGACGTTCGAGCGCAAGCCGGACGACATCTTTGCCGTGCTCGACGACATCGGCAACAGCATCGTCTCGTCGATCTCGGCCGAGATCGAGACGGTCGAGCGCAATCGCGCCATGCTGAAGGCGCCCAATTCGCTGAACGCCTGGGAAGCCTACCACCGGGGCCTCTGGCACATGTATCGCTTCACCCGCACGGAAAACGAACAGGCCCGGCATTTCTTCGACATAGCCTTGAAGCTCGATCCGACCTTCGCCCGCGCCTATGCCGGGCTCTCCTTCACCCATTGGCAAAATGCCTTCCAGCGTTGGGGCGACCGCGACCAGGAAAGCGCCCTGGCCTTCGAGGCAGCCGGCCAGAGCCTGCTCGTCGACGATCACAATCCGGCCGCGCACTGGGCCATGGGGCGGGCGCTGTGGCTGCGCGGCGAGCAGGACGGCTCCCTCATCGAGCTCGTACGCGCCGTCGACCTCAGCCCGAATTTCGCGCTCGGTCACTATGCGTTGTCTTTCGTCCATTCGCAGTCGGGCGACCCGCAAGCTGCGATCGGCTCGTCCGATCATTCCAGGCATCTGAGTCCCTTCGATCCGCTGCTGTTCGGCATGTTGGGCGCCAGGGCGATGTCGCATGTCCGGCTTGGCCAGTTCGACGAGGCCGCCGAATGGGCGCTGAAAGCAGCCGCGCGTCCCAACGCCCACGCCATCATCCTGGCGATTGCCGCGCATTGCCTTGCGCTGGCGGGGCGGCTCGAGGAGGCACGAAGTTTCGCCGCTGCGCTGCGCAAGATGCTGCCGAACTACTGCGCCGACGATTTCATCGGCACCTTCCGCTTCGAGCCGGGCGCCGAGGCGCTGTTCCGGCAAGGCGCCAAGCGGATCGGGCTGCGGTGAGACAAGGCGTGGTTCGTCCGGCTCTCTAAACCGCTCATCGCGGCTGGCGCCACGAAACATCGTCATGTCCGCAGCCAAGGCGCATCGTCAGGCTGACCTTGAGGATGTTTGCCGTCGCTTGGCCCGACGGCCAGTACGAAAAGTCGGCAAAGGGGCGGCGTTTCTTTCGGCCCTCGCAACGGGTTGGGCTGGGTTCGAAAAAATACCACAATAGATCACGATTAGGGCGATCTTATAAGAAACGGTTTCGTCGCGTTTTTTCGTAGAGCAGGCGAAAAGTCACAACGATATGGAGTATTATTTGTATCAACGAGAAACAAAGCTAATGGAACGTTCCGTAATCTTGCTGGAGATGCATGTTTCAGTGTCTGCTAAGATAACCGGTTCTGATTCCGAAATATTAAGCATTTGCCAAATTCAATCCTGCGATATTGGGATCTGTCCTTGTCACAGGCGGATTCGAATGCAATTTCTTGGAAGCACAGCCGCGTCAGCGGATTGTTGAAACATGCTTGGGCGGACGGGGCACTAAGCATGGAGAGGAATATTGACATTCGCTAATGCGGCGGCCCCCGCCGGGAGCGTTCCCTCCGACGTTAGAGATTACGACAACCATCGGCTAAGTCGTCGAATGCGTCGCCTACAGCCTGGCTCTCGTTCGATGGCCGGCGAAGCTTTGCCCTCCTCCGATTGGCGCCAGACTCCGCGGCAAAGGCGGGGATCGCCGCCTGCAACGGCCTTCCGACATCGACGATGTCCGCCAGCCAGTCGGAGGAATGAACCATGAAATTCGTAATCTGTGCGGCCTTGGCCACTGCTGTGATGGCGATCGCCGGTTGTACCACCGACGATTACGATGATTGTCGCGGAAAGGGCTGCCTGGTTGATCCGCCCCACAAAGCCGGCCGAAAGATTGATGACCGGCCGCAGTTCGACAGGAACGGCAATCCCAACTTCGATACGCGGGGCCGCTACATCGGCTGCCATGGGCTCGGATGTAAAGTCGATGATCCTGATGACGGGGATCAAAGCATCGACGACAGACCGCAGTACGACAAAGAAGGCAATCCCAACTTCGATACGCAAGGCAACTACCAAGGCTGCCGCGGTATCGGCTGCGAGGTCGATACACCGGACGATGACAGTTCATCGAACGATGACGATTCCGAATAAGGGACTCCGGGGCGAAAAAGGAGGAAGCCAATTATGCCTGAATTCAGCGGCCTGGTCCGGCGACATTTCAAAATCGTTATGGTCGGCCTCGCGGGGCTGGGAATGACGCTGATCTCCGCTTTCGCTGCGGGTAACGCCTGCGACGGCATAAAGGTCGAAGCGACGAAGGCGCGCAAGCAGGAATATGCCACGCTCGTCGCCTCGGCGTTGAACAACAAGGTCAAGCCCGCTCGGGTGAAGTTCATCACGATCATGGAGAACGGCAACTGGAGCGCCGCTTACGTCTCCACGCCCGTGAGCGACGACGGTGTGATGTTCTTCCAGACAGTCGATGGAAAAAAGCAGTTCCGCGACGTCTGGGGCGGCTATGCCGAGCCGTCGGAAAAACCTGAACTGGTATCCTGGGCGAAGAAGCTCGGAGCGCCGCAAGATCTGGCAAAGTGTTTTGCCGAGCAAGTTACGGAATGATGGTGATCGGTGGAGATTTGCCGCCGACGCCGTTGGCGCATGAGGAGAACAACTATTCCGGCGTGACGGAAGTCGTGTCACGGTCTCCGAAGGTGACAAAGCTGATCCAACGAAAACCAGATAATCACGCCATGGGCACGGCTGACCGTGGCAATGACGGACAGCTGAAGAGGACATGGGGCGGGGCTGAGCAACTTAAGAGCTTGACTGCAACCGGAAAGGGAAATCGATGAAAACCGCAATACTGATTGCTGCCGTGGTTCCGGCCATGCCGACTTTCGCCTTCGCCGAGGACAAGTGCGCCGATGCCAACGATCAGGCACCATGAACCAGTGCTTCGGTGCCGAGTTTCAGAAATCCGACAAGAAGCTCAACGAGCTTTACAAGCAGATCGAAGCCCGCCTGAAGAACGATGCGGATACCAAGAAGCTTCTTGTTCAGGCACAGCGGGATTGGGGCAAGTTTCGCGACGCGGAGTGCAGTTTCCAGACCGCGGGAGCGGCCGGAGGAAGCATGATGCCAATGCTCATCGCGCAGTGCATGGACGGCCTTACGCAATCCCGTGCCAAAGATTTCGAAGGCTATCTGAAATGCCAGGAGGGCGACATGAGCTGCCCTGTTCCGGCCGCGAACTGACACACGCCACAGCTGATCTGATCACGATGACGCCGGCGGCGAGCGTGGCGTCGCCACCGGGCATGAAAGGATGCGAGGCGCGCAAGGGCAGTGCGGACAATTGGCTCAACGGCGATTTCATCGACGGTCCACTGTGCGCTACCGCAACGACAGATCGCTACCTAACCCGGACGGATAGGCATAACCGGAGACCAGTGACAGTCAGGAAATGGCGCCTCTCTGAGCAACACGCTGCGGTACTGTGCCGACGATTTCATCAATCCCTTACGTTTTCGAGCCCGACGCCGAGGCCCGTTTCGGCAAGGCACCAGGCGGATTGGCTGGGGTGATGGCGGCGCGCCTTACTAGTGGTCGCGACAAAGGCAAAACTTCAAGTTGCTCTCACCAAATCTGCAACGAGGATTCGACAGTGTCGTCCGCCGAAGCTAGGCTACTTTGGGGGTATTATGGGCCATGTCTCGCATCTTTTTCGTTCGTGTCTTGTTGTGGTTTGCATCGATGCTGCTGGGCGCTCCGGTGGCGCATGCCGGTTTGCAGTTTCAAGCCGGGCAGACCGACTCCGGATTTCAGTATATCCTCGTGTCGGGTGATTTCTCGTATCAGGACGACCTATCGGTTTTCGAGGCACTGGCACGGTCCAATGCATCAGTCGCTGTCACCTTCCAGTCCCCCGGCGGCAATATCCAGAAGGCTATGGAGCTTGGCCGCCTTATTCGTAGGCTGCGCCTTAGCACGGCTCAATTCAGGGCTGTCGAGTGTGCTTCGGCCTGTTCCCTGGCGTTCCTTGGTGGCGTTGTGCGCTTTGCCGAGCCGGGTTCCATCGGCGTCCATAGATCCTCATTCAGTGGCGACATTCCCGTAAACAGCAAGGACGCCGTTTCCGGCATCCAGCAAATGACCGCCGACATCATCACCTACATGATCGAAATGGGCGTGGATCCCGCTCTGCTTCAGCTTTCGCTGCAATATGACAGTGACGACATACGTTATCTTTCTAGGAGCGAGATGGCTAAGTACAAGGTCGTTACCTTGGAACCCGAAGCAAGCTGGCCGCAGGTCGCAAACCAGGCACCATCCTCGACGCCATCGTCCCAGCAAGCGCCGTTACAACCGCCTGTCGCCTCTTTGCCACCTGCTTCCACGAATCCTTCACTCGTTATTCCTCAAGCCCGCTCGGGCCGTATTCTCCGCTCCCAGGGCGCGGCGCCTTTAAAGGCCCTCCCAGAGGTAAAATCCGCCACGCTCGCAAATGTGCGAAACGGCGGCGCAGTCGTGATCTTGGGTAATGTCGAGCGATGGTACCGTGTCCGTGCAGGCGGTCAGGTCGGCTACATGCATGACACCTGGGTCTACGTCGACCAGTATGAGAGCGGCCCCTTCGGACAGCGTCATATCCAGGTCAAGAGCTTCGACAATCTCGCCGAGACGGAGGCCTATGTGCGATCGGCATCAATCCCGCTTGTCGCCTACCTCGCCACCAACGGGTGGTTCGCCATTACGTTACGCGGCACCTATGCCCAGGATGCCGCTAAGGACCTAGCCAAGGCGATGAAGGAAAACGGGGCGATCCCCGACGACGCCTACGTTACTTATGGCAACACTTACGTCCGCAATGTCTGTTGTCGCTAACCGGCACGTTTAACAGCAAGGGCAGCACTTCACCCGGCCGGACCCCAAAAGGCCATGAAACAACAAAAAAGCCCGGCAAAACCGGGCTTTTTCTTGGGGTCTCCGAACCATATCAAACGGTCCGAAACGGGAATTTGGTGCCCAGAAGAGGACTCGAACCTCCACTCCTTGCGGAACACGGACCTGAACCGTGCGCGTCTACCAATTCCGCCATCTGGGCTGGTGCGCGCTCATTAAGCGGGCGAGGGATGAGTGTCAACGCGCTTTTTTGAAAGCCGCGTTCCTTCTCCGGCTCAATGCTCCAGCACTTCCTTCGATGCCACCGTCGAATCGGTGTTGAGCGTGTATATGACCGGCACGCCGGTGCCGAGCTCGAGCTTGACGATCTCCTCGCCCGATTGGCCGTCCAGCGCCATGATCAGCGCGCGCAGCGAATTGCCGTGCGCCGCCACCAGCACCGTACCGCCGCGCAGCACATGCGGCTGCAGATCGTGCAGGTAGTAGGGCCAGACGCGCGCGCCGGTGTCTTTCAGGCTTTCACCGCCGGGCGGCGCCACGTCGTAGGAGCGGCGCCAGACATGCACCTGCTCCTCGCCCCATTTCTTGCGCGCATCATCCTTGTTGAGGCCGGAGAGATCGCCATAGTCGCGCTCGTTCAGCGCCTGGTCGCGGATGGTCTCGAGCTCGCTCTGGCCAACGGCGTCGAGAATATGCTGGCAGGTCTTCTGCGCCCGGATCAGCGACGACGTGAAGGCGATGTCGAATTTCATGCCGCGCGCCCTGAGCTTGGCGCCCGCCGCCTTGGCCTCGGCATGACCCAGTTCGGTCAGGTCGACGTCGCGCCAGCCGGTAAACAGGTTCTTCAGGTTCCATTCGCTCTGGCCGTGGCGCACGAGCACGAGAGTTCTCGACATATTTGCTCCTTCAAATTTTGTGAATCAGCCAAATCTTCAGCCAAATCTGCGGATCAGCCAAGTCTGTGGATCAGCTTGTCAGGCCGAGCACGTCCCGCATCGAATAGAGGCCCGGCTTGCGGCCGCGCGCCCACAGGGCTGCCTTGACCGCGCCGCGGGCAAAGATTGCCCGGTCTTCGGCGTGGTGGGCGAGCGTGATGCGCTCGCCGGTACCGGCCAGCACCACACTGTGATCGCCGACCACCGAGCCGCCACGCAAGCTGGCGAAACCGATCGAGCCTACCTTGCGCACGCCGGTATGGCCGTCGCGTACGCGAACATCGTTGCCGGCAAGTGCTACGCCGCGCCCGGCAGCGGCGGCTTCGCCGAGCAGCAGCGCCGTGCCCGACGGCGCATCGACCTTGTGCCGGTGATGCATTTCCAGGATCTCGATGTCGAAATCGTCGGCATCGAGCGCGCGCGCGGCCTGCTCAACCAGCACTGCCAGCAGATTGACGCCGAGGCTCATATTGCCTGACTTGACGATCGTCGCGTGCCGTGCCGCCGCCGCGATCCTGGCGTTGTCTTCGGCCGAGCAGCCGGTTGTGCCGATGATATGGGCGATGCGCGCCTGCGCGGCGTAGCCGGCGAATTCGACGGTCGCCGCCGGCGTGGTGAAATCGAGCACGCCGTCGGCCTTGGCGAAGGCCGGCAGCGGATCGTCGCCGATTGCCACCTCGAGCCTGCCGACGCCGGCCAGTTCGCCGGCATCCTTGCCGATATGGGGCGAGCCGGCCCGCTCGATGGCGGCGGCGACGCGGGCACCCGGTATCGTGTGGATGGCGCGGATCAGCGCCTGGCCCATGCGGCCGGCCGCGCCCACCACCACCAGGCCCATTTCCCCCGTTTCATTGATGTCGACGGTCGGTATGTCGCTCATGAATGTCTCCCGGCCGCCTGTTTCGCGTGACCATTTTGCGCCGCAGTCTGGATTGGCTTGGCGTCATCGACAAGCCCCAGCCCTTTCCTGCCCTGCACCCGGTGGAACCGCGCATAGACGCTGTGCGGGTCGGCCATCAACGAGGCATGCGTGCCCTGTTCGACCAGCCGGCCCTGCTCGAGCACGATGATATGGTCGGCATTGACCACCGTCGACAGCCGGTGCGCTATGACGATGGTGGTGCGCCCTTCCATGACATGGGTCAGCGCTTCCTGGACGCGGGCCTCGGCCTCGTTGTCGAGCGCCGAGGTGGCTTCATCGAGCAGCAGGATCGGCGCCTGCCGAACGATGGCGCGTGCAATCGATACACGCTGGCGCTGGCCGCCCGACAGCGTCACGCCGTTCTCGCCGACCGGCGTGTCGTAGCCTTGCGGCTGCTGGCGGATGAAATCGTCGGCCGCGGCCTGTTGCGCGGCGCGTTCAATCTCGGCGTCGGTGGCGCTCAGACGTCCGTAGCGGATGTTGTCGCGGATGGTGCCTTCGAACAGATAGGGCTGCTGCGAAACATAGGCGATCGAGCCGCGCAGCGAATGCTTGGTGACCTTTGAAATGTCCTGGCCGTCGATTTCGATGCTGCCCGACTCGACGTCGTAGAAGCGCTGCAGCAGCGCAACCAGCGTCGTCTTGCCGGCGCCCGAGGCGCCGACGATGGCGGTCACCTTTCCGGCGGCGGCGACAAAGCTCAAATCCTGCAGGACCGGCGCTTCTTCGACATAGCGAAAGGACACGTTGTTGAAGCGCACTTCGCCAGAGGTGAATTTCGCCTCGGCGGCTCCCGGCACGTCACGCTGCTGCGGCTCGAGGTCGAGAAGCTCGTAGATCATGCGCGCATTGACCAGCGACTTTTCCATGCCGACCTGCATGCGCGCCAGCCGCCTGGCGGGGTCATAGGCAAGCAGCAGGGCGGTGATGAAGGCAAACACCGCGCCGGGCGGCTGGCCGCCGACGGTCGCCCGGTAGCCGGAATAGGCGATAACGCCGGCGACGGCGAAGCCGGCCAGCATTTCGGAGATCGGCGTCAGCCGTTCCGAGACGCGGGCGATCTTGTTTGCCCGCTGCTCGGCGCCCGCGACGAGGCCGCCGATGCGGCGCGACAGCTCGTCTTCCAGGGTGAGGGCCTTGACGATGGCGATGCCTTGCGTTGCTTCTTGCATGGCGCCGATCAGCCGCGAGTTGATCTGCACCGATTCACGGGTGATGCGACGCACCCGGCGCATCAGATAGGTGACACTGTAGATCAAAGGCGGGCCGATCAGCAGCGACATCGCGGAGAGCATCGGGTCCTGCCAGATCATGACGCCGACCAGCGCGACAAGCGATACCGCATCGCGCGCCAGCGATGTCAGCGTCATCGACAGGAGATCGCGGATGCCGTTGACGTTCTCGTTGATCTGCGCGGCGAGCCGGCCCGAGCGGGTGTCGTTGAAGAAGCCGACGCCGAGCTTCATCAGGTGGTCGAAGATGCGGCGTTGATAGCGCGCCACCAGATTGTTGCCGATTTTGGCCAGCGTCACTGCCTGACCGTAGCTGGCCAGCCCGCGCAGCATGAAGGCGGCCAGGATCGACACGCTGATCAGCGCGATAAGATCGCCGCGCCGTTGGTAGAAGATCTGATCGATGACATCCTTCATGATCCACGCTGTGAAGGCGGTCGTCGCCGCGATCGTCACCAGGCACAGCACGGCAAGAGCATAGTACAAGCGATAATCGCGGCTGTTCTCGGCGATGACGCGGCGGATAATAGCCACGATCTCGCTGGGACGGACTTTCCCTTTGGTTGGTGCTGGAAGTGTCACGTTTGAGCGCTTTGTGTTTCGGTTCGGCCGGGCTGCAATTCGGCAACCTCTTAACGCCCCAATGGCGGCTTGCCTATGGCCGGGGACGGCGAAACTTCGTCGCGGCGCAGCTTGTGTCCTAAACCCGCCAGCGTCGCCCCGCCGTCTGCACGCCGAACAGCGACGGATTTCTGGCATAGGCGGCCAGCCCTAAAAGCGCTGCCAGCGGATGGGTGATGACGTAGACCGGCATGCTGCGCATCAGGGCGCTGTGCGGCGCCTTGTCCTCGAAGGCAGCGCGGAAACTGCCGGTCCGCAGCGCCGGCAGGATTTTTTGCGCGATGCCGCCGGTGAGGAAAACACCGCTGCGGCTCATGAACACCAGAGCGAGGTCGCCGGCGGTGCGCCCCAGGCAGGTGACGAAGATCGACAGCGCCTCTTCGGCCACCGGATCGTTCTTTGCCAGCGCCGCGGCGGTGATCTCGGCAGGCGTGGTGAAGGGCGACGGCTTGCCGTCCGCTTTGGCCACCGCCCGGTAGGCGTTTACCAGGCCGCGTCCTGACAGGATCTGTTCGCCGGAGATGCGACCCTCGAGCTTCTCGATATGCGGAAACACCTCGAAATCACGCGGCGAGCGCGGCCCGATATCCATATGGCCGCCCTCGCCGGGCACCGGTATCCAGTGATGCAGCGCATAAACCAGCCCGGCGACGCCGAGCCCGGTTCCCGGGCCGAGCACCACCCGCCCGGAATTCGGTTCCGGCTCGTCGCCGCCGATCTTTTCCATGTGCTCTTCGCCGAGCGCGACGACAGCCAACGCCTGCGCCTCGAAGTCGTTGAGCACCACGACGTCGCCGAGACCGAGACTGGCGAACATCTGTCTCGGCTTGACGATCCATGGGCAATTGGTGAGGGGGATCTCGTCGCTCTCGACAGGGCCGGCCACCGCCAGCACAGCTGAATTCGGCCGGACCGACGAGCGGTCGAGCACGGCCGACTGGATCGCCTCGTCGATCGTATTGAAGTTGGCGGTTTGGACGATGGTCGGCTCGCCGGCCTCGGAATTCGCGTCAAGTACGATCGAGAAGCGCGCATTGGTGCCGCCTATGTCGCCGATCAGGATCGGAAATCGCAACAGAGTGTCGTCGTCGCTTACGCCTGGCATGCTCTCGTCCGTTCCCGACGCGTATCGCCGTTCTCTCGTTGACTAGCGCATGACCGCAAAAAGGGAAATCGGTTTTCGAAGTGGAGAGGCACGGATGCAGACAGCGAACACGCTGCCCGCATCAGTGCCCCGGTCGTGGCCGCGGCAGCGGAATGCCGAACTCGGGCGTCGCCATAAAGGCGTTCGCCGAGGCCGGAAGCGCTGCCGCGCCGGCTGCGAGCGTCGGCGGCGGCGAAGGCTCTGCCGCGGGAGCGGGTGTGGCCGCAACCGGCACGCCGTCGCCATAGTAGGTGACTGCTTCCGCCGAGGGCGGAGCCGGCGCGTCGAGCACGAACTGGCATTGCCTGGGCAGGTTCGCCATCGTCATCACGTCGCGTGCCTTCGGCTTGTCCGGGTTCTTGTTGGGACGCCACGGCTCCTCGGTGAACCACCAGGCCAGCGCCTGGTCGCAGCCATCGCCCGGCGCCGTCGCTTCCTGCGCCTTGCAGTCGGGTGACCCAGGCTGGCAGCCGATGCGAATGTGGAAGTGGTAGTCGTGGCCCCAGAACGGCCTGACCTTGCGCAACCAGCTACGGTCGCCTTTGACCGTGTCGCAGAGCTTCTTCTTGATCCCGGGATTGACCAGGATGCGCTCGACTTCGGGATAGCTCGCGGCGCGCCTCAACAGCCGCGTATGCATCGGCGTCCACAGCCCGTCCTTCACCAGATGGGTCTTTTCGTCGACCATCAAGGTAGCGCCGATGGTTTCGCGCTCTTCGGCCGAGAGCTTGCGGTCGGGCATCGGCGTCAGCCAGATGTCGGCGTCGAGGCCGATCTGGTGCGAGGCATGGCCGGTCAGCATCGGACCGCCGCGCGGTTGCGAGATGTCGCCGATCAACAGGCCCGGCCAGCCATCGGCGGCGGCATCGCGCGACAGCTTCTCGATCAGCGCGATCATTGCCGGATGGCCCCAGCGGCGATTGCGCGACGGTCGCATCACCTCCCAGTGCCGGCCGTCCAGGGGCAGGGCGACGCCGCCGGAAAAACAGCCTTTGGAATAGAAGCCGATCGATTGCGCTGCTGCGAGTGCCGGCAGCTTTTTGGCGCCGAACAGGTCCTTTGCCCGTTGCTCGGCACTCCCTGGCTGCGTTGCAAGCGCCGCCAAGCTGGCGACGGCCAGTGCTGCCGTCAGCGGCAGCGTTTTGCCGGGCAAGGCTCGCTTCAACATTTTCCCCAAGCTGGACCCCTCCGCGATTTGAACCGCATCATACCATAGCCCGCGCAACGTATCGATCAGGACCGTTTCATCGGGCTGCGCGCCTCACCGTCGCGCCAGTCGCCGCTCGCCCACATGGCATCGAGCGCCGAGCGGTAGTCGGGAAAGCGAAAGCCATAACCGGCCGCCTTGATTGCCGCGTTGGCGACACGCTTGTTCTCGCCATAAAAAGACCGCGCCATGGGCGAAAGTTGGGCGGTCTCGAACGGAATTTCGGGCGGCGGCTCGATGCCCATCAATTGGGCGGCATAGGCGACGACGTCCTGCGGCGGCGCCGGCAGGTCGTCGGTGATGTTGAAGATGCCGCCGCGATTGCCTTCGGCCAGATGCCAGAGCGCGCCGGCAATGTCGTCGCAATGGATGCGGTTGAACACCTGGCCCGGCTTGACCAACCGCCGGGCGGTGCCGTTTTCCAGATTGACCAAGGCGTTGCGGCCTGGCCCATAAATGCCGGAAAGTCGCAGGATCGCCACCGGTCGGCCGACGTCGTGGCCCAGTTTCAGCCAATCCTGCTCGGCGGCAACCCTCATCGCTGATCGCTTCGATACTGGCCGGCATTCGGCGGCCTCGTCCACCCAATTGCCGCCATGGTCGCCATAGACGCCGACGGTGGAGAGATAGGCGATCCATTCGAGCTCCGGCATGTTGGCCGCGATCTCCTCGCGGGCCGCGCCCAGCACCGGGTCGCCGGCCTCGTCCGGCGCGACCGAGACGACGAGATGGGTTGTCTTCCCAAGGGCATCGCCGATTTCGGAGGTCAGTGTGCCATCGAAACGCAGCGGCACGATACCGGCTTGCCGCAGCGCCGCGAATTTTTCCAGCGACCGTGTTGTACCGAAGATCGTTGTGTCGGCGTCCCTGTTGGCGCGGGCGAAGGCCTTGCCCGAATAACCGGCGCCGAAGATGAAAATCTGCTTTTTTGTCATGTATGCGCCTCGATCGGCTTTGGCAGGGGCAGAAGCCATTCGCCTCTCACCGCCTCGTCATCTTCTGCCTGCAAAGCGGCTGCGGCACGTTCGGCAAACTCCCGACCCGGCACCAGCCGCGACAGCGCCCATACCGCGGCTCCGCGAACCAGGGGCGAGGCGTCGTCGAGCAGCGCGCGAACGGCGCCGGCCAGCGACAAGTCCTGGGAATTGCCGGCCGCTATCAGCACGTTGCGGATAAAACGGTCGCGGCCGATGCGCTTGATCGGCGAGCCCGAAAAAAGCGTTCGGAAGGCAGTGTCGTCGAGACGCAGCAGCTCGGCGATCGGCGGTTCGCGCAAGTCCGCGCGGGCGGCAAGCTTTGCCTCAGAAGCGGCTTGGGCGAACTTGTTCCACGGGCAGGCGGCCAGGCAGTCGTCGCAGCCATAGATGCGATTGCCGATCTTTTCCCGGAACTCATGCGGGATCGGTCCTTTGTTCTCGATGGTGAGGTATGAAATGCAGCGCCGCGCATCGAGCCGGTAAGGCGCCGGAAAGGCATCGGTCGGGCAGGCGTCGAGGCAGGCCTGGCAGGAGCCGCAATGATCGTTCTCAGGCGCGTCCGGCACCAGCTCGGCCGTCGTGAAGATGGTGCCGAGGAACAGCCAGGAGCCATGCGCGCGGCTAACCAGGTTGGTGTGCTTGCCTTGCCAGCCGAGGCCGGCCGCCTCGGCCAGCGGCTTTTCCATCACCGGTGCGGTGTCGACAAACACTTTCACGTCACCGCCGGCGCGCGCCACGATCTTGCCGGCGATCTCTTTCAGCCGGCCTTTCATCACGTCATGATAGTCGCGGTTCTGCGCATAGGCCGAGATCGCGCCGCGGTCGCGCTTCGCCAGCACCTCGCGTGGGTCGTGGTCGGGGCCGTAATTCATCGCCAGCACGACGATCGAGCGGACCTCTGGCCAAAGCGTCGTCGGTTTGCCTCGCCGCTCGAGCGTTTCGGCAATCCAGCCCATCGAGCCGTGAAAGCCGTCGGCAACGAACTCGGCCAGCCGCTCCGGCGCCTGCGGGATAGCATCGGGCGTGGTGACGGCAACGGCGTCGAAGCCGGCGTTCCGCGCCTCGCGGTCGATGAGCGCGCGCAGCTTTGCCGTATCAGAAATCGAGATCCGCATAATGTGACACCGGCGACAGGCCGCGCACCCGGTCGGACAGAAGCGGCCGGAACGAAGGCCGTGATTTCACCCTTGTATACCATTCGCGCGCGGCGCTGTGTTCGCGCCAGTCGATCTCGCCGAGATAGTCGAGCACCGACAGTGCCGCCGCCGCCGCGAGATCGGCATAGGTGACCTTGTTGCCGGCCAGCCAATGACGGGTGCCGGCCAGCCAGTTGGTGTATTTCATATGCTGGCGAATATTGGCGCGGGCGGCGCGGATCGCCGCCGAATCGGGCGAGCCGCCGCCTGCCGTTTCTGGCATGACCGGCTTCAGGACGCGCTCGCGCACCAGATGCCGGGTAACCTCGCTTTCCGCCTTGTTGAGGTACCAGTCGGTCAGCCGGCGGATTTCGGCGCGCTCCATCGGATCCTCGGCGAACAGCCGCTTGTCGCGCTTGAGTACGCCGCGCGTCTCGTCGAGATATTCGGCGATGACCATCGCGCCGACGATCGGCACGTCGCCCTCGGCAAGCAGGATCGGCAGCGTGCCGGCCGGGTTCAGTGCCAGGAACTCCTTGCGCCGCGTCCACGGCTTTTCTTCGATCAGCGCCAGTTCCTCGGCATACTCGCCAAAGGCGAGGCGGACGAAGCGGCAGCTGGCGAACATCGGATGGTGGAAAAGCGTCAGCATGGTCCCGCGATAATAGAGCGCACTGGCAAATCGCCGGCTGCGCCGGTAAGTCTTGGCCGCCCGATTCAGGGGCTGTCAGGGTGCTGCGACCTATAGGGGGAGTTCCGCGCCGTGACAAGCAAACCGTTTTCTCAAGCCCGCCCTCCAACGCCGAGGTTGCCATGGAAAGCCAAACCGTAGTCGAAGCGCTGCTGCTCGGCATGCTCGAGGGCCTGACCGAGTTTATTCCGGTGTCTTCGACCGGTCATATCCTGCTCGCCGGCCATTTCCTCGGCTTTCATTCGACCGGCAAGGCCTTCGAGATCCTGATCCAGCTCGGCGCCATATTGGCGATCCTCAGCGTCTATTTCCGCCGTCTCTGGAAGATGCTGCTCGAGCTGCCCTACGATCGGCTGACGCGGCATTTCGTCCTTGGCATTCTCATCGCATTCCTGCCGGCGGCCATTATCGGCGCACTGGCGCATGACTTCATCAAGACGGTGCTGTTCGAATCGCCGCGGCTGATCTGCATCATGCTGATCATCGGCGGTGTCATCCTACTGCTGGTCGATCGCATGACGCCGAAGCCGTATTACCACGATGTCGAGCGGTTTCCGACCAGGCTTTATCTGCAGATCGGGCTGTTCCAGTGCTTGTCGCTAATCCCCGGCACGTCGCGTTCGGGCTCGACCATCGTCGGCGCGCTGCTGCTCGGCGTCGACAAGCGGGCGGCGGCGGAATTCTCTTTCTTCCTTGCCATCCCGACGATGGTCGGCGCCTTCGCCTTCGACCTGTTCAAGAACCGCAATGTGCTAAGCAGCGCCGACTTGCCCATCATCACGGTCGGCTTCGTTGCCGCCTTCGTCACCGCGCTAATCGTCGTGCGCTTCCTGCTCGACTACGTCTCGCGCCATGGCTACGCGCTGTTCGGCTGGTGGCGGCTGGTCATCGGCATCGTCGGGCTGACGGGGCTGGCAATCTGGGGGTGAGCCGGCGCGGATAGCGCAAATCCCAGCCGGAACTCTATTCTTGCCTGAAGCCGAGCCATACGATCTTGTGGACGTATGGTTGGCAGGGGGAATGCGTGAGCGAAGTTCTTGACGCCCTCGTTATTGGCGCCGGTCCGGCGGGACTCGGCGTCAGCTACTTCTTGAAACGGCGGGCCCGCGACCACCGTGTACTCGATCGAGGCCGGATTGGCGAAACGTGGCGAACGCAGCGATGGAACTCGTTTCGACTGAACTCGCCGACCATTCGCTCCATCTTACCCGGTGATTCCTACGACGGCCCCGAGCCCTGGGGCGCGATAACCCACCACGAGTTCGTCGCATACCTCGAAGGCTATGCCGAGCGGCACCGCTTGCCGGTAAGCACTCAAACTCCGGTGCAAGAGCTGACCAGAGACGACGGGATCTTTCGCATCACCACGACGGACAGGGCATTTCTGGCGCGCACTGTGGTGATCGCCACCGGCGACCAGAATCGGCAGGTCCGGCCAGCAGGGTCGGCGGATTTGCCAACCGCAATTCGCCAAGTCGATTCCTCGGCTTATCGCCACCCGGCCGAGTTCGAGAGTGGCGCGGTGCTGGTGGTCGGCAGCGGCCAGTCGGGCGGCCAGATCGCCGAGGATCTGGCGTTGGCAGGACGTGTGGTCTTTTTGGCGACCAGCCGCAACGGCCGTTGGGTGCGGCGCTACCGCGGGGGCAACATACTTAATTGGCTGACGCTGTCCGGTTTTCTCGACGTTCCGCGCAAGGAACTCGTCCTCCCCTCCGGCAAGCTGCAGGCCCGCGCGCTGGTCGGCGGGACTCACACGATCAGCCTGCAATCGCTGAGCGCGCAGGGCGTGGTGCTGCTCGGCCGCTTCAGGGGTGTGGAGAACGGCAACCTCGTCTTCGGCGACGAGCTCGACGACCATATGCGATTTGCCGACGAAGTCTCCGCGAATGCCAAGCGCCTGGTTGACGAGTACATCGAGCGCGCCGGCCTCGATGCGCAACTGGCCGAGGATGATCCGGCCGAGACGATTGAACCGCGCTTGCCCGATCCTCCGATCCGCTCCCTCGACTGGACGGCGAGCGGCATCAGATCAGTGATCTGGTGCACGGGCTTCACCGGCGATTTCTCATGGGTTCGGCTTCCCGGCGCGCTCGATGCAGCCGGCCAGCCCGTCCACGAGGATGGCGTCGGCGCTGTTCCAGGTCTGTTTTTCGCCGGCCTCGATTTCGGATCGACGCGGAAGTCGGGCACCATACCGGCCATTCCAGAGGAGGCGGCCGCCGTCGTGGAGCGACTTGTCCAAGCGCGAGCCGACTTGCCACGGAACGGCGTCTAAACGAGCCGTCGAACGCGGTTCTTGAACGTGCAAGAACATGACAGCTCTGGCGCGATCAAGACGACGTACGCTGCCTAGCGGACCGAGCCGGCACAGCCGTTCGGAATGGTCGACCTGGAGACGCCAAAAGGAGGTGCGTCAAGGCGCACGATCGGTCAGCGCGCTCGCGCCTTCTTCCGCGGCGCAATGTGCGCAGCAGTAGATGATGTCATCCTGTTCGACGCCATGTCCGATGATCCGGCATCCGCAATGCGGACACGTCGGAGCAAGTTTCTGGACCGCGCATTCGAAGCTGTCGAATGTGTAGGTCTCGTCGGCCATCGTCACGTTGAAAGCCTTATCGTAGTCATTCCCGCATTGATCGCATCTGGCCATAGTTCTTTTCCTTCTTTCACTGGCTTCAAGCTCGACCAACCTGTCGCGCGGCGATAGGTTCCCGCCAGGATCAGGGGGTCGTCCTAAGGCGGAGACGACCGCGAGCCTGTGCCACGACGCTGTTCGATCGCACGGATCACCTCGTCGATACCCCGCGGCTCGATGTCGAGTTCCTTCAGGCCAGGCACGTCGATTGCTGCCACATTGTCCTGACGCATGAGATCGACCTGGTTGCGCGTTATGGGGGCAGCCGGGAGGAGTTCCGCGACGCCAGCCAAGGCGTTCCATACCGCAAACGGCACCGGCATCAGCTGGACGTGCGTACCGAGCTGTCGGGCGATCTCCCGAAGCAGTTCCTTATAGGTGTAGATGCGCGGGCCACCGAATTCGAATATGGATGAACCCTTGTGGGTTCGCCCGTCGATCAGCCGGCTCACTGCTTCTGCGACGTCTGCCACATGGACCGGCTGAAGCCGTGTGCCTCCATCGCCGAACAGCGGATAGACCGGCAGGAGGCGTATCAGCCTCACAATGGTTGTCAGGAAAGCGTCGTCAGGTCCTGTCATGACGGCGGGACGCACAATGAAAGCGCCGGGAAATGCGCTTTCCACGGCACCTTCTCCGCGCCCACGCGCCCTTATGTAATTCGAATCCGATTGAGGATCGGAGCCGATCCCCGAAATCTGGACGAACTGGTCGATCGCGCGGTCGCGCGACGCGGCAGCGAGATCGACCGCGGCCTTTACGTGCACGCGTTCAAAGGTCTGGACGCCCTGCTCGACGTAAAGACTGACGGCATTCACGACCGCCCGCGATCCGGTAATGGCCGACCCGATCGAGGACGCATCCGTTATATCCGCCTCGACTGCTTCGGGCATCCTCGTAATCGAGGAGAAGACCAGGGCCACGCGAGCCGGATGGCGAGATGCGGCGCGCACCGTGAAACCTCTTTCGAGGAGTCGCTTCACGATCCTGCGCCCGAGAAAGCCAGTTCCGCCGAACACGGTGACGATCCGTTCCGGGTTGAGATCGTCGGGATCCATTTGCCTCGCCATCCCTTTGTCCTCGCCTAGCTGTCACGAGGACTGCCCTGGCCGGCATTTGAACCAGCCCGTCGAACATCAGGACGATTGAGGAACAACGCAGGAACGCTTTTGTTCCGGTCAGCGCTGGGCGGATGCTTGACAGATCGGCAAACCATGATCTGAACCGCAGGCGCAGCAAAACGGCCCCACTTCGAGAATGGCCTAGTTTCGCCCGTAAAACACATTCTCGACATGCACCGGCCAACGCCACGGCAGCACCGCCACCATGTCGAAGCGCACCGATAATTTTCCGTAGTCGGATTGGCGCGACAGCCAGAAATCGGCGGCGCCTTCGATGCGGTGCTCCGATTCGCGACCGACGGCTTCCATTGCCTCCATCAGCGTGCGGCGCGCCTTGACCTCGACGATCAGCACCAGATCGCCACGCCGCGCGATCAGGTCGATCTCGCCGAACCTGGTGCGGTGGCGGCGGGCAAGAATTCGGTAGCCTTTCAGCATCAGCGCCGCCGCCGCCAGCCATTCGCCGTGATAGCCGCGCCGGTAGGCCTTTTGCCGGCTGGCGCTTGGCCGTTCAGCCATCGCCGTCTCCGCCGGCCCCGTCTCTTCCAGCATTCTTGAGGTCGAGCAGCCGACGATAGAGCGTCTGCTTCTGGCCACCCGTCATCTTGGCGGCTTCCGCCGCTGCCTTGGAGGCCGGCATTTCGGCGGCGAGCGAAAGCAGCAGCCGGTCGATGTCTTCTGGCTCATCAGCGACCGCATCGGCCGGGCCGACGCAGATGACGATTTCACCCTTGGGCGTATCGGCTCCCGCATAATGGCCGGCGAGCGATTGCAGGGTGCCGGTCCGCATCTCCTCGAAAGTCTTGGTCAGCTCGCGGCCGATCGCCGCCTTGCGGGCACCGCCCAGCACCTCGACCATGGCACTGAGCGTCTCGGCCAGCCGGCGCGGCGATTCGAAGAAGATCAACGTTGCCGGCACCGCCTTCAGCGCTTCCAGCCGCATCAGCCGCTGCCCGGTCTTCACCGGCAGGAAGCCGGCAAACAGAAACGCGTCCGAGGGCAGGCCGGATGCCGTCAAAGCGGCAAGTGCTGCTGACGGGCCGGGGATCGGCACGACACGAATGCCGCGTTCCAGCGCCTCACCGACCAGCCGGTAGCCGGGGTCGGAGATGAGCGGCGTGCCGGCATCCGAGATCAGCGCTACGCTTTGGCCGGCCAGCAGCGCCGCGATCAGCTTCGGTCCGGCCTCGCCGGCATTGTGCTCGTGGTAGGCGGTGGTGCGGCGGCGGATGCCGTAGCGGTCGAGCAGCACGCGGCTGACACGTGTGTCCTCGCAAGCGACGATATCGGCGGCGGCGAGCGTTTCCAGCGCGCGCAGCGTGATGTCGGCGAGATTGCCGATAGGCGTCGCCACCAGGTAGAGCGCCGGCTCGAGCGGCCGGGCGGCGATTTCGGTCTGCCCGACCACATAACTGCGTTTGGCCGATTCGCCGGTCACCTGCACAACTCCGTTCGACCCTGTTTGGCACGGCTCACGCTTGGTTGCAAAAGCCTGGGTTGCAAAGGCCCGGGTTCCAAAAGGGATGCCGACGTGAACCAGCCGCCATGCCTTCGCCATAGTAGGGAACGAAACCGTTGCCGGCGAATTTTACACCTGATCTCGGGAGGAGCAGGATGAACAGCCTGACCATACAGGACGTTTTCGAACCCTACTATGCCGGCCGCAAACGCTTCGCCGCGCCATGCGACAAGAGCCTGCCTGCCGAAGCCGCAGATGGCAGAGCCAAGAAGCCGCTTGCGCGTCAGAGATCGGCAGAGAGCAAGCCCGCAACCGAAACCGACAGCACGACGGAGCACTGACCGGACGATGCCCAATCGCTTCGACATTTTCATCACCCGCCTCGAAACAAAAAGCGCCCGCGATGGCGCAGCGTCACATTCCACAGACGACCAGCACCATGCCTCACGCGACAAAAGCGAGATCAAGCCGGCCCGTTCCGGAGAGACCAGCGAAAAAGATCGCGCCAAACACCGCCACAAGCACGAGGCTTGACCCCGCAAACCTTAGCGATCGGTCGAGACAGTTCTCGAAGCGCGGTTGCGAATGCTCCGCGATCTATCATTCAACCCAGATACTTCGAGACACGCGCCTCCAGCAGGCCCACCAGAGCCGGGTCCATGAATGCATAGTCGTCGGGAATATCGAGGCAGATTACTCGAGCCTTTTTCAGGCTTGTCTTGAATTTCTGCTGCAGTTTGGCGCGGTGCGTTTTTTCCATCACGAAGATGATGTCGGCCCAGGCGACGAGTTCATGCGTCAACGGAATGTCGGCATCGTGATTAGTGCCGCCCGAAGCGACCTCGATGTCCCGCCGCTTGGAAAACACCTGCTCCGCCGTCGGGCTGCGCAAGCGATTCTGCTGCAGATGAAGAGAACGTTCTTCAACGTGCTATCTGGCCAAATCCGCCACGACCGCATCGAGCACGATCATGCCGGCCGGCGTGGCGCGCAGGCGGGCATTGCCGATCGGTGCCACCAGGCCTTCGTCCTGCAGCACCGACAGCCGTGCCGTCGACAGGCCGCGCCCTGAAAATGCCTCGTAGCGGGAAAGGTCGATGCCTTCCGCCAGCCTCAGCCCCATCAGCAGGAACTCGTCGGCCTCTTCCGAGCGCGTCAGGATTTCGCCGCCGGTAACGCCATGGCCCTTGGCCTCGACCAGATTGGCCCAGGTCTCCGGCATTTTCTCGGCGATCGTCACCACGCGGCGGCCATTTTCGACGAACCGGCCATGCGCGCCGGGACCGACGCCGACATATTCGCCATAACGCCAGTAGGTGAGATTGTGCCGGCTTTCGGCGCCGGGCCTGGCGTGGTTGGAAATCTCGTAGGCCGGCAGTCCGTGCGCGGCGGTGATCTCCTGTGTCAACGCGTAGAGATCGGCGGCAAGCTCATTGTCTGGAATGATGAATTTCCTTGCCGCATGCAGTGCATGGAACGGCGTGCCTTCCTCGATGGTCAGCTGATAGAGCGACAGATGGTCTGCGGCGTGGCCGATCGCCTGCTCGAGCTCCGCCTGCCACGCTTCCGGCGTCTGACCAGGTCGCGCGTAGATCAGGTCGAACGACAGCCGTGGGAATATCTCGCGCGCCAGGCCGATCGCATGCAGGGCCTCATCGACATTGTGCAAACGGCCGAGGAAGCGCAGATCCTTGTCGTTCAGCGCCTGCACGCCAAGCGACACCCGGTTGACGCCGGCCGCGCGATAGCCGCGAAAGCGCTCGGCCTCGACCGAGGACGGATTGGCCTCCAGCGTCACCTCGATGCCATCAGGCACCGTCCAGTTCTTCGCCACTGCATCCAGCACCGCCGACACGGTCTGCGGCTTCATCAGCGAGGGCGTGCCGCCGCCAAGAAAGATACTGGTCACCTCGCGCGGCCCGGTGCGGCCGCGCATCGTCGCTAGCTCGGTCTCGAAGGCGCGGGCAAAACGCTCCTGGTCGACCGGCTGGTGGCGGACATGGCTGTTGAAGTCGCAATAGGGGCATTTGGCCGCGCAGAATGGCCAGTGGACGTAGACGCCGAAACCGGGGCTGCGGTCGAGCAGCATGGTCATGCGCCGGCCAATCGGGCTTGCGCGAATTTCTGGAAAGCACGGGCACGGTGCGACAATGCGGTTGGCTGGCCGGGCTTCCAGCCATGCTTTTCCTCCGCGCTCATCTCGCCGAAGGTCTTTTCGAACCCATCGGGCAAGAACACCGGATCGTAGCCGAAGCCGAGCTCGCCGCGCGGCGGCCATACCAGCGTGCCCTCGACCTCACCGCGAAAATATTCCGCCTGGCCATCGGGGAAGGCAAGGCAGATGACCGCGACAAAGCGGCCCTTGCGCTGGGCAGGCGTGATCGCGCCAACTTCTTGCAAGGCCACTTCCGTGCGCTGCATGGCCATGCCGAAGTCGCGGGAGCCGTCCGGCGTCTCGGCCCAGTTGGCGGTGTAGACGCCGGGTGCGCCGTCGAGCGCATCGACACACAGGCCGGAATCGTCCGACAGCGCCGGCAATCCAGTTGCCTTGGCGGCGGCCAAGGCCTTTATGAGGGCGTTCTGCTCGAAAGTGGTGCCAGTCTCGTCCGGCTCCGGCAAGCCGTATTCCTTTGCGGACTTCGCTTCTATGCCGAATGGCGCCATCAGATCGGTGAATTCGCGCAATTTGCCGGCATTGTGGCTTGCGACGACGATCTTATGCCCGTCAAGCGAGTGAACAGTTGGCGAATGCATCAGATGCCCCAGATTCTTGGCTCGGCGAATTCGATCGAATTGCCCGAGGGGTCGCGAATATAGATCGAGCGACCGCCCTGAGGCCATTCGAACTCACTTTCGATGGCGATTTTCTTCGCCTCAAGATGCGCTTTCCAGCGCGGGATTTCATCCGCGCTTGCGGCGAAGCAAAGATGGCCCTCGCCGACCGTGCCATGCGGCGGCACGGGCAGCTTGGCGTCGGCCCGCGGCGGCACTTTGGTCGCCTCGGCATTGAAGATAAGCAGCACGCCGTCGCCGCAGCGGAAGAAGAGATGCCTGCCATCGACCTTACCGAGCAGATCGAGCCCGAGGACGCCCGAATAGAACCGTTCCGCGGCAGCAAGGTCCGTCACGTAGAGTGCTGATTCCAGGATTGCGGAAGGAGTCACAGGATCGCCAATCTCTTCAATATTGACCGCAGCTAAGCCACCGCCATCTGCTGCAAGCTGACCAGGCGCTGAATGCCTTTCTTGGCGAGCCCCATCAGCGCCGCGAACTGCTCTTCCGAGAACGGCTCGCCCTCGGCTGTGCCCTGGATCTCGACGATACCGCCCTTGCCGGTCATGACGAAATTGGCGTCGGTGCCGGCCGAGGAATCCTCGATATAGTCGAGATCGATGACCGGCTGGCCATCATGGATGCCGCAGGAGATCGCCGCGACGTGATCCTTAAGCACCTTGCCCAGGCTCGCCATCTGGCGGGCTTCCATCCAGCGCAGGCAGTCGTAGAGCGCCACCCAGCCGCCGGTGATCGAAGCGGTGCGCGTGCCGCCGTCGGCTTGGATCACGTCGCAGTCGACGGTGATCTGCTGCTCACCGAGCGCCTGCAGATCGACCACGGCGCGCAGGGAGCGGCCGATCAGCCGCTGGATCTCCAGCGTGCGGCCGCCTTGTTTGCCGGCCGAAGCCTCGCGGCGCATGCGCTCGCCGGTCGAACGCGGCAGCATGCCGTATTCCGCCGTCACCCAGCCCTTGCCGGAGTTGCGCATCCAGCCCGGCACCTTTTCCTCCAGGCTGGCCGTACACAGCACATGAGTGTCGCCGAACTTCACCAGGCACGAGCCTTCCGCATGCTTGGAGACGCCGCGCTCGAAGGAGATGGGGCGCATTTCGTCGAATTGGCGTTTGGAAGGGCGCATTCAGGCTTCTTTCTTTCTTCGGAATCTTGGCCGGGGAATCTTGGCCGGCTTGTAGCCGCACGGGGCGTGAGGCGCAAAGGAAAATGGACCGGTTGCGCCGACGCCGCGGAAGTCTATATCTTCGGACCGGAGGTTTTTGGCTCGAATGACCAAGGTAGTCGATCCCGGTTCGCAGTCGCCAGTGCTCTCGTCGCCGGCACTTCAATCGCCCGCGCTTCAATCGCTCGATATGCGTTCGCGCGACATCTTCCGGCGCATCGTCGATTCCTATTTGAGGGATGGCGAGCCGGTCGGTTCGCGCAGCCTGTCGCGCATCCTGCCGTCATCGCTGTCGCCGGCCACCATCCGCAACGTGATGAGCGACCTCGAGCATCTCGGCCTGATCTACGCGCCGCACATCTCGGCTGGCCGGCTGCCGACCCAGGCCGGCTTGCGCTTCTTCGTCGATGCATTCATGGAACTCGGCGACCTCTCCGACGAGGAGCGCCGCACCATCGAGGCGCAGGTGCGCGCCTCCGGCTCGGGCGCGACGCTGGAGCATATGCTGACCGAGGCCAGCCAGATGCTGTCCGGCATGTCGCGCGGCGCCGGCCTCGTGCTCGCCGCCAAAAATGAGGCGGCGCTGAAGCACATCGAATTCATCCAGCTCGAGCCGACCAAGGCGCTGGCCGTGCTGGTCTCGCAGAACGGCGACGTCGAAAATCGCGTCATCGATCTGCCCGCCGGCATCACCGTCTCGCAATTGCACGAAGCCTCCAACTTCCTCAACGCCCATATCCGCGGCCGCACCCTGGCCGAGGCCCGGGTCGAAATCGCCCGCATCAAGGAAGAGACCAGGGCAGCCCTCGACACGCTGTCGCAGGATCTGGTCGAGAAGGGCCTGGCGGTCTGGGCAGGCGCCGAAAGCGGGGTGCCTGGGCGGCTTATCGTGCGCGGCCGCGCCAATCTCCTGGAAAACGTCACCGCCCAGGCCGACATAGAATTGCTGCGGCATCTGTTCGAGGATCTGGAGACGCAGAATGGGCTGATCCAGCTCCTCGACCTCGCCGAGGAAGGCCCGGGGGTGCGCATATTCATCGGTTCGGAAAACAAGCTGTTTTCGCTGTCGGGCTCCTCGCTGGTGGTGGCACCCTATCGCGACAAGGACGCGCGCGTCGTCGGTGCGCTCGGCGTCATCGGGCCGACGCGGCTGAATTATGCGCGCATAGTACCGATGGTCGACTATACCGCGCAGCTGATTTCGCGCATGCTGCGCTAGGAGCCGCCGCGGCCTGCCGCAAGGAGAAAAAGAATGGCGCTGGAATCGTTCAAGGCCCAGATCAGCCTCCTGCTCGAGGAAATGGTCAATCAGCCTGAGGATCAGCACGAGGTGCAAGAGCAGTTGCGTGAGAAGCTGCAAGAGATGCGGGCCATGGGCCTGCCGCTGCCGGCCGATCTGGTCGCGCTGGAAAAGCGCCTCGACGACGACTTCTACGCCTCTGGCAACTGAACGGGGTTCGGCTTCAAATCCTCGTGTGCTGGACGACCGCTTGGAACGACCAATGCCTGATCCCGTTTGTCCTCTTCGAGGCAAACCTCGGAGGACGTTAATGATCCGATCTGGCGGCTTTGCGGCCGTTGCCGTTGCCCTCCTTGCCGCGACACCGGCAGCCGCCCAGCAGGCGGATCAAAAGGTGCTCAAAGGCGAAGCCGCTTTTGGCGATTGGCACGCCGACAGGCCTGGCGTCCGCCGCCTGATCGGGCCGCAAGACATGCCGGCAGCCGACCCCGCTCAATCCGCTTCGAACGGGGGCGGCATGGCGGAACGGCCCGAAAGCGCCGAGCCAGAATTGCCGCCGGGCTTTTCGGCCGAAATGATCGCCTCCGGACTCTATAATCCGCGCGTCGTTCGCGTCGCTCCGAACGGCGACCTGTTCATCGCAAACGGCCATGCCGACCAAATACGCGTCTACCGTCTGGCCGAGGGCCGCGCCAAACCCATCGAGAAAGCGATTTTCGCCCAAGGCCTCAACTATCCATACGGCATCGCCTTCTATCCGCCAGGCGGCAAGCCGCGATGGGTCTATGTCGCAAACAGCGACAGCATCGTCCGCTTCCCCTATCGCGACGGTGACCTGAAGGCGTCCGGTAAACCAGAAACCATTGTCGCCAAAATCCCGTCGGGCGGTCACTCGACCCGCGACATCGCCTTCTCGCTTGACGGCAAGACGCTTTTTTTATCGGTTGGCTCGGACTCGAATGTCGCCGAGGACATGGACAGGCGGCCGGATGGCGGCCTCGACGCCTGGGCGAAATCAAAGCCGCTCGGGGCGGCCTGGGGCCCCGAGGAAGGCCGTGCCGATGTGCTCGCCTTTGACCCGGACGGGAAAAATCCCCGAACTGTCGCCACCGGCCTACGCAACTGTACGGGCATGACGGTGCAGCCCGCCAGCGGCGCGTTGTGGTGCGTCGTCAACGAGCGCGACGAGCTCGGCGACAATGTGCCGTTCGAGTTTGCGACTGAAGTCAAGGACGGTGCGTTCTATGGTTGGCCTTGGTACTACATCGGCAATCACGAGGATCCGCGCCATCAGGGCGAGCGGCCAGACCTCGCCGGCAAGGCCACTGTCCCCGACGTGTTGATGCAGGCGCATTCGGCGCCGATGAACATAGCCTTCTACGACGGCAAGAACTTTCCGGCGGATTACCGGGGTGATGCTTTCGTCACCATGCATGGTTCGTGGAACCGTGGCGCCAGGACCGGCTACAAGGTGGTGAGGCTCAAATTCAGGGATGGCAAGCCGACCGGCGAGTATGAGGACTTCATGACCGGCTTCGTCATCTCGAACGACGCCGTCTGGGGCCGCCCGGTCGGTGTCGCCATGGCCAAGGACGGCTCCCTGATCGTCACCGAGGACGGTAACGGCACCATCTGGCGCGTTACCTACGAAGACGGCCGCTCCTGAACGGCGGCGTCGCCTGCTGCGCTGGCGCAATCGAATTCGGCGCGAGGGAATTCACCCAACTTCAACATTGTGCGACAAGCGCGAACCATGACGCTCACCGGGTTCCTCGCCTATAGCGCCGCCCTCGGCATCGCCGCAGCCATCCCCGGCCCAGGCATCACCGCGCTTGTTGCGCGTGCGCTGGGTTCCGGCTTCCGCTCGTCGCTGGCCATGTCGTTCGGGCTGATGCTCGGCGACCTGACCTATTTGACTGCCGTGGTGCTCGGCCTGGCTTTCGTCGCACAGACGTTCGGCGTGATCTTCCTGGCCATCAAATGGCTGGGCGTCGCCTACCTCGCTTTTCTTGGCTGGCGTTTCTGGACGAGCGGCATCACGCCCGAATCGGTAGAGGCGAAGAAAGGCAAAGGCGGCTTGGCATCCAGCTTTGTAGCCGGTCTCGCCGTCACACTCGGCAATCCGAAGACGATGATCTTCTATCTCGCCATCACCCCTACCATCGTCGATCTGAAGACGATCACACTGGCCGATTACGGCATCCTGGTCGCGCTCACTATCATCGTTCTGCTCGTGGTGCTGGTGCCCTATCTGGCGCTGGCGGCCAAGGCGCGCTGGTTCCTGAAGTCGCCGCGGGCGCTGAGGGCACTCAACCGCACCGCCGCCGGCTTCATGGTCGGTGCGGCGGCGGCAATTGCCGCCCGCCAGTAGATCTCTTCGCCAATCCGCCCAACGCCCTGCAAGGCGCCGGTATTCAGCACGAACGTCACTCGGATATTTTTCGAACGTGCCTATCTTGCGTGGTGGATGGCTCTATCCTATGTCCGCCCGGCTCTTGCCGCTTGACCTCTGGGAGGAAAACCAATGAACAAGCCCGCCACCCACACACACGTGCCCGGCCGCGGCCGCATCTACAATTCGATCACCGAGACGATCGGCGACACGCCGCTGGTGCGGTTGGATAAATTCGCCAGGGAGAAGGGTGTCGTCGCCAATCTGCTGGCCAAGCTCGAATTCTTCAATCCGATCGCCTCGGTCAAGGACCGCATCGGCGTCTCGATGATCGAGGCATTGGAGGCTTCGGGCAGGATTACACCCGGCAAGACCACGCTGATCGAGCCGACCTCGGGCAATACCGGCATCGCGCTCGCCTTTGCCGCCGCCGCCAAGGGCTACAAGCTGATCCTGACCATGCCGGAAACCATGTCCGTCGAACGCCGCAAGATGCTGGCGCTGCTCGGTGCCGAGCTGGTGCTGACCGAAGGGCCGAAAGGCATGAAGGGCGCCATCGCCAAGGCGGACGAGCTGGCGGCAACACTGCCCGACGCCGTCATTCCGCAGCAATTCGAAAACCCCGCCAATCCGGAAATCCATCGCCGCACCACGGCCGAGGAAATCTGGAACGACACCCATGGCGAAGTCGATATCTTCGTTGCCGGCATCGGGACCGGCGGCACCATCACCGGCGTCGGCCAGGTGCTGAAGAAACGCAAGCCCTCGGTGCATGTCGTCGCCGTCGAACCGGAAGCCTCGCCGGTGCTGTCGGGCGGCCAGCCAGGCCCGCACAAGATCCAGGGCATTGGCGCCGGCTTCGCGCCAAAAATCCTCGACACGACGATCTACGACGAGATCGTCAAGGTCTCGAACGAGGATTCTGTTGCCAATGCACGGCTCGTCGCTCGGCTCGAAGGTGTGCCGGTCGGCATTTCGTCGGGTGCCGCCCTGCAAGCGGCGATCGTCGTCGGCTCGCGGCCCGAAAACAAGGGCAAGACCCTCGTCGTCGTCATCCCCTCCTTCGCCGAGCGCTATCTCTCGACTATCCTGTTCGAGGGATTGGGGACTTAGAGTCTGGACACGAGAGTGTTTGACCGGTTGTAGCGATCCTTCGCGCTGCCCCTCCGGCATCAAACGTTCTGTATCGACGCTTCGGCGTGGAAACCACCAAATCGTCGCTGCCCGGCAGGTGGAGGACTTCATGTACAAGCTCTATACGCGTGCCAATACCGGCGGCTTTGTCGTTGAGGCGGCGCTTGCATTGGCAGGCGTGCCTTTCCACCAGGTCGACGTTCCGAAGGGCCGCCTCGATCAGGCCTTTCTTGATATCAGCCCCTTGAACCAGGTGCCGGTGCTGATCTTGCCGGACGGACGCTCGATGACCGAATCCGCGGCGATCTGCATCCTGCTGGCCGAGCGCCACCCGGAAGCAGGCCTGGCGCCCGCGGCAAGTTCGCCTGACCGTGCGGATTTCCTGCGCTGGATGATCTTCATGTCGTCGGTCATCTATCCAGCCAACCTGCGGTTCTTCTACGCATATCGCTACACGGCCGACGCCGGCGGCGTGGACGCCCTCAAACAGGCGGCGGTCTCGGAAATGGATCGCAGCTTCGCCATTCTCGATGCCGCTCTCGACGGCCGCGACTGGCTGGCCGGCGACCAACTCTCGCTGGCCGACATCTATCTCGTCATGTTGGTGGCCTGGCATCCGGAGGTCGCGAAGGTTCCAACCGCTTGGCCGAACATCGAACGCCTGTGGGCCAATTTGCGGGAACATCGGGTGATGAAGAGGCTGAATGCTTCCCACGACATGTGGCCGGCCTGAGCACTCCGCCTTGTCTCAGTCTTTTTCCGCGCGGCCGAGCGCGGCCCGTCGTTCCTGCAGGAACCGGCGCACGGCTGGATCGCGTTCGAGGCCGATAGCCCGGTCATAGGCCTCGCTCGCCTGCGGAACTTTGCCGACCCTGGACAGCAGGCCCGCGCGGGCGGCCCAGTAAGGTTGATAGTCATACAGCCGCTTATCGCCGCTGAGTTGATCAAGGGCGCCCAATCCTGCCGAGGCACCTCCGGCCTCGGCAATGGCCACCGCACGGTTGATCGAAACCACCGGCGAGCCGGCAATCACCGACAGCGCGTCATAGAGCTCCTTGATCGCGACCCAGTCGGTGCCGCCGGTCAGCCGTCTTGTCGCATGGGCGGACTGCACGGCGGCCTCAAGCTGGTAGCGGCCGACAACGCCCTTGGCCGCGGCGCGCCCAAGCAGCGTCTCCGCTTCATCGATCAGTGTATCGTCCCACAGTGCAAGATCCTGCTCGGCCAGCGGCACATAATCGCCCGCCGCATTGCGCCGCGCCGCGCGCCGCGCTTCGGCGAACAGCATCAGCGCCAAAAGGCCGAGCGCCTCCGGCTCGTCCGGCATCAGCGTGGCCATCAGACGGCCGAGCCAGATGGCTTCGGTCGCGAGGTTGCGGCGCCGCGTTTCGGTGCCGGCCGGGTCGGACCAGCCTTCGGCAAACGCCGCGTAGATTGCTTCCAGAACGGTGCCCAGCCGCTCGCCGAGTTCGGCCCGCTCCGGCACGCGGAACGGAATGCCTGTCTCGCGAATTCGTGTCTTGGCGCGCACCAGGCGCTGGCTCATCGTGGCTGGCGAGACAAGGAAAGCCGAGGCGATCGTCGCTGCGTCGAAGCCCAGGACCGTCTGCAGGATCAGCGGCGCGCGGACGCCGGCCTCGATCGCCGGATGGGCGCAGGCAAACATCAGCCGGAGCCGCTCGTCCGGCAGGTCTTCCTCGACCATGCGTGCCTCCATCTCCTCGGCGATCAGCCTAAGGTGGTCGCGGGCCGCCTCGCTTGTCAGTCGTCGTCTGACCGCGTCGACGCGGCGCTTGCGTGCCACCGCCAGCAGCCAGGCTTCCGGCTTGTCGGGCACGCCCGCCTGTGGCCAACGCTCGAGCGCCGCTGCAAAGGCATCTGCCAAGGCGTCCTCGGCAGCGGCCACGTCGCGTGTGCGCGCGGCGAGATACGCGACCAGCTTGCCGTAGCTTTGCCGGGCGGCCGCTTCCGCCGCCGCCCGCGCGATCTCCGGACGACTGTTCATCACCCGGTCACTTCTGGGATGGGTACTCGGTCATTTCCCAGATCGGCCGCACCTCGATCGTGCCGGTGCTGGCACCCGGGCAGCGAGCCGCCCAGGCAATTGCTGCGTCGGCGTCCTCAGCCTCGATCATGTAGAAGCCGGCGAGTTGCTCCTTGGTGTCGGCATAGGGACCGTCGAGCACATTGGTCTTGCCGTCGGCCATCCGCACCGTGGTGGCGGTCTGGGTCGGCTTCAACCGGTCGCCGGCCAGCCACGCTCCGGATTTCTTCAACGCCTCGGTATAGGCTCCATAGGCTGCGCTGATTTCGTAGGTCTTCTCCGTCGGCGCGACCGCCATCGCGGCTTCGTTCGCATAGATCAAAAGCATGTATCGCATGGTCTTCTCCCGTTTTTCTCGAAGGCCGCTCCGTTGCGGGCCGAACGTATGTCGCGTGGCCTCGCCCGATTTCGACACGCGCTGCAAAAATCTTTCGGCTCCCATGGCATTTCACGCAAGCTCAACCGTTCGTCTAATGGCGACAATTGCGGGTTGGCATTTCCCGCCCGCTCTCTAAACTCGTCCAGGATCGCGCTGACGAGGAGAGTGCGGCAGATACTTCAGGGAGGAAACCGAATGCTCAATTTCAGGACGAAGTTCGTTGCCGCCAGCGCGGTAGCGCTGTCGCTTGGCCTTGGCGCGGTATCGGTCAAGGCACAGGAATTCATCAACGTGCTGACCGGCGGCACGTCGGGCGTCTACTATCCGCTCGGCGTCGCGCTGTCGGAAATCTACGGCAAGGGCATCGAAGGCGCGCGCACCCAGGTGCAGGCGACGAAAGCGTCGGTCGAAAACCTCAACCTGCTGCAGCAGGGCAAGGGCGAGATCGCCTTTGCGCTCGGCGATTCCGTCAAGCTGGCCGCCGAAGGCAACACCGAAGCAGGCTTCCCAGGCAAGCTCGACAAGCTGCGCGGCATTGCGGCCATCTATCCCAATTACATCCAGATCGTCGCCAGCAAGGAATCCGGCATCAAGACGCTCGCCGATCTCAAGGGCAAGAGCCTTTCGGTCGGCGCGCCGGCCTCAGGCACCGAGCTCAACGCCCGCACCATTTTCGCCGCTGCCGGGCTGAAATACGAAGACCTCGGGCGGATCGAATATCTGCCCTTTGCCGAGTCCGTAGAGTTGATCAAGAACCGCCAGCTCGACGCCACGCTGCAGTCGGCGGGCCTTGGGGTCGCATCGATCCGTGACCTCGCCACCTCCGTGCCGGTAAACATCGTTGCCGTGCCGGCGGAGGTCGTCGCCAAGATCGGCTCGCCCTATCTGTCCGTGGTCATCCCCAAGGGCACCTATGAGGGCCAGACCGAGGATGTCGCGACCGCCGCCGTCGGCAATTTCCTGATCACCAGCGCCGATGTCCCTGACGAGACCGCCTACCAGATGACCAAATTGCTGTTCGAGCATCTCGACCAGCTCATCGCTGCCCACGCCGCTGCCAAGGCGATCGACCCCGCCAAGGCGCTCGACGGCATGCCGGTGCCGCTGCATCCAGGCGCCGAGAGGTATTACAAGGAAAAGGGATTGGTGAAGTAAGGAGCCTCGCCTCGCTCGGCACCCTCCCTCGGGGAGGGGAGCGCCCCGCCAGGAACCCCGCCAATGACCGCAACCCCGACCGTTCTTTCCCCCACAGCGGAAGCTCCTGTCGAAGGATTGCCGCCGGGCTTCGGCGAAGGCATCGCCGGCAAGGCGGCTTTTCTCATCGCCATCGCCTTCTCCATCTTCCAGATCTACATCGCCGCCTATGGCAGCCTGCCGAGCCAGGTCGTACGCGCCATGCATGTCGGCTTCCTGCTGCTGCTCGGCTTTGCCCTAATCACCAATCTGCGCGCCAAAAGCGTCCCGGCGAAAGCAGTGTTCTGGACGCTCGGGGTGCTCGGCTTCGCCACCGGTCTGTACAATTGGGTGTTCTATGCCGACCTCATCCGCCGCTCCGGCTTTCTCACCACGCCTGACCTGATCGTCGGCGCGGTGCTGGTCGTGCTGGTCTTCGAGGCGGCGCGGCGGTTGATGGGGCTGCCGCTCGCCGTCATTGCCTTCATCTTTCTCGCCTACGCATTTGCCGGCAATCATCTGCCGCCGCCCTTCATCCATCGCGGCTATGATTTCGCCCAACTCGTCGACACCTTCGCCTATGGCACCGAAGGCATCTACGGCACGCCGATCTATGTTTCGGCCGCCTACATCTTCATCTTCGTCGTCTTCGCCGCCTTTCTTGAGCGCGCCGGCATGATCGCGCTGTTCAACGATTTTGCGCTTGGCCTGGTCGGCTCGTGGCGCGGAGGCCCGGCACAGGTCTGCGTGCTGTCCTCGGCGCTGATGGGCACCATTTCCGGCTCCGGCGTCGCCAATGTGGTGGCCAGCGGCCAGTTCACCATCCCGCTGATGAAGCGCTTCGGTTTCCGCTCGGCTTTCGCCGGCGCCGTCGAGGCGACCTCGTCGATGGGCGGCCAGATCATGCCGCCGGTGATGGGAGCGGTTGCCTTCATCATGGCCGAGACCCTGAACATCCCCTATGCCGCGGTGGTCAAGGCGGCGATCATCCCGGCGCTGCTCTATTTCGGCGCCTGTTTCTGGCAGGTGCACCTGGAGGCAGGCAAGGCCGGCCTGCACGGCATGGCCAAGGCCGACCTGCCCAATCCGTGGGATGCGGTGAGACAGCACTGGCCGCTGGTACTGCCGCTCGCAGCACTGATCTATCTGCTGTTTGCCGGCTACACACCGGTGTTCGCCGGCACCATGGGCCTCGCGTTGACTATCGTGCTCATCCTCGGCACGCCGCTGGCAGCATCGATCGGGCCGCTCGCCTTCCGCATCGTCTTCTGGCTGGCGCTCGGGCTTGCCGCGGCTTCCTTCATGAAATTCGGCGTCGACATCCTCAGCCTGGTCATCGCCGTGCTGGTCGTCGCCTGCCTCACGTTCAAGGGCGGGCGCGAGACGCTGCGCATATGCATCGATTCCCTTGCGGAGGGAGCAAAGAACGCGCTGCCGGTCGGCATTGCCTGCGCCATCGTCGGCATCGTCATCGGCACGTTGACGCTTACCGGCATCGCCTCGACCTTCATCGGCTGGATCATCTCGATCGGCGAGAACAATCTGTTCCTGTCGCTGCTTTTGACCATGCTCACCTGCCTGGTGCTCGGCATGGGCATACCGACCATACCCAACTATATCATCACTTCGTCGCTGGCCGGGCCGGCGCTGCTGTCGCTCGGCGTGCCGTTGGTGGTCAGCCATATGTTCGTCTTCTATTTCGGCATCATGGCCGATCTCACCCCGCCTGTGGCGCTGGCCGCCTTCGCCGCCGCACCCATGGCCAAGGAAAGCGGCCTCAAGATCGGCATCCAGGCCACCAAGCTTGCCATTGCCGGCTTCGTTGTGCCGTTCATGGCGGTCTATACCCCGGCGCTGATGCTGCAGGATCCCGGCCCGATCGCCGCCCAGTTCGGCTATCCCGTCGAGGTCGCCTATATCGTCATCAAAGCCTGCATGGGCATCGTCCTGTGGGGCGCCGCTGCCGTCGGATTTCTGGCCCGGCGCATGGCCTGGTGGGAACGCCTCATCGCCTTCGCCGCCGGTGTGCTGCTGGTTGCGGCGCTGCCGCTTACCGACGAGGCGGGCTGGGCGCTGTCCCTTGCCTGGATCGGCTGGCACTGCTGGCGCGCGCGGCAGGCTTCGCTGGCCAACTCGGCATGAGCCTCTGCATCGTCGCGGCCGGCAAGACGGTGACGCTCGCGGTCGCTGCCTTCACGCTCTCCTGGGTGCATTCGGTGGAGAAAACCCAGTGGCAGGAAGACTGGAAGGTGCTGGCGTCCGGCCTGCAGCTGGTCGGGGCCCGCATCAAGGGATCGGGCGCCGGGATGGAGCCGCCGCAAGGCTCGGTGCTGATAAACGGCTGGTGGGTCTATGCGCCCAAGGTCGGGCCACAGCGGCGCCTCGTGCTTGCCGCCTCGGGCGCTACGGGTCAGGGTTGGACGCTGTGCACGGCGCAGGACTGCCGCGAACTGGCTAAGCTGGCAGGCGACACGATCTCGCTGGAGCCGTGCGGGCCGGAGGGCTCCAGCCAGCCGCGGTAGCAGGCGATCATGCCGGCAAGTGGATGCGAGATCTCGACGTGGAAGCGGAAGCGGCCATCCTCCACCGTTTCGTAGGGATCCGAGCGTGGACCGAGCCACATCGGCAGCGGCAGGCCAAAAAAGCTCCAGCGGCGCAAGACCAGCGCCAGCCGGCCGTCCTCGGCAACCAGCGCCATCGCGAAGGTCAGCGGGCCGAAGCGTTCGCACAGCAGGCGCTGCGATCGACCCCGGCCTGCGAACTGTAGGCTCGAAAAACTGTGCTTGCCGAATGTCCGCGTCCAGGTCTCGCCGTCCTTCTCGGTGTCGAAGCGGACATCAACCGGGATGTCCTCGCTTGCCCCGGGGAAGCCGACCATCCGGGCCATTAGCCGGCCAAGAACATTGCGCCCGCGTTCGACGCGCGCGCGGCCTGCCGCCATTGTTGTGCAATCGTGCATGGCGCGGATTTCCCGGGGCAGGCCATGCCAGGCGTCGCCGAGCAAGACGGCATAAAGCGACTTGTCCCTGTCAGCGGGCTCATTCCTGAACCCGGTGTAGATTGTCTTGCCGGCGAACAGCGCTTCATAATCCCGGAGCTCCAAATCGCGCACCGCCGCCCGTGCGCCCGGCGCGGGCTGATGTCCGGCCAGCGCTTTGCGGACCAGCGCTTCGACCGCCATCGACGGGATCAGCGGCCCATCATTGCCCTCGGCCAAGAGATGCCACGAGCGCTTGACGATGGCGCCCGCCCGGTCAGATCCCTCCACCTCGACGAACATGCCGCCGCGATGCTCGCCCCAGCGCAGCCGGTTCGTTGCCTGATGCATCAGCGGCGCCAGCGGCAAAAGCGAACCGATCAATCCGGCGCGCACCAGCCAGGCGAGGCAGATCAGGGCGCGGTGCAGCAACTCGGGTACCGGCCCGGCTCCCATCCAGATGGTCCTCGCCTCCGGCCAAAGCTCGGCCAAGGCGCGCAGGTCGGGAACGTCGACAAGCGAAAACAGCCTGTATCGAAGCGGCAGCCGGCCCGGCGGCACGATGGTGTAGCGCAGTTGTTCGGTGAACGGACGGCCTTGTTCCGGACGGCCATTGCGAACAAGCCGCACCGGCTGACCGGCATAACCGGCGATAGCGTGAATGACGTTTCCGCCGACACCGGCAAAGGGCGACGGCGCGATGCCGCCGCGAATGCCGTCGACCCGCGTCAGGTCCGACGACAGGCGGCGCACAACCGCGGCCGTCAGCACCGGAAAGCTCGAGACGCCGGACAGCACGAAAACCCCGGCATTTCGCGCCGCCTCGTCGAACGCAGAGACGCCGGCGACGAAATCCGAGCCGTCGGCTAGATCGAGATAGTTGATGCGCCGGGCGATGCAGGCTTCGATCAGGCGATAGCGTCCCTCGCCATAGGCCTGGAATGGGCCGCTCGCGTCGACTACAATATCAGGCTCAAATGCAGCGAGTTGCGCGGCGAGATCGCCGTCACGGTCGAACAGGGCCGGCTCCAGCCGGGCTGCTGTCGGCGCAGGCCTGTCGCAATAAGCGTCAGCCTTGGCAAGCGAGCGCCCGGCGACGAAGAGGATCAGACGCGGTTCGCCCTCCAAAAGCTCGACGGTGCGACCGCCAAAGGTGCCATAGCCGCCGACGACAAGAACCTTCATCCGCAGTTCCCCCAAAATGCCCCGCGCCGCTCCCGGCCACGGCGGTGAGCCTAGCCGATCAACCTTGCCCTCACCTCGGCGGAAGGGATTTCACAATTGTCCTTCTTGCCGAACAGAGCGTAGCGGTTCTTTGCGATGCGGTCGTAGAGCCAGTCGCGAAGCGGGCGCGGCAACAGCAGCAGGATCCGCGCTGCCCGCCACGGCCAGCCGAGTTCGGCCATGACGGCAACGAAACTGTCCAGGCGGGTGAAAGCGGCGCCATCGACGATGACGAGATTGGTCTCGTAGCGATCCGCTCGCAGCCCGTATTTCTGGAACAGCATCTCGCCGAAGGGCGACTGCGCCGTTGCGAAATGGAAGCGGCCCTTGCGGTCGAGCTTCACCACCATGCGCACAAAGCCCGAGCACAACACGCAAATACCGTCGAACACGATCAACGGGCGACGTGATTCGAATTCTGGCGGCTCAGGAGAATGGTTCGGCTTGACGATCACGTGACGCCCGGCAGCTGGTGTCAGGCGACACTAGACCTGCCGGCGGCTCGATCAAAGCCCGGACTGCTGAAGGCTTGGCGTTGTCGCACGCCGTCTGTCGGTCAGCGCAGGGCGCTCGGCGCGATAGGTCGTTGACCGATTGTCGGCGTCGGGCCGGCATATCCGGCTGTCGTGACGGCTCTCCATGCTCATCATCAGTGCACGCTGATCCCAAGCGTGTTGCCCCGGCGCGCGCAGGCGGGGCCTGGGCCGCGCATGTAATAGCGCTCGGGCCGATAGGTCGGTGCGACGAATTCGCGGATGGCGGCAGCATAGCCGGCGATGTGATTCCAGAAGCTCATTTTACTCGGTCCCTGTCCCGTTTCGGATGTCCCTTCCGAATTGCGGGGATCATAGCGTCCAGGCGTGAATAGTCGGTGAACGCGATGTTAATCTCTGGTCGAAAATGCCTTCGTTCATGGCTGGAATGCGGCTGATTCGCGGTGTTTCCATGCAGTCCGTCGGCATTTCGCCCAGTGTGACTTTTGCATCACATATGTTTCGCCTGAATGTCGCTGAGGCGCGGTTTTGTTTCAGCTTTTTGCTGGACCGCGAAATTTCCGTGCACGCGGCCGGAAAACCAGGAACCCGCCCGTCAGCCGCACGTTGATTTCCCAGTGCCGGGACGAACCGGTTCCGCAGGCTGTGGTGCTCGGGTTGGGCCGCAGCCAAAAATCCGAAACTGCAAGAGAATGGAAAGGCAAAGGCCATGAGCTTCTTTTCGAAGGATATCAAAACACTCGATGACCTGTTCGTGCACACGCTGCGCGACATCTATTACGCTGAAAAACAGATCGAGAAATCGCTGCCGAAGATGATCGACAAGGCGAGTGATCCGCAGCTGAAAGCCGGCTTTGAGAAACATCTCGCCCAGACCAAGGGTCATATCCAGCGTGTCGAGCAGGTGTTCGAACTGCACGGTGTGAAGGCCAAGCAGGTCGACTGCCCGGCCATCGACGGCATTCTCGAAGAGGCCGACGACATCAGCGGCGACATCGCCGACAAGGAGGTCCTCGACGCTGCGCTGATCGCCTCGGCCCAGGCGGTCGAGCATTATGAGATGACCCGTTACGGCACCTTGATTGCCTGGGCCAAGCAACTGGGCCGCAGCGACTGCGCCAATGTGCTGGCCAACAATCTCAAGGAGGAGCAGGCGACCGACCGCAAGCTTACCGAGATAGCGGAAAGCAAGATCAACCTGCAAGCCGCCGAGTAGGGCAGCGATAGAGAATTGAGTTCAGGGCAAGGCCGGGCCGAAAGCCCGGACTTGCCTTTTTGCGCCGCCGGAACCGGAACGGGCTTTGGCCGTTCTCGGTTGAACGCCGTTCTCGGTTGAACCTTGTCGCGCAGGGAGTTTGTCATGGCGCCGCGCCCCGCCTGGAGAGGATATCTCAAGCTTTCGCTGGTTACTTGCGCCGTCGAACTGACCAATGTCGTGACCCAGGCGGAGAAAGTCTCGTTCCGCGTGCTCAACCGCAAGACCGGCAATACCGTCAAGCGCGTCTATGTCGATCCGGCCAGCGGCAAGCCGCTCGATGAAGGGGACGAGATCAAGGGCTACGAGATCGGCGACGGCGACTTCGTCCAAATCGAGGAGGAGGAGATCGAAGCCGTGCAGATCGAATCCTCGCACACGATGAGCCTCGATGGTTTCATCGAAAAATCCTCGATCCAGCAGATCTATCTCGATACGCCCTATTATGTGACGCCTGCGGACGAGGTCTCGGAAGAGGCCTTCGCCGTCATCCGCGACGCCATGGCCGCCAAGAAGACGGCGGGGCTGGCCCGTATCGTGCTCTATCGCCGCGAACGTCCGGTGGTCATCGAGCCGTTGGGCAAGGGTCTGCTGCTGACGACCCTGCGCTATGGCGATACGGTTCGCAGGCCCGAGATGGTGTTCGGCGACATCAAGCCGGTGAAGACCGACGCCGAAATGATCAGGCTGGCCGAACACATCGTCTATGAGAAACAGGCGAAGTTCGATCCTTCCGAATTCGAGGACAAATACGAAAACGCCCTGATCGAGCTGGTCCGCGCCAAGAAGGCCGGCAGGAAGGCACCGAAGACAAAGGCGGAACCACGGCCCTCCAACGTCGTCAATCTCTTCGATGCACTGAAGAAGAGCCTTTCGTCGGAAGCCGGTGCGCCGGCAAAGACCGGACGCCCGGCAAAGGGCGCCAAGTCCAAAGCCGCTCGGCGCAAATCTGCTTAGGATCAGACCATGGTCAGCCTCGAGCAGTATCACGCCAAGCGCAATTTCAAGAAGACCACCGAACCGGCCGGCAAGGTTTCGCGCGGCAAGAAAGCCGAGCCAGGTGGCATCTTCGTCATCCACAAGCATGCCGCCACCAGGCTCCACTACGACCTTCGTCTCGAGCATGGCGGCGTGCTGTGGAGCTGGGCAGTGACGCGGGGCCCGAGCCTCGACCCGCACGAAAAGCGGCTCGCCGTGCATGTCGAGGACCACCCGATCGACTATGCGCCGTTTGAAGGCACTATCCCGAAGGACCAATATGGCGGCGGCTCGGTCATTGTCTGGGACGAGGGAACTTGGGTCCCCGATGGCGACCCGGCAAAAGCGATGAAGAAAGGCCATATCAGTTTCGAACTGCATGGCCACAAATTGCATGGCGCCTGGCATCTGGTGCGGCTGAAGCCGCGTCCGGGCGAAAAGCGTGACAACTGGTTGCTGATCAAATCCGACGATGCCGCCGCGCGTCCGGGCGAGGACATTTTGCAGGAGGCGCCGCAATCGGTGAAATCCGGCCTGACCATCGAGGAGGTTGGCGAAGGCAAGACCGCCGATGGCAAGAAGCCAAGCGTCTGGCAGTCCGACAGGCCGGCCGCCAGCAAAGCGAAGGCCGTCGCCGCAAGGCGGCTCGAATTCATCGAACCGGCGCTCGCAACGCTGGAGCGGGACGCCCCGCCCGGCAAGGACTGGCTGCATGAGGTGAAGTTCGACGGCTATCGCATGCAGGCGCAGCTTGCCGGCACCGAGGTTCGGCTTTTGACACGCGCCGGCCTCGACTGGACCGACAAGTTCGGTGGCGCAATTGTCGCGGCACTTGGCGGCCTGAAATGCACCGATGCTATCATCGACGGCGAAATCGTCGTGCTGGCGGATAATGGCGTGTCGTCATTCTCGCTGCTGCAGCAAGATCTGTCGGCAGGCCGCACGGATCGTTTCATCTACTACGTTTTCGACCTGCTGCGTCTTAACGGTGAGGATATCCGTTCCGAGCCGCTGGTCGAGCGCAAGGAAAGGCTGCGCACGTTGCTCGCCGGACAGGCCGAGGATCAGGCCGTGCGCTTCAGCGACCACTTTGCCGAGCCCGGCAAGATCATGCTGGAGCATGCTTGCCGGCTGGGGCTCGAAGGCGTCGTCTCCAAGCGCGCCGATGCGCCCTACCGCAGCGGCCGGGTCCCGTCCTGGGTGAAGTCGAAATGTACGGCGCGCCAGGAATTCGTCATCGGCGGCTACATGCCGTCGGACAAGACCGGGCGGGGCCTGCGCTCGCTGCTGGTCGGCTATCACGAGGGCGGCAAGCTGCGCTATGCCGGCCGCGTCGGCACCGGCTTCACGGCCAAAAGCACCAACGAGCTGAAGAAGAGGCTTGATGCGCTGAAGACGACAACCTCGCCCTTCGACAGGGCGGTGCCAAGGGGTAAGGGGCTGGTCTGGGTCAAGCCCGAACTTGTCGGCGAAGTGGAGTTTCGCAGTTGGACGTCGGACCGTATAATACGCCACGCGTCGTTCCAGGGATTGCGCGAGGACAAGCCGGCGGAGGAAGTCGTGCAGGAGAAACCGAAAGCACGCTCAGCCCCGGCAGAGTCGAAGCCAAAGCCCGCCAAACCCGTGGCCACGGCGAAAACCTCGGTTACGCTGTCCCGCCCCGACAAGCTTCTGTGGCCCGAGGAGAACGTATCGAAGCAGGATCTGGTCGATCACTACGCGCTGGTCTGGCCGCGCATGAAGCAATTCGTCATCAACCGGCCGCTCAGCCTCGTGCGGGCGCCGGACGGTGTTGGCGGCCAATGGTTCTTCCAGAAGCATGCCTCGGCCGGCATGCACGACAAGATCGCCGTGATGAAGGATCCCACCGACGGCGAGGAGATATTGTTCATCCGCGATTTCGACGGTGTCGTGGCCCTCGTTCAACTTGGCGTCGTCGAGATCCACATCTGGGGCTCGACCACGGACGAGCTGGAAAAACCAGACCAGATCATCTTCGATCTCGATCCCGACGAGGGTGTCGACGTGAAGGCGGTGCTTGCCGCGGCGCTCGACATCCGCAGCCGGCTCGACGAACTGTCCCTGCCTAATTTCGTCAAGACCTCGGGCGGCAAGGGCTATCATGTCCTCGTCCCGCTGAAGCCGTCGGCGGACTGGGATGAGGTCAAAGGCTTCGCCCATGAGTTCGCTCGAGCGCTCGAGCAAGCCGCACCCGACCGCTACACGGCGACGCTGTCGAAGAAGGCGCGCACCGGCAGGATATTCGTCGATTATCTGCGCAATGGCCGTGGCGCGACCACGGTCGCGCCCTATTCGTCGCGCGCCAAGAAAGGTGCCACTGTATCAATGCCGGTGACCTGGGCGGAAATCGAGGCCGGAT
The DNA here is from genome assembly GCF_040319465.1 of Mesorhizobium sp. M0910. NCBI lineage: Bacteria > Pseudomonadati > Pseudomonadota > Alphaproteobacteria > Hyphomicrobiales > Phyllobacteriaceae > Mesorhizobium > Mesorhizobium sp. M0910. Next base: position 308,754 of record NZ_JAMYNZ010000002.1, read on the forward strand.
TGCCGCCGAACGCCTTTCCGATAGGCGACAAGACGACGCTGAAGCGGCTTGGGCAAGCCGATCCCTGGGAGGATTTTTTCAAGCAGGCCAAGCCGCTCAAGCGCGGCTAGAGCAATTCCAGGAAAAGTGTGTGGAACGATTTTCTGTCCGGAATTGCGTCAAAACAAAAAAGATAGAGCGGTTCGGCGTTTCCGTGGAGACGGCGAGCCGTTCTGGTGCGTCGAAGCGAGCCGTCAGGCGAGAAACGTCTTCTCGAATGCCTGCTTGCCTGTCGGCGAGAAGATCACTGCACGGCTGTCCTTCTCGCGCCGCGCCCATTTTTCGGCGAGGATCTTATCGAGAATGGCGGCGCCCAGCGTGCCGGCGAGGTGCGAACGCCGCACGCTCCAATCGAGGCAGGCCCGGCACACCGGTCGCCGCGCCTTGCCCTCGACATCGATGCCGATCGCGGCGAAATGCGAGGCGGCCGACGGCCCAAGCCGGATCTCCTCATCATTGCGCAGGAGCACTTGTCGAGCGACGAGACGGTCCAGCATCGCCACCGCCTGCTCGCCGGCGAGGTGGTCGTAGCAGACCCGCGCCACGCGCATGGCAGCGTCGCGTGGGCCAGGCCGCACTCGTTGCGGCCCGACCGCGGCGGCAACACCGGTGATCGCCTCAATCATGCCTGCTACCTGCGGGCCGGCGAGGCCGTAGTAGCGGTGCCGTCCCTGGCTTGCCAGCGTCAGCAGCCCGCCTTCCATCAGCTTCGACAGATGGGAGCTCGCTGTCGGAAGCGACACGCCGGCCTCGAGTGCCAGTTCACTCGCCGTCAGTGCCGTGCCGCCCATCAGTGCGGACAGCATGTTTGCCCGCGCCGGATCGCCCACCAGGCTGGCAATGCGGGCTATGTCAGGTCCTTCGCGCATGGTTCGTTCATCATCGAAGCATCCTCGTCAGACAAGCACTAATCTCGATGCAAATCAAGGAGACGACAATGCCTGCAAGGACTATTCTCGGCGCCGCGCCTGCTCGCCGGCCGTTCCCGTTCATTGTCTTGCGCCGCCTGCGGCTGCGGCTCCTGAAGCGGTGGTACGACCGTCATTTGCAGCGTCTCGACCTCGCCGAGATCGACGATCATCTGCTGCGTGACCTTGGCCTGACACCCGAAGACGTCCGCCGCGAATGCGCGAAATCCTTCTGGCAAACCTGACCGGCCAGCGAATTTGCCTAGCATATCGATCTTCGGAACGTTTCGACCCGGCTCGAACTGTGACCGCCAGAAAACATCCACCGCCAAGGAGGCGAAAATGACCATCACCTGCTTCATCCGCTACGAGATCGATCCGTTCGGCAAGGCGGCGTTCGAGGAATATGCACGCAATTGGGGGCAGGCGATCCCGCGCTGCGGCGCCGATCTGATCGGCTATTTCGCGCCGCACGAAGGCTCGGCCACTACGGCTTATGCCGCCTACAACATCGACAGTCTTGCGGCCTACGAAGCCTACCGCGCCCGGCTCGCCGCCGATCCCGCCGGCAAGGCGAATTACGAGTTCGCCCGGCGGGAAAAATTTATCCTGAAGGAGGACCACATCTTCCTCAAACTGGCCTCCGGGCCACATGCTTCTTTGGTGAAGCCATGATCGCCGTCATCTTCGAGGTCGAGCCGGCGGCGGGCATGCGCGATGCCTATCTCGGCATCGCCGCCGATCTGCGCCCACTGCTCGACGGCATCGACGGTTTCCTGTCGATCGAGCGCTTCCAGAGCCTTGCCGATCCGAACCGCATCCTGTCGCTGTCCTTCTGGCGCGACGAGGATGCGGTGAAGGCCTGGCGCAACACGCAGGAACATCGGCAGGCGCAGAGGGCTGGGCGCGGCGGCATCTTTGCCGGCTACCGTTTGCGGATCGCCCATGTCATGCGCGACTACGGCCTGACCGAACGCGCCGAGGCGCCAGCAGACAGCCGGGCGGTGAATGGGTAGCGACTGCTATGCATTCCCGATCAGCACCCCTGCCGCAAACACCAGCGCGCCGCCCAGCACCACCTGGAAGGCGGCGCGCCAGAATGGCGTCTGCATGTAGCGGTTCTGTACGAAGGCGATCGTCCAAAGTTCGAAGAACACCACGACCGCGGCGACGATCGTCGCCGTCCAGAAAAGCGGGATGAGATAGGGCAGCGCGTGCCCGAGCCCGCCCAGCGTCGTCATGACGCCGACGGTCAGCCCGCGTTTTACCGGCGAGCCGCGGCCGGATAGCTTGCCGTCGTCGGAGGCCACTTCGGTGAATCCCATCGAGATACCGGCGCCGATCGAGGCGGCAAGCCCGACCAGAAAGGTCTGGAACGTGTCGTGCGTGGCAAAGGCCGCGGCAAAGATCGGCGCCAGCGTCGACACCGAGCCATCCATCAGCCCGGCCAGCCCGGGCTGCACGTAGGTCAGGATGAACTGACGTTGCTCGGCCGCCGCCTCTTCGTCCTTGACCGCGCCCGATATATGCTTTTGCTCCAGCCGCTGCGCCAGTGTCTCGTGGCCCTGTTCGGCCACCGCCAGATCGTCGAGCAACTTTCTCGTCGAGGCATCGCCTGTGCGTTTGGCCGCCTCGATATAGAACAGGTAGGCCTGCCGCTCCATGGCCTCGGCTTGGCTGCGCACATGATCGATACCGAGCGGCCTCACCAGCCAGTCCGGCTTGCGCTCGTAATAACCCTTCACATGCTCGCGCCGGATCAGCGGTATGCGCTCGCCGAAACGCTTGCGGTAAAGCTCGATCAGCGCGTCGCGATGGCCGTCCTCTTCCTCCGCCATCTCCTCGAACACTTTGGCCGATTGCGGAAAGCTTTCCGCCAGCCCGTCGGCATAGGCGCGATAGATGCGCCCGTCATCCTCCTCGGAGGAGATTGCGAGCGCCAGGATCTCCTGCTCCGAGAGAGATTCAAACGGACGGCGGCCGAAGCCAAAAACGCGGGAAAGCATGAGAAATTCGCCCCAGTTTAGAATAGTTCTAAACTAGAGCTTCGCACATCCTCGGTCAATCGCGCCCCTCCACTCATCTGCTCAAAAGTATCGACGTCGAAACCGAACGAGGCATCGTTTGCTATCGGCAAACGTTCACCTATATGATCGAATCTGAACCAAGAGAAAGGAACCCCGCAGATGCCGGAACAACAGCAGCCATTTGACCCCAAGCCGGTTCTCGACCTGATCGCTAACATCGAGGCGGACTTGCAGCGCCTGAAAGGGCTGGTCGAGCAGCAGGTCGAAAAATTCGATCCCGCCAATCCACACAACAAGGCTCCCGACGGCAAGTTGACCGAGGAGGGCGTCGAGTGCTGCTATCGCCTGTTCGACGAGGGTAAGTCGCGCTATTCGGTTGCTCAGCAGATGAAGATCTCCTTCGCTGCTGCCACCCATCGCTTCAACACCTGGCGCAAGATGGGCGGCCCCAAACGGAAAAAGACGCTGTTGGGATGAGGAGCGGCCGGCAATGCCGGTCAGGCAACGATTTGTCGATTGAAGTGACGAATGCATAGCGGAGGGCGGAGGCGGCGGTGGGTGACAGTCACGCCCCACTCCTGCCTCCAAGTCGATTTGTAACGGTCACATTTTTTATTGGTGCGCGGCCTCCCTTTCCGTGCACCATAGGCGGTCTCATTTCTTGCAGGACCCCAGCCATGACCATCCCTCCCGGCATCGCCGATATTCACAGCGCAGCAGCGCGATTGTCCGGACTGATCGTCGAAACGCCGCTGATCGAATCGCCGGAGTTGAACAAGCGCTTCGGCGCCAGGATCCTGTTCAAGCCGGAGACGTTGCAGCGCACCGGCTCGTTCAAGTTCCGCGGTGCCTATAACAGGCTCTCCTCGCTCTCGGCGGAAGAACGCGCCCGCGGCGTCGTCGCCTTCTCGTCGGGCAATCACGCGCAAGGCGTTGCCGCCGCAGCGGCGATGTTCGGCGTCAAGGCCATCATCGCCATGCCTGCCGATGCGCCGGCGATGAAGGTCGGCAATGTCAGGAAGATGGGCGCCGAAGTGATCACCTTCGACCGGGTCCGCGACGATCGCACTGCCGTTGTCCGTTCTTACGTGGAAAAGGGCATGGTCCTGGTGCCGCCCTACGACGATCCGGCCATCATCGCCGGCCAGGGCACGATCGGCCTCGAATTGATGCGCCAAGCAAAAGCGCTTGGCGTCAGCCTCGATGCGGTGGTGGTTCCCTGCGGCGGCGGCGGGTTGAGCAGCGGCATTTCGATCGCGATCAAGGACGCCTCGCCGGACACCGCCGTCTGGGCTGTGGAACCCGAGCATTTCGACGACACACGCCGCTCGCTGATCCAAGGCGCCAGGGTGTCGAACGTGCCCGGCCACACCTCGATCTGCGATGCCCTTCTCGTCGCCGAGCCGGGTGCGATCACTTTCGAGATCAACCGCAAGAATCTCGCGGGCGCCATCGCCGTTTCCGACAAGGCGGTGGCTCAGGCGACGCGCGACGCGATGGCTTGCCTGAAGCTGGTGGTCGAACCTGGCGGCTGCGTCGGCTTGGCCGCGCTGTCGTCAGGCGAGATCGACCTTACCGGGAAATGCGTGGCCGTGGTGCTGTCCGGCGGCAATGTCGATTTCAGCACCTATGCCGAGATCATTGCTGCCAGCTAAGATAGCAACCAGTTGCAGGTCATGTGCCGGTTCGAGGCGCTCGAGCCTCCGTTGCGTCCGGTCGAACCGGCCCCATTCAAAGACTGAGATCAATGAAACTGTTCTTCAGCCGCAATCCCAATCCTCGCCTCGCGGTCGCCGTGGCACGTTATCTCAATGCCAAGGTCGAGTTTGAATTCGCCTCCCCCTTCGCTCCGGGGCAGGCCGAGCGCTTTCGGCCGCTCAATCCAAATCTTTCATTGCCCATCCTTGTGGACTTGGGAAAAAGCCTCTGGGAGGCCGATGCCATAGCCTGCCGGCTTTCACGCGACACGCATTCGCATTTCTGGCGCGCCGGCGACGACGAGCCGGAGATGATCCGATGGCTGAGTTGGGGCAAGGAGAACTTCGCAAGAGCCTGCGACGTTGTGCATTTCGAACGCGGGACCAAACAGCGCTATGGGCTCGGCCCGATCGATCAGGCACGGGTTGAGGAGGGCCTGAGGGACTTCAGTACCGCCGCTGCAATACTTGATGCTGAGCTTTCCCAGCGAGAATGGCTGGTCGGAAATTCGGTTTCCTACGCCGACTTTCGAATGGCGACGTTTCTGCCCTTCAACGACGTCGCCCGATTGCCTCTCGACGATTATCCCTCTGTCGGCCGCTGGTATCGGCAGCTTGAAGAAATCGATGCCTGGCGCGATCCCTTCGAAGGGCTCAATGCACCTGAATTGACACCGGTCCCGGGCCAGGCCAAGGCCGTGTGATTCTCGATCATTTGCGCAAGCTGATTGCGCCGACCCTAATCCAGCGTCCGGCGGAACCGCACCAGCGCAATGCCGGCGAACAGCGCCACGAACACCACCAGCCAGCCGATCTCCGTTGCAACTGCCGGCAGCTCGGCGCCCTTCAGCATCACCGCGCGGATAATGCGCAGGAAATGCGTCAGCGGCAGCACTTCGCCGAAAACTTGCGCCCAGTCCGGCATGCCGCGATAGGGGAACATGAAGCCGGACAGCATGATCGACGGCAGGAAGAAAAAGAAGGTGAGCTGCAGGGCCTGCATCTGCGTGCGGGCGATCGTCGAAATCGTGTAGCCGAGCAGCACCAGCGCCAAGACGAAGATCAGGACCGCCGTCAACAGCAGCGACATAGATCCGGTGAAGGGTATGGCAAACAGAAGCTTCGAGGCCGCCAGCACCACCACCACCTGCACGGCGCCTACCGCTAGATAGGGCAGCACCTTGCCCAGCATGATCTCGAGCGGGCTGGACGGCATCGCCAGAAGGTTCTCCATCGTGCCGCGTTCGGTCTCGCGCGTCAGCGCGATCGAGGTCATCATCACCATCGTCATCTGCAGGATGACGCCGAGCAGACCGGGCACGATGTTGTACTGCGAGACGGCTTCCGGATTGTAGCGCCGGTGCACCACCACCTGGAGCTGGCCCCGGGCAGCTTCGGCCGCCGTCTCCTGCATGCCGCGTGCCCTGAGCAGCGCCTGGTTGGCGACGGTGCCGAGCGTCGAGATGGCGCCGCTCGCGACGGCCGGGTCGGTTGCATCCGCCTCGATCAGGATCTGCGGGCTGTCGCCGCGCTCGACCCGTCGGGCAAAATCGGCGGGAATGGTGACGACGAAGGCGACATCGCCGCGCGCCATCAGGAATTCGGCTTCGGCGGCACTTTGCGCAACATGGTCGAAGCGGTAATAGCCGGTGGTCTGCAGCGCCGAAACCATGGCCCGCGTGTAAGGATCGCTGCTCATCGCCACCAGCGCTGCCGGCAGGCTCTTCGGATCGTTGTTGATGGCATAGCCGAACAGCACCAGCTGCATCAGCGGCACGCCGAGCATCATGGCGAAGGTGATGCGGTCGCGCCGCATCTGGATGAACTCCTTGATCAGCAGCGCGCCTAGCCTGGCGAAGGAAAAGATGCTGTTTATCCCGTTCTTCATCCCATGTTGTCCTTCGAACCGGACATGAACTGGATGAACACATCCTCCAGGCTGGTCTCGCCGGGCGATACCGTGACGCCCTTGTGCTCCTTCTCGACATCGGCAAGCGCTGCCTGAAGCGCCTTCCTGTCGGAACCGACGACATGCAGCGTCGCCCCGAACGGCGCCACCTGGTCGACGCCGTGGCGGCCATGAAGTGCGGCCGCGACCTGATCGAGCCGTGGCCCTTGCAGGACGAAGGTGGTCAGCCCGGCATTCCTCACCACGTCCTCGACCGTGCCAGTGGCCAGCATCTTGCCGTAGGAGATGTAGCTGATGCGGTGGCAGCGCTCGGCTTCGTCCATGTAATGGGTGGAGACCAGCACGGTCAGGCCGCCGCTCGCCAGCCGGTGGATCTCGTCCCAGAATTCGCGTCTGGCCTTCGGATCGACGCCCGCCGTCGGCTCGTCGAGCAGCAGCAATTTCGGCTTGTGCATGATGCAGGCGGCCAGCGCCAGCCGCTGCTTCCAGCCGCCGGACAGCGTACCGGCCAGCTGGTTCTTGCGCGATGTCAGGCCGAGCTCCTCAAGCGTCTTAGCCACATGCCCGTCGAGCGGCTTCAGCCGGTAAAGCCGTGCCACGAATTCGAGATTCTCGCCGATCGTGAGGTCTTCGTAGAACGAGAATCTCTGTGTCATGTAGCCGACTTCGCGCTTGATCCGCAGGCTGTCGGTGCGAATGTCGAAGCCCAGAACCGTGCCTTCGCCCTCATCCGGCGTCAGCAAGCCGCACATGATGCGGATGGTCGTCGTCTTGCCTGAGCCGTTCGGCCCGAGGAAGCCGACGATCTCGCCCTCGGCCACCGTCATCGTCACATGGTCGACGACGGTCTTGTCACCGAAGCGCTTGACCAGGCCATGCACGTCGATGACGTTCATTTTCCGATGTCCGCCAGATCGACGTCGACGATCTGCCCGGGCTGCAATGCGCTGGCGTCGCCCTCCGGCCGCGCTTCCACCAGATAGACCAGCTTTTGCCGGGTCTCGAGCGAGTAGATCACCGGCGGCGTGAATTCCGGATCCGGTGACACGTAGCTGACGCGAGCCTTCACGCCCGATCCGCAACCGTCGCAATGGACGTTGAGCAGCGTTCCGACATCGACCGAGGAGAACGCGCTTTCCGGCACATAGACGCTAAGCTTCACCGCGCCATCCGGCAGTATGGAGATGACCGGCGCGGTCGGCCCGGCCGTGTCGCCAGGATAGCGGATGACATCGTTGACCCGGCCGGGCGAGGGCGCCGTCAGCACGCGCTTCGACAGCCGCCATTGCGCTTGCTCCAGCGCCGACTGCGCCTGCCTGACCTGATTGTCGGCGGCCTTGATCGTCTCGGGCCGTGCCGGCAGGCCGCCGACGGCGAGATTGGCCTCCGCCTGGCCGACCTGCGCGTTGGCCGTCTCCAGCGTCGCGGAAGCCGTGTCGTAGTCCGCCTGTGTGCCGGTGCCGCGTTTGAACAGATCGCTGGCGCGGATGTAACGGCGTTTGGCGTCGGCGGCTTGCGCCTTGGCCATGTCGACCTGCGCCTTGAGCACCGCAATCTCTTCCGGCCGCTTGCCGACCTGCAGGTCGGCAAGTTGCGCCTGGGCCTGCGCAAGGGCCGCCTCGGCTTGTGCGATGGCGATCTTGGCGTCGGCGTTTTCCAGCGTCACCACCGGCGTGCCGGGCGTGACGCGGTCGCCGCGCTTGACCGCAATCGTCTCGACCTGCGCCACCTCGATCGGCGCGAGCAGGACGTAGTCGCCCTCGACGTAGCCGACGGCGAGCGGTGCTGCCGGCGCGCAGGCGCTGAAAAGCTGGGCGGCAAGCGGCAAAGAACAGAGCAGGCTCATGATCCAGGATCCTTCCGGACAGCCAAATCGCGCCGAGCTAAAATCGCGCTGAGATTGTCGGTTATTGTTGCCGCGATCTTGCCGGCCTCATCGTCGCCGATCTTGCGCCAGCCCATCCGGCGCATAACCGCCTCGCGGCCGATGCGGAAATAGACGACCTGGCCGATCAGCGTGAATACGGTGAGTTTTGTGCGCTCGCTCTCGGCCGGCTCGCCCGTCGCCTGTTCCCAGATGAGGCAGAGCCGGCGATGCGCCGGTTCGAACACGCCGTCATAGATACGGTCGAGCGCCGCGGTAGGATGCGACAGCTCGCGCAGGACGAACTGTACAATCTCGCCGGCTTCCGGCCTTGCCGCGATGAAGGCGACCATGCGCTCCAGTGCGACGGCTAAATGTGCCCGCGCGGCCTCGGTGTCCGCCAATGCCGCGACCGGCGCCTGCAGATTGCCGATCGCCTGGCCGGCAACGGTCTGGATGGTGTCGACGATGTAGTCGGCTGCCGCGTTGCGGAGCCCTTCCTTGCCGCCGAAATGATAGGCGATCGAGCCGATATTGGCCTTGGCCTCAGCCGCGATCTGGCGCGTCGACGTGCCGTCGAAACCCTGGCGTCCGAACAGCTTCAGCGCCGCGCGCACGAGTGCCGTCCGCGTCATATCTGCGGCGGTCTTGGGCGCCTCATGAGGAAGGCTGCTGGCGCTGGGCGATTTGATCATCATCGATAATTTAATCAATCGAATGATTAAAGTCAACTGCGATCAAGCGGCTTGCCAACTCTGGCCGTGCGCGCTCTAGTGCATGGCCATGGGCAAGGAAATCGAGCGTAAATTCCTGGTCTCAGGTGAGGAATGGCGGGCAATGGTCGAGGCGGACATTCATATCCGTCAATTCTACCTTGTCGCCGAACCCAGCCGTACGGTGCGTGTGCGCATCAGCAATGATGCCGTCGCCAAGCTGACGCTCAAGTTCGGCAGCCAGGCACGCCAGCGCGATGAATTCGAATATCCGGTGCCTTTGGCGGAGGCGCAGGAGATGCAGGCCTTTGCCATCGGACATGTCATCGAGAAGACACGCCATCATGTTAGACACCGCGGCTATCTCTACGAAGTCGATGTCTTCGGCGGGACGCTTGCGGGGTTGGTGATCGCCGAGCTCGAGACGCCGGAGGATGTACCGGACGAAATGCTGCCAGATTGGCTCGGCCGTGAAGTCACCGGCGAGTCGAGATTTTACAACGCGTCGCTCGCCCTTGGGGGGATTTCGGAGATCGTCGCATGAGCTTTCGTATCGATCCGCACATCTCGCTGACCGGCGAGATCAGACGCATCCTCGCTGAGGAGATCGGCAAGGCGCTTGTCCATCTGGACGCCGCGCGTGACAGGCCCGAGCAGGGGCTGCACAACTGTCGCAAACGGCTGAAGAACGTCCGCGCCTTGCTGCGCCTTGTCCGTTCCGGAGACGAAACATTCTGCGTGACTGAGAATGAATGCTACCGCCAGGTGGCGGCCCTGCTTGCCGGCCCGCGCGAGGCAACCGCACTGGTGGAAACAATCGACCGGCTAGCGGCAAGCTTTCCCGAGCAAAGTGCCGGCGGTGGCCTCGATGCCGTTCGCGACCGGCTCGTCGCGCGCCAGCATGAACTGCATGGCGGAGCAGGCCTCGATGCTGCGATAGGCGCGGCGATCGCCGCTTGCGAGGAAGGTGTCGGCCGGATCGACAAGCTCGCTCTGCCCGACCAGCCGGAGCAGGCTGCCGACGTGCTCGCCGAAGGCGCGCGCGCCACTTTGCGCCGCGCCAGGAAAGCGCTGGACAAGGCGGCTTCGCGCGGCGAAGCCGATGACTTTCACGACCTGCGCAAGGCGGCCAAGACGCATGGCATGCACCTGTCGCTGCTCGGCCGGCTGTGGCCGACGCCGATCAAGGCCCGGCGCAAGGCCGTCGATGAATTGGGCGAGCGGCTCGGCGAACTGCACGACGTGTTCGTCATGCGCGCGCTTCTCGATGCCGAGGACCAGCCGCTCGGTCCCCCTGAGGACACGCGGTTGCTTGCCAAGCTGCTGAAGCGCTCGGAAAAGAGCCTGAAAAAAACCTGCCTCGCCGAGGCGGCCGAGCTTTTCGGCGACCGTCCGAAGCGCTCGACAAGGAAGCTTGCCCACAAGGTGCGCGACGATCTCACAGCGGTATCGCACGAAGACGCCGGCGCGCCTGGCGTGGGCTGATCATGTGTAATTGGCCGCCTGTGATAATCGCCGTCTGGCATGACCGAGCCCGGCGACACGCTTCTGGACCGACTTGGCCGCTGGCTTGCCGGCCGACTGCAGGAGGAATCGTCCGGCTACAAGCCTTACACGCCGTGAGACGCTATTCGCGCAAGGAAATCCTGCACATCCGCCATCACTCGCTCTACACGCCGCGCGACTTCGACCTGTCGCCCTATTTCCGCATCATCAAGCCGACCCTCGAATATGGTTTCGACTACCGGCAGATGATTTGGGACGACAAGCCCTGGATTACCAGCGCCGAAACAAGGGTTCAGAGTGGCGGCTAGGCCGGCAGCGGCCGTCGTGTCTTTGCGGCGGCCCGGCCGGGTGTCCGCGCGCCGGCGTCGCGCGGATGCGGCCCTATCGGCATGATCACCGGGAACGGCGTTGCGCCGAACGCAAACGTCCACTTGTAACCGACCAGCCCGTCTTCGGGCGTCGTGTGCTGATCGTGATGCGCAAGCAATTTGGCGCGCTCGGCCAGTTCCTCCGCCTCCCGCCTGACCATTTCCGCCGTCTCGGGCCGCATCCGCCTGGAGAAGCTGACGAATGTCGCCTCGCGCTCCAGATGCGTGATGGCCCAGCCGATGAAGTTCTTGTTGGTCACCTCGAACAGTGGCCGCAATGGCCCGTCGAAATTCCACTGGATTGGCGTCTCGACCAGCAGCCTGGCCGACAGGCCGCGACCGAGCGCGACCAGCCCCAACTCCTCGAGGTCTCGCAGATAGAGGAACATCGAAGCCTCGCTCAACCCCTGTGAGCGCATGATGCCTTCGGGCGTAAATTTTTCCGAAAGCATGACGAAGATGAACAGCAGTGCCGGCCGGCCGGCGAGCTTGCGCTCGATCTCCGGCGCGACGTGGTTGGCAGGTCCTGGTCCTCTGTTCATAGAGCCGAGCACGTTCTCCAACTCCACGCCGGCGGCAGCGCAGATCTCCATCAGCCGGTCGAGCTTGCAGTTGCGCTCGTGGAAGATGCGCTTCACCGTCGGCTCGGAAACGCCCATTCGCTCGGCAAGGACGCGGTAGGTCACGCCCTTGGCCTTCAGCGTCCGCTTCAGCGCGTCGAAGATCAGGCCGTTCACGGGATGCACCTCTTTTGCACGATTTGGTATCAACCTTCGGTACTAGTCCCGATAGATCTTCCCGGAAAGTATCGAAAGGCCTAGCTCTCCGCCAGTCCATTACGGGAGACTAGCCATGAAAAGCCTCTTCACACCGATACTTCTCGCCATCTTCGGCATCGCGACTGCGCCGGCAGTTCAGGCCGCTGAACTCTGGCGCGCCAGCGGCCTCGAGCAACCTGAATCGGCGCTGTTCGACGCCGCCGGCCAGCGCGTTATCGTCTCGAACATCGTCGGCAATCCCGGCGAAGCCGACGGCAACGGCTATCTGTCGGTTCTGTCGATGGACGGCAAGCTGGTCACACAACACTGGACCGACGGCATGGACGCGCCCAAGGGCATGGCGATTGCCGGCGGCAAACTCTACGTCGCCGACATCACCCATGTGCGCGTCGTCGATCTCCAAAGCGGCAAGCTAGCGTCGACGATCGACGTGCCGAACGCTGTCTTTCTCAACGACATGACCGCTGATGCATCCGGCAAGGTCTACGTCACGGATATGCTTGCCGATACGATCTATCGCATCGACGGCGACCGGCTCGAACTGTTCATCAAGGATGCGGCGCTCGCTTCGCCGAATGGCATCTTCGCCGATGGTGGCCGGCTGATCGTCGCTTCGTGGGGCAAGGGCATCAAGCCCGACTTCAGCACCGCGGAGCCGGGCGGCCTGCTCTCGGTCGATCTCGCCACCAAGGCCGTTTCGCCTCTGGCTGGCGCGGAAAACTTTGCCAACCTCGATGGCGTCGTTGCCATCGGCGGCAGCATCTACGCCACTGCCTATATGACCGGCACGCTCTACCGCTACAAAGCCGGCGGTACGCCGCAAGTGGTTGCGACGTTCAAGCCGGGCAGCGCCGATATCGGCACAGATGGCAAGTCGACAATCTTCGTGCCGCTGATGAACGAGGGCGAGGTCTCAGCGTTGGGCCTCGACTAAGCCGGCAGTTGCCAGCTCAGGCGGCGGGCGCGGCTTTCTTCAGCTGCGCCCGCGCATCCGTGATCGATGCGGCATAAGTCACCAGCGGCCGCTTGACACCGTGGTTGATCAGCATGCGGCGTGTCTGCGGTGAAGCGCCTGAGATAATAAAGCGAACGCCGGCGCGCTTGGCCTTGTGGGCCGCGCCCTCGATGACATTGGCCGCCGTCGAATCGAAGAACGGCACCGCCGAACAGTCGAGGATGAAGTTCTTGCGCTGGTCGGCGATGCGGTCCAGCACCGTGCCGACGGTCGAGGCGGCGCCGAAGAAAAAGGCGCCCGATATCCGGTAGACGACGGTGTCGGCATCGCTCGCCTCGCTGGAATCATAAGCGCTGGCTCGGTCGGCGACGTCTTCCTGCACCAGGGATTGATGGTCCGCCTCCACCGCGATGCTCTTGGCCATGCGGTCGATGAACAGGATCGAGCCTAGCGCGAAGCCGACGACGATGCCTTCGGTCAGGTCGCGGAAGATGACGATCAGGAACGTCGCCATCAGTACCAGCGCATCGCCGCGCGAGGCGCGCAGCAAGGTGGCGAAGGCCTGTTTCTCGAACATGTTCCAGCACACCACCGCCAGCACGCCGGCAAGTGCTGCAAGCGGGATATAGCTGGCCAGCGGTGCCGCCACCAGCATCAGAGCAAGCAGAATGGCCGAGTGCATCATGCCTGAGACCGGTCCATGCGCGCCGGCCCGTACATTGGTCGCGGTGCGGGCAATGGTGCCAGTGGTGCATATGCCGCCGAACAAGGCGGAGGCGATATTGGCGAAGCCTTGCGCCACCAACTCGCAATTGGAGCGATGCCGCCTTCCGGTCATGCCGTCGGCGACGACGGCCGACAGCAGCGATTCGATCGCCCCGAGCAGCGCAAAGGCGATGGCGTCCGGCAGCACGTCGATTATCCTGTCGAGGCTGAGCGGCGGGAAGGCCGGCCATTGCAGGCTGCGCGGGATGCCGCCGAAGCGCGTGCCGATCGTCTCGGCCGGCATGGCGAGCAATGCGACGACGAGGGATGCCAGTCCGATGGCAATCAGCATAGCCGGCCACTTCGGCCGAAACCGCCTCAACGTCGCAATGGTGATGATGGTCAGCGCCGCCACCGCAGTTGCGGCGAGGTTGATTGTTCCGGCCGCTTCGCCGATGGCCATCAGCTTCGGCACCAGCGGCCCTGGCTCCTTGCCGGCGAGCTTCAGCCCGAACAGTTCGACGATCTGGCCGGAGAAGATGATGACAGCGATGCCGGCGGTGAAGCCGACGGTCACCGGGTAGGGGATGAACTTGATGTAGGTGCCAAGTCTGAGATAGCCGATGGCAAGCAGGAACACGCCGGCCATCATCGTCGCCAGCAGCAAGCCGTCGACGCCAACCCGCGCCACTGTCGCCGCCACAAGCACAATGAAGGCGCCGGCCGGGCCGCCGATCTGGAAACGGCTGCCGCCAAGCGCCGAGACCAGGAAGCCGCCAATGATCGAGGTGTAGAGCCCGCGCTCCGGCGTCACGCCTGAAGCAATGGCAATTGCCATCGACAACGGCAGCGCAATGATGGCGACAGTCAGCCCGGCGATGGCATCCGCCTTGAAATGCGTGAGCGTGTAGCCCTCCCGCAGCACCGTCACCAGCTTCGGGGTGAACAGTTCGGAAAATGTCGGCCGCGCCGGTTGATGCACTGCCCGCTGCGTCTGATCCATCGAGTGCCTTCCGCATGAAACCAAGGAGCGGCGGGATCGTCGGCAGGACTGTCGGCGGTCGCCGTCGCGACTTGGAGCGGCGTGCGTCCAAATAGGCGCACAGATACGCCCCAACACTTTTGACCCGCGCATCGGACTATCCGAAAACCGAATTTGATTTTCGGCGATGCGGCAGTAGCGTCAGCCTTGCGGGTTCTGCGGCGTGACAGGCTTGAGGCGAACGCCCCTGCCGCCACGCTCGCTCGCCTGGTTTTCGCCGATCAGCTCGACCCCGGCCTCTTCAAGGGCCTGGATGACCTTCATCAGCGTATCGACCACGCCCCGGACCACGCCGTCGCTCGCTTCCATGCGCTGAATGGTTGGAAGCGAAACCCCGGCGCGCTCGGCGAGGGTCTTCTGATCGATGCCGGCCAGCGCCCTCGCGGCACGCATCTGCGCGGCAGTGATCATCGGTCAAAACCCCGTCTGAGTTCTGCAGTATCACGTATAATACCTTCATGATGATGGGTCAAACATCATCTTGCATATGTGAAACATGCAACAGTCTTTGCCAGCCGGTGCGCTGGCATGCTACAAACCTCGGCATCGTTTGGCGGGACATCCATTACGGTACCGATTTTACAGTAGGACCTCAAAAAGGATGAGCAGGTGAAGACATTCAAAGCGTTGGCGACCTCGACAGTCGTGCTGTCGATGGTTTTCCTGCTGGCAGGCTGCGGACATGGCCTGATCAACAGGCTGATTTGAAATAGTCCGGCCGACGTCAGGTGCCGTCGGCCCGCCCTAGCCATCGCTGCAGCAGTCGTGCCGCCAGCCAGCACAGCATCGCCCAGGCAAAGCCGGCGCACCAGCCGGCCAGCACGTCGGACGGCCAGTGGACGCCGAGATAGATGCGGCTGATGCCGACCACCACCGTCGTCAGCACCGCCAGCACGAGCACATAGATCTTCGTCGTGCGCCCGGGCAAAAACCGTGCCGCCATGCTGCCCAGCGTCAAATACGTCACCGCCGACAGCATGGCGTGGCCGCTCGGAAACGAAAGCGATGCCACATCGGCGAGATGCGAGACCAGATCGGGGCGCGGCCGGTCGATATCGAATTTCAGCACGCTTGACAGGAGCTGGCCGCCCGCCACCGCGACGAACATGAGAAGCGCCGCGCCTGGCCTGCGGATAAGGAGCAGATAGACGATCATTGCTGCCGTGATCAGCACCAGCACGCTGGCGCTGCCAAGGCTGGTGACGTCGCGCATCGCTCCTTCCAGCCACGCCGGTCCGATCGGATTGTCGGGCTGGCCGGCCTTGCGGAAGGCAAGCAGGATTTCGGTGTCGAAGGCATGCGGCGTGGTCGCCCGCGCCAGCTCCATCAGTTCTTCGAACCCCCACAGCCCGCCGGCAATGACCAGCCCGGCCAGCAGAACCGGGAACTCCAGCCAGTTGCGCAGTCTGCTTGCAATCTTCTTCATCGGCCTGATCGCAGCTACAGCCTTTGCAGATAGGGCCCGAGCGTGATCAGCGCCACAGCTGCGACGGCAAGCACAATGCCGGTTGCCTGTAAGGCATTGACGCGCTCGCCGAAGAAGACCAGCGCCACCACATTCACCGACACCAGCTGGATCACCGCCGACAGGCTGAACGACACCGACATGCCGAATTCACGGATCAGCCTCAGCATGATCAGATTGCCCAGCGAATAGAGCGCCAACGTCAGCACGATCTTGCCGAGGCTCGGCGCCAGCCCCCACTGTTTTGCGGCCATCGCCGCCAGCAGGAAGATCACGGTCGAAACGCAGAGCTGCCCAAGTCCCCAGAAACTCACTTTTGTTCCTCCCGATGCGGTCCCTACGCGCCTGCCGCAGCTCTTGTTTCCGAAGCGCCGGTCGCGGTCAAGCGGGACTGATGTTGGATACGAAATCGCAGGTGGCAATTAGCCGGCATGTCATCAAACTGTGACCTGCCGGTAATACCGGATTGGCCAGACAACACGCTCCAGCAATCCATCCAGCCAGAGGCAGGCCCCCATGACTGAACAGCGCTCGACCGAACATCGCACCCCTGACGCCCATTTCCGCACCAGTCTGCTCGAGGAAAACGATGGGCCAGGAGCCAATCCCACCGACAACCGCACCATGGGTGAGATCATCGCCGCGCGGTTCTCGCGCCGCGGCTTCCTCAAGGGCTCGCTTGCCGTCTCGGCCATAGCCGCTACCGTCAGCCCGCTGGCGCTGATCGCCGCCGACAACGCCCGCGCCGCCGAAGGCTCCGCCTTCGCTTTCGACGAGCTCGAGGCCGGCATCGACGACAAGCATCACGTCGCACCTGGCTATGACGCCGACGTGCTGCTGCGCTGGGGCGATCCGCTGTTCGCCGATTCGCCGGAATTCGATCCGACAAAACAGTCGGCGGAAGCCCAGGCCAGACAATTCGGCTACAACAACGACTATGTCGGTTATATCCCGATCGGCGGCTCAGCCGAGCATGGCCTGCTGGTCGTCAACCACGAATACACCAATCCGCATCTGATGTTCCCGGGCCTCGTCACCATCGTCGATGGCAAAGCCAAGCAGGCGCCCCTCAGCAAGGAGCAAGTCGATGTCGAGATGGCCGCGCATGGCGGCACCATTGTCGAGATCCGCAAAGAAGCCGGCAAATGGCAGGTCGTGCGCGACGGCAAGCTCAACCGCCGCATCACTTCCAATACCGAGATGGCACTGTCTGGCCCCGTCGCCGGCCACGACCGCGTCAAGACCAGCGCCGACCCGAGCGGTACGAAGGTCATCGGCACCCTCAACAACTGCGCCGGCGGCGTCACGCCGTGGGGCACCTATGTCATGGCCGAGGAGAACATCCACGGCTATTTCTCGGGCGAGCTGCCGCAGGGCCATAACGAGGCGGCCAACTACAAGCGCCTCGGCATTCCCGAAGGCGCCTATGAATGGGCGGCGCATCACGACCGTTTCGATATCGGCAAGGAGCCGAACGAGCCGAACCGCTTCGGCTGGATCGTCGAGGTCGACGTCCAGGATCCGACGTCGGTGCCGAGGAAGCGCACCGCCATGGGCCGCTTCAAGCATGAGGGCGCAGAATCGATCGTCGCCAAGGATGGCCGTGTCGTCTTCTACCTCGGCGACGACGAGCGCTTCGACTATGTCTATAAGTTCGTCACCACAGGCAAGTTCAATCCGGACGATCGCGCCGCCAACATGAATTTGCTCGACGACGGCACCTTGCATGTCGCCAAGTTCGCCGAGGACGGTTCAATCGAATGGCTGCCGATCGTCTTCGGCCAAGGGCCGCTGACGGCGGAGAACGGCTTTGCCAGCCAGGCCGACGTGCTGATCGAGACGCGCCGCGCCGCCGACCTGCTCGGCGCCACCAAGATGGACCGTCCGGAAGACATCCAGCCCAATGCCGCCAATGGCAAAGTCTATGTCATGCTGACCAACAATTCGAAGCGCAAGGCCGATCAGGTCGACCCCGCCAACCCGCGCGCCGAAAATGCCTTTGGCCACATCATCGAGATCGTCGAGGACGGCGGTGATTTTGCCGCCACCAAGGGCAAGTGGGAAATCCTGCTGAAATGCGGCGATCCCGCCGTGGCCGAAATCGGCGCCACCTTCTCCACCGCAACCACTGCCAATGGCTGGTTCGGCATGCCGGACAATTGCGCGGTCGATTCGGCCGGCCGCCTCTGGGTTGCTACCGACGGCCAGGGCCCGAAGGCCACAGGCCGCACCGACGGCCTGTGGGCGGTCGACACGGAAGGCCCGGCGCGGGCGACCTCAAAGCTGTTCTTCCGTGTGCCGATCGGCGCCGAAATGTGTGGTCCCCTGTTTGCGCCGGACGACCAGACTGCTTTCGTTGCCGTCCAGCATCCAGGCGACGGTGGCGAGGATTGGGAGGCTTTTGGGCGTCCGTCCTATTATGAGGATTTGTCGACCCGCTGGCCTGACTTCAAGCCGGACATGCCGGTGCGCCCGGCGGTCGTTGCCATCACCAGGCAAGGCGGCGGCAAGATCGCGGTCTGAGACGCAGGAAGGCCTTGCAGTCTCGAGGAAGGATTTCGACCATACGAAATCCTTCCTTTCCTGATATGAGATGCATCCATGCTGCGCATCATGCGCCGACCAATCATTCGGTGCGCTGAACCACGGCCACATTCATTGTGCTTCGCAACCTGAAGCCAATGGACTCGTATAGTCTGATGGCCGTGGCGTTGCTGGCATAGGCGTGGAGATAGGGAACTTCGCCGCGCGCCATTATCCGGTTTGCCACGAACAGGGACAGCAGCTTGCCTAGGCCACCGCCGCGAAATTCCGGATGTGAGCACACCCCGCTGAGTTCGGTATAGCCAGGTTGCTTCATGCGCTCGCCGGCCATTGCCACAAGTCTGCCCTCGATTTTCACGCCCCAAAAATCGCCCAGGCTCAGGGCTTCGAGCGTGAATGGGCCAGGCTTGGTGAGCAATGCCAGGGCGAGCATCTCAGCCGCATCGTCTCGGGTCAGACGTTGCACACGTTGGTCAGACACGGTTTGCAACGGCCGCTCGGCAATCATTTGAACCCCGGCTGCGGTGGAAGTCGCAAAAAGCCCCGCGGGCAGAGCAATGGCGTCCGACTGAAGCAGGATGACACTCTCGCCCGCGGAGACAAGCTGTTCGAGCGCCCGCAGGCTTTCGGCGTCGTCGGCGCCAGTGGCGGCGAACGGAACGATCGACGGCCGATACCGCCTGGCGAGGTCATTACCTTGTGCGAACGCCCGATGTCGCGTCTGAAGCGCGCTCCAGATAGGGCGGTCGAGCAGGTGTCTCATTACGCCGCGGCCTCCGGATTTTTCACTCGACGGTCGAGAGGAGCCGCGGCTAGACCGTCCTCGATGGCGGTCAGCTGCTCAAGAAGCGGCCCCGAAAGATCCGCGCACAAATCCGCAACGGCGTTTTCGATGCGCGGCCAGACCTCGCGCTTTGCGACATCGACCAGCCGCCGGCCGTCCCGAGTGAGAGAGACAATCCTGCGCCGCTGGTCATCGGTCGACGGACTAACCTCGAGCAATCCCAATCCGGCCAGAAGCGAGACGCTTCGCGTTACACCCGGCTGCGCGATGCCAAGCGATTGCGCCAGTTCCCCGACAGGCAGCGGGCCCAGCCTGTCGAGCGCGGCCAGCAGTGGGTACTGGCTCGCCTGAACCGGAACATCCAGCCGGTCGAGCAGGCGCTGCGCCTCCGCTTGCAGTTGCTCGCCTATACGCTTCATCCTGCTGCCCAGGCACAAGAAGCCAAGCGATCGTATGATGTCTTCCATAAACCAATCCGTCTCGCGAAAAACAATAACATGATATATAACAAAACATGAAGATCAAGGGCATCGTCGCAAGGGCTGCACTCAGCGCTGTTTCCGTTGACTGATAAGGCTGCTTTGCCTGGCAGGCCAGTCGCTCAGTTGCGCAGCCGGTAGCCGGTCCTGAAGATCCAGGCGACGATTGCTATGCAGACGAGCAGGAAAACAACCGTCATGCCGAGGCTGACGCCGACCGAAACGTCGGACTTGCCGTAAAAACTCCAGCGGAAGCCACTGACCAGGTAGACGACCGGGTTGAACAGCGTCACCGTGCGCCAGATGCCCGGCAGCATGTTGATCGAATAGAAGCTGCCGCCGAGGAAGGTCAGCGGCGTGATGATCAGCAGCGGCACCAGCTGCAGCTGCTCGAAGCTCTTCGCCCAGATGCCGATGATGAAGCCGAACAGGCTGAAGGTCACCGCCGTCAGCACCAGGAAGGCGAGCATCCAGAACGGATGCTCGATGTGAAGCGGCACGAACAGCGAGGCCGTCGCCAGGATGATCAGGCCAAGCACGATCGACTTTGTCGCCGCACCCCCGACATAGGCGATGACGATCTCCAGATAGGACACAGGCGCCGACAGCAATTCGTAGATCGAGCCGACGAATTTCGGAAAATAGATGGCGAAAGAAGCGTTGGAGATCGACTGCGTCAGCAGCGACAGCATGATCAGCCCCGGCACGATGAAGGCGCCGTAGCTGATGCCGTCGATCTCGGTGATGCGCGAGCCGATGGCCGAGCCGAAAACGACGAAATAGAGCGACGTGGAAATGACCGGCGAAACAATGCTCTGCAGCACCGTGCGAAGGGCGCGCGCCATCTCCACCCGATAGATCGCCCATACCGCATGAAGATTCATGACCGCGCGCGGGTTCATGCCGGTTTCCTCACCAGATTGACGAAGATCTCCTCAAGCGAGCTGTTTTCCGTATCGATGTCGCGGAACTGGATGCCGGCCGCCTCGAGCTCGCGGATCAACGAGGCGACGCCCGGCCGTTCGCTCTGGTTGTCATAAGTATAGGTCAGCTGCCCGCCATCCGGCGAAAGCTCCAGCGCGTAGCGCGAAAAGGCGTCGGGAACGGTGGCCAGGGGACTGCGCAGTTCCAGCACAAGCCGCTTGCGGCCGAGCTTGCGCATCAGCTCGGCCTTGTCCTCGACCAGCACGATCTCGCCGCGGTTGATGACGCCGACGCGGTCGGCCATCGCCTCCGCTTCTTCGATGTAGTGCGTGGTCAGGATGATGGTGACGCCGTCTTCGCGCAGCCGGCGCACCATCGCCCACATGTCCTGGCGCAGCTCGACATCGACGCCTGCCGTCGGTTCGTCGAGGAACAGGATGCGCGGCTCGTGCGACAACGCCTTGGCAATCATCAGCCGGCGCTTCATGCCGCCGGACAGCGTGATCGCCTTGGCGTCCTTCTTGTCCCAGAGCGACAGGTCGCGCAGCACTTTTTCGACGAACGCCTTGTCCGCCGGCTTGCCGAACAGGCCGCGGCTATAATTAACCGTCGCCCACACGCTCTCGAAGGCGTCGATGGTCAGTTCCTGCGGCACCAGCCCGATCAGGCTGCGCGCCGCGCGGTAGTCGCGGTTGATGTCATGGCCGTCGACGGTGACGGAACCCGAGGAGCGGTTGACGATGCCGCAGACGATCGAGATCAGCGTCGTCTTGCCGGCGCCGTTCGGACCGAGCAGCGCAAAGATCTCGCCGCGCACTATATCGAGATTGATCTCCTTCAGCGCCTTGAAGCCGGTGGCGTAGGTCTTGGTGACCCCGGAAATCGAGATGATCGGCTGCATGGCTGAAAACGGCTGCTTGAAACAGAGTTGTTGATTTAATCCGCTGAATGTCGGTTCGCAAACCCGGATGTCAATGCCGCTCCTGACAGTTCTGGACATCGAGGTTCGCCGGAATAGGCGACACCTGGCCGATCGTCCAGCCAAATCCAGGCAAAAACAGATTCACCGACACTGCGGCGTTCCGCCTCGCGGCGGGACGCCGCTTTGACCGTCCCGCGCATGAAGCCTATCCTTGTACAAACAAGCAGCAGCCGGAGCCGCCATGGACCCGCTCATTCTGTCGCGCATTCAGTTCGGCGCGAACATCTCGTTCCACATCCTGTTCCCGGCGATCACCATCGCGCTCGGCTGGGTGCTGCTGTTCTTCAAGCTCCGCTACAACGCGACAGGCGATTCGGCCTGGATGCGCGCTTATTTCACCTGGGTTAAGGTATTCGCGCTGTCCTTCGCCATGGGCGTGGTTTCCGGCGTCACCATGAGTTTTCAGTTCGGCACCAACTGGCCGGGCTATATGGAGACGGTCGGCAACATTGCCGGCCCGCTGCTGGCCTACGAGATCCTGACCGCCTTTTTCCTCGAGGCGGCGTTCCTCGGCATCATGCTGTTCGGCTTCCGCCGCGTCTCGAACCGCGTCCATACGCTGGCGACGGTGCTGGTGGCCGGCGGCACCACCTTGTCCGCCTTCTGGATCATAGCACTCAATTCGTGGATGCAGACGCCGGCCGGCTTCGAGATGCGCGATGGTGTAGCGCACGCCACCGACTGGTGGGCCGTTGTCTTCAATCCGTCCATGCCCTACCGGCTCGTCCATATGCTGCTTGCTTCGGGGCTGACCGTCTCGTTCCTGATCGCCGGCCTGTCGGCGCTGCGCTATCTCTACGGCGATCGTTCGGAATCGATGTGGAAGGCGCTGCGCACCGGCGTCTTCACCGCCGCGATCCTGATCCCGATCCAGATCTTCGCCGGCGACCAGCACGGCCTCAACACGCTCGAACACCAGCCGCAGAAGATCGCCGCCATGGAGGCCAACTGGAACACCGGTCCCAACGTGCCGCTGGTGCTGTTTGCGCTTCCCGATGAAGCGGCGAGCGAGAACAGGTTCGAGCTCACCATTCCCGACGGCGCCAGCCTCATCCTCAGGCACAGCGCCGGCGGCGTCGTGCCGGGGCTGAACGATTATGCCGGCAACCATCCGCCGGTATTTCCGGTGTTCTGGGGCTTTCGCATCATGGTCGGCACCGGCCTCCTTATGCTCGCCGTCTCCTGGTCGGCGGCCTTCTTCCTCAAGCGCCGCCACAGCCTGCCCAAGCCGCTGGCGCTCGTCATGGTGCCTATGGCGCTGTCCGGCTGGCTGGCGACGCTGGCCGGCTGGTACACCACTGAGATCGGCCGCCAGCCCTGGCTGGTCACCGGCGTGCTGCGTACCGCCGATGCTGTCGGGCCGGTCGCCGGCAGCCATGTCGCGCTGTCGCTCGCGGTCTACCTCATCCTCTACGTGCTGCTCTTGGTCGCCTATCTCAGCGTGTTGGTGCATCTGGCATTGAAGGCGGCGAAGGATGGAGACACCTCGCCGCTGCCGGGCGTCATGAACAGGCCGCTGTCGCAGCCGGTTGCGCAACCAGGAGAAACATCATGAGCTTCGACTGGCCGACCCTGCTGCCTCTGATCTTCGCCGGGCTGATGGGCCTCGCCATCCTGATCTACGTCATCCTCGACGGCTTCGATCTCGGCATCGGCATCCTGTTCGCCGCAGCCGAAGGCACCGAACAGGATACGATGATCGCCGCCATCGGCCCGTTCTGGGACGCCAACGAGACCTGGCTGGTGCTGGCGGTCGGCCTGCTGCTGGTCGCCTTCCCGCTGGCGCACGGCACCATCCTGACCGCGCTCTACATTCCGGTTTTCGTACTGCTGGTCGGCTTGATCCTGCGCGGCGTCGCCTTCGATTTCCGCGCCAAGGTGCCGGCCGGCAGGAAGCACCGCTGGAACCGCATCTTCTTCCTCGGCTCGGTCATCGCGTCGCTGGCGCAGGGCTATATGCTCGGCGTCTATGTGCTCGGCCTCGACGTCGGCCCTGGCGGCATGGCGTTCGGCGCGCTGGTGGCGCTCTGCCTTGCCGCGGCCTACGCGGCGATGGGCGCGGCCTGGGTCATCTACAAGACGGAAGGCGATCTGCAGAAGAAGGCGGTGCTGTGGCTGCGCACGGCGCTGGTGCTGACCGCGCTCGGCATGGTCGCGGTATCGCTGGCCACGCCCTTTGCCAGCGCGCGCATCTTCGACAAATGGTTCGTCTGGCCGGCCATGCTCTATTTGTCGCCGCTGCCGATCCTGTCGGCAGTGCTGTTCCTGTGGCTGTGGCGCCAGACCTTCCATATGCCGAAACCCGGCGACCGCCACGCGCTGCTCCCGTTCCTGACATTGGCCGCGATCTTCACGCTCGGCTTTGCCGGCCTCGCCTGGTCTTTCTACCCCTTCGTGGTGCCCGACCGGCTGACCATCTGGCAGGCTGCTTCGGCACCCGAAAGCCTGGCCGTCATCCTGGTCGGCACGGCCGTCGTGCTGCCGATCATCATCTTCTATTCGTTCTTTGCCTACCGCGTGTTCGGTGGCAAGGCGACGGATCTGACCTATGACTGACCGGCATCGCCGTCGCCGCCTGAAACAGAATATTCATCTTCAAGCGGAATAACCTTCTCTGGCCGGCCCAGCAGAATCGCCGGCAAGAAGAAGGGCAACAGAATGAACCCCTTTTCTGCGGCAGGACAGGATCGGCTGTTGCTTTTGCTGATCCGGACAGTCGCGCTGATCGGCGCACTCGCGCTTGCCGGCCTGCTGCCGGCCATGCCGCAGGCGCATGCCCAGGACGCGGCCAACTGGACGGGCGTGTGGGACACGAAATGGCGCGGCGGCGGCGCCCAGATCAAGTTCGAGCAGACCGGCGCCGACGTAAAGGGCGTGTACCCGCTTTATAACGGCCGTATCGAGGCAAAGGCCGAAGGCGACAAGCTTGTCGGCCACTGGTTCGAAGGCGACCGCCAGGGCGCCTTCACCTTCGTCCAATCGCCTGACGGCGGCAGCTTCATGGGCCGCTTCGATGCCGCCACCGCCGAATGGTGGACAGGTGTGCGCGTCAGCGCCGTCGAGGACGTGCGTGTCGACCAGTCGAGCCCGATGAGCACCATGCGCTCGTTCCTGCAGACGATGAACGAGAGCGGCGCCGACAACGTGCCGCGCGCCACCGGCGGCGGCATGGGTCTTGCCGGTCTGGCGGCGGGTCTCGTCGACGTCACCGAGGCCGACCGCGGCGGCCTCAACATGCCCGATTACACCAAGCTGCTGTTCACCGTCATCGACAACGCGACGTTCCGTCTGTGGAGCCTGCCGCATGACATTATTTCCAGCGACGAGGTGACGGCGACGCTGCCGCAATACGGCACCAGGGTCTCCTTCGCCGTCACTTTTCGCCGCAAGAATGGCGACTGGTTCATCGTCGGGCCGCCACTTGGCCAGCTTCAGGCCAAGCTCGCCGAATTCCAGGAAGCGCGTGGCGAAGCCGTAGACATGGTCGACGATCCGAGCAGGCTCGCCTCGCCGCGCGATACGTTCAAGGTGCTGTTGAGCGGCCTCACCGAAGCCGGCGATCCGGCACAGGCGGCGCTCGACCTGCGCAACTACAGTCAGGCGGTGCGTGGCGACGAGGCGTTCCTGCTCGAGCGCTATCTCAAAAAGGTCATCGACCGCATCGGCTACGTCTATTGGCAGGAGATCCCCGACGATCCGAAGAGCAACACCCCCTTCGTCTATTTCGAGCATCCCGCCGGCAACATCGTCATCGGCCCGGTCGAGACTGACCCCGACGGCACCGGCAAGCGCAAGATCTGGCAGTTCACGCCCGAGACGCTCGCCCACATCCGCGCGCTCTACGCCGACGTCGAAGACGTGCCGGTGGCGCCGGAATTCGCCGCCTTCGCCAGCACCGACCCGTTCTTTATCGCCCGTGGCCTCGCCCGCGAGATCAGCCCCGGCCTGCTCACCCGCGCCGGCCCGATGGAGCACTGGCAATGGTGGATGCTCGGCCTTGCCGCACTGGCCGGCATCGTCTTCGGCTTCATCGCCAATGCGCTGATTTCCTTGTTTGTGCGAAGGACGGACAGCCCGGCCTTCTTCCGCATCGTCGAATGGGCGGTGCGCTCGATCGTGCTTGGCTTCTTCCTGCTGTTGACGCTGCGCCCGCTCGGTCTGCCGCAAGTGGTCGCCGCCCCGGTCAAGGCAATCGCCTGGAGCCTGATCGTGATCGGCGCCGTGCCGGTGGTCTGGCATCTGATCGGCAAGGTCGCCGAACACTATCGCGGACTGTGGCAAGTGCCCGGCTATCACGACACGCTGATTTCGCTGTCCACCGGCGTCGCACGCGTCGCCGTGCTGGTCGTCGCCTTCCTGCTGTTGGCCGAAGTGCTCGCCATCCCCTACGAAGGCGTCATCGCCGGTCTCGGCATCGGCGGTCTGGCGGTGGCGCTGGCCGCGCAGCCGACGCTGCAGAACTTCCTCTCCGGCCTGACGCTCTATGCCGACCGGCCGGTAAGCGTCGGCGACTTCTGCAAGTTCGGCGACCAGTCCGGCACGATCGAGCATATCGGCATGCGCTCGACGCGCATCAGGTCGCTCGACCGCACCATCATCTCGGTGCCGAACTCGGATTTCGCCGGCATGCAGATCGAGAACTACGCCCATCGCGACCGCACCCGGTTCGCGACGACGCTGCAGCTGCGCTACGAGACGACGCCCGATCAGCTGCGTTACGTCCTGGCCGAGCTGCGCAAGCTGCTGATTGCCCATCCGCGCGTTGTCGATGAGCCGTGCCGCGTGCGCTTTGCCGGCTTCGGCGCCTATTCGCTCGATATCGACGTGTTCACTTATATCAAAACCGCCGACGTGGCCGATTTTCAAGCCATCCGCGAGGACATCCTGTTGTCCATGATCAACGTCATGGATGATGCCGGCGCGCAGTTCGCCTTCCCTTCGTCACTGGAATACAGAGCCACCGACCTTCCGGTCGACGACGAAAAACGCATCGCCGCGGAGAAAAGGGTCGGCGATTGGCGCGAGGCGCAAAATCTGCCTTTCCCCGACTTCAGCCAGATCGACAAATTCGCCCTCAACAACACGCTTGCCTACCCGCCTGAGGGCTCGGCGCATTATCGCGAGACAGAGCCCGACCCGGACTCGGCCGAGGCAAAGGCGACGCTGGAGAAAGTGCGCTGGAGCCTGCCCTGGAAAAAGGGGAGGTAGTTTCGAGACGTTGGCGGGACAGCACCCCCCTCTGGCCTGCCGGCCATCTCCCCCGCAAGGGGGGAGATTAGCAGTTTCAGCGCTCCGCTCGTCCTGAACGTTG
Source organism: Mesorhizobium sp. M0910 (assembly GCF_040319465.1). NCBI lineage: Bacteria > Pseudomonadati > Pseudomonadota > Alphaproteobacteria > Hyphomicrobiales > Phyllobacteriaceae > Mesorhizobium > Mesorhizobium sp. M0910. The sequence continues at coordinate 335,755 of NZ_JAMYNZ010000002.1, forward strand.
GAGATTTGGCGAAGGTCGAGGTGATAGCCGATCTCCCCCCTTGCGGGGGAGATGTCCGGCAGGACAGAGGGGGTGCGAAGGATCGCCGACGCTTATTCTCCGTCGCGCCCGCCGGCGCAAAAGCTCAGCTCTTGTTAGCGGCCAGCACCAGCACCGGCTTTTCGCTGTAGAGGTTGGGGAACAGCCGCTTCAGGTTCTCGACCTTGGGCAAATCATTGTAGACGATATAGGGATAAGTCGGGTTGAGGGTCAGAAAGTCCTGGTGGTAGTCCTCGGCCGGATAGAAGCTCTTGCCGGTCTCCAGCGTCGTCACGATCGGCTTAGGAAACACCTTGGCCTTGTCGAGCTGGGCGATATAGCTTTCGGCGATCTTTTTCTGCGTGTCGTTTTCCGCAAAGATCGTCGAACGGTACTGTGTGCCGCTGTCCGGCCCCTGGTAGTTCAGTTGCGTCGGATTGTGCGCCACCGAGAAATACACCTGCAGCAGCTGGCCGTAAGTAACCTTGGACGGCTCGTAGGTGATCTCGACGGATTCGGCATGGCCCGTCCGGCTGGTGCCGACCATTTCATAGACGGCCGTGTCCTTGTCGCCGCCGGCATAGCCGGAGACGGCGCTGGTGACGCCCTTGACGTGCTGGAACACGCCTTGCACACCCCAGAAGCAGCCGCCGGCGAAGACCGCCTTTTCGGTGCCGGCGGTGGCCTTCTCGTCCATTGCCGGCGGCGGGATCACCACCGCGTCTTCGGCCGAGACTGCCGGGGTCTGCCAGAATACGGCGGCGGCGGCCGTGAGGATGAGCGCGGCAGCTGCTGCTTTTGCGAAAATCGACGATCGTTTCACGGCTGCGGTCATGTCTGATCTCCCATGATGTGGCGTGGATTATACGACGGATAGGTCCGCCGGGCTCTCACATTGCTGTGCGCATCGCCTATTTGGCCGGAGCCATGGCATCGCAGGCCTTGGTCGCCTCTGCCTTCTTCATGGCGTCCGTCTCGGCGTCGGCCTTGTTCATGCAGTCGGCCTTCATCGGATCGGTCGCCTTCATCGCGGTCGTGGCCATCGCGTCAGCCGCCATGGCGCCGGCCGGCTTCATTGCGTCCGTTGCCGGCTTCATGGCGCCCGTTGCCGGCTTCATGGCGTTTGTCGCCATCGCCGGCTTCATCGCATCTTCGGCTCGCGCCGCGCCTCCTGCGAACAGCGCCGCCGAGCAAAGTGCGAAGGCGAGTACCGCCAGGGTCGGGCGATTGGTCAAACGATTGGTCATGATGATCTCCTAGGGTTTGGCAGGGGTTGACGGCATGCGGCGGCGCCGCTGCGCGTTGGGGGAATTTCGCGCGGGTTTCTAATTCGTAGCGGCAGCAAGGATCGGCCCGCCGCCCGGCACCTGTACCAGCACCGCCGTGCTAAGGCCGCCCGTCGTCGCCGGCAGCGGCAGCGCGGTGGCGTCGCCGGTCCAACTGCCCAGCCTGGTCAGCGAATGCACGACATTGGCGTGCGGCAGCGTGCGGCCGGTGTTTTCTCCGCGCGCCACCGGCACCTCGACGACGCCCTTGCCGTAACGCACCAGCCAGACGTCGGCCTTGCCTCCGGGCACCGGACCGGCGCCGATGCTGACCATCCCGCCGGCGAGCGACAGCGAAGGTCCGTCGGCGCGGCCGCCGCTCGAAATCAGCTGCTCGATCTCGCCGGGCCTGGCGCCGACCGCATCGGCCTTGCCGTTGACCACCACTTGTGGCGTGAACGGGCCGGAACGGCCGAGCGACGGTTCATAGCGGACCTGGCGCTGCGTGAATTCTTCTTTGCCGAATGTGTCCTTCCAGCCGAGATAGTCCCAGTAGGTGACGTTGAAGGACAGCGCCAGCACGCCGGGCCGGTCCTTGACCTTGATCAGATTGGCGTTGGCCGGCGGGCAGGACGAGCAGCCCTGGCTGGTGAACAGCTCGACGACGGTCTGCGTCTGGCCGGCGGCCGCGCCGGTTGCCGACAGCACAGTTGCCGAAAACAGTACCGCGGCGAGCCCCATCAGGGCTGTGCTGCGTTTCGATCCGGTCATCGCTGTTCTCCTGTGCGGTTCCATGTCCACACTTCGCCGCCGAAACACGGTTCGTTACAGCATCACCGCTTCGTGATCGTTCGCAGCTCTCTCTTCCTCTTGTGGGAGAAGGTGAATCGGCGCGAAGCGCCGAGACGGTTGAGGGGTGCTGGAAGCAATGAGGCGTCGGCGTTCCCTGGAACACCCCTCATCCGACCGAGCTTCGCTCGGCCGCCTTCTCCCACAGGGGGCAAAGGGAAGACGGTCGCTCGCAACCAACACGCCACCCGGTGTGACGGGCGGCGGTGTGATGGACGGGCAGCCTAAGCGGGCCGATATGCCCTCGCACTCAGCTGCGGCGTCCTATTGTGTCAACAGCGTTTCCGATGCCCGCTGATTGAAGGCGCACTTGCCGGTTACTGTGTAGAAAAAGTCCGCGTTGGAATCGGTGATGGTCGGAGATGTCGGCACCGGCGATCCCCCGTCTTCCCACGCTTGTGTGCTGGTCTGGCCGCACGGCACCAGCGTAAAGATATCGACCGTTTGGCCACTGGCGATCTCGACGCCGTCCGCGTAGAGGCGGTTCGATGTCGCCGGATCGTTCGATTTGAGCACCGTTGGATTGCCTGACGGCACATCCATCTGCAGGTAGAGCTGGTCCATCTGGCTGACGTCGATCACCGCGCCGGCACCGGTCGCCGGGTACATGGTGTTGACGCAGGTGGTCGCATATTTCTTGCCGTTGGAAGCGGTCTGGGTGATCGTGGTGCTGGGCAGCCCATAAAAGCTGAGCACCGTGGTGGTCGTACACACCTGCTGCTGGACCGTAGTGATCGTCGCTCCGTTGATGGTGGAGACGGTCGCCGTGCCATAGCCTTTCGGATCGCCATAACCGTTGTATGTGTAGGTGATCTTCATCAGCTTGTTGGCCACCGTGTCCCCGAATTTGGTGCCGTAGAGCGTCATTGTCTTGCCCCACCAGCCCGAGACCTTGGTCACCTTGAACGTGGCTTGCACCAATGCCGGCCGCTTTGTCACTGCCGACGCAACGCCGACCTGCACCGTGTTGATCCTGGCGATCTGCATGAAATTCGTCGGCATGGCAAAGCCGGCCGAAGCCTTGATGCTGGCGGCGCCGTCGGTGGCGACGACGAAGCTGTCGAGCTTGGCCGTGCCTTGCCCGCCATTGGCCAGGTATACCTCCTGCAGTTTTACCTGACGGTCCGCCAATGAGGTGTCCGTCGCAAGCGTCGTGATCGACAGCGACGCTGCATCGAGGGCGTTCTGCATCGATGCCCTGGTTGAAACCGCCGAGGTATAGTCGATGGAAAAGCCCAATGCGGCAACCATCGGGATAAGCAGGATGGCGAGCATCGGCGCGAACGAGCCGCTCACCGATCTGAGAAATTTGCGTGCTGACAGCGGCATTCCGATCCCCCCGAAACGGCGATAGACCGGTGGGCTACCACGCCGGGCGCAAACTATGCTCTAATCTCATGGATCAAAGTTTAACGACTTTGCCGCCTTGCCGCCGCACCCGCGCCCCGCCGCTTGCCGATATACCGTGCCCCTGCTAAAGCGCGCCGCATGACCACGCCGATCAAGAACATCCGCAACTTCTCCATCGTTGCCCATATCGACCATGGCAAATCCACGCTTGCCGACCGGCTGATCCAGTCGACCGGCGGGCTGGAGCTGCGCGACATGAAGGAGCAGGTGCTGGACTCGATGGACATCGAGCGCGAGCGCGGCATCACCATCAAGGCGCAGACGGTACGGTTGAAATACCGCGCCAACAATGGCGAGGATTATATCCTCAACCTGATCGACACGCCCGGCCATGTCGACTTCGCTTATGAAGTGTCGCGCTCGCTTGCCGCCTGCGAGGGCTCGCTGCTGGTCGTCGACGCCTCGCAAGGGGTCGAGGCGCAGACGCTGGCCAATGTCTACCAGGCGATCGACAACAACCATGAGATCGTCGTGGTGCTGAACAAGGTCGACCTGCCCGCTGCCGAGCCCGAGCGCATCCGCGAGCAGGTCGAGGAGGTGATCGGCATCGACGCCTCCAACGCCGTGCTGATCTCGGCCAAGACCGGGCTGGGCATCCCCGACGTGCTGGAAGCGATCGTCAACGATCTGCCACCGCCGCGCGAGGGCGACATCGCGGCCCCCTTGAAGGCGATGCTGGTCGACAGCTGGTACGACGCCTATCTCGGCGTCATCGTGCTGGTGCGCATCATCGACGGCGTGCTGAAGAAGGGCCAGACCATCCGCATGATGGGCACCGGCGCCAGATACCTGGTCGAGCGCACCGGCGTCTTCACGCCCGCCCGCATCAATGTCGACGAGCTCGGCCCCGGCGAGTTCGGCTTCTTCACCGGCTCGATCAAGGAGGTTGCCGACACCCGCGTCGGCGACACCATCACCGAAGACAAGCGCCCGACGGCACAAGCCCTGCCCGGCTTCAAGCCGGCGCAGCCGGTGGTGTTCTGCGGCCTGTTCCCGGTCGACGCCGCCGATTTCGAAGACCTGCGCGCCGCGGTCGGCAAACTGCGCCTCAATGACGCGTCCTTCTCCTTTGAAATGGAAACCAGCGCCGCGCTCGGCTTCGGCTATCGCTGCGGCTTCCTCGGCCTTTTGCATCTTGAAATCATCCAGGAGCGGCTGGAGCGCGAGTTCAACCTCGACCTCATCGCCACCGCACCCTCGGTCGTCTACCGCCTGCTGTTGAACGACGGCACGGTCAAGGAACTGCACAATCCGGCCGACATGCCCGAGGTGGTCAAGATATCGGCCATCGAGGAGCCGTGGATCCGCGCCACCATCCTCACCCCCGACGACTATCTCGGCGGCATCCTGAAACTCTGCCAGGACCGGCGTGGCATCCAGGCCGACCTGTCCTATGTCGGCAAGCGCGCCATGCTGATCTACGATTTGCCGCTCAACGAGGTGGTCTTCGACTTCTACGACCGTCTGAAGTCGATCTCCAAGGGCTATGCCTCCTTCGACTATCACCTGACCGACTATCGCGAGGGCGACCTGGTGAAAATGTCGATCCTGGTCAACGAGGAGCCGGTCGACGCGCTGTCGATGCTGGTCCACCGCACGGCGGCGGAAAAGCGCGGCCGCCAGATGTGCGAGAAGCTGAAGGAGCTGATCCCGCACCATCTGTTCAAGATCCCGATCCAGGCGGCGATCGGCGGCAAGGTCATCGCCCGCGAAACCATCTCGGCGCTGCGCAAGGACGTCACCGCCAAATGCTACGGCGGCGACGTCTCGCGTAAACGCAAGCTGCTCGACAAGCAGAAAGAGGGCAAGAAGCGGATGCGCCAGTTTGGCAAGGTGGATATTCCCCAGGAGGCGTTTATCCAGGCGCTGAAGATGGGGGATTGAGGGGGCTGTGCCTGTGGCCGGACGCAGTGGAATTTCAGACCAGCGTTGCACGGCGAAAATAGTTACTCGCCATTGCGGGTTCCCGGCCTTGCACTTCAGAGTCGCCCCGCAGCGGCCATTTGCGCCCCAACAGACACATTGCTGAGCGCGCACCATTGACAGCCATCTTCTCGGAATGTCGACAGTACCGTTATCGCCTCGACCGTCCCATCGGTGGACGGCGGCCGCCGGTGGCGTTTTTGCTTCACAATCCAAGTATCGCCGATGAAGAGGCCGATGACGCCACTCTGCGGCGGGGAATTGGGTATGCCAAACTATGGGGTTGCGAACGACTTACGTTCATAAACCCGTGGGCGCGCATTGCAACATTGTCTAGAGAGTTATGGGCAAGCGGTGACCCTGTCGGGCCGCTGAACGATGGTCACATTCTTCGGGCAGCGACTGAGGTGAAAGAGGCTGGCGGCTTCATCGTTTTGGGCTGGGGTGTCATTCGCCCGCCACGGCAATATCTACCGGCAGCTACCTCGAGATTGCGTGACGTTGAGCAACTCGTTCGGGAAACTGGGTGCGAAATTCGTGCACTCGGCTCGAATAAGGATGGATCGCCAAAACATCCTCTCTATATATCACGTGAGTCGAAACCGTTTCTGTGGCCCCCTTCTTCGGTTTCACGCTTACTTTAATAACTTGTGGGAAACTCCGATTTGCCGCAAAAGTCGTGGTATGCGGCTTGATTCGGCTTCAGAATCAGGATGGCAACGCGAACCTGGGGGAAGGGAGCGCGATTATGTTTTCAGATGGCGACATGCTGCAACTGCAACAGGAGCAGTATCATCATGATCGGAGGAACCACTCCGATATCCTGTGCTTGCATAAAAACGACAGGCTAAAACATTACGGACTCCACTACTGCAAATACGTGGGACGGCTGGCGCGCGGCTTGACTGAGCCAAAGGCTTATGACCGGACGTTGACTGACACTGCACTTGTCTGTCTTAGCGCAGCAAATACACTCCATCAGCATCTGCCCGCACCAAATGTTGCCGTCAAACCTGCCACCCAAATCGACCCGCTTCGCACTTTTGCTGATGCAGCTGGTCGGTTTGCGGACGCATGCGAGAAGATTGATCACGCCGAAGACTGCCTTCCTATTATGCGTAGCGCCAACATCGACATCATGACATGGGTTGCACAGATATCTGAAGAGCGAGGCCTCAACCTCCACGAAGCTGTAATACAGCGCAGGAGCGAATTGCGTGAGCGCCAGTTCTACATCACGGAATAATCTTGGCGGCGGTGGATTCTGGAGCGGCGAAAAGCTTCTAGCTAACCAATCCGTTGTAATGGATTTTGACCCATTGCACATAGATGCGAATGCGTACAACTTACGCATGGGTAATGTCCTTTTTAAGACGGCGGAACTATCTGGAGAACATCAAGGAAAAACTGTTTTAGCGGAGAAGCAATGCTTTTTGATTCCTCCCGGGCAGTTCGCATTTCTCCTTACAAAAGAGGAGGTGTCGATACCTTCAGATGCTATGGCGTTCATATCTATGCGGACGCGCATTAAGTACCAAGGGCTTATTAACGTTTCGGGATTTCACGTTGATCCAGGGTACAAAGGAAAGCTGATATACGCGGTTTACAACGCCAGCCCATCGCCCGTTCAGATATGTGAAGGAGATCCCGCCTTTAAGATCTGGTTTTGTAGCTTGGATAGAACATCAAGCCCACCGTACCTTTATGACGGAAAAGCTATAAACGATATTGATAACGAACTTGTTCGGGGCATGAGCAAAGAGATATTGTCACTTCAAGGGCTTTCTGAGAAAATTAGACAGATTGAGAGCGACGTTGACAAAAGAATTTCCACTCAACAACCTGTAATAGACAGCTTAAGTAATCTCTGGAATAACATCTCTCTAGGTGTTATCTTGGCTTTGGTAGGCATTGTATTAACCATTGTTGCTCCAACAACGTTGGGTGTTGGATTGAATCTTCTTAAGAAGATTGAGACTAAGTGGCCAGTACTTGGTGCCCCTGAGCTTAGTCCTCCCGCTCAAACAAGTCCTTAAACTGCGGCTAAAAAAGTTCTACTGAAACAGGAGATCCACGAATCAGCCCTAGCGGATTTACCGCTGCGTTCCTCTGCAATGTTCGAAGATGATAAAGTGGACTCTTGAGCTTGGTTAGTCCGAATTGCGTACGGCGGTCAGATGGATTTCCGCCGGTGTATAGCCGTCGCTTGTGAGCTTAGAAACAATGGTGATATCCCCCCGAACGGTATCTTTGGTCCAGATATCATGAGCCGTCACCGGGTCGACCAGCTTCATTCTGAGGCGCGATTCTGTGACGCCTTTCGGGACAGCCGCCCAGCCGGTATTGATCTTGTCCTTGTCCTGAGCGTGTATTTCAAGCGTGACGTCGTCGTAACTGTCGTACCGTTCAAAATCCTCTTTGGCGCTGAACTCTTCGGCATATGGGATTTGCTTGACGACTTCTGACTCGACACGTTCTCTATCAAATAGGATTGGCACACCGCCTTCACGCTGGCTTGGAATGAAGAAGCCCTGCACCGCCTTCGCCAAGCGCTTTACCGTGGCGGGTTTCCCATACTTCGCATCAAGAATCTTCTTTATGTCCTCTTTCGACTTACCGGTGTTTTTGGCTAGCTGATCGACAATGTTGTCTAGTTTCCGCCTGAGCGCGCCATCCTCCACCGCCTTTACCGCTGCATCCTTCAAAAACGACGCGCCGTAAAACAGGACTATCATCGTAACGACCGTGACCAACGAGTCGTACGAGTCCGGTATGTTGACCTTGAAAAGGTCCTCAAGCATTGGCGGAATCTCGGTTTTCAAATCGTCCTGAAAGGCAACGATCAGCGACACCACGAATAGCTCCCGAAGGGGGCTTTCTTGGGACAAAGAGCGAACATTTATCTGACTCCGCTCGATGTGAACACCATCGATTAGGCTGGGAAGTAAGGAAACGGCATCCTGGATTGCTATGTCTGCTGCTTGCAGCGCCGCTATTACGTCCACCAAAGGTGTTGAGCCTCTTGTGTCGTAAGTGATTTGTATTGGAAGGTTGATCGCCGCCATTGTTGAAGCAAAGCAGAATTGTGTTTGATTAGATAGCCATAGCCACAATTCTCACGATCTTATCCGGTGGAGTTTGACGCTTTTGCTCATAAGGACCTGAAAATCCATTCTCTCCACATCTGGCGAAGTAGGCGGCGCAACCCCCTTCCACCCATCCCGCCGCCATGCCATGTTCCCCCTCGCGGCCGGGCAGGCCGTTTCATTCCGGGGGGAATATCCAATGTTTTACGCTTCCGTGCGCCGCGCTGCCGCGGCGCTTTGCCTTGCCGCCTTGTTTGCGCCCGTCGCGCATGCCGGCGATGTCACCTTCGAGATCAAGAACAGCCATCCGAACGCCATGCGCGTCGAACTCTACAGCCAGGACCGCGACCATGTCTGGCCGGGCAACAATCAGGATTATTATCTCAACGACGGCGAGACCAAGTCGATCCCGCTGTCCTGCAATGACGGCGAATCGATCTGCTATGGCGCCTGGGTCGATGGCGACGACAGCACCTATTGGGGTGTCGGCCCCGGCAACACGGAAAAGTGCGACGATTGCTGCTACACCTGCAGCGGCGGCGAGACCGAGGAAATCGATCTGGTGCCGTGACGTGGCAAATCTCCCCCCTTGAGGGGGAGATGGCCGGCAGGCCAGAGGGGGTCGGTACGTCCTGATGCGACGTCCCATCGCGGACAGATGATGCCGGCGCTCCACGCGCAACGCCCCCCTTCTGTCGCCTTCGGCGACATCTCCCCCTCAAGGGGGGAGATCAGGCGCCCAGCCTCTCAGGCAGCTTGACGCCGTCCCGGCCGCCGCCATAGCGTGACGCCTTCAGCAAGGAGATGCACCCATGGCAGGCACGGTCGAAGGCGAAAAAATCGATATCGGCTTTTCCGGGCGCCGCTGCATCCATTCGCGCAATTGCGTGCTGGGCGATCCCCATGTCTTCGTGCCCAATGCGCCCGGCCAGTGGATCCACCCCGAGGCGGCCAGCGTCGAGAAGATCGTGGCGCTCGCCGAAGCCTGCCCGTCCGGCGCCATCACCTATATCCGCAAGGATGGCGGGCCGCAGGAGCAGCCGCCGGTGGTCAACACCGTGCGCATCAGGGAGAACGGCCCGCTGGCGGTGCACGCCGAGATCGTGCTTGGCGGCGAGACGTTCTTCCGCGCCACGCTGTGCCGCTGCGGCGCCTCGGAAAACAAGCCGTTCTTCGACGGCAGCCACGCCAAGGCAGGCTTCACCGCCACGGGCGAGCCGCCGCTGAAGGATACGCCGGCGCTGGAGGCGCGCAATGGCCCGCTGACCGTCACACCGACGACCAACGGCCCGCTCAAGCTCGAAGGCAATGTCGAAATCGTCACCGGCACCGGCCACACGGTCGACCGCACCCAGCGCGCCTTCCTCTGCCGTTGCGGCCATTCCGCCAACAAGCCGTTCTGCGATGGATCGCACAAGCGCGTGGGGTTTGTGGGGTAGGAGGGCTGTCCGGCCAAGCTGCCAATCTCCCCCCAAGTGGGGGAGATGTCCGGCAGGACAGAGGGGGGCGCCATAGAGCGCCAATTTCAGCAGTACAATGCCTCATACGCCATTGCCTCCAAAACACCGCGCAAATGCCCGATCGATGCGTAAGGTCATGACCTCTGCTGAATTGAAGCTCTGGAACGAGCTTCGCGCGCACCGGCTGATGGGGCTTGGCTTTCGGCGACAACTTCCGGTCGCCGGTTACATTGTCGATTTCGCCTGCCCGGAGCAGAAGCTGATCGTGGAAGTCGACGGCTCCTAGCATACCGAAGCCGATGCTGTTGCCAGAGACGAAGCAAGGACAGTGCGCCTGGAACAGGACGGCTGGACCGTCCTGCGTTTCTGGAACGATGACATCATCCGCGACATCGACAATGTCTGCCAGCATATCGTGATTGCGGCGGGGCTCGCCGAGGTGCCTTAGATCGTGGCAAGGTCGGCGGGACAGCGCCCCCTCTGTCCTGCCGGACATCTCCCCCACGAGGGGGGAGATTGGCCGTCACCACGATCATCGCCCGTGGCCCAGCCATCACGGCTTTATCGATCGGCCGGTATCCGCTAAGGGGCGGAGACGAATTCTCCGGACGCAAATATGACCGCCAGGCCCAAACCCTCACCCCTGTTCCTCGGCATCGACACCGGCGGCACCTACACCGACGCGGTGCTGTGGTCGGAGGCCGGTGGCCCAAGCGGCAAAGTTCTGGCCAAGGCCAAGGCGCTGACGACGCGCCACGATCTCGCCGTCGGCATATCGGGCGCGGTCGATGCGGTGCTGCAAAAAGCCGGCACCGACCCGACTGCGATAAAACTGGTGTCGATGTCGACGACGCTTGCCACCAACGCGCTGGTCGAGGGCCAGGGCGGCCGGGTCGCGCTGGTGATGATCGGCTTTGCCGAGGGCGACCTTGCCCGCGACGGGCTGAAGGCCGCACTTGGCACCGATCCCGTGGTGTTCTGCCCCGGCGGCCACGATGTCCACGGCAATGCGGCAAAGCTCGATCTGTCCGGGCTGGAGGCAGCTTTGCCGGAATGGGAAAAGTCGGTGTCCGGCTTTGCAGTCTGCGCCTATTTCGCCACCCGCAATCCGGCGCACGAGCTAAGCGCGCGGAACCTGATCCGCGACGTAACCGGCCTGCCGGTCACCGCCAGCCACGAACTGTCGGCCAAGCTCGGCGGGCCGCGCCGGGCGCTGACGACCTTGCTCAACGCCAGACTGATCTCGATGATCGACCGGCTGGTCGCGGCAACCGAAGGCTTTTTGGCCGCGCGCAACATCGCCGCCCCGCTGATGGTGGTGCGCGGCGACGGCGCTTTGGTCTCGGCCGCCTTTGCCCGCCAGCGGCCGATCGAGACGATCCTGTCCGGCCCGGCCGCCAGCCTCGTCGGCGCCCGCCACATGACCGGCCTCGACGATGCCGTGGTCTCCGACATCGGCGGCACCACCACCGACGTCGCCGTGCTCGACAAGGGTCGGCCGCGGCTCGATCCGGAAGGCGCCACCGTCGGCGGCTTCCGCACCATGGTCGAAGCGGTCGCCATGCGCACCTTTGGCCTGGGCGGCGATTCCGAAGTGGCGCTGGAGGACGGCGTGCTCAACCCGAAAATCCTGCTCGGGCCGCGCCGCCTGGTGCCGCTGGCGCTGGCCGGCATGATACATGGCGAGGCGGTTGCATCAGAGCTGGAACGCCAGCTGCGGGCTCCCAATCCTGGTCGCATGGACGGACGTCTGGCGGTTCGAACCGGCGTGCCGGAGCGGCTGGCGGCCGGACTGACCGGTGCCGAAGCCAAGCTTTACGAACCGATCGGTGCCGTGCCGCAGGCTCTCGACAGATTGCTGACCTCGAATGCCCAGAACGCCACCTTGAACCGGCTGGTGTCGCGCGGGCTGGTGCATGTCGCCGGCTTCACGCCGTCGGATGCCGCGCATGTGCTGGGCAGGCAGGCCAATTGGGATGCGGCCGCGGCGCGTCTCGGCGCCGAGCTGTTCGCGCGCAGGCGCGACGGCCGCGGCCAGTTCATCGCCGCCTCGCCGGAGGCGATCTCGGAACGGGTGCTGACCGCGCTGACCCGCCTGTCGGCCGAAGTCATCCTCGAGACCGCCTTCGCCGAGGATGGGCTGGATGGCGCGGCGACCGTCGCCCATGCGCTGGTCCAGCGTGCCGTCGACGCCCATCCAGGCATCGCCCGCCTCAGCGTCGCGCTCGACCGTCCGGTGATCGGCCTCGGCGCCTCGGCGCCGCTGCACTATGCCGGGCTGGCTGAGCTGGTCGGCAATCGATGCGTGGTGCCGGAGGATACCGATGTCGCGAATGCGCTCGGCGCCGTCGTCGGCCAGGTCCGGGTCTCGGCCGAGGCGCGGGTCAGCCAGCCCAAGGAAGGGCTGTTCCGTGTCGCCTCAGGCGAAAGCGTGCGGGACTTCAACGACGAGGCGGCGGCAATCGCGGCGGCGGAGAAAGATGTGCGGGCGATTGCCGCTGGACGCGCGAAGGACGCCGGCACCGACAGCGCCGAGATCGAAATCGCAAGCGAGTTCCGCGTCTCGACCGTCGAGGGCCAGCGCATGTTCATCGAGGCGCATGTCGTGGCGATCGCGTCGGGACGGCCAAGGATTGCGGTGTGAGCGCGTAATCTCCCCCCTCGAGGGGGAGATGTCGCCGAAGGCGACAGAGGGGGTCGCCTCGCATGAAGCGCGACTTCCTTGTGCCGCAGGAGGCCGAGCCCGGTCGAACCGACCCCCTCTGGCCGCTTCGCGCCCATCTCCCCCTCGAGGGGGGAGATCGGCAGCGAAAACGCCCTACCTTCACCTAAGCCGAATTGACCCTGCCACCCTGACATGTCAAAGGCCCGGCCTAGCCTTCGTCTGGAGAAGCCCTGATGACCGATCGCGTCGAGATCGCCGGATTGCGGATTGCCCGCGAGCTTCATGATTTCGTCGTGAACGAGGCGCTGCCGGGCACCGGCATCGAGGCGGAGGCATTCTGGAACGGTTTTTCGGCCATCGTCCATGATCTCTCGCCAAAAAATCGGGCGCTGCTCGAAAAGCGCGACGCCATGCAGGACAAGCTCGACCGCTGGTACCGCGACAATGGCGCGCCCGTCGACATGGAGGCCTACAAGACGTTCCTCCGCGAGATCGGCTATCTCCTGCCCGAGGGGCCGGCGTTCAGCGTGACCACCGAAAATGTCGACCCTGAAATCGCTTCGGTCGCCGGGCCGCAGCTGGTGGTGCCGGTGATGAACGCGCGTTATGCGCTGAACGCCGCCAATGCGCGCTGGGGTTCGCTGTACGATGCGCTCTACGGCACCGATGCCATTCCGGAGACGGACGGCGCCGAGCGAGGCAACAAATTCAATCCGGCGCGCGGTGCCAAGGTCGTCGCCTGGGTGAAAAGCTTCTTCGACGAGGCGGCGCCGCTCACCACAGGCAAATGGGCCGGCGTCAACGGGCTTTCGGTCGCCAACGGCATGTTGCGGCTCGGCGAGGGTGCCGGCGCCACCACGCTTGCCGACCTCAAGCAGTTTGCCGGCTATCGCGGCGATGCCGCCAATCCCGAAGCCGTCCTGCTGGTCAAGAGCGGCCTGCACATCGAAATCGTTGTCGACCACAACAACCAGATCGGCCGCACCGATCCGGCCGGCATTGCCGATGTCGTGCTGGAATCTGCGCTGACCACCATCCAGGACTGCGAGGATTCGGTCGCCGCGGTGGATGCGCAGGACAAGGTGCTGGTCTACCGCAACTGGCTCGGCCTGATGAAGGGCGACTTGGCGGAAGAGATCACCAAGGCCGGCAAGAGCTTTGTCCGCAGGCTCAACCCCGACCGCACCTATACCGCGCCGGATGGCGGCACGCTGACCTTGTCCGGCCGCTCGCTGATGCTGGTCAGGAATGTCGGCCACCTCATGACCAATCCGGCGATATTAGACCGCGAAGGCAACGAGGTGCCGGAAGGCATCATGGATGCGGCGCTGACGGTGCTGATCGCGCTGCACGACATCGGCCCGAAGGGGCGGCGCGCCAATTCTCGCGCCGGCTCAATGTATATCGTAAAGCCCAAGATGCACGGGCCCGACGAAGTTGCCTTCGCGGTCGAGATTTTCGACCGCGTCGAAGCGCTGCTCGGCATGGCGAAAAACACCATCAAGATGGGCATCATGGACGAAGAGCGGCGCACCACCGTCAACCTCAAGGAGGCGATCCGCGCCGCGAAAGATCGCGTCGTCTTCATCAACACCGGCTTTCTCGACCGCACCGGCGACGAGATCCACACCTCGATGGAAGCCGGCCCGATGATCCGCAAGGGCGACATGAAACAGGCCGCCTGGATTGCCGCCTACGAAGCCTGGAACGTCGATACCGGCCTCGAATGCGGGCTGGCCGGCCGCGCCCAGATCGGCAAGGGCATGTGGGCGATGCCCGACCTGATGGCGGCAATGCTGGCCGAGAAAATCGCGCACCCCAAGGCCGGCGCCAACACCGCCTGGGTGCCGTCGCCGACGGCAGCAACCCTGCATGCCACGCACTACCACAAGGTCGACGTCCACGCCGTGCAGCAGGCTCTGAAGAGCCGGCCCAAGGCCAGGCTCGACGACATCCTGTCGGTACCGGTGGCAAGGCTGCCGAACTGGTCTCAGGAAGACATCCAGAAGGAGCTCGACAACAACGCGCAGGGGATTCTGGGCTATGTCGTGCGCTGGATCGACCAGGGCGTCGGCTGTTCGAAAGTACCAGATATAAACGACGTCGGCCTGATGGAGGACCGCGCCACGCTGCGCATCTCCTCTCAGCACATCGCCAACTGGCTGCATCACCGCGTCTGCACGCCCGAGCAGGTCATGGAGACGATGAAGCGCATGGCGGCTATCGTCGACCGCCAGAATGAAGGCGATCCGCTCTACCGGCCGATGGCACCGGAATTCGACAAGTCCATCGCCTTCCTCGCCGCCTGCGATCTCGTCTTCAAAGGCCGCGTCCAGCCCAACGGCTACACCGAGCCAGTGCTGCACGCGCGGAGGTTGGAATTGAAGGCGAAAGGGCAGGAGCGATAGTCGCCAGCGTCCCCCTCCCCTCAAGGGGAGGGTGGCCCGAAGGGCCGGGAGGGGTCCTGGGTGCAGTGCGCTGACGCCCATTCTGACGATGCGCCTCGGGAAGAGCACGGCAACGCTCCGCACGCGGATCGGTTTCGAAATACAGCAAGGCCGAGGGTCCCACCACTGACCCCACCCGGCCGCTTCGCGGCCACCCTCCCCTCAAGGGGGAGGGGAGCGTCCCTCACGCCGCTTGTGCCATCCGCTCCGAACTCATGCGGTAGGAAATCGCCTCGGCCAGATGGATGCGGCCGACCGTCTCGCTGGCCTCAAGATCGGCCAGTGTCCGCGCCACCTTCAAGACGCGGTGGTAGGCTCGTGCGGAAAAGCCGAGCTTTTCGCTGGCATCCCTCAGCAGCGACAGGCCGGCGGCATCCGGCATGGCGATCTCCTCGATGACCGACGGCGAGCAATGCGCGTTGGTGGTGGCGGAGGTCGCGCCGAGCCGTTCGAAACGCTCACGCTGGATCGTACGGGCGCGGGCGACGCGTAGTGCCACAGCTGCGCTCTTCTCCGCCCGGTCCGGCCGGATCAGATCGCTGGCCGAGACCGCCGGCACCTCGATCCTGAGATCGATGCGATCGAGCAGCGGGCCGGAAATGCGCGCCTGGTAGTCGGTGCGGCAGCGGTCGCCGCGCAGGCAGCGATAGCCCGGCTCGCCGGCCATGCCGCAGCGGCACGGGTTCATCGCCGCGACCAGCTGGATGCGCGCCGGATAGGTGACGCGATGATTGGCGCGCGCGATCATGCAGTCGCCGGTCTCCAGCGGCTGGCGCAGCGCATCGAGCGCCTGCGGCGAGAATTCGGGAAACTCGTCGAGGAACAGCACGCCGTGATGGGCGAGCGAGGCCTCGCCCGGCCGCACGCGCAACCCGCCACCGACCATCGCCGCCATCGAAGCCGAATGATGTGGCGCGCGGAACGGCCGCCGGTCGGTGAGCTTTCCTTCCCCGAGCTCGCCGGCCACCGAGGCGATCATCGAGACTTCGAGCAATTCCCTGGGCGCCAGCGGCGGCAGGATCGACGGCAGCCGCTGCGCCAGCATCGACTTTCCCGACCCCGGCGGCCCGACCATCAAAAGATTGTGGCCGCCGGCGGCCGCCACCTCCAGCGCCCGCTTGGCGGTCTCCTGGCCCTTGATGTCGGCAAGGTCGGGCAGGTCGCGCGCCGCGGCATGGATGCCGGCTTCCGGCCGTGACAGAACCTGCGTGCCGCGAAAATGATTGGCGATGGCAATCAGGCTGCGCGGCGCCAATATGTCGAAATCCTTGCCGGCCCAGGCCGCTTCCGGCCCGCAGGCGAACGGGCAGATCAGGCCCTTGCCTTCGGCATTGGCGCCGATCGCCGCCGGCAGCGCGCCGGCCACCGCGGCAATGGTTCCGTCGAGCGACAATTCGCCAAGCACGACATAGCCGGCGAGCATGTCGCCCGGAATGGCGCCGAGCGCCGCCATCAGCCCGAGCGCGATCGGCAAATCGTAGTGGCTGCCTTCCTTCGGCAGGTCGGCGGGTGCCAGATTGACGGTGACCTTCTTCGACGGCATCGACAGGCCGGATGCATGAAGTGCTGCCTGCACCCGCTCGCGGCTTTCGGCTACAGCCTTGTCGGCCAGCCCGACGATGTGCATGTTGACCTTGCCCGGCGCGATCATCACCTGCACGTCGACCGGCACGGCCTCGATGCCTTGGAAAGCAACCGTGCGAACCCGCGCCACCATGTCTTCACCCCGGATGCAGGCTTTTGCCCCAAGCCTTTGCGATCATGCCGCGAACGGCGTCACCGGAGACAACCACAGATTTCCGGCGAAGGCAAGAACATTTGGGGAACGGCTGAACGCAACGGCTGCGATGGTTTGCAACGCGGCCGCTCGCGAAGCGAGGCTAGCTGCGCTTCTCCTCCACCGCATTCCAGAACAGGCTGGCGATGTCGGCGCCGCCGAAGCGCTGCACTTCGCGTATGCCGGTCGGTGAGGTCACGTTGATCTCGGTCATGTAGTCGCCGATGACGTCGATGCCGACAAGGATGAAGCCGCGCTCCTTCAGCGAGGGGCCGATGCGGGCGCAGATCTCGCGTTCGCGTTCCGTCAGCTCGGTCTTTTCGGCGCGGCCGCCGACATGCATGTTGGAGCGCGAATCGTGCTCGGCCGGCACGCGGTTGATGGCGCCGACAGGCTTGCCGTCGATCAGGATGATGCGCTTGTCGCCAGCCCGCACCTCCTTGAGGTAGCGCTGCACGATGTAGGGTTCGCGGAACATCTGGCCGAACATTTCGAGCAGCGAGGCGAGGTTGCGGTCGGCCTCATGCAGGTGGAAGATGCCGGCGCCGCCATTGCCGTAGAGCGGCTTGACGATGATGTCGCCGAACTCCTTGCGGAAGGCGGCGACCTCGAGCGGATCCTTGGTGATCAGCGTATCCGGCATCAGGTCGGGAAATTCGGTGACGAAGATCTTTTCCGGGCTGTTGCGCACCCAGGCCGGGTCGTTGACCACCAGCGTCTTCGGATGGATGCGCTCGAGGATATGCGTGGTGGTGATGTAGTTCATGTCGAAAGGCGGATCCTGCCGCAAAAGGATGACGTCCATCTCCGATAGGTCGGTGCGGACTTCTTCGCCTAGCGAATAATGATTGCCCTTCTCGTCGCGGACCTGCATCGCCTCGATACGGGCAAACACCTTGCCATCGCGCAGCGACAGCCGGTTGGGCGTGTAGTGGAACAGCTGGTGCCCGCGCCGCTGCGCTTCCAGCGACAGCGCAAACGACGTGTCGCCGGCAATCGACACGGTGGAGATGTGGTCCATCTGGACGGCGACTTTCAGGGGCATGGGTGCTCTCCGGCGCACTTGGAGCGACGTGCGTCCACCTGGACGCACATACGCTCCAACATTCTTGAATCTATGCATCGTGCTTTCCGAAAATAGATTCCGATTTTTCGGGCCGATGCATCGACGAGAGCGATATAAGGAAATCGGCGGCCTCTGCCAATCGGCCAAGGTCATGATAAGGCTGCGCTTCGCTTGGCGCAGGCCCCAATGCGATGTGCGTTCAGCGGTCGAAGACCAGCCTGGAATAGCCGAGGAAGGACAGCGCCATGGCAACCAGTGAGGCGACCGCAAGGGCGACGAGCGGCGGCACCATCGGCAGCGCGAACAGCATGGCGCAATAGACGAGATAATTGACGAGGCTGGTGGCAATGCCGACGCCGCCATAGCGTGCGCCCTCTTGCGCGACGCCGCGGCTGGAAGGCGAGAAGGTCAGATGGCGGTTGATCAGCCAGGTGACGGACAGGGCAAAACCGATCGAGATGATGCGAGCCGCGAAGGGGCCAAGCGGCGCTATCGCCAACACCAGCCAAAGCGCCGCCGCGTCGGCGACGAAGCCGATGCCGCCGGCGACAATGAAGCGGGCGAGGCGTCCCATTTAGGGCTCTAAGCCGCCCGCGGGGTCTTGCGCGGTCCGGTCTTCAAAGTCGCGAGCGCACTTGCGCGTTCACGTTCGACGCGGCCGGAAGGCATCGACAGATAGAAGATACGCTTCTGCTCGGCCCGGCCGCGCGACACCGAATCGAGGATTACCCCGGTCACCGCCGCCAGCATCGACAGCAGCAGCAGCCCGACCGACAGTACCCACGTCGGCATGCGCGGCACAAGCCCGGTTTCGGCGAACTCGATCAGCACCGGCGCCATCAGAAACAGGCTTGATGCCAGGAAGAACACCGAAAAAGCGCCGAAGAAACGCAGCGGCTGCGTCTCCTTCATCAGCATGGCGAACATCCACAGGATCTTCGCGCCGTCGCGAAAGGTCGATAGCTTCGACGAGGAGCCTTCCGGCCGTCGGCCATAGTCGAGCCCGATCTCACTGACCGGCAGTTTGAGTTGCGAGGCGTGCACCGACATTTCGGTCTCGATCTCGAAGCCGCCGGAAACCGCGGGAAAGCTCTTCACGAAGCGCCGAGTGAAGGCGCGGTAGCCGGAGAAGATATCGGTGAAGTCGGAGCCGAACAGCCGCTTGTAGAGGCTGTTGAAGATGCGGTTGCCGAAGGCATGACCGGTCCTGCCGCCATCGTCGGTGACGCCGCGCCGGGTGCCCACCACCATGTCGGAGCGCTCGGTCAGCAGCGTGTTGATCAGTTGCGGCGCGTCCTCCGGCGTATAGGTGCCGTCGCCGTCGGCCATCAGGTAGATGTCGGCCTCGATGTCGGCGAACATGCGGCGCACGACATTGCCTTTGCCCTGGCGCGGCTCACGCACCACGATGGCGCCGGCAGCGCGGGCTCGGAGCGCCGTAAGGTCGCGCGAATTGTTGTCGTAGACATAGATCGCGGCGGAAGGCAGCGTTTCGCGAAAGCGCCGCACCACTTCACCGATCGTCAGCTCCTCATTGTAGCAAGGCAGCAGCACGGCGATGCTCGGCTCATGGCGCACGTCTTGTGGCATTTTCGTCTCCGGATGCCCTGTGAGGCCCCTGACCGCTCAAACGCTGGCCTCGCTCGGGCGGCTTTACTATTTATTGAAGCTGTTAAGGCTAGGTTTAAACCGCCCCGTATTCCTTCCAAAGGTCCTGATATGAGCACAGCCGACGATGGCGCCTCCAGTTGGAGGTCCGAGATCGCGCTGGCGCTGCTTGCCACATTGCTGGCGCTTGCCGTCAATGCCCTTGCCGGCTTCCCGGAACTGACCAATGCCGGCGGCGACAACGACAATCTGCTGCGCCTCGTCGAAGTTCGCGACATGCTCGCCGGCCAAAGCTGGTTCGATCTCCACCAGTACAGGATGGGCCTGCAAGGCGGCTTCGTCATGCACTGGTCGCGGCTGGTCGATGCGCCGATCGCCGCCATCATCATCGCCGTATCGGCCCTGACCGGCAGCGCGGCGCTTGCCGAGAATGTCGCGCAAGTGCTGTGGCCGGCGCTGCTCTTCTGCCTGACCGTATTTTTCACCGCCCGCGCCGCACGCAGCTTTGCCGGTCACGGCGCTGTGCTGCCGGCTGTCGTCGTCGGCGCCGCCGCACTGCATTTCCTCGGCATTTTTTCGCCCGGCGCGCTCGATCACCACAATGTCCAGCTGATGCTGAGCATAGCCAGCCTGAGCTTTTTGCTTGAAGCGCCGTTGCGCAGGGCGGCGGCATTGCTCTCCGGCCTGTGCGCCGGATTGATGCTGGCCATCGGTATGGAAACCGCGCCCTACGTTGCCACCATCGGCGCCTATGTCGCCATGCTGTTTGCCCTCGACGCCAATGGCGAGAGGTCGATCGCCAGGGATTTCGGCCTCGGCTTTGCCGGCGTTTCCGCTCTCGTCTTTGTCGCCACCATTGCGCCATCCGCCTGGGACCAGGCGCAATGCGACGCCTTCTCGACCGTGCAGTTCGTCGTCGCAGCGATTGCCGGAACCGGTCTTGCAACCATAGCGTCGACCGAGCCGGCGGGCCGCACGCGCCAACGGCGCATCGCCTCACTTGGCCTGCTCGCCATGCTATTGAGCGCTGTCGTCGTCTTGTTGTTCCCACAATGCCTGGCAGCGCCCTATGCCAATCTCGATCCGCGCCTCAAGGAGCTATGGCTTGATCACATCGACGAGGCGCAGTCGCTGTTCAAATTGCTCGCCGAGGATCCGGCCGAGGTGGTGGCGCGCTATGCCACGCCGCTCATTGCGCTCGTGCTGATGGCGCTTCGCCTTGGCCGCGGTGGCTGGCGGCGGCAGGACAGCCTTGTCGGCGCGCTGCTGGTCGTGGCCTTCATCGTCAGCGCCTGGCAGGTACGCGGTTCGACATTCTCGATCGCCTTCGCCGTCATTCCGCTTGCCGCCTGGATTGCCAAATGGCGTCAACGGGCCGAGGCCAGCGCGTCGCGCGGTGTGGCGCTGCGCATGGCTGCCGTCTGGCTGGTTTCGGTGAATGCGGTCTGGACTGGGGCTGCCGCGGCGACCTCGGTAGCCTTCGACCACAGCAACACCACGGCGGATAATGGCGACGGCACCGACGTCGCTTGCCAGCGCAAGGCCTCCTTTGCGGCACTCGGTCGCCTGCCCGGCACCACCGTGCTGGCAATTTCCAATCTCGGATCGCCTGTCCTGGCCTATTCCGGACACCGGGTCTTCGCCGGGCCTTATCATCGCAATGTCGCCGGCAACCTGCTGGCGCTCGATGCCTTCCTTGGGTCCGATGCCGATGCCAGGACGGTCGTGGCGGATCATAATGTCGGCCTCGTCGCGCTGTGCCCCGGCAGCGCCGAAAGCAAGCTCCTCGCAGCCAAGGCGCCGACAGGCTTTCTTGCCGGGCTGATGCGCGGCAGCGTGCCGGAATGGCTTGAGCCGGTTGCCGAGACCAGCGGAGCCGCCGTCGAATTGTACCGCGTCCGGCTGGGCGGCTGATCGATCGGCGGCGCGTGCGGCCTTTTGTCGGACATAAGTCGCGTCAATCCACTCTTTCGCCCTTGCCCGCCCGACACGGCTGGATAGGATGCGCGCCGGCCGACCGAGATCATTGGACCGGGAGAGAATTTCATGATGCCATCGGCACGCTTTGCCGACCTCGAAGGCGCTTCGGTGCTGATCACCGGCGGCGGCTCCGGCATTGGTGCGGCCTTGACCGAAGGTTTTGTCCGCCAGGGGGCAAAGGTCGCCTTCATCGATATCGCCGACCGTCCGAGCCTGGCGCTGGCCGATCGGTTGGACAAGGAGCTCGGCCGGCGGCCGTTCTATCTCAAGACCGACATACGCGACATCGAGGCATTGCGGGTATCAATCGCCAAAGCCGCCGAGGCGCATGGCGACGTGACCGTGCTGGTCAACAATGCCGCTCAGGATGACCGTCATGCCGTCGAAGACGTCACGGTCGAGTTCTGGGACAACAACCATGCCATTAACCTGCGCCCGCATTTCTTCAGCGCACAGGCGGTGGCGCCGGGCATGAAGCGGGCCGGTGGCGGCTCGATAATTAATTTCACCTCGACCTCGTTTCTCATCAACCATCCCGATATGCCGGCCTATACCGCCGCCAAGGCGGGCATCGTCGGCCTTACCAAGGGTCTCGCCGGCAAGCTCGGTGCCGACGGCATTCGCGTCAACGCGATCGCGCCCGGCTGGGTAATCACCGAGCGGCAGAGAAAGCTCTGGGTCACCGAACAGGCGCTCGCCGCTCACGTCGCCAAGCAGTGCATCAAGCGTGTGATGCAGCCGGACGACATTGTCGGCACCGTGCTGTTCCTGGCGTCGGATGCTTCACGCATGCTGACCGCGCAGATGCTGATCGTCGACGGGGGGTTCCTGTGATCTCACCGAGCAAGGCAGCTTCCGTCGCAGCCGTCGACTGGGGCACCACCCGCATGAGAGTATGGCTGCTCGACGGCACCGGCGACGTTCTCGCCGAGCGGCGCGGCGATGACGGACTGATCACCGCCCAGGCTAAAGGGTTTTCGTCCATTCTCGAAGGGCATCTGGCCGCCATGGGCGCACCCGAAAACCTGCCGGTCATCATTTGCGGCATGGCCGGCTCGCGCCAGGGCTGGCTGGAGGCGCCCTATGTCAGCGTTCCCACGCCGATCGGCGCTATCCTGGCCGACGCTGCCCGTATCCCCGGCCAGCGCCGCGATATCCGCATCGTGCCCGGCCTTGCCCAACGCCTCGCCGATGCACCTGACGTCATGCGCGGTGAGGAAACGCAGCTTGCCGGAGCCGGTTTGCCGGCAAAGGGACGTCACCTCGTCTGCATGCCCGGCACCCATTCGAAATGGGTGCTGGTCGAGGACGGCTCTGTTGCCGGGTTCGGCACCTGGCCGACCGGCGAGCTGTTTTCGGTGCTGGCCGCGCACTCGATCCTGCGCCATTCGCTGGGCGAGCCGCCGCAGCCGGTTGCCGCCGAAAGTCCGTTTTTTCGGGACTGGTGCCTGAAGGCGTTGGCCGAAGGCGGTGACGTCGTTTCAAGATTGTTCTCGATCCGCGCCGCCAGCCTGTTGCAGGACCTGAAGCCCGAAGATGCCGCCGCCTGCCTGTCCGGCCTGCTGATCGGCGGCGAGATCGCTTCGGCAAATCGCCGTTATGGAGCAAGCGCTGTGCCCGTCGTGCTGATCGCGTCGGGCGCCCTCGGCACGCTCTATGCCGAGGCGCTCGGCCTTGCCGGGCTCGCTTTCAGGGCGGTCGACGCCGACGAGGCGGTGCGTGCCGGCCTTGCCGAAGCCGCGCGCGAAAATGGCATGATCGCCAAAAATGGAGTTGCCGCATGACCGAAACCGCACCTTTTCCAAAGCTCGAGCGGGGTCTGGTCGCGATCCTGCGCGGCCTGAAGCCAGGCGAGGCGGTGGCGATCGGCCAGACGATCTTCGGCGCCGGCATCGAAGCGATCGAGGTGCCGCTCAACTCGCCCGAGCCCTTTGCCTCCATCGCCAGCATTGTCGAAGCGCTTCCTCCAACAGCTCTGGTCGGCGCCGGCACGGTGCTCACCGCCGCCGATGTCGACGGTCTGCACAAGGCCGGCGGGCGGCTTCTGGTCAGCCCCAATATCGATGCCGAGGTCATGGGCCGCGCCAAGCAGTACGGCATGGTGACAATGCCCGGCGTGTTCACGCCGACCGAGGCATTCCAGGCAATCCGGCTCGGCGCCTCGGCTCTGAAATTCTTCCCGGCAAGCGTGCTTGGCGCGGCAGGCATTTCGGCCATGCGCGCGGTGCTGCCGGCCAGTGTGCTGGTCGGCGCGGTCGGCGGCGTTTCGGACAAGGATTTTGCCGGCTACAAGGCAGCCGGCGTCAGCGTCTTCGGTCTTGGCTCCAGCCTGTTCAAGCCGGGCATGAGCGTCGACGAAGTGGCAGCACGGGCGAAAGCCGCAGTTCAGGCTTGGGACGCGGCGTTTGGAGTGGCATGATGAGCGAGACAATCGTTTCGGTTTTTTCCGACCATGTCTGCCAATTGGGCGAGGGGCCAAGCTATGACCCTGCGACCGACACGCTCTACTGGTTCGACATCGTCAACGGCCAGCTCCTGGAAAAGCGTTTGTCCGGCGGTGCGGTCAAGATCCACGAGCTCCGCCAGATGGCCAGTGCCATTGCCGTCATCGATAACCAGCGTCAGCTGATCGCCACCGAAACCGGCCTGCATGTCCGCGACGTCGCGACCGGCAAGCTGACGCTGCACACGCCGATCGAGGCCGACAATCCGCTCACCCGCTCGAACGATTCGCGCGTTCATCCTTGCGGCGCGCTGTGGGTCGGCACTATGGGCAAGGGCGAGGAGAAGGGTGCCGGTTCGATCTACTGGTTCTTCAAGGGCGAGCTGCGCCGGCTCTATGCCGACGTCACGGTGCCCAATTCGATCTGCTTTTCCGAGGATGGGACGATCGCCTATTACACCGACACCAGCACCGGGCTGTTGATGCGCGTCGGCTGTGATCCGGTGGCCTGACTGCCGGTTGGCGAACCGAAGGTCTTCGTCGACCACCGTTCGGCCAAGGGCTATATCGATGGTTCGGTGCTCGACCGTGACGGCATATTGTGGAACGCCTGCTGGGGCGGCAGCGTCGTCGAAGCCTATGGACCCGACGGCAAGCTCGTCCATTCGGTGGCGATGCCGGCGACGCAGCCTTCCTGTCCGGCTTTCGTCGGCAGGAATGCCGACCGGCTGGTGGTCACCTCCGCCTGGTCGGGCAAGAGCGAGAAGCAGCGCCTGCTCGACCCGCAAGCCGGCATGACATTCATGCTCGACATTCCAGTCAATGGTCGCTTCGAGCCGCGCGTGCTGATTGGCTAGACCATGATCCCGAAAAGTGGGAACCGGTTTTCGGAAAAGATCATGGTCAACCAGGAAGATGGCGCCGTTGCTGTCGTGCAGGCGTCCAGCTGACGTCGGTTCCGCGAAAGCCGAATGCGCTCGCCGTGCGATGCTAGAACGGTTCATCGTTTCGCGGGAACGCCGAAACGCTCTATCTCTTTGTTTTGACGCAATTTCGGACGGAAAACCGTTTCACACTTTTCCTGGAATTGCTTTAGGCAATCGTGCTGCCGGGAAATCGTTTCGATCATGTCAAGCCGCGAGCCGAAGCTGATCCTTGTCTACGAGCCAGAAAAGGCTTGCTTCGATCGGCTGGTCGCCGATAACCACGTGCCGGAGCGTGCCGCCGAAATCGCCTCCTATCTGGCGCAATCGACCGATATCGCTGCTGAATTCGACGCACTTGCCGCCGCTTGCCAGAAGCGCGGCCTGTCATTTGCGCCGGTGACGCTCGACGACGCCGCAAGCGTTCTCGGCGGCGAGGACCCGAAGACCACGCTTGTCTGGACGCTGACCGACGGCGTCGCCTATTTCCGCGGCGGCGCCGCACCGGCTCTGGTACGGCTGAATGGCCTGAAGGCGATCGGCGCCGACGATGCGCTGTTCGCGCTCTGTCAGGACAAGTTCCGGTCCGGCGCCGTGCTCGGCGCGCTTGGCCTGCCGGTGCCGCAGGCGGGCCTTGCCCGTGACGGCGCCTGGCTGGTCGCGCCACCGGCCTCGCCCGCCGGCTGGTTCGTCAAGCCGAACCGGCTCGGCGCCAAGATCGGCATCTGGCCGGATTCGCACTGCCACGATCTCGGCCACGCGCTGGAGCTTAGCCGACGCGTCTTCGCCGCCTATCGCGACGATGTCATCGTCCAGCCCTATGTCGCCGGCTGCAACGCGCGCGCCAGTTTTCTCGGATTGAGGCCGGATACCGGCGTCGAGGCGCTGGGCATCGCCTTTGTCGATTCGGGCGGCGATTTCCAGACCATGCAGGACAGCCTGGCGCTTTACGGCGATACCGGCGCAGGGGCGAAAGCTGCGGGAAAATATACCGAGCCAGTGCTGCTGCCGGTCGCCGGCAGCCAGCCTGAAGCCGATGCAAGAATCCGTCGCATCGCCGAACGCCTGATGGTCGGGCTTGGCCTGCGGGATGTGTTTTCCATCGATTTCCGGGTCGAAGCCGACGACAGCGTCCACCTCATCGAGTTCGAGGTCTGCCCCGGCCTGCCCTGCTTCGATTTCCGCGATTACTGTCGCCAGCAATGGGGCTTGAGCCTCGCCGACGCGATGGCGGAGGCAGCGGCGAACCGGCTTCTCGCCTAAATCCCCTCGACCAGCACAATTTCACCATCGGCCACCTTCTGGCGGATCGCGACGGCGCGCTGGTATTCGGGCGAGTGGTAGCAGTCATGCGCCGCCGCAAGCGACGGAAACTCGATTATCACGTTGCGGTCGCGGCCCGGCCCCTCGGCCTTCTCATGCGCGCCGCCGCGCGCCAGGAACTTGGCGCTGAAGCGATCGAAGGCCGGTTTGGCGGCGGCGACATAGTCTTTGTAGCCTTCCGCATCGCGCACGTCGACGCGAGCGATCCAGTATCCCTTGGGCATGGTATTTCTCCGGGTTAATTCCTGGCGTCAGGCCGAGCGCATTTCATCGAGAATGGCTTCCGCCGCCGCCCGCCTGTCGGTGGCGCCGACGATCGGCCGGCCAACGACGAGATGGCTGGAGCCGTTGCGGATCGCCTGCGCCGGCGTCACCACGCGTTTCTGGTCGCCATGGTCGCTGCCCTTCGGTCGGATTCCCGGCGTCACTACCGCCAGATCGGGGCCGACGATGCGGCGTACCGCCTCCGCTTCCTCGGCCGAACAGACAATGCCGCCCATGCCGGCATGCAGCGCCTGCTCGGAGCGCCTCAGCACCAGCGTATGCGGGTCATATTCATAGCCGGCGTCGATCACGTCTTGCTCGTCCATCGAGGTCAGCACGGTAACCCCGAGCAGGCAAAGGTCGCTGCCCCTGGCAGCCTCGACCGCCGCCTTCATCGTCTTCGGATAGGCGTGGATGGTCAGCATGCTCATGCCCATCCTGACGATGTTGTCGACCCCCTTGGCAACGGTGTTATCGATGTCGAGCAGCTTCATGTCGAGAAAGATCCTGGTGCCGCCGCTGGCCAGCTCGCGGGCGAAGTCGAGCCCGCCGGCAAAGGCGAGCTGGTAGCCGATCTTGTAGAAGGAGACGATCCCGTCGAGCTCGCGCACCGCCTTCTCGGCTTCCCTCAGCGTCGGCAGGTCGAGGCCGACGATCAGCCTTTCCTGAATTGTGTCGGCACGCGCGGCGTCCGGGATCATGCCTCGATCCGCGTCGACAGCATGCGCGAGGTTTCGATCAGCGTTCGGCATAGGTGCTCCATCGATTGGCGTAGTCTTTCGTCCCGGAAGTTGCCTTCGTCGTCGAAGGCGCTACCGCCCTCCGGCACCGAACACTCCGGTGTCACGACCTCCATCCGGCAGCGCACCAGCACGGCGCGCAGATGGTTGATGCAACGTATCCCTGCAAAGGGTCCGCTGGAAGACGAGCAGAGGCCGGCGACCTTGCCGGCAAGCGGCCTGAACGTCCGGCCCCCATCCTTGCGCAGTTGGCTCACCCAGTCGATGGTGTTCTTGAGCAGCGGCGGAATGGAGCCGTTATATTCGGGCGTCGCGATCAGCAGGCCGTCATGGGCGGCGATCATCCGGCCGAGCCTGACGGCGTTTTCGGGAATGCCTTCGTCCTTTTCCAGATCCTGGTCGAGGATCGGCAACGGGTAGTCGGCAAGGGAGATGCGGGTCACCTCCGCGCCCTGCATGGCAAGTTCCTTCTGCGCCACGTCGGCAGTCCTGCCGCTATAGGCGCCGCTGCGCACCGAACCGGCGACGACGAGAATTTTCGGGATGATCGGCATCGCAATCCCCTGCTGTGGCGGCAGCTATAGGCGATGCGTGGGATGAATCAATAGCCGAGATTGCGGCACGCATTTAGAGCTGGCCGTTTTGGCGACCGGCGCCAGCGGATAGGGCGGACCTCGTGGGATTGAAATGGGTAGGCTATGGTCTTGTCGCTCTCGCGGTGGCTGCTGCCGCCGGCTACGCCGCTTTCGTCCTCAGCCCGTGGCCTTCGGTCCTTCTGATCCGTTACGCTTTTCACAAGCATGCAGTGGCAAAGAACCGCGCGCTTGAAAAGCACGTGCCCGCCAATGTCGGCGAACTGCGCGACGAGCGCTATGGCGAGGACCCCGACGAGACCCTTGACGTCTTCTTTCCCGTGGACGCTCAGGCAAAGGCGTTGCCTACGGTGGTCTGGGTGCATGGCGGCGGCTTCGTTGCCGGAAACAAGGCCGACATCTCGGCATATATGAAAATACTGGCCGGTCGGGGCTACGTCACTGTCTCGGTCGGCTATTCCGTCGCCCCCGGCGCCCGCTATCCGACGCCAGTCCTCCAGGCCAACAAGGCGCTTGCCTTTCTTTCCGGTAATGCCGGCCGCTACCACATCGATCGCAACAGGCTTTTTCTTGCCGGCGACTCCGCCGGCTCGCAGATCGTCGCTCAACTGGCTGCCACAATCAGCAATCCCACCTATGCCGCCATGATGGACGTTGGTCCGGGCATAGAGCGCGCGCAACTGAAAGGCGTTGCACTGTTCTGCGGCATTTACGATCCCGCGATGATCTCGCCCGAAGGGCCTTTCGCCGGCTTCAACAGGACCGTTATGTGGTCGTATCTCGGCGTGAAGCGGCTGGACGATGACCCGCGCATTGCCGAATTTTCAGTCGACAGACACCTGACGCCGCAATTTCCGCCGGCATTCGTCTCGGTCGGCAATGCCGATCCGCTGGCGCCGCAGTCGCGTCAGATCGCGCGCGCGATCACGGCGCAAGGCGTCGCGGTCGACACGCTGTTCTTTCCGGACGACTACAGTCCGGCCCTGCCGCATGAATATCAGTTCGATCTCGACGGCAAGGCGGGAGAACAGGCGTTCGAAAGGCTGACGGCATTCCTGGACCGATTGGCCAACCAGCCGCAATGACCGGCATCCGGAACTCCGACATGTGTTCAGCCGCGCCGATAGATCCAAAGCTGCGTCGGCGGAATGTTGCGGATGACGAAATGGAAATGCTCGACCGTATAGTCGCCGCGGCCGGGCGGGATCGGCGACAGCGGCCCGTAAGTCAGTTGCACGATCGGCCGGCCCGCCGGGATGCGGTCGAGCAGGCTCTCGACATAGGCGATGCGCTGGGCGACCGGGAAATTGAGCAGAGGCACGCCCGATATCACAGAATCGAAGATCAGGTCGCACCTGTCGCCAAGCGTCGCGTCGAGATTGAAGGCGTCGCCCTCGATGACGTTGACGCCTGGATAAAGCTGACGCAGATGGCGCACGAAATCAGTGGCATATTCGACTGCGTAGAGATTCTCAGGCTTTATGCCCTGCGCGAGAATGGCGCGTGTGATGACGCCTGTGCCGGGCCCGACCTCGAGCACCGGCAGGCCGGATTTCGGATCGACGATCGAGGCCATCTTGCGCGCGGTGACGGAACTGGTCGGGACGATCGAACCGACCGCCTTCGGCTTGTCGATCCAGCCCTTGAAGAACTTCAACTCGTCGTCGAACTTTTCCGCCAGCGTCTTTCGCAGTCCGGGACTACGCGTCATCGAAAGTCCTCCTCAACGCTCCCTCGCATGCTACTTAACAGCTACGAGGTGCAAGACAAGGCGAATCCCCGGATAAGGTGTTGATGACGCTCGGGAAGCGTTTTCCAGGGATCAGCTTCGGTGCTCGCCGAACGTTTCGAAAAAGTCCTTCATGCGGGCGAAAAATCCGCTCGACTGAGGCGAATTGTCCTTTGAGGAAAGCTGCTCGAATTCTTCCAGCAATTCGCGCTGGCGGCGCGAAAGGTTCTGCGGCGTCTCAACCACGGTCTGGATGTAGAGGTCGCCAATATTGGGCTGGCGCAGCACCGGCATGCCCTTGCCCTTGAGGCGGAACTGGCGACCGTTCTGGGTGCCTTCCGGCACCTTCACCTTCGTCTGGGTACCGTCCAGTGTCGTCACCTCGAACGAGCCGCCAAGCGCTGCCGTTGTCATCGAGATCGGCACCTTGCAATAAAGATCGGCGCCGTCGCGCTGGAAGAATTCGTGCGGCTTGACCGCGAGGAATATGTAGAGATCGCCGGACGGGCCGCCGCGTAGGCCGGCCTCGCCCTCATTGGCCAGCCGGATGCGGGTGCCGTCCTCGATGCCGGCAGGGATGTTTACCGACAGCGAGCGCTCCTCGGTGACACGGCCCTGGCCGGCGCATTTCGGGCACGGATCCTTGATGGTCTGGCCGCGCCCCTGGCATTGCGGGCAGGTGCGCTCGATCGAGAAGAAGCCTTGCGTGGCGCGCACCTTGCCGTGGCCGTTGCACATCGAGCAGGTGACGGGCTGGGTGCCGGGCTTGGCGCCGCTGCCGGAGCATTCCGAGCACGAGATCGAGGCCGGCACGCGAATCTGCGCGGTCTTGCCGGAAAATGCCTCCTCCAGCGTGATTTCCATATTGTAGCGCAGGTCGGCGCCGCGCTCGCGGCCGCCGGACGAGCGGCGCTGGCGCCCGCCCATCATGTCGCCGAAAATGTCTTCGAAAATGTCGGCGAAGCCGCCGGCGCCAAAGCCCTGCGCCCCGCCATTCATGCCGCCGTGCTCGAAGGCCGCGTGGCCGAAGCGATCATAGGCGGCACGCTTTTGCGGGTCCTTCAGCGTTTCGTAGGCTTCGTTGATTTCCTTGAACTTGTGCTCGCAGGCATGGTCGCCTGGGTTGCGGTCGGGATGGAACTGCATGGCCAACTTGCGGAAAGCGCTCTTGAGCTCCTTCTCGTCGGCGCCCTTTTGCACGCCCAGCGTTTCGTAAAAATCAGCTTTCATGTTTTCCCGCAGTCCGGATAGTCAACGTCTTGAAGCATCGTTGCGTCGTTTGCCGGCACGCTGTTCCGATTTAGGTGTGATGGAGCCGCGATGCCAGTGTCTACGAGGCTTTGTCCGCATTTTTTCGGGGAGCTCCGCGTTTTTCTGGCAAAGGGTTGCAAAAAAGCCCGGCTGCGCGCCGGGCTTTTTGCTTACCTTTACCGTCAGGCGGTTCAGGCCGACTTCTTCTTCTCGTCGTCCTCGTCGATTTCCTCGAAATCGGCATCGACGACGTCGCTGTCCTTGGCGGCGTCAGCCTTGGCGTCGGCCTCGGCGGCTTCCTTCTGCGAAGCCTCGTACATGGCCTGGCCGAGTTTCATCGAGACTTCGGCGAGCGTCTGCGTCTTGGCCTCGATCTCGGTCACATCGTCGCCTTCGGCAGCGGTCTTCAATGCCGCGATCGCATCGGCAATCGCCGTGCGGTCGGCCTCGGAAACCTTCTCGCCATATTCCTTCAGCGACTTCTCCGAGGAATGCACCAGCGCCTCGGCCTGGTTGCGGGCCTCGACCAGCGCGCGCCGCTTCTTGTCCGCTTCGGCATTAGCCTCGGCGTCCTTGACCATCTTCTCGATGTCGGCGTCCGAAAGGCCGCCAGACGCCTGGATGCGGATCTGGTGCTCCTTGCCGGTGCCCTTGTCCTTGGCCGAGACGTTGACGATGCCGTTGGCGTCGATGTCGAAGGTGACCTCGATCTGCGGCACACCGCGCGGCGCAGGCGGGATGCCGACCAGATCGAACTGGCCGAGCGCCTTGTTGTCGGCGGCCATTTCACGCTCGCCCTGGAAGACGCGGATGGTCACCGCCGACTGCGAATCCTCGGCCGTGGAAAACACCTGGCTCTTCTTCGTCGGGATCGTCGTGTTGCGTTCGATCAGCCGCGTAAACACGCCGCCCAGCGTCTCGATGCCGAGCGACAGCGGCGTCACGTCGAGCAACAGCACGTCCTTGACGTCGCCCTGCAGCACGCCGGCCTGGATGGCGGCGCCCAATGCAACAACTTCATCCGGGTTGACGCCCTTGTGCGGCTCCTTGCCGAAGAACTGCTTCACGATCTCCTGGATCTTGGGCATGCGGGTCATGCCGCCGACCAGGACGACTTCGTCGATTTCGCCGGCCTTCAGGCCGGCATCCTTGAGCGCCGCCTTGCAGGGATCGATCGTGCGCTGGACGAGATCCTCGACCAGGCTCTCGAACTTCGCCCGCGTCAGCTTCAGCGTCAGGTGCTTGGGGCCGGTGGCATCGGCGGTGATGAAGGGCAGGTTGATTTCGGTCTGCGTGGTGGAGGACAGCTCGATCTTGGCCTTTTCAGCCGCTTCCTTGAGGCGCTGCAGGGCGAGCTTGTCGTTCCGCAGGTCGATGCCCTGTTCCTTCTTGAACTCGGCCGCCAGATATTCGACCAGGCGCATGTCGAAATCCTCGCCGCCGAGGAAGGTGTCGCCATTGGTCGACTTCACCTCGAACACGCCGTCGCCGATTTCGAGCACCGAAATGTCGAACGTGCCGCCGCCAAGGTCATAGACGGCAATCGTCTTGCCTTCCTTCTTGTCCAGTCCATAGGCAAGTGCGGCCGCCGTCGGCTCGTTGATGATGCGCAGCACTTCGAGGCCGGCGATCTTGCCGGCATCCTTGGTCGCCTGGCGCTGGGCGTCGTTGAAATAGGCCGGAACGGTGATGACCGCCTTCTCGACCTTCTCGCCGAGATAGGCCTCCGCCGTTTCCTTCATCTTCTGCA
Organism: Mesorhizobium sp. M0910; assembly: GCF_040319465.1. NCBI lineage: Bacteria > Pseudomonadati > Pseudomonadota > Alphaproteobacteria > Hyphomicrobiales > Phyllobacteriaceae > Mesorhizobium > Mesorhizobium sp. M0910. The sequence goes on from NZ_JAMYNZ010000002.1 coordinate 368,325, forward strand.
GGATCATCGCCGAGATCTGGCTGGGCGACTGCTTCTTGCCGCCGGCCTCGACCCAGGCATCGCCATTGTCGCCCTTGACGATCTTGTAGGGGACAAGCTTCTTGTCCTTCTCCGTCACCGGATCGTCGTAGCGGCGGCCGATCAGGCGCTTGACCGCGAAAATGGTGTTTTCAGGATTGGTGACCGCCTGGCGCTTGGCCGGCTGGCCGACGAGGCGCTCGCCGTCGCTGTTGATGGCGACGATGGAAGGGGTCGTACGGGCGCCTTCCGCATTCTCGATGACCTTGGATTCCTTGCCATCCATGATGGCGACACAGGAGTTGGTTGTTCCCAGATCGATACCGATTACTTTTGCCATTGTTCTAATCTCTCCGCTAAGCAGGCTCTCAGGACCCGTACAGGCGTTCCGACGAAAGCCCCTGTTCACAAGAAATTCCGCTCCGGCAACCGGCATTCGGCGCTGGACGGCTTGGCGCGTATATAAGAACAGGCTGCGTGGCGCGCAAGCATTCTGCGCAAGGCGTTCACCATTCATCGTGGTTGATCGGATCCGGGACCGGCAGGCCCGTATTTCCGGCGGTGATCCAGCCGGCCCGGCCCTCGGCCCACGAACCTTTTCGCCTCGCCCCGCGGCTGACGCTCAGGTGCCGCGCGGTGCGGCCCCGGAAAGGAAAGCCCCATGACCACAGATTCAGAGGCTCCATGGTCTCAGGGAACAGCAGGAGCTCAGCGCGACCATCGCCTTCCCATGACCTGTGGGGGGAGATCCATGTCTTGCGACCACGGCTCGTTCGTGCGCTCTCGTGGCGGCCGTTTGCGCCGCGCCATCCAGGCTGCCAGCGTATTGTCGATCTTGGCGCTCGCCGCTGGGCTGAAGAAGCCCGATCTGCAGAAGGTGAAACAAGGCAACCGCAAGCTCTTCCTGCCACGGACGGCCAGGCCGCGGCGCCATTCGAACTGAAATCCAAGGCCGTGCACTGGAAAGGCCTTGGAGGAAAGGTCTGCACCAGAAGAGAAGTCGCTCGCACCGCTTCTCGCCTTCTGCGCGGACGCCGGATTCCTGTCGACAAGCGGCGCCGAGATGATTACGCCGAAGGGGTCTCAACAACGGGAAGCGGACATGGCTCAAAAAACCCTGATCGCGCCATCGGTGCTGGCGTCCGATTTCTCGAAGCTCGGCGACGAGGTCGAGGCGGTGACGGCCGCAGGCGCCGACTGGATCCACCTCGACGTCATGGACGGGCATTTCGTCCCGAACATCACGTTTGGGCCACCGGTGATCAAAGCGATCCGCAACCGTACCAAGGCCTTCTTCGACTGCCATCTGATGATCGCCCCGGCCGACCCCTATCTGGCCGCTTTCGCCGAGGCCGGCTGCGACGGCATGACGGTGCACGCCGAAGCCGGGCCACATCTCGACCGGTCGCTGCAAACGATCAAAAACCTTGGCAAAAAGGCCGGTGTGTCACTCAACCCCGCGACACCGGAGACGATGATCGAATACGTGCTTGACCGGCTTGATCTGATCCTGATCATGACGGTCAATCCGGGGTTCGGCGGCCAGGCTTTCATTTCGGCGATCGTCGACAAGGTGAAGCGGATGAAGGCGCTGATCGGCGGCAGGCCGATCAGGATCGAGATCGACGGCGGCATCTCGCCTGAAACTGCGCCCCTGGTCACCGCCGCCGGCGCCAGCGTGCTGGTCGCCGGTGCGGCCATCTTCAAGGGCGGCAGCGTCGAAGCCTACCGGGCAAACATCGAGGCAATCAGGATAGCGGCGGACAAGGCGGCCGGCTGACCGCCGCCGCCGTCCGGCCGGAGACAGCCGCTCGGGGTAAACATGAGCAACCATCTGTTTGATGCTTTCCGTGCCCGGATGCCCGCGCCCGGACGCCTTTTGATGGAGGCAGAGGACGGGCGCTCGATCAGCTATGGCGATATGCTGGCGCGCTCCGCACAACTGGCGCATGCGCTGTCGCGGCTGGGCGTCGAAGCCGGCGACCGCGTCGCCGTTCAGGTCGAGAAGAGCCCCGAGTCCATTTTCCTTTACCTCGCCTGCCTGCGTGCCGGCGCGATCTTCCTGCCGCTCAACACCGCCTATACGCTGACCGAGCTCGACTATTTCTTCAGGGATGCTGAGCCACGCCTGGTTGTCTGCGACCCGGCGCGAGTGAGCGAAATCGGCGCCTTGGCGCAGGCCTCGGGCGCTGCGGTCGTGACACTCGGCAGCAAGGGCGAGGGTTCGTTGACCGATCGCGCCTCTGAGGCGGCCGTGGACTTCCACGATGTGGCGCGCGGGCCGGACGACCTTGCTGCTATCCTCTACACGTCCGGCACCACCGGCCGTTCGAAAGGCGCCATGCTCAGCAACGAAAACCTCGCCTCGAATGCGCGGGTGCTGGTCGACCTCTGGCGCTTCACCGCCGCAGACGTGCTGGTTCACGCGCTGCCGGTTTTCCACACGCATGGCCTTTTCGTCGCCACCAACGTCGTCCTGATGGCCGGCGCCTCGATGCTGTTCGAAACCAAATTTGACCCGGCCCGCATCGTCTCGCTGCTGCCGCGCGCCACCGTCCTGATGGGCGTGCCGACCTTCTACGTCCGCCTGCTGCAGCAGGACGGTTTGAACCGGCAAGCGGCGAAAAACATCCGCTTGTTCATTTCCGGATCGGCGCCGCTTTTGGCCGAGACGCACAGAGCCTGGCGAGAGCGCACCGGCCACGCCATCCTCGAGCGCTACGGCATGACCGAGACCAACATGAACACGTCGAACCCGTATGAGGGCGAGCGGCGAGCCGGCACGGTTGGCTTCCCGTTGCCCGGCGTCTCCCTGCGCATCACCGATCCCGAGAGCGGCGAAACACTTGCCAAGGGCGAGGTCGGCATGATCGAGGTGAGGGGTCCCAATGTCTTTTGCGGCTACTGGCGCATGCCGGAAAAAACCAGGGCCGAATTCCGTGACGATGGTTTCTTCATCACCGGCGATCTCGGGCTGATCGATGCCGACGGCTATGTCCACATCGTCGGTCGCGGCAAGGACCTGATCATTTCGGGTGGCTACAATATCTATCCGAAGGAAGTCGAGAGCAAGATCGACGCGCTGCCCGGCGTCACCGAAAGCGCTGTCATCGGCGTTGCCCATCCGGATTTCGGCGAAGGCGTCACTGCGGTCGTGGTGCGGGCGCCGGGCTCGACCATCAGCGCCGCGGGGATCATCGAGGCCATCGCCGGGCGCCTCGCCAGGTACAAGCATCCGCAACGGGTGGTCTTCGTCGACGAACTGCCGCGCAACACGATGGGCAAGGTGCAGAAGAACCTGCTGCTCGAAACCTACAAGGACCTCTATACGTCCAAAACCGGCTAAGCCGGAGGGATAGCGTTAGCTGCAAAAACTTTGGCGCCGTCGATCCAGACGCTTTTAATGTCCACATCGTCCGACAGCGAAACGATGTTGGCGGCGGTGCCTTTGGCGAAACGCCCGAGCCGGTGCGACTGGCCGATCGCTTGCGCCGGATAGAGCGAGGCCATGCGCAAGGCTTCGTCGAGGTCGAGACCGACGACGCGGTGCATGAAGCGCACCGCGGAAATCATGTCGAGATCCGCGCCCGCCAGCGTGCCGTCGGCAAGTGTCAGCCTGCCATCCTTGCGGTGGATGGTGCGGCCGTTCAGCGTGAACGAGGTCATGTCGGTGCCGATCGTCGCCATGGCATCGGTAACGAGCAGGATCCTGCCCGGCCCCTGCTTGGCGCGCAAGGCGATCGCCATGGTGGCCGGATCGACATGGATACCATCGGCGATGATGCCGGCATAGAATGTGCCGGTATCGATTGCCGCGCCAGCCAGCCCTGGCTCGCGATTGCCGATCTGGCTCATTGCGTTGAACAGATGGGTGACCACCGTTGCGCCGGCGTCGGCAAAGGCGCGGGCCGTGGCATAGCCGGTATCGGAATGGCCGATGCTGACGACAATGCCGGCCTTGCTAAGTGCCGACACCTGGCCGGACTCGACCGATTCGGGCGCCACCGTCGTCAGCAGCACGGGCAGGTTTTTCCGTGCGGCGATCAGCATCGCCTGGTCGGGGCCTAGCATCGGCCGGATCAGGGCCGGGTCATGCGCGCCCTTGCGGGCGATCGAAAGATGCGGCCCTTCAAGATGCAGGCCCAGGAACCCTGGCACCTTCCTCCGTGCCGCCTCGGCTCCGGCCGCAACCGCCGCGGCGGTGATCTCGGATGTGTCGGTGATCAGCGTCGGCAACAGCGCCGCCGTGCCGAAGGGTGCGTGCGCCCGGCAGATGGTCCCGATCGAGGCAACGTCCGGATGGTCGTTGAGCATGACGCCGCCGCCGCCATTGACCTGCAGATCGACGAAGCCAGGCGCCAGCATGCCGCCGCCGGTCTCGATACGCGCAACATTTGATGGAATCGCGCCGGCGGCAACGATGGCCTCGACGAGGCCGTCGCGCACGACAAGCGCCGCATTGTCGTGCCAGTCGTCGCCATCGAAAATCCGGGCGCCAGTCAGGGCGAAACGGTCGCTCATAGCGTTTCCGTCACCTTGCGCAGATTGGGCGGCGTGTCGGGGTCGAGGCCGCGATGGCGGGCAAAAGCCTCGACGAAACCATAGAACGACACGATCAGCGTCAGTGGATCGGTCAGCGGATGACCGGTTGCGACATGCGGCAGCGGCTGTGCGCTCCTTGCCTTGTTCGACGTCACAAAGACGGCGGCGCCCTTGCCGGCCAGGCTGTCGGCGGCATCAGCCACCGACGGTTCGGACGCATCGCGAGCAGCCAGAGCCAGCACCGGGAAGCCGGGACCGACCAGCGCCAGCGGGCCGTGCATGACCTCGGCGGCACTATAGGCTTCCGCGTGCATGGCGCAGGTTTCCTTGAATTTCAGCGCCGCCTCGTTGGCGATCGCCGCCGACGGGCCACGGCCAAGGATGAACAGCGATTTCGGCGTCTCGAGTGCCGCAGCCAGCGCCATCCAGTCGCACGCGATCGCCTTGCGAAAATGCTCCGGCAGGCGGGCAAGTGCTGCCAGAAGTTTGTCGTCGCCGGTGCAATGCGCCATCAAGGCGAGCCCTGCGACGGCCGAATTGACGAAGGTCTTCGTCGCCGCAACGCTGCGCTCCGGTCCGGCCAGGATGTCGATCGCGTAATCCGAGGCTCGCGCGAGCGGCGAATCGGCAGTGTTGGTGATGGCGACGGTCAGCGACCCGCCGGCCCGCGCCGCCTGCGCCATTGCGACGATGTCCGGGCTCTTGCCGGACTGCGAGATCGCCAGGCAGGCCGAGCCGCCCAGCTTCAGCTTGGCGCCATAGATCGAGGCGATCGACGGGCCGACCGATGCAACCGCCAGCCCGGCGGTCAGCTCCACGGCATATTTCATGAAGGTCGCGGCATGGTCGGACGAACCGCGCGCCACGGTGACGACGAAATTCGGGTCGCGCTCGCGAATGTCGCGCCCGGCCTCGGTCAGCACCGCGGCCGAGCCGTCGAGCAGGCGCGCGGTGGCCTCCGGGATCTCGTCGATCTCGCGCCGCATATGGGTAATTGTTGCGCTCATGACCGGCCCTCTTCGCCCGGCCCGCTTAGCCGGAGTTCGGCGACAAAATCATAGGCGTCGCCTCTGTAGATGGAGCGGGTGAACTCGATCACCTTGCCGCTCGCCAGATAGGAGATACGCTCGATATGCAGCCCGGCAATGCCTGGCGGCACTTCGAGCAGATGCGCATCGCCATCGCCGAGATTGGTGGCGGAAATGCGCTGCACCGCCCGCACCGGTCTGTTGCCGGTCTGTTCCAGCGCCGCGTAGAGCGACGAACCGATCGCCGCCGGATCGGGCAGCACGCTTGTTGATAGCGAGGCGCGCTCGATCGCCAGCGGCGTGTCGTTGGCAATGCGCAGGCGCGCCACGCGCGCCACCAATTCGTTCGATGCCAGGCCGAGCACCATCATCTCGTCGGGCGACGGCGGATAGAGGCCGCGGTCGAGCCAGGCTGAACGCACCGCCATGCCGCGCCGCGCCATGTCTTCGGTAAACGAGGTCAGCATCGACAGCGACTGCTCGACGCGCTCCATGCGCGGCGCAACGAAGGTGCCGGAACCATGGCGCTGGACGAGGATGCCGCCCTTGACCAGGTCCTGCACCGCCTTGCGCACGGTGACGCGCGAGATGTCGGCCTTGCTGGCGATGTCGCGCTCGGAAGGCAGCGCATCGCCCGGTCCGATCAGCCCGCGTTTGACCGCGTCCTCGATGCTCTTCCTCAGCTGCAGATAGAGCGGCGCGCCGCTCTGCGACGATTGTTTCAGCGCCGTGAATATCTGGTCGGCGGCCTCGCTCATCGCGCTGTCTCCGCCGTATTTGCGAAAATCCGAACCGCCATCTGCACCGCGCCGCCCAAGGCGTCGTCGAGCGGCGGTTTCAGCAGCGCCCGGTAGCGGGCCGACAGGCGCGGCGCGTAAAGCGGCGCCAGCCCGCCGAGCAGGCAGAGCGGATCGTCGCCGCCCAGGTCGAGTACGCCAAGCGCTGCCTCGACATCGGCGACCGCCTTGTCGAGGATCCAGATAGCGACGACGTCGCCTTTTTCGGCGTGTTCGAACACCTTGGGCGCGAAGCCGCCGAAATCGCCGGGCTTGGCGTTGGTGGTGAATTCGACCACATCCTCGGGATTGTTGCGGAAGATGGCGAGCATGGCCTGCGTCAGCGGCGAGCCTTCGCGGATGCCGTCATAGGCGAGCAGCGTCTGCTCAAGCAGGTCGCGACCGATACGGGCGCCGCTGCCCTGGTCGCCGACCTGGAACCCCCAGCCGCCGATGGCGCGCGACTTGCCTTGTCTGCGCGCCATATAGGCGGTGCCGGTGCCGAGGATGGCCATGGCGCCGTCGCCGGAGCCGACCGCACCTTCCAGCGCGATTTCGGCGTCGGTCTCGACACGGCTGATGCGGAACGGCAGGATCGCTTCGAGCTGCTGCCTATAGGTCCCGACATTGGCGCCGGCCAGGCCGAGAACGGCCGGAGTTTTCGGGATCAGTGCGGGATCCCTGCCCGCGGCGACAAAGGCCTGCTGCGCCGCGTCGACGATGTTCGTCCTGGCGCCGGTGAGATCGGTGCGGATGTTGGCGGCGCCGCTTTTGGCGCGGCCGAGGACGCTGCCGTCGGCCGTTGCAAGGGCCGCCCTGCAGCTGGTGCCGCCGCCATCGATGCCGAGCACGAATTCCACGCGATTTCTCCTCGGGGCGGATAATACCAATAAAATACCAATAGCCAAGGGTTAATTTCCATTTCAAAAAAGTTAAGGCCTAGTTTGTTGAGAAATCAGCGGATTTCGTCTGCAGGCCTATCCCGACGCAGGGATTTCATTAATGCGTGTGGACAAGTGGTATTTTTTTGGTATTGTTTCTGGATTGGAGGAAAGCGGATGGCCGAAACGCGCACCGAAGCGCTTCACCACAATGCTGAGGGACTGGACATCCAGGCCCCGGACGCCATCCTTTCCTCTTTGGCCAACGCACAGATCGAGGCCGCCAAGGCCGTGCACGGCGCCATTCCTGCCATTGCCGCGGCAGCCGAAATTATCGCAACCCGGCTGAAAAGCGGCGGCAAGCTCGCCTATGCGGCCGCCGGCAGCTCGGGCCTGATGGCATTGGCCGATGCGCTGGAACTGCCGGGCACTTTCGGTATCCAGCGCGACCGCATCGCCATCCTGATCGCCGGCGGCGACGAAGCTTTCAGGACACTGGCCGGCGGGCCTGAGGATGACGTTGATGAAGCTTCGGCAGCGGTCGCCGCCGCTGGCATCGGCAATAGCGATTGCCTGATCGCCGTCTCGGCCAGCGGCTCGACACCTTACGCTGTCCGGGCGATCGAGGAAGCCAGGCGCCGCGGTGCGGCGACGATTGCCATCGCCAACAACAGGGATGCGCCGCTGCTGCGGCTGGCCGACATCGCCATCCTGCTCGAAACGCCGCCGGAGCTGATTGCCGGCTCGACGCGCATGGGCGCCGGCACCGCCCAGAAGATCGCGCTCAACATGCTGTCGACGCTGGCCGCCATCCATCTCGGCCATGTCCATGACGGCTACATGGTCAACCTCATGGCCGACAACATCAAGCTGCGCGACCGCGCCGCACGCATCGTTGCCGCCGTCAGCGGGCGCGACAAGGACGAGGCGGCGCGCCTGCTCGAAAAGAGCGGCGGCGCCGTCAAGACCGCCATTCTGCTCGCCGCCGGCGCCACCAGCGCCGATGCGGCCGAGAAGATACTGGAAGGGACCGGCCACAAGCTGCGGCCAGCCCTTTCCGCAATCGAGGGGAGCAAGGGGCGCAATGCCTCTGTTCTCATCAAAACCGAACCTGAAAAAGGTCAACAGGGAGACTGAGCATGATAACGAAGCTACTGACGGCACTTCTTCTCGGCACCAGCATTCTCGGCTCCGCCGGGGTGGCCTACGCCGACGACGTAACGCTCAACATCGAAAGCTGGCGCGGCGACGACCTTGCCATCTGGAAGGACAAGCTGATCCCGGCCTTCGAAGCCAAGAACCCGGGCATCAAGGTGGTGTTCGCGCCGTCGGCGCCAACCGAATATGACGCCGCCCTCGGCGCCAAACTCGCCGCCGGCTCGGCCGGTGACCTGATCACCTGCCGCCCGTTCGACAAGTCGCTGGAGCTCTTCAAGAAGGGCAACCTCGCCGACATATCGACCCTGCCCGGCATGGAGAACTTTTCCGACGTCGCCAAGGCCGCCTGGCAGACCGACGACGGCAAGTCGAGCTTCTGCGTGCCGATGGCCTCCGTCATCCATGGCTTCATCTACAAAAAGGACGCCTTCGACAAGCTCGGCATCAAGGTGCCGGAGACGCGCGACGAATTCTTCGCCGCGCTCGACAAGATCAAGGCCGACGGCACCTACATCCCGATGGCGATGGGCACCAAGGACCTCTGGGAAGCGGCGACCATGGGCTACCAGAACATCGGCCCGAACTACTGGAAGGGCGAGGAAGGCCGCCTGGCGCTGATCAAGGGCGAGCAGAAGCTGACTGATCCGCAGTGGGTCGAGCCCTTCAAGGAACTGGCCAGGTGGAAGGACTATCTCGGCGACGGCTTCGAGGCGCAGACCTATCCGGACAGCCAGAACCTGTTCACGCTCGGCCGCGCCGCCATCTACCCGGCCGGCTCGTGGGAGATCGGCCTGTTCAACACGCAGGCGCAGTTCAAGATGGGCGCCTTCCCGCCGCCGGTGCAGAAGGCCGGCGACACCTGCTACATCTCCGACCACACCGACATCGGCATGGGCCTCAATGCGGCCTCGAAGAACGCGGACGCGGCCAAGACCTTCCTGTCCTGGGTGGCCTCGCCGGATTTCGCCACCATCTACGCCAACGCGCTGCCGGGCTTCTTCAGCCTGAACAACACCCCGGTGAAGATGGAAGACCCGCTGGCCCAGGAATTCGTCTCCTGGCGTGGCAAGTGCAAGTCGACGATCCGCTCGACCTACCAGATCCTGTCGCGCGGCACGCCGAACCTTGAAAACGAGACGTGGGTTGAATCGGCCAACGTCATCAACGGCACCGACACGCCGGAAGCTGCCGCCAAGAAGCTGCAGGACGGCCTCGACAGCTGGTACAAGCCGGCGAAATAAGAGCGCGGCGAAGCGTTGTCTCCCCCCTCGAGGGGGAGATGTCGCCGAAGGCGACAGAGAGGGTTGGTCGAGGCAGGCTGCGGCTTGATCGCTGCTGGAAAGCACGGTCGAAACTACGATGGCGGGCCGCCTCGGCCGACCCCACCCGCCTCGCTTCGCGAGGCACCCTTCCTTGGAGGGGAAGGCGCCGCGCCCTTTGACGGCAATTGCAAGACCTGATCCGCGGGGACCGAACGCATGGCCGCAGCACCGAAAAGACCGTTCCGTTGGCATATCGGCGTTTTCCTGGCGCCGGCGTTGCTGGTCTATACGGCGATCATGATCCTGCCTCTGGCCGGCACGCTGCAGCTTTCCTTGTTCCGCAACATCAATCAGTCGCAGGTCTTCGTCGGACTGGAAAATTTCCGCATGCTGTTCGGTGATCCCAACTGGTCGGTCAACTTCTGGAACGCGCTCAGGAACAATGTCTGGTTCTTCATCATCCATATGCTGGTGCAGAACCCGATCGGCGTCCTTTTGGCCGCACTTCTGTCCAGCCCCAGGCTGCGGTTTTCCGCCTTCTACCGCACGGCGATCTTCGTGCCGACGATCCTGTCCTTCGTCATTGTCGGCTTCGCCTGGAAGCTGATCCTGTCGCCGCTATGGGGCGTGGCGCCGCATATGATGGACCTTGTCGGCCTGAAAAGCCTGTTCACGCCCTGGCTCGGCAAGGCGCAATATGCGCTGACCGCGCTCAGCCTGATCTCGGTGTGGCAGTTCGTCGGCATCCCGATGATGCTGATCTATGCGGCACTGCTGTCCATTCCCGAAGAGGTGATCGAAGCGGCCGAATGCGACGGCATCACCGGGATGGCGCAGTTCTGGAAGATCAAGCTGCCGCTCATCCTGCCGTCGATCGGCATCATCTCGATCCTGACCTTCGTCGGCAATTTCAACGCTTTCGACCTGATCTACACCGCGCAAGGCGCGCTGGCCGGGCCGAACTATTCAACGGATATTCTCGGCACCTTCCTCTACCGCGCCTTCTTCGGTTTCCAGCTGCAGGTCGGCGATCCCAACATGGGCGCGGCGATCGCCACGATGATGTTCCTGATCATCCTCGGCGGCGTCTGCGTCTATCTGTTCCTCGTGCAGACGCGCTTGCGTCGCTACCAGTTCTGAGGCGCGACATGAGCACGGCAACCCGCTCGCTGCCCCGCACCATTGGCGCCCACGCGATCCTGTTGACCTACACCGCCATCGCGCTGTTTCCGGTCATCCTCGTCATCACGAATTCGTTCAAATCGCGCGCAGGGATTTTCGGCGCGCCGCTGACGCCGCCAACGCCAGGGACCTTCGACCTGATCGGCTACGCCACGGTGATCGGCCAGGGCGACTTCATCCACTATTTCCAGAACAGCCTAGTCGTCACCGTCGCCTCGCTGTTCTTCGTGCTTCTGTTCGGCGCCATGGCTGCGTTCGCACTGTCGGAATACCGCTTCCGCGGCAATTCGCTGATGGGGCTCTATCTGGCGCTCGGCATCATGATCCCGATCCGCCTCGGCACCGTCGCCATCCTGCAGTTGATGGTGGCGAGCGGGCTGGTCAACACGCTGACGGCGCTGATCCTGGTCTACACGGCGCAGGGCCTGCCGCTTGCCGTCTTCATCCTGTCGGAATTTATGAAGCAGGTCTCGGACGATCTGAAGAATGCGGGCAGGATCGACGGCCTGTCCGAATACACCATCTTTTTCCGGCTGGTGCTGCCGCTGGTGCGCCCATCGATGGCGACGGTCGCGGTCTTCACCATGATCCCGATCTGGAACGATCTGTGGTTCCCGCTGATCCTGGCGCCGTCGGAGGAGACCAAGACAGTGACGCTCGGCGCCCAGCTGTTCCTCGGCCAGTTCGTCACCAACTGGAACGCCATTCTGGCGGCACTGTCGCTGGCGATCATGCCGGTGCTGATCCTCTACGTCATCTTCTCGCGGCAGCTGATCCGCGGCATTACTTCGGGAGCGGTCAAGTGAGTTCGCAACAACCTCTGCGCGTCGTCGTCACCGGTCTCGGCAATATGGGCCGCAGCCATGCGCTGGCCTACCATACCAATCCGGGCTTCGAGATCGCGGCGCTGGTCAATCGCTCCGACGTGCCGTTGCCGGCCGGGCTCGCCAGTTATGGCATCAGGCGCTCCTTTGACCAGGCGCTGCGCGACGAGAGTCCTGACGTCGCCTGCATCGCCACCTATTCCGACAGCCATGCCGACTATGCGGTGAGGGCGTTCGAGGCCGGCTGCCATGTCTTCCTCGAGAAGCCGCTGGCAACCACCGTCGCCGATGCAAAGCGCGTGGTCGCGGCAGCCAAGGCCAACGGCAAAAAACTGGTGATCGGCTACATCCTGCGCCACCATCCGTCCTGGATCCGGCTGATCGCCGAGGCGCGTAAGCTCGGCGGCCCTTACGTGTTCCGAATGAACCTCAACCAGCAATCCTCCGGCCATAGCTGGGAGACGCACAAGCAGTTGATGCAGACGACGTCGCCGATCGTCGACTGCGGCGTGCATTATCTCGACGTGATGCTGCAGATCACCGACGCCAGGCCGGTCGAGGTGCGCGGCATGGGGCTGCGGCTGACCGACGAGATTGCGCCCACGATGTATAATTACGGCCACCTGCAGGTGCTGTTCGACGATGGTTCGGTCGGCTGGTACGAGGCCGGCTGGGGGCCGATGATCTCGGAGACGGCCTTCTTCGTGAAGGACGTGATCTCGCCCAATGGCTGCGTGTCGATCGTCATGAAGGAGGGCGTCAGGTCCGACGACATCGACACCCACACCAAGACCTCGACCATCCGCCTGCACAGTGCGGCGACCGGCGCGGACGGCAAGTTCGCCAAGCCGGACGAGATGCTGTCGATGGAGGGCGAACCAGGCCATCAGGATCTCTGCGATCTCGAACAGGCATTTGTGCTCAAGGCGATCCGCGAGGATCTCGACTTGACCCGCCATATGGACGACGCGGTGAAGTCGCTCGCCGTCTGCCTTGCCGCCGACGAGAGCGTGCGCAGCGGCCTCGCCGTGAAACTCTAGAACAGGGACGAAGCCGTGGGCTCGCTGAACATCGAGAATGTCAAAAAGGCCTTCGGGCCGGTAGAGGTGCTGAAGGGCATCAACCTCGAGGTGACGGATGGCGAGTTCGTCGTCTTCGTCGGTCCATCCGGCTGCGGAAAGTCGACGCTGCTCAGGGTCATTGCCGGGCTGGAGGACTCGACCTCGGGCCGCGTGGTGATCGACGGGGCGGACGTCTCCGCCACCCCGCCGGCCAAACGCGGCATCGCCATGGTGTTCCAGACCTATGCGCTCTATCCGCATCTGACGGTGAAGAACAACATGGGCCTCGGCCTCAAGCAGGCGGGCACACCGGCGGCCGAGATCGACCGCCGCATCGGCATCGCCTCGTCGATGCTGTCGCTGGAGCCCTACCTAGAGAGGCGGCCGGCCGAGCTTTCCGGCGGTCAGCGCCAGCGCGTCGCCATCGGCCGCGCCGTGGTGCGCGAGCCCAAGCTTTTTCTGTTCGACGAGCCCCTGTCCAACCTTGATGCCGCGCTGCGCGTCAACACCAGGCTGGAGATCGCGCAATTGCATCGCCGGCTGAAGGCCACGATGATCTATGTCACCCACGACCAGGTCGAGGCGATGACACTGGCCGACAAGATCGTCGTGCTGAACGCGGGAAAGATCGAGCAGATCGGCGGACCGATGGAGCTTTACAATTCGCCGGCAAATGAATTCGTCGCCGGCTTCATCGGCTCACCGAAGATGAACTTCGTCGACGGGGCCAGGCTTGGCGAGACGGCCAAGACCATCGGTGTCCGTCCCGAGCACCTGACCGTCGATGCGAAATCCGGTGCCTGGAAAGGCACGGTTGTCCATGCCGAGCATCTTGGCGCCGACACCAATCTCTATCTCGACTGCGAGAAGGCCGGCTTGATCACCGTGCGCATTTTTGGCGTCTACAACGCCGAACCTGGTGCCACGCTCTACGCGACGCCGGATCCGGCGAAGACGTACCGGTTTGGGGCCGATGGGAGGGTGCTGAAGTAGCTGCTCTTTTTCCTTCTCCCACAAGGAGAGAAGGGAAGGGTGCGCTACACGTCAGCCCTGAACGTCTGCTTCTGGATGCCCAGCCCTTCGATGCCGAGCTCGACGACGTCGCCGGGCTTCAGGAACACCGGCGGCTTCATGCCGAGGCCGACGCCGGGCGGCGTGCCGGTCGAGATGATGTCGCCGGGGTGCAGCGACATGAACTGGCTGAGATAGGACACGAGATAAGCGACGCCGAAGACCATGGTCTTGGTCGAGCCGTTTTGCATCGTCTTGCCGTTGACCGTCAGCCACATCGGGATGTTCTGCGGGTCCTTGACCTCGTCCTTGGTCACCAGCCACGGACCGATCGGCCCGAACGTGTCGCAGCTCTTGCCCTTGGTCCACTGGCCCTGGCGCTCGGCCTGGAACGCGCGCTCGGAGACGTCATGCGCGACGCAATAGCCGGCGACATAATCCAGCGCCTCGGCCTCGGTGACATACTTCGCTTTTCTGCCGATGACCACGCCGAGCTCGACCTCCCAGTCGGTCTTGACCGAGCCGCGCGGGATCAGCACGTCGTCATTCGGCCCGACAATAGCCGAGCTTGCCTTCATGAAGATGATCGGCTCAGGCGGCACGGTAGCGCCGGTTTCGGCGGCGTGGTCGGAATAGTTGAGACCGATGCAGATGAATTTGCCGGTGCCGGCGACGCAGGCGCCGATCCGCGGCTTGCCGGAAACTGCCGGCAGCGATTTCGGATCGAGCTTCGACAATGTCTCGAGCGATGCCGGGTCAAGCGTCTTGCCGGCAATGTCGGTGACATGGGCGGAGAGGTCGCGGATCGTTCCATCGGCATCGAGCAGGCCGGGGCGTTCGTTCCCCGCCTCGCCATAGCGCAGCAGTTTCATGCAGTTTTCTCCCAGTTGCGACCAGAGGCCGTTTGCAAACTCGCTCCGCTGCGGCGAATGGCGTGGGTTTCGAGAACCGGAGCGGAGCGTACTTAAGTACGTGAGCACCGGAAGCGCAGAAAGCCGCGTCAGGCGCCCGGCGGAGTAGGGTTTCAAATGGCCTCTTAGATCGACCAGCCACCGTCGATATTATAAGCCTGCCCCGACGTATAGGTGGCGCCGGCCAGATAGACGGCGAGATCGGCGATTTCCTCGGGCGTGCCGAGGCGGCCCATCGGCTGGCGGGCGATGAAGGCGGCGCGAGCTGCTTCGTAGTCGCCCTGCGCATGCATGCGATTCTGCAGCGACGGGCTTTCGACCGTGCCCGGACAGATCGCATTGCAGCGTATGCCCTTGCCGACATAGTCGGCGGCGACCGATTTGGTCAGACCGATGACGGCTGCCTTGGTCAGCCCGTAAACGAAGCGGTTCGGCACGCCCTTGGTCGAACTGGCCAGCGACGCCATGTTGATGATCGAGCCGTCGCCGCGTTCCAGCATGCCGGGCAGCACGGCGCGGATGGTGCGGATCATCGAGCGGACATTGAGATCATAGGCGAAGTCGAGATCGCCGTCCTTCATCTCGAGGATTGAGCCGGAATGGACGAAGCCGGCGCAATTGAACAGCACGTCGACGGTGCCGATCTCGGCAAAAGCGGCATTCACCGCCTCGTCGTTCAGCACGTCGAGCTTGCGGGTCTTGATACCGGGCGTCTTGCCGAGATCAGCGAGCACCACCTCGTTGATGTCGGTGGCATGGACGATGGCGCCGGCCTTGGCGAACGCCAGCGCACTTGCCCGGCCGATGCCTTGCGCCGCCGCCGTGACGACAACGATCTTGCCAGTCAGATCTGCCATGCTTTTCTCCTCGCCCGTCTTTAATCGTTCGGCTTTTTACCGGCACAAGGCCGGGCGCAATGTGCCAGGCGGACAGTACCATCCCGCCTGTTTCGGTATTCGCCTGCCGCCCAAATGTTTTTTCTCGGTAAAGAACATCTGTTGGCCCGTCAAGCCCGGACGTCCCCTCCGGGACACTCAGTCGCCGTAGGGTACCCAGACGTTCTTGACCTCGATCGCACGGCGCAGCAAGGCATCGCCGGCTGCTTCGCTCGATGCCCAGTCGAGGCTGTGGCCGTTGCCGGTCCAGACACGCTTGAGATTGCCGATGGACTCGGCCTCCGCCTTGGCACAGGTCTCGGCATCGGCGAACATCCAGAGCCCGTCGACATCGTCGTGCTTGGCCAGCACGCCGGCCAGCTCGGCGCTACGGCCGGTGACGATGTTGATGGCGCCCGCCGGAACGTCGGAATATTCGATGACCTGGTAGAGGTCGGTGGCAAGCAGCGGGTATTTTTCGGACGGCACGGCGACCACGGTGTTTCCCATGGCGAGCGCCGGTGCCATCAGCGAGATCAGGCCAAGCAGAGGCGCATTGTCCGGTGCGATGATGCCGACGACGCCGACTGGCTCGTGCAGCGCCAGCGCGACGGCGCGGGCCGGCGGCTGGTGGACGCGGGCCTCGAATTTGTCGGCCAGGCCGGCGTAGAGGAACAGGCGCTCGATCGACAGCTCGACCTCTTCGCGCGCCGCCTTGGCGGTCGCGCCGGTGAGCTGGGTCAAACGGGCGGCAAACTCGTCGGCGCGGCCGGAAAGATTTTCGGCCACGTAGTAGAGTACCTGGCTGCGGTTGTAGGCGGTCGCCTCCGGCCAGGCCTTGCAGGCGCGCGCGGCCGCGACGGCGTCGCGGATATCCTTGCGGTTGCCGAGACCGACCTCGCCGGCAAGCTTGCCCTTGGCGCTGGCGATGGCCAAGGAATAATTGCCGTCCGGCCGGACCTGCTTGCCGCCGATGAACAGTTTTGCCGTGCGGTCGATGGCGCCACCTTCCGCCTGCTCGACAGGTTGGGCAGAAGACGTTGCCGGTTTGATGATCGGGCCAAGCGGCAGTTTTGCCGAGAGATATTCGAACATGCCCTCGCGCCCGCCTTCGCGGCCAAAGCCGCTCTCGCGATAGCCGCCGAAACCGCAGGAGGCGTCGAACATATTGGTGCCGTTGATCCAGACGACGCCGGCCTTCAATTGCGGCGCGATGTGCAGGGCAAGATTGATGTTCTCGCTCCACACCGAAGCGGCCAGGCCATAGCGTGTGTTGTTGGCGAGCTCGATCGCTTCCTCGGTGTTGCGGAAGGTCATAGTGGCGAGCACCGGCCCGAACACCTCTTCCTGTGTCAAGATGTTAGCCGGCGAAACACCGGTCGCCAGCGTTGGCAGATGGTAATAGCCCGCGGCGGGCAGTGCCGAGTCCGGCTGCCAGCAGATCGCGCCCTGCTTGGCACCTTCGGCAATCAGGCCCTTGACGCGATCGAGCTGAGTCAAATCGACCAGCGGGCCGATATCGGTGTTCTTGTCGAGCGGGCTGCCGACGCGCAGCCGGCTCATCCGCGTCTTGACCTTGGCGATGAAGGCGTCGGCGATCCCTTCCTGCACCAGAAGGCGCGAGCCGGCACAGCACACCTGGCCCTGGTTGAACCAGATACCATCGACTAGACCCTCGACGGCGCTGTCGAGGTCGGCATCCTCGAAAACGACGAATGCCGACTTGCCGCCAAGCTCCAGCGACAGTTTCTTGCCCGAGCCGGCAGTGGCCTTGCGGATGATCTTGCCGACCTCGGACGAACCGGTGAAGGCTATCTTCTGGACGCCGGGATGGTTGACGATTGCCGCGCCCGCCTCCGGCCCGCCCTGGACGATGTTGACGACGCCCTTCGGCACGCCGGCGCGTGCGCAGATCTCGGCAAACAGGATCGCGGTGAGTGGCGTGAATTCCGCGGGTTTGAGCACCACGGTGCAGCCCGCGGCGAGCGCCGGCGCGATCTTCCAGGCGAGCATCAAGAGTGGGAAGTTCCACGGGATAATCTGGCCGACGACGCCGACACCCTTGTGGCCGGGAAAATCCCTGTCCAGCGCCTGCGCCCAGCCGGCATGATGGATAAAATGGCGGATCGCCAGCGGCACGTCGATGTCGCGGCTCTCGCGGATCGGCTTGCCATTGTCGATTGTCTCAAGCACCGCGAACAGCCGTTGGTGGCGCTGCATGGCGCGGCCGATGGCATAGAGCACTTTGGCTCGGCTGTAGCCGGTGCTGGCGCTCCATTTCGGCAGCGCTTTTGTGGCGGCCGACACCGCCGCGTCGATGTCGGCGGCACCAGCGTCCGACACCTTGGCCAGCAGCTTTCCCGAGGACGGATCGCTGGTGTCGAAGGTTTTGCCTTCGCTGGCTGCCTTCCAGTCGCCGCCGATGAACAGCGCCTTGCCGAAATCCCGCGCGGCCAGCCAGGCATCGGCCTCGTTGCGGGCTTCCGGCGCCAGCCCGTAATCCATGGCGTGATAGCGTTCGAGGATGTTCATGAAGCGCTCCGAATCACGCCATCGCGTGGCGATGATTGGCCGAGTAGTGGCCGGTCAGATGATGCTCGAGCTGGCGCTCGATATCGGTCAAAAGGCTCGATGCTCCGAAGCGGAACAGCTCCGGCTCCAGCCACGGACGGCCCAGTTCTTCCTTCATCAGCACCAGCCAATCGAGCGAGGCTTTTGCCGTGGAAATGCCACCGGCCGGCTTGAAGCCGATGAGATAGCCGGTTTCCTCGAAATAGGCGCGGATCGCGCGCACCATGGCAAGGCCGACCGGCAGCGTCGCGTTGACACTTTCCTTGCCGGTCGAGGTCTTGATGAAATCTGCACCCCCCATCATCGCCACCATCGAGGCGAGCATGACGTTGCGCAGCGTGGCGAGGTCGCCGGTACCGAGGATCACCTTCAGATGCGCCTCGCCGCAAGCGGCGCGCATCGAGACGATCTCGTTATAGAACTCCTGCCATTTCGCCCCGAATACCAAACCGCGCGGGATGACGACGTCGATCTCGTCGGCGCCGTCGCGGACCGATGCTTCGATCTCTTGCAGGCGCGTCGAAAGCGGTGCAAGTCCATGCGGGAAGGCGGTCGAAACGGCGGCGACATGGACGCCGCTGCCGCGCAGCGCTTCGACGGCGGTGGCGACGAAGGGATGATAGACGCAGACCGCCGCGGGGCGGATCTTTTCACCAGTAATGCCGAGCCCTTCGACGATGTCGCGACGGAACGGGTTGACCGCCTTGGCACAGAGCCGGCGCACGCGCTCTTCCGTGTCATTCGAGTTCAGCGTCGTCAGGTCCATGCAGGCGACGGCGCGCAGCAGCCAGGCCGCCTGGTTATCGGCCTTGATCGAGCGTCTTTTGGTCAGGCTGGCGACGCGGCGTTCCAGCGCCGAGCGGTTGACGCTGCGCATCGATTCCATGAAGCCGAGATCGAGCCTCATGCCGGGATTGCGGGCAATGCCATGGGCTTGCGGCATCGGCGCATTGGCGGCGGCGCGCGCCGGCAGCGGCGTGATCTTGGACGTGCCGAGATCGGTTTCGCGGATTGTGCTGCTCATCTCCTGCCCCTTGTTCAGCGAGTTATGCCGAAGATAGACCGTGAAGCAGCGCTTCACGAGTCCTTCAAGCGGTCATAGCGGAAAAAGACGGTCGAGGCAGCCGACTTTTGACCGTATGGTCAAAATCAGGGTCGCAAACCAGTAGACTCTGAACTGCCGCGTCTCAGCCGACGAAGGCGCGCTCGACGACGAAGCTTGCCGGATGATGCAGCGAGCCTTCCTGGAAGCCGTGGCTTTCAGCCAGCTCCTTGACGTCCTTGAGCATATGCATCGAGCCGCAGATCATGATGCGGTCGGTCTCGGGATTGAGCCTGTCGATGCCGAGATCGGTGTAGAATTTGCCCGAGCCGATCAGCGCGGTGATGCGGCCCATGCGCTCGGAGGTCTCGCGCGTCGTCGAATTATACAGCGTGACGCGGCCGCCGGTAAGCTCGCCGATCAGCGGATCGTTCTCCAGTGCGGCCACCAGTTCCTGGCCGTAGGTGAGCTCGGCATTGTCGCGGCAGGTATGGGTCAGGATAACCTGCTCGAACTTCTCATAAGTATCGGGATCGCGCAGCAGGCTGGCGAAGGGAGCAATGCCGGTGCCGGTCGAGATCATGAACAGGCGCTTGGCCGGCGTCAGCGCGTCGACCACCAGCGTGCCCGTCGACTTCTGCCGCATGATGACGGTATCGCCGATCTCGATTTTCTGCAGCTCCGAGGTAAGCGGGCCGTCCGGCACCTTGATCGAGAAGAACTCGAGTTCGTCGTCCCAGGACGGGCTGGCGATCGAATAGGCGCGGAACACTGGCTTCTCGGCATTGGGCAGGCCGATCATGACGAATTCGCCGGAGCGAAAGCGCAGCGACTGCGGCCGGGTGATGCGGAACGAAAACAGCCGGTCGGTATAATGCTTCACCGAGACCACGGTTTCGGCATAGACATTGGCCGGTATCGGGAACTGCAACGGCCGGGCGCCGGCTGTGTTGAACGCGGATGTGGTGTTCATCAAACCTAACCTTCTGGGCCGGCTCAGCGCCGGCGCCAAATCTCCACCTGCGCGCCCGAACCGGTCAGGTTCCAGCGTGCCGTTTGCACACTCCGAAGCGGTAAGCTCTTGTGTCCGGAATTTATTAGTATACAAACGATATTTGCGTCAAGACGCCGCCGTAAAACAGCTTTCCAAACTAAGGCATGTAGGCAGTTCGGGCATTTCGGGTTTCGACAATGGGACAGAATTTTTCGGCGCAAGCGCTGGATTCGACTGGCAGCGTCGTCGCCGGCATCGATGTCGGCGGAACTTTTACCGACCTCCTTCTGATCGACGGCCGTGACGGTGGCCGGGTGCACATCGCCAAGACCCCGACGACAGTCGACAACCAGGCGTTCGGCGTCGTTTCGGCACTTGGCGCCACCGGATTTCCGGTCGACGGCATCGACCTCATCGTGCACGGCACGACGACGACCACCAACGCGGTCCTGGAGCGCCGGCTGGCCAAAACCGGCATGATCACCACACGCGGCTTTCGCGACGTCATCGAGCTTGGCCGGCGGACACGGCCGCAGGCCTATGGCATGACGGGCACCTTCGTCCCGATCATTCCGCGTAATCTGCG
Source organism: Mesorhizobium sp. M0910 (assembly GCF_040319465.1). Classification (NCBI taxonomy): domain Bacteria; kingdom Pseudomonadati; phylum Pseudomonadota; class Alphaproteobacteria; order Hyphomicrobiales; family Phyllobacteriaceae; genus Mesorhizobium; species Mesorhizobium sp. M0910. The sequence goes on from NZ_JAMYNZ010000002.1 coordinate 389,047, forward strand.
GCTCGAACTGTCGGAGCGGGTCGAGGCCTCGGGCGCGGTGCGCATCCCGCTCGACGAGGCCGAGATGCGGACAGCGGTTTCACAACTGATCGCAGCCGGCTGCGAATCCCTGGTCATCCATTTCCTGCATTCCTACGCCAACCCGGCGCATGAGCGGCGCGCCGCCGAGATAGCGGCCGAGCTTTGGCCGAACGGCTACATCACGACAGGCCACGCCCTGCTTTCGGAAGCGCGCGAATTCGAGCGCGGCGTGACCGCTTCGGTCAACGCTTCGGTGCAACCGATCCTCGAACGCTATGTCGAGCGGCTGCGCAAGGAGCTGGCGTCAAAAGGCTACGCCCGCGACTTCCTGATTATGAACGGCAATGGCGGCATGATCTCGGCCCGCTTTGTCACACGTGAGTCGGCCAAGACCGTCATGTCCGGCCCCGCTTCCGGCGTCATTGCTGCCGCCTATACCGGCAAACGCGCCGGCTTCGAAAACCTGGTCACCTACGACATGGGCGGCACCTCGACCGACGTGGCGCTGATCCGCAACGCCGAGCCGGCGGTGTCGAACGAGATCGAAATCGAATATGCGATGCCGATCCACGTGCCGATGGTGGCGGTGCATACGGTCGGCGCCGGCGGCGGCTCGATCGCCCGCCTCGATGCGGCAGGCCTGATCCAGATTGGCCCGGAAAGCGCCGGCGCCAATCCCGGGCCAATCTGCTACGGACGCGGCGGCTTGGAGCCGACCATCACCGACGCCAATCTGGTGCTCGGCAGGCTAGCGCCGAAGAAGCTGCTCGCGGTGGAAAACCCGGTCACCGTCGAACGGGTCACCGGCATATTCGAGGACAGGATCGGCCGCGCCACAGGCTTGTCCGGCGTCGAGGCGGCGGGTGCGGTGCTGCGGCTCGGCAACGTGAAGATGGCCGGCGCCATCCGCATGGTCTCGGTGTCGCGCGGCCACGACCCGCGCGATTTCGCGCTGTTCGCCTTCGGCGGCGCCGGTCCGCTGCATGCGACGGCATTGGCGCGCGAACTAGGCTTGCCGAAAGTGCTGGTGCCGGCGCGGCCAGGCATCACCAATGCTCTCGGCTGCGTCGTCGCTGATCTGCGCCATGATTTCGTCAACACGGTCAACCAGCCGGTGGCCAGTCTCGATGAAAACCAACTCCGCGAGACATTGGAACGGCACCGAAACGAAGGCGAGGAGCTGATCGGCAAGGAAGCGGTGAAGCCGGAAGCAATCCGCGTCACGCATTCCGCCGACATGCAGTTCGTCGGCCAGACGCATATCATCAACGTGCCGCTGCCGTCGTCTGCGGTGACACGCCAGGTACTGCAGCAACTGTTCGAGAGTGCCTATTTCGCCCGCTTCAAGGTCGAGCTGCCGGAAATCCGCGCCAATCTGGTCAACCTCAACACGTCGGTTACCGGCGTGCGGCCGACGATCGATCTGTCCCGGCTGATCGACCCGGCCGGGCGCGCCAAAACGCTCGAAGAGGCGCGGCGCGAAATCCGGCCGGTCTGGTATGCCGGGCGCTGGTACGATACGCCGGTCTACAGCAGGGAAAAGCTGCCGCTCGACGCAGTCATCATGGGGCCGGCGATCCTCGAACAGATGGACGCTACTACCGTGCTCGAGCCCGGCGACCGGGCGCGCTCGGATGCCGACGGCAACATCATCATCGATATCGGTGAGGCCTGAGATGGCGCAGCTCGACACTATTACGCTTTCGGTCCTCCAGGCGGCCCTGCAGCAGGTCTGCGACGAAATGGACCTGACGTTTTCGCGCGCCGCGTTCTCGCCTGTTATCGCCGAGGCCAATGACCGTTCGGATGGCATCTATTCGGCGCTCGATGGTTCGCTGATCGCGCAAGGCAGCCAGGGTCTGCCGGTGTTCGTCGGCGTCATGCAGTATTCGACCAAAACGGTGATCGAGATGATCGCCGACGGACGCTGCCTGCCGCCCGAGCCAGGCGATATCTACATCGTCAACGATCCTTATCTCGGCGGCACCCATCTGATGGATGTGCGCTTCGCCATGCCGGTCTACCGGGACGGGAAGATCTTCTGCTGGCTGTCGAACACCGGCCATTGGCCCGACATTGGCGGTTCGGTGCCGGGCGGCTTCTCCGCTTCGGCAACGGCGGTCGAGCAGGAAGGCTTGCGGTTGCCGCCGGTGAAACTGTTCAAGAAGGGCGTGCTCGACCCGGAGATCTACGCCATCATCTGCTCCAACATCCGTGTTGCCGACCAGCGCATTGGCGATATCCGCGCGCAGGCGGCGGCACTGCTGATCGGCCAGGACAGGCTCAACGGAATCCTGGATCGTTACGGAGATGAAACGGTTGTCGAAGCGATCGCCGAATTGCGGCGCCGCGCCGCTGAACAGATGCGCGTCAACATATCGGCCATTCCCGACGGGATCTATCGTTCGCAGGCCTTCGTCGATTCAGACGGCGTGGTAAACGAGCCGCTGATCATCGCGCTGGCAGTCGAGAAAAAAGGCGACACGCTCAGCTTCGACTTCTCGGGCTCATCAAAACCCTGCGCCGGGCCGATGAACAGCGTTCTGGCGACGACCTTGTCCTCGGTCTATCTCGCCATGCGCCATATTTTCCCGGATGTGCCGATCAGCGCCGGCGCTTTCGAACCGCTAATCGTCAAGCGGCCGGAAGGCACCTTCCTCGACGCCAAATATCCGCGCCCTGTATCGGGCTGCGCAGCCGAGGTTTCGCAGCGCATCGCCGAGGCGGTGTTCGCGGCGATGGTGCAGGCTCTGCCGGACAGGGTGACGGCGGCTCCGGCCGGCTCCAGCGGCAATTTCGCACTCGGCGGCAACGACCCGGCGCGCGGCCGCGACTACGTCATGTACCAGATTTCCGGCGGCGGCTATGGCGGCAACGCCGATCACGACGGACTGACCAATGGCTGCTCGACCATAGGCATCTCCAAGTCGCCGCCGGTCGAAATCATGGAGCAGGCCTTTCCGGTGCTCTACCGCCACTATGCGCTGCGCGAAGGCTCCGGTGGCGCCGGCAAGCATCGCGGCGGTTTTGGGCTTGCCTATGAGGTGGAAATCCTGCGCGGCGATGCACGTGCCTCTTTCGTCATGGACCACGGCCGCTTCGGCCCGCAAGGCGCGCTCGGCGGCAAGGGCGGCGCGGTCAACACGGTGACCGTGTTCCACGACGGCAAGGAACATGTGCCGCCGCACCTGTCCAAGGAGCAGGACATCGCGTTGAAAGCCGGCGACCGCGTGCGCGTCGGCACGCCGGGCGGCGGCGGCTATGGTGATCCCTTGCAGCGGGACGCCGATCTGGTGGCGAGGGATGTCGCGCTGGGCTATTACACGCCCGCAGAAGCCGCCGAAAAGTTCGGGGTCGCTCTCTCGGCGGATGGATTGGGGATCGACCGGGCGGCCACGGAAAAGAGGCGCGCCGGATGACGGCGCGGCCTCGGATTCCCTCATTTGCGGCCAACAATCAGTTGCGGTGATCCAGCCTCGCGACCAGCCGGTCGCCGGCCCACTGGATGCCGCAGACCAGGACGATCAGGACGATGACCACGGCGATCATGACTGACGTTTCGAAGCGCTGGTAGCCGTAGCGGATGGCGAGGTCGCCGAGACCGCCGGCGCCGATGGCGCCGGCCATCGCCGAGGCGCCGATCAGCGTCACCAGCGTCACCGTGAAGCCGGCGACGATGCCGGGCAGCGCTTCCGGCACCAGCACCTCGCGAATGATCGTCCAGCGGTTGCCGCCCATGGCGCGCGCCGCTTCGATCAGCCCGTGGTCGACCTCACGCAGCGACACTTCGGCGATCCGGGCATAGTAGGGCGTCGCCGCGATCGACAGCGGAACGATCGCTGCCCAGGTGCCGATCGAGGTGCCGACGATCAGCCGCGTCACCGGGATCAGCGCAACCAGCAGGATGATGAAAGGCACAGAGCGGAAGCCGTTGATGACAGCGCCAAGCGCGCGGTTCACCCACAGGTTTTCGGCGATGCCGCCGCGGTCGGTGGCGACCAGCGCCAGGCCAAGCGGCAGCCCGAAAACCAGCGAGATGAGGCCGGAGGCGGCCGTCATCAGGATCGTTTCCCAGATCGAACGGACGAGAAGCTCAAACAGAACCGGCGACATGGCCAAGCACCTCCACCCGCGCTTGGCGGGCTTTCAAGAACGCGATCACCTCTGCCAGGTGAGCTTCATTGCTGCCGGCGACCGCAACGAACAGTGTCCCGACAGGCTGCTGCTGGACGTGATCGATGCCGCCATGCACGAGGCGGAACGAGCCGGGAACTGCCGAGGCAAGATCGGACAAAAGCGGGCTTCGCGCGGCCTCACCGGCCACGTCGATCCTGAGGATCGCCTCCACACCGGCGTTCTGCGTTAGCCGGCTTGCGATCTCCGCCGGCAATTGCGGCCGGATGCCGCCGAGCAGGCTCTGCGTGATCGCCGACTTGGGGTCCGCAAAAATCGACCAGACCGGGCCTTGCTCGACGATCCGCCCAGCGTCGATCACCGCGACACGATCGGCGATCGAACGGATCACCTCCATCTCGTGCGTGATCAGCAGGATGGTCAGGCCGAGCTGCCGGTTGATGTCTCTGAGCAAGGCAAGGATGGAGCGCGTCGTCTCCGGGTCCAACGCCGAGGTCGCTTCGTCCGACAGCAGCAGCACCGGGCGCGCCGCAAGCGCCCGGGCAATGCCGACGCGCTGCTTCTGCCCGCCCGACAGAGACGCCGGATAGGCTTTCGCCTTCTCCGACAGGCCGACAAGCTCGAGCAGCTCGGCGGCGCGCGCCAGGCGTTCGGCCCTGGGCCGGCCTTCGATCTTGAGCGGCAGCGCTACATTGTCTTCGACCGTCTTGGCGGACAGCAGGTTGAAATGCTGGAAGATCATGCCGATGCGCCGGCGCAGCGGCTGCAATTCGCGCTCGCCGAGCCGGCTGATGTCGCGGCCTTCGATGAAGACCTGTCCTGAATCCGGCCGCTCCAGGCCGTTCAGGCAGCGTATCAGCGTCGACTTACCGGCGCCGCTACGGCCAATGATGCCGAGGATCTCGCCCTGGCGCACGCTGAGCGACACGCCGTCCAGCGCCGCTGTCGCGCCGAAACGGCGCTTCAGCTCGATGAGGCGCACGACGTCGTTCGGTCCCGCGGAGCGGCCGCCGACGGGATGCGTGACTTCGGTGACCGAGGCGAAATGCTGGTTCATAAAAGTTCCTGTATTGGTGTCCCGCAAACGCGATCGCGGTCCGCGTTGAAGCGCGGACCGCTTTATCATGCCGGGCTTCAGCGCCCAGTCGAGCTCGGCATCAATAGGCGCTGATGCCGGTTCCCTTGTAGACCCGGTCGAATTCGGCCTTCACCTTTTCGTTCTGATAGGAGGCGACCAATGTCTTTACCCAGGGCTGGTTTTCATTGCCGGCCTTGACCGCGATGAAATTGCGATAGGGATTGTCGGCCACCGCCTCCTGGGCGATGCGGTTCTCCGGTGTGAGGCCGCTTTTAAGCGCCCAATCCGTGTTGACTACGGCCCCGTCGAGGTCTTCCACCGAGCGCCCGACGATGCCTGCGTCCAGCTCCTTGATGACCAAGTGCTTCGGGTTTTCGGCGATGTCGGCGGTCGTCGCCAGAATGCCGGTGCCCTCCCTGAGCTTGATCAGATGTTCGCTCTGCAGGACGCGCAGTGCGCGGCCCTCATTGGACGGGTCGTTCGGCACGCCAATGACCGCGCCTTCGGGCAGGTCGGCAATATTCGCGTACTTCTTGGAATAAAGGCCGATCGGCCAGACCCCGGTATAGCCGACCGGGACGATGTGATAGCCCTGCGTCTTGATCTGGTTGTCGAGATAGGGCTTGTGCTGGAAGGCGTTGGCGTCGATTTCGCCACGCTCGAGCGCTTCATTCGGCTGGGTATAGTCGTTGAACACCACGGTCTCGATCGTCAGGCCCCTCTCCGCCGCCTGGGCGGTGACGACGCGCCAGACGTCCTCGTCCTCGCCGCTCATGATGCCGACCTTGACCGCCGTCTTGTCCTCGGCGAACGACGGCGCAGCAAGGCTGACAATCGCAACCGCTGATGCAAGAAGTACAGCGAAGCCGGCGCGCCGGCTTATAGTTGCCGAGAAGAATTGAAGCAAAGTGTTGGTGTTCCCAGGCATGGTCAATCTCATCGGTTTTGCAATCGTTGCGGCCAGGCGGAATGCGAAGCCTTGCGGGCATCATCGGAAATGCTGATCGCCAGATCAAAGAACAGTATTTCACACCAGATGAGGAGCCGGGAATATTCTCTCAAAGTTTCTGGCCTGGCGAGCACAGGACCCTGCCGCCTGGCGTGGTGACTCGCTATGTGGCCCGCCGTGCGTCGGAACGGCGGGCCTTTCTGCGTCGGAATGCCCAACAAGGGCAGCAGTCTGGGATGTCGACAATGCTGGACGCGCCGCATGTCCCTTCAAAGCGACGCGCTTGTTCACTCGATGACCTTCACGATCCTGCGCGTGCCAGGATCGACCAGGACGGTCCGATTGTCGACGACGACGTAGCGGTATTTGACGCTGGGAACTTCATGAAGCTCGACGGTATCGGGCAGTGTCGAGCCGACATTGAGCTCCACGCCGGGAAGCTGGACGGACGCCAGAGGCTGCTTTTTCACATACTCGCGTACGATCGTCTCCTGCTGCGGTTCGATGACCACGTCCTGGGCCGCAGCGGCGCCAACACCCGCAAGCAGCAAGAACCCAGCCGCAGCCGCGGAAAGATGCATTCTCATGATCGTCTCCTTTCGTCGTGAGCCACCTCTGCGCTGCGCCGCGTCATGCCGTTCGCAGCGGGGTCGCTAGGTCGGTAACGTCACCGGGCAAAGCTTGTTCCGCCGCTCGGATCGCTTGCCGTTTCGCTCGGTTAATTTGGAACAAAGTTTTTTAGCCGCAGTTTTACGCGGTGAAGGGACGCATTTTCCAAGGAGATCTCTCATGAAAGGCGTTCTGATTACCAGCATGCTAGCAATCAGCGTCAGCTGCGGAGCGGCACTTGCCCAGACGCAGCAGTCGACCGACGACCAGTCCGGCGCCAATTGCGCAGCCGGCACTGCCAACTGTCCAAATGGCGCAAAGATGGGCGAGCAGGCCCAGGGCAAGGCCGGCGCTACGACTGAACAACAGGCGCAGGGCAACAAAAAGCTGAAGACCGACGAGCAAGCCCAGGGCAAGGCTGGCGCTACGACTGACCAGCAGGCTCAGGGCAAGCCGAAAATGAAGACCGACGAGCAAGCTCAGGGCAACGCTGGCGCCACGACTGACCAGCAGGCCACGGGCAACACCAAAATGAAAACCGACGAGCAGGCCCAGGGCAAAACCGGAACCACCACTACCGAGCAGGCCCAAGGCAACACGAAAATGAAGACCGAGGAGCAGGCTCAGAGCAAGACTGGGACCACGACCAGCGAGCAGACTCAGGGCAACGCCTCTACGCAGACGCAGGACCAGAGTTCGACCGCTTCCATCAGCAATGTGACCGTTGAACAGAAGACAGAAATTACCCAGGTCATCAAGGAAACGAATGTCCAACCGGTTTCCAATGTCGATTTCGACATCTCTGTCGGCGTCGAGGTTCCGCGAAAGAAGGTCCGGCTGCATCGTCTGCCGGCGCGCATCGTCAAGATCGTTCCGGCTTACGAATCCTATGAATATTTCGTGCTGGCCGATGGCCGGATCGTCATCGTCGATCCGAATACCTACAAGATCGTGCTTATCCTGACCTAGTTGTAGCCGGACGGTTTGCAAGACCGTTTGATTGCACCGGTAAGCCCGCGGCGCGACTTGCGCGGCGGGCCTTACCGCATCCCGCTCCACAGCGTTGCAGCGTCTGCAAATCGCAGATCACGGTCCGTCCTCGGGGCGAGGAGCCAGCATGGTCTGATCGATGGTGTCGGGCAGGCATGGACTTGGAGCGCACCTTGTTCGGAATGACGCGGTGGCCATGGCATCAATATTCGGGACCAGCACCATTCTCGCGTAGTGCCGCGGCCACAGCGGTTCTCCAAACAAGATGAAGATGCCGCCAACCATCAGCGCCAGCAACAAGAGCGCCGTTGCGTTTGCAAATATCTCGCCGTAGCGCATGGTAACCTGTCCCGGCCGGAAATCGATTCAGCCTGTGACAGCGGCAATCGGAACGGCGCCGAAACCCAGCTCTACTGCCCTCGGCGCCTCGCGAATGCCGCCTCCCATTGGATCCTCCCGGGAATAGGCCAAGTGAATAACGGCACTCTCGGTACTTTGTTCCCGGGGCCGACGACAGCCGCTCCCTTCAAGCCCGGCGTCTCCGTTGGCGAAACCGCTGGCGGTCGTCGCCCTCATTGATGCGCGGCAGCGAGATCCTTCACGTGACGTTCGTGCATTTGCAGCACCGGAAGCGTCTTTTTGGCAAATTCCTTCATCGCCGGATCGTCGCCGGAATTTGCGTAAGCGGAAAACAGCGCCACCGCTTCCTTATGCGCCTGGGTCTGCATGTCGATGTATTTCGATTGGAAGCTGTCCCCGCTGGCCTCCTTGAGTTGGTCGAGCAGCGCCTGGTGCTTGGTGTCCAGCGGCGGGCCGGCTGGCGCGGTGGCCGAAGTCGTCTGACCCTTGCTGAGCGCCGCCTTGAACTCCTCGTCGGCCTTGGTGTGGTCCGTGACCATTTGCGCCGCGAAGGCTTTTACGTCGTCGGCCTTCGCCTGCGTCTGCGCAAGTCGGCTCGATTCGATTTCGAATGTATTGGCGATGGGCACCGTCTTGACGAACGTCGCAGTGTCAACCTTGCTCATGGTGTCGGTCGTTAGAGGCGTCAGCGTCGCCGATTGGGCAAAAGCAACCAAAGGCGCGCCGGCCATCATCGCTGCCGCAGTGATGGATAGAAGTGTTTTCATGGGAGCTCTCCGAGGCTGATGTCATCCCTCGATGGCTCAACGCGGAAGCTGCAGCGAGGTTGCCTGGTCGTGGCGCCAGAGCCGCCGCGACGCCAGACAATAGTTTGGAAACGCAAAACAAAGGACGCCGGCTGCGTCCCGCAAATTGCAACGCACGCGGCGAGATCGTACGCAATCGTACAAGCTCTTTCGCTTTGCCGCGGTCTTGCTATCGTTGGCCGGGAGAGATGGGTGGAGGCTTCCGTGGGGCAGATCAAGTCGCCGCTTGGTATGGATACCGACAAAGCCATTCATACCGTCATGGCCGACTACCATTCCGGCGATATTCTCTCGACCACCGTCGTCATAGCCGATTTGCGCAGACGCTTTCCCTGGTTCCGGCAAACCGACGAGGAGCTGGTTGGCTTCATCGTTCGCGCGTTGGACGGTCGGGAGATCGCGGTCAGTTTTGACCACCGCGGCCGTTAGGCGCTAATTTGCGGCAAAAACCAACAGGCCGCGGAGCCTATGCTCCGCGGCCTGGTGCTGTGATCACCGGGCGCTTACTTGCCGCAGTGGTTGTCGTTCAGCGTCGGAGCCATCGTGCCAGGAGCCTTGCCGGTCGCATCGGGCAGAGCCCCCTGCGGGCCTGGCGGGCAATTCCGGTCGGCATTCGAATTCGTCGTTGAGAAATCGCGAATGCTGTTGGTGATGGTCGAATCCGTGCCGCTGTCAGGGCCGCCATTATCCGGGACCACGATCGTCCGCCCGCTGCCGTCGGTAGCGTCTCCGGAGGGATCGCCGACGTTCTGGGCCATCGCTGACGTGGCCAGACCGATCGTAAGCGCGGAAGCTGCGAGAATTTTCGTGAACATGATGCTTCTCCTTTTTACGAGGGTCGTCGCGTTGCGACTAAGAAAACAACCGTTCGGGCGGGCGAAGGTTCCGACAAATTCCCCATGAATTTCAGCATGTTCTCAGGTGTTCAAGGCGGCCGCCATGCCATTCTCTGCAGGCATGCATCTGTGGACTTTTCTGACGGCACGGCCCGGCATTTTGCTTGCCGCATGAGTGTACGCCTTACCGTCCCGCCGGAACAGGAATGCTCCTTGCGAGTTCATACCTTTGTACAATGCGACGCGCTGATGCGAATGGCGGCAGCGCAAACAAGGAGAGCAGACATCATGGGCCTTGGAACCATTCTCATCATCATCTTGGTCCTTGCCTTGCTTGGCGGCTTCAGCGGCTTGGGCGGCGGACCGTTCTATGGCACCGGCTATTACGGTGGTGGCGGCCTCGGCCTGGTGCTGCTTATCGTCATTATCCTGGTCCTGCTTGGGCGCATTTGAGGCATGTCGCGCAAAAGCATGCCCCCGGGCTTGACCCGAGGGTGTGCAGCGGTTTTGTGATAACGACATGCATAAAACAGGAACCTAAAGTGCATCGCATGAGGCCGGTCAAGCGCGACACGCGTTAGTGTCACGCTCGCGACAAAAACGCCTGCCGCCTGGTAATAAGCGCCGGGCGTTTTGTCGTGAAAAGACAAGATTCCAAGTATCCTTGGCAAACCGGGGCCCTGGCCAGAAAGGGCGACTCGGTGCCGAACCTTTCGGCGCCGAGGACGCCACCATAGCAGCAGCTTAGTGTTGGCGATCGGCGGCCAGCGCTTCTTTCAGATCGGCGCTGAGCACACCCTCGTTGAACAGCGACATGATACGGGCTGCCAACCGCTCGCGGACAGGACTGTCGTCCGCAACACCCAACTCGCGGCAGCAGTCGTCGAGCGCTTTTCTCAGCACGCTCAGTTCGGCTGGAGTTGCTGCACCTTGCATCGACATGCCATCCTCCCTTGAAAAGGGCGAAAGCGCGAAGCGTCTTTCTAGCGTCCACTCGCCATGCCTGTGTGGACGACTCCAATTCAATTAGCGCCGCTCTCGTCCAAACTCAATGTACAGAAATTACCAAGCAGACAGTTTGGGAACGACTGTCTCGCACCTGCATTGTTGCTGCGATCCAACCCACCCTCATTTGGATCACTGGGCGTAGCCCACGACGCCCGAATGGAGCCCGTTGCATCCCTCGCGACGGGCTCTTTTGCGCCCGGCGATCTCAATTGTCGTTTTCGTACCAAACCGTCTTTGGTACGTTTCCGACTCTAACTTTCAGTCGGATGTTTTCGTAGGCAAGCGGCAGGAGAACTGCCGTGCATCGATTCATTTTTTTATTTAGTAGGCTCCATACCTTTCAGTGCTTATATAAGCGCTATCGTTCGCAGGTTATACCGGGCGCGGACGGCTGGGAGATAAAAAAGCTCTTGCCCTGTTTTGGGCCCAGCTATGTCTGATCCAGCAACTTCCAATAAGAATCCATATTCCAATAGAAATCCATACAAAAACAAGCTGTTGCGCCGAATGAGCGCCGGCGATTTCGCATCTCTCGAGCCGCACATCGAGCGCTGTTCGCTGGAGTTACGGCAATCGCTCGAAGTGTCCGGATCGCCGATCGAGGCCATCTATTTCCTCGAGGAGGGTATCGGTTCCGTGGTTGCGAAAATGCCGAACGGCAGCGATGCGGAAGTTGGCCTTGTCGGCTTGGAAGGTATGACCGGCTCGGCCCTGATAATGGGCGACGACCGTACGGTCCATGATTGCTATGTGCAGCTGGCGGGAGAAGCCGCCAAGATCGACGCCGAGCCGTTCAAAGCGGCGCTGACACAAAGCCCGACGCTGCGGCTGTTCTTGCTGCGCTACGTGCAATATCTGCATGTACAGACTGGCTTTACCGCGCTGGTCAACGCGCGATCGAAACTTGAAGACCGGCTGGCGCGCTGGCTGCTCATGTGTGACGATCGGGTGGACGGCGGCCGGCTGACGATCACTCACGAATTCCTGTCGATCATGCTTGGCGTAAGGCGCCCGGGTGTCACGGTCGCGCTGCAGCTGCTTGAGGGGCGAGGGCTCATCCGGTCCCGCCGCGGCGAAATTATCATCCGCGACCGCGATGGTCTCGTCGCACTGGCAGATGGCGGCTACGGCTTGGCCGAGGCCGAATACACCCGCCTGTTCGAGCATATCGGCGAGCGCTGACGGCGCTTTCCTGGCCGATTGCTGCCGCAGGTCGAGCCCTTGCGACACCACACGCGGGTCGGAAAAATTTTCAAAGCTCCCGTCGCTTCAGGGAACTTGTTTCCGGTCGGAGGGTTATCGGACGCCTCCACTTTGCGAGGCGGCACCAACCATTCGGGAGAGGATCATGGCGACCACGAAAAAGGCCGCGAAGGCGGCAAGCAAGGGCCTTGAGGATCTGTTCCTCGACGGGCTCAAAGACCTCTACTACGCCGAGAAGAAGATACTGAAAGCGCTGCCCAAAATGGCCAAGGGCGCGGAGTCGGAAGAAGTGACCGCCGCTTTCGAGAAACACCGCATGGAAACCGAAGGACATGTCGACCGCCTCGAGGAGGTGTTCGAGAAATTCGGCAAGCCGGCCCGCGGCAAAACCTGTCCGGCGATTGACGGCATCATCGAAGAGGGCTCGGAAATGCTCGAGGAGTATAATGGTGCTCCCGCGCTCGACGCCGGGCTTGTCGGTGCGGCGCAAGCTGTCGAACATTACGAGATCGCTCGCTACGGCACTTTGATCGCGTGGGCGGAAGAACTTGGCAAGAGCGACGTTGTCGAGCTGCTCAGGGCAACTCTCAAGGAAGAGGTCGCGACCGACGAAGCGCTTTCCAAGCTCGGCGAAAGCGGTGTCAACGAACGCGCAATGCAAGAAGCCGCTTGATTTCAAAACCGCAACCGAGCCTCGGAAATGTTGCCAAGGCTCGGTTGGCCGCGGCGAACCGGTGAATTTTGCATTGGTCCGTCATGAACGATAGAGCGGGCAGCTAGAGCCTTGAAGCGGTGCCTCGGAGCGGACTTACTCGATCTGCTCGAACGTGCATTGCCGGGGCTCCTTGTCCGGCCGCCAGCGCAACAGCTTTGTCCCGTGCCGGAACCGGTCCCCTGTCACATGGTCGAACCGAACCTCGACCACCAGTTCAGGCTTTATCGGTTCCCATTGTCCGCTCCGCTCCGTGCTCCAGCGGCTTGGTCCGCCCGGCGCCTTGCCGGTGAAACCCGGTTTGGCCCGCAGTTTTTCCAGCCGTCTGGTCAATGCTGCCCTGTCGTCCTTGCCGATGGTCGAGGTGAACCCGACATGGTCCAGCCTGCCTTCGTTATTGTAGAGGCCAAGCAGCAGGGATCCGACTTCGTTGCTGCCGGCGAGATAGCGAAAGCCGCCGACCACGCAATCCGCAGTGCGCAGTCGCTTGACCTTGACCATGGCGCGCTCGCCGGGCCGGTATGGCCCGGCTATCAGTTTTGTAACAACACCGTCGGTGGAGCCGTGGCCGGCGCCCTGCAGCCAGCGCTCGGCGGTGGCGGCGTCGTGCGTATATTTGGACAGGTGCAGTTCGGGCCGTGCCGCCGTCGCGACAAAGGCCTCAATCGCCTGCCTCCTGGTGGTGAGAGGCTCTTCGATGATGATCCTGCCGCCGGGTTCGGCCAGCATATCGAACAGGACCAGCCTGGCGGGCGTCTCAAGGCTCAACTTGCGGATCCTGCTTTCGGCGGGATGAAGGCGCATTTGCAGGGCCTCGAACGAGGACGATCCGTCGACCTCGATGACGATCTCGCCGTCGGCAACAAACCGTCGCGAGCGCACATCGCGCAGCACCCCGACGAGCTCGGGAAAATAGCGGCCGAGCGGCTTGCCCGATTTTGCACGCAGATCGACGGCATCGTCGCCCTTGAACACGAGGCAGCGAAACCCGTCCCATTTCGGCTCGTATTGCCAAAGCCCGTCGTCGCCAGGAATTGCATCGGCGGCTTTGGCTTCCATCGGACGAAGGTCGAGCGGCAACGGAAATGCGGTCATGGCTGGCCCGCGCCGCCGCTACGGCATTCGCTACCGCCGTCGGCCATTCCTCTGTGCCCCGCTTTGCTGCCTCGGCGCCTTGCGGCCGGCTTGGTCGGCTGAAGGCGACAGCGGATCGACCTCGCCAGACCCACCGATCTCCTTGGTGATGCGATAGGCCAGATAAGCGACGGCTCCAGCAAGCAGCAAGCGGACCATGACTGCAAATCCTTCGTTGGCGTGAACCCACCAACCCGCAGGCCGAAGGTTTTGTTCCGCCGCTGCCCATCGCCGGGTGAATCGTCGGCGGCGCAACCAAAATCCAGGCGCATCGTTTGTTGCTTATCGACAAAAAGAATTTGCGATGAAGACGCTCTTGCCCTTGTTCGCTTTGACCATGGCGCTATTCCTGGCCAGCAGCGCCTGGCCCGACGGGTGACCGCGATGCTCCTCGTTGTTCCGGTTTGGCAGGACATCGCGGCACGACTGCTTCTGACCGCACTCGCCGGCCTGTTGATAGGCCTCAACCGGGAGGCGCGCGGGCACGCGGCGGGGCTACGCACCACCGTGCTGGTAGGGTTGGCGGCTGCCATCGCAATGGTCCAGGCCAGCATTCTGCTGGGAACCGTTGGCAAGCACCCGGATTCGTTTGCATCGATGGACGTCTTGCGCTTTCCGCTGGGCGTGCTGACCGGGGTCGGCTTTATCGGCGGTGGCGCCATTCTTCGCCGTGGCAGTCTTGTCAGCGGCGTCACCACGGCGGCCACATTGTGGGTGATGACGGCGATCGGATTGGCTTTCGGTGGTGGCCAATACGGCTTGGGCGCGGCCGGCACGGCACTGACGCTGGCCACCTTGCTCGTCCTGAAATGGGTGGATCTTCGAATTTCGCGCGAACACCACGCCCAGTTGGCAGTGACCTGGAAGGCCGCAGCCCGACAGGAACTCGATACGATGATCGGGCCGCTTGGTTACCGGGCACGCCTCGTCGCGATAGAGAGGCGCCCGGATATCAAAGACCCTGTTTTCTCGTTCGAGATCAGTTGGAGGCGGCCGGACACTGGCGCACCGCCAATAGATCTGCTGGAATCGGTGGGCGAGCATTGCGAGATCCAGAAGTTTGATCTCCTCAGCGAACCTGCCCGGTAGCTGGCGGCTTGCAACGATCGCGGCCTGAATCAGGCCATAGCTTCTCCACACCCCTTTCGATACCTATCTGTCGAGGCAGGACTCAAGGAGCAAGCAAAAGACCGTGGCACAGCGATCGGGAAGTGCTGATCTCCCACTTCACGGCGGGCGCGTACCGAAATGGCTTGGCGACCGCATGACGCGGCTTGGCGCGGTCATGTGCGAGGCGATCATCCACCATTACGGCCGCGATGAATTGCTGCGCCGGCTGGCGCATCCGTTCTGGTTCCAGTCTTTTGGCGCCGTGATGGGGATGGACTGGCATTCCTCCGGCATCACCACCAGCGTCGTCGGAGCGTTGAAGCGCGGTCTGTCGCCGCTTTCCGGCGAACTCGGCATCCACGTTTGCGGCGGCCGCGGCGCGCATTCGCGCAAGACCCCGCATGAGCTCGCCCTGATCGGCGAGCGTGTCGGTCTCGACGGGCAAGGCCTCGCGACTGCCAGCCGGCTTGTCGCCAAGGTGGACAGCGCCGCGGTCCAGGACGGTTTCGATCTCTATCTGCACGGCTTTATCGTCACCGACGACGGCAAGTGGGTGGTGGTGCAGCAAGGCATGAACGGCGACAGCAAGGTGGCGCGCCGCTATCACTGGCTGTCCGAGGGCCTGAAGAGCTTTGTCGACCAGCCGCATGCTGCCATCGAGGGCGCCAATCAGGGCGAGATCGTCAACCTGACCGACCGCCGCGCCGAAGCGTCGCGCCAGGGACAACTGGACCTTCTGCACGACCTTGGACCGGATCGCATCGTGAGGGAACTTGCCGCTTTGGAGCGGGGTTCGGCGCCAGCGCCGGACCCGGCACAAAAGCTGCTGCCGCATCTGGTCATGCCGGCGCACCACGATGTGCGCGAAAGTGATGTCGTCATGCGCCGCCTGCACGGCAATATCGCCGCGGCGGCTGAGCGCGGTCCGACGGATTTCGCCGAGCTTCTCCTCGTGCCCAATGTCGGCGCGCGCACGGTGCGGGCGCTGGCGTTGGTCGCCGAAGTCGTGCATGGCGCGCCGTGCCGTTTTTCCGATCCAGGACGCTTCTCGCTGGCGCATGGCGGCAAGGACAGGCACCCGTTCCCTGTGCCGCTGAAAGTCTATGACGAGACGATCGGCGTGCTGAAGTCGGCTGTCCACAAGGCCAGGCTCGGCCGTGACGAAGAGATCGGCGCCTTGCGGCGGCTGGACGACCAGTCGCGGCAGGTCGAGCGCTATGTCACCGGCCCAAGCCTGAAGGAAATCGTCGCCGGGGAGTTCGAGCAATCGCATCTGCTCGGCGGCCGCAGCGCCTTCGGTTGGGAGGGTGTACCCGAAACGGCCGCAGTCAAATCAACGAAGTGATCGGCTCGGATCAAGGCTCCAGGTCGATCAGGGCGACGCCGAGTTCGGGATGATGCCTGCGGCGCAGATGGCCAGGCGTCTCCACCAATGTGACCTCGAGCGTCGGCCGCACGATTCCGTCCAGCAGATGACCACCCCTCGTGGTGCCGTCACTCAATCCAAGGACTGCGTGGACGTGCAGGCTGGGCCTGCCGTCGTCGCCGATGGCAACATCGCCGATCGCGCTCAGCACTTCACACTGTTCTCGAACGGGGATCTTCCGGTAGGTTCTTTCTCCAGGGTCGAACCAGCCGACGGTTGCCCTTTCGAAAGCGCCGAGCGCAGTCAGCGACGCGCCGCCGACGCCACGCTCGACCGCAAACGACGTCAGCTGCGCAAACGCCTCTTCGCCGGGATCAAGCACAACCACAAACGTTCTCTGCCCGGCGCTTTCGGCAACAAGTTGTGATTTCATGATTTCGCTCCAGCCGTCAGGAATTCAAACCCACCACACCAGCAATGCCAGAAAGACGAGACCCACCAGGCCGGCGATGAAAATGATCCGGCGCGCCCGCGTCCGCAGGATGATCTCGCCCTGCCGCGCCTGCTCCGCCGAAAAGACAGGACCATTCTTGTCCGGGTCGCTGCTCATCCATCGTCTCTTTCCGGGGCAATTATTCGGCATTGATTGGATCTGGCGCCCGATAGAACACAATTTCGTTTGGCGGATGAGGTTCCACGGCTGGGCGCCGTTTGCATCTATTCCTTTGGCGCGGTGGCGGGCGCGGTATAGCGGCGGCGCACTGCGTCCAGGATGTGGTTGCGGCTCTCCTGCGCCGAAAGTGTGCCGTCTTTCTCCGCCTCCGCGGTCTCGCGCGCCAGTTCCTTGTCCCTGATCTGGTGGCGAAACCATTCGGAATAGTCGCCGGCGCGCAGATGATGTTCCCAGGTCCTGTCGTCGATGCCCTCGGCGATCTGGGCGAAAATCATCAGATTATGGGCGCGGAGATTCATTGCATTGTCGGGACCGCGGAAATAGAAGCTGCCCTTCTCGTCGAGCTGGCCCTCGGCATATTTGCGGCTGTGGCGCTTGAGCGACTGCCGCGGCTCGATTGGCTCGACCATGGCGGGTTTCTTGTGCGCCTGCGGCCGCCAGAACAGCACGCGCTGGTCTTTTGGAGAGCTCAGATCCTTGTCCTTTGGCGGTTCGGTGCCGGTCTCGCGGCAGAACGTCTTGATGACCTTTTTCGCCTTGGGGCCGAGTGCGATGACGGCGGTGACCAGCCGCAATGCCTCGGTTGAGATCGCGTCCGGATGAACCGTGATCAGGATCGTGCCCGGCAATTCCATCGCCAGCACCATTGGAGTATCGTCGCGCCGCTTCGGCAGGAGGTGATGCGCCTCGTCGATGATCAGCCAGTGCGGTCGTGCCGTACGGAAACGAAGACTGCCGAGGCCCGGCAGCAGGTCGGCAAAGAAGTCCGGCCGCTCGTTGACGCGCAGCGCCAGGCCATTCACGACAAGATTGTTGTCAGGCTTCTCCAGGAGATCGAGCAATTGCGTTTTCGTCGGCGCGTTCGAGCCGTCGCCCAGCCGGACTGCGCCTTCGAGGCCATCGTAGTCGCCTTCCGGATCGAAGATGCAGAACTGGAACTTTCTCTCGACGAAGCGCTCCGTCAGTGCGGTCGCCAGGGTCGATTTGCCGATGCCGGAGCTCCCGGCGATCAGCACCGTATCGGTTGGCGACAGATACACCTCCTTGCCGTCCTCCGAGCCAAGCACAATGCCGTCGCGGCTCGGCACAAGCTCGCGATCGCGCTCCACCACCTTGGCGATCAGTTCCTCGACGCCCTTTCCGCGCGCGCCGCGTGTCACGAGATCCGCCGTTTCCTTGACTGCCGGCAGTGCGTTGTCGACGGCGACGCTGAAGCCGCAGGCGCGCAGGAAGGCGTGGTCGTTTTCGGCGTCGCCGACGCCGACGACGTTGTGCGGCGACAATCTGAGGTCCTGAAGCGCGGCTGTCAGGCCGGTCGCCTTGTTGATGCCGCTGGGCAGGATCATCACCGCGCCCTTGTTGAAGATGATTTCCAGCTCCAGCCCCAATTTCTTGATGACCTCGAGCGCGGTAGCCTGATGCGGTTCCCAGGTTGCGACGATCGAGCGTCCGACCGAAAGCGGTTTGACACCGCGTTTCCTGAGTTTGGCGATGAGCTCGGGGGCGGGCGGCGGAGATATCGTCCGCTCCTCCTCGCTGGCCGGCGTGTAGATCAACGCGCCGTTTTCGGCGACGACCTTGTCGAAGATCGCGACTTCGGGAAAGACGCGTTTGAGGTCGGGCAGCTCGCGCCCGGTGACGAGAATGAGTTTGCGGCCGCTCTTCTTGAAGCGTTCAAGCGCCGCAAGCGTCTTCTCGGCAACGATCCCCTCATGCGCCAGCGTGCCGTCATAGTCAGTGGCCAGGGCAATGAAATACATGCCGTCAGTAGCCGCCCACGATCGGCAATATCTCGCCGGTGATATAGCTCGAGCAGTGCGGCGAGGCGAGGAACACGTAGGCCGGCGCGATCTCCTCCGGCTGGGCGGGCCGTTTCATCGGCGTATCGGCGCCAAATTTCGAAACATCGCCGGCTTCCTTGTCCGAGGGGTTGAGCGGCGTCCAAACCGGCCCCGGCGCCACGGCGTTGACCCTTATGCCCTTGTCGACAAGGTTGCCCGAGAGCGCGCGGGTGAAGGCATGAATGCCGCCCTTGGTCATGGAGTAGTCGACCAGTTGCTTCGAGCCCTCGATGCCGGTCACTGAACCGGTATTGATGATTGCCGAACCGGGCTTCATGTGCGGTACCGCTTCCTGCGCCATGTGGAAATAGCCGTAGAGGTTGGTCTTCAGCGTCGTGTCGAAATGCTCCTCGGTCAGCTCGCTGAAATCGCTGGAGTGGATCTGGAAAGCGGCGTTGTTGACCAGCACGTCGATGCGCCCAAACTCCTGCACGATCTCAGCCACCGCGTTGTGGCAGTGGTCGCGTTCGCTGACATCGGCCTTGATCAGGATGCAGCGCCGGCCTTCGGCTTCGACGGCCCTTTTGGTCTCTTCGGCGTCCTTGTCCTCCGAGAGATAGACGATCGCCACATCGGCGCCTTCACGCGCATAGAGCACGGCCACCGCACGGCCGATGCCTGAATCGCCGCCGGTAATGACGGCCACTTTGCCGTCGAGCTTTTTCGATCCGATATAAAATGGCGCATCATAAAGCGGCGCCGGCTCGATCG
This sequence comes from Mesorhizobium sp. M0910, assembly GCF_040319465.1. Lineage (NCBI taxonomy): Bacteria > Pseudomonadati > Pseudomonadota > Alphaproteobacteria > Hyphomicrobiales > Phyllobacteriaceae > Mesorhizobium > Mesorhizobium sp. M0910. The sequence goes on from NZ_JAMYNZ010000002.1 coordinate 408,588, forward strand.
CCCATTCATGCCCCGGCTTGGGCTGGTGCTGCTCGGGGAAGGGCGGCTCGGGATATTTGCGGGCGCCGGCCTGCATAGCGCCTTTTTGCTTGCCATTGGATTTGGACTTGTCCTTCTCGTCGATACGGCGCTGGATATGCCGCTGCTTGGCGGCCTCGCCGGCGATTTCCGATTTCATCTGCATGGTCATCTCCCTGGCTTGAAACCCAACAACGCATGTCCGGCGAAAAGGTTTATGCCATGGCGTCATTCCTTCAGTCCGGAGCGGATCGTGCGAAGTCTGAGCCACGGCAACCCGCTGCAGTACGAACCCGCTGAAAATGCCCAGGAGATTGCGGCGTCCTCAGCGGCGCATTTGTTCGGCCCGCCCTGAATCACAGATTGTTCTGCAGTGTCGCCCGACCGCTGGCTTCAGCCGTTCTATTCATGTCGCTGCCCTTGCCATTGAGTTGCCTGGCCTCGTCCTCGGCTGCGTCTTCGAGCTTGGCGACGAGCAGATCCTTGAGGTCGCCAACCTCTTCCTCGATGTCTTCGATGGGTACCCCAGCGTTGGCCGCCTCTTGCTTGCATTCCCTAGCGAGGATTTCCGCCTCCTTTTCAAGCCTGATCGGAGGCGGCGGCACATGAACGTTTTCGTGAATCCAGTCCTGCAAGAATTCTATCGCATTAGCACTCATGGTGCTCACCTGTAACGGCAAACTGTAGTGTCATTAACGTACGTGCTGCAAAATGGATGCTTGGCAACGCCGAATTTCAAACAGCGATACTTAACGATAGCGTGATCGCCAAAGAGCTAGAGCTTTGCAGTCAAGCGAAATCATTTGGCGTCGCAGAATGTCGCTAACCAGACATTTGGGGCGGGGTGTAATTTGCAGGCATCCCGCCCTAAGACGCGTTGCGCCGTCGCGCCGGTGTTGCGCGGTTCGGGTCGCCTGACGGCCGAACATCGTCACCTGCGGCAGATCGTGTCGGCCGCTCAGCGACACGGTCGGCGCGCATTTTGCGTTTATGCGCCATCCAGAACGGCAAGAGCTCGGCAAGAAAACTGTATAGCGTGGTCTTCATCGGCATGCTCCGGACCGGATTACAACTCGTGATCCCGCATTTCCGTTCCGACAAAGAGTCGCGTTCCGACAAATCCGTCGCTTCTACAATTGCGATTCGATCGGCAGGCACCCAACCAGCGCTGCAACGATGCGCCGATAGAGACTGGCCTCCGGTTCACGCGAATATTGCCGCATCTCGCCATCCGCCAAGCCGAGCCACCGCAAGGCGCCTTTGTCCAGGACCAGCTGGTAGCTCGTCTGCGGTGACTTTTCGTGCTCGAACAGCCGGCGCAACTCCATCACCAGATTGATATCGTGGAAAAGCACGCCCATTTCCGCATTCAACGACACCGAACGCGGATCGAAATTGAAGGAACCGACAAACCCCAGCGTGTCGTCGACCGTAAAGGCCTTGGTATGCAGGCTGGCTCCCTTTGAGCCGAAAACGGAGATGTTGGCCTGGCGGTCGAAGGGCTGCAATTCGAAAAGCTGGATACCTTTTTTAAGCAGCTTGCGGCGGTATTTGGCATAGGCGCCGTGCACGGCGGCGACGTCCGTCGCGGCGAGCGAGTTGGTCAGGATTGCAACCTCGGCGCCACGGTCCACCAACTTCGACAGGATGGCCAACCCGGTGCGGCTGGGGATGAAATAGGGCGAGACAATTTCGAGGCGCTGCCTGGTCGCCGCGATAGCGGGAAGCAGCTCCTTTGTCAGCCAATTCCTGCGCCTCTTGCCGCGCACCTTTTCCGGCGGATCGGAAATGACGCGAACGCCTTTCGTCCAGCAGACGTCGCTGTGCGCTACAATGAACTCCGTGATCGTGCGCCAGGCACGGAGGCTGTTCAAAAGCTGGCCGTCCGCGGTCGCATCGAGATTGTCGAGGAAATCGGCGCGCGAGCCCGCTGTAGCCGGGTTGAGCAGTTCGATAGGCTTTGCCGCCTCGCAACTCCAGAACGCCTCGAAGATCTGCATCGTCTGCCCTACGGCAGGACCGAGAAGCAACAGGTCGAGATCGCGAAAATTCGTCTCCGCAGCGTCGAAATAGGCATCGCCGATGTTTCTTCCTCCGACAATGGCCAGGCTCCCGTCGGCGATCCAGGCCTTGTTGTGCATGCGGCGGGTCATCGCAAACAGCCGGGCGACCATCTCCAGCGAGCGAAAGATGCTGCCGTTCCTCATGCCGCTGGGGTTGAACAGCCTCAGCTCGATGTTCTTGTAGCTGTTGAGCGCCAGGTAAGCGGCGTCGCTGTTGCGCGGATTGATGTCGTCCAGCAGCATGCGGACGCGGACACCGCGCTCCGCCGCCTTGACGACCTCCTGCATCAGCAGCCGGCCGCTATGGTCGTCGTGCCAGAGATAGTACATCAGGTCGAGGCTGCTGGTGGCACTGCGCGCCGCAAGGATTCGCGCGGCAAACGCGTCATAATTGTCGGCGATCAGCAGCAACCCGCTATTGCCGGCCGCGATCTTGTCCCGGGCAAACCGCGAAATGGCTGTATCCATGAAGTGCACCGACAAACATCAGCGAAGCAAACCGTCTGAAATCTGCCTAACAACCCTTCAGGTTCATTCTGGTTGCAGTCGCGGCTGCCGTATCGCGTCCAGGTTCAGCCGGGCCTTGATCGGCAGATGATCGGAAGCGCGCTGCGCCAGCGGCGTCTTGTGCACCTCGATGCTGGAAATCAGGTGCGGCGGCCTGGCCAGGATGCGGTCGAGCGCAAACAGCGGAAAGCGCGACGGAAAGCTCGGCAGAACCGCATCGATCGGACCGAAATGCGGCAGCAGGGCCAGCAGCGAAGACCTGTTGCGGACGCGCCATTCGTTGAGGTCGCCAAGCAGGATTGTCGGCCGCAGAACCGGGTGCGTGGCTTCGACCAGCGCGTTGGCCTGCTGCGAGCGCGACCGCCGCAGCAGGCCAAAATGTGCGGCTATGATCCTGAGCGAGACGCCCTTCAGCTCCAGATCCGCGATGACCGCACCGCGCGGCTCAAGGCCGGGCAGCCGGATCTGGTTCACGCTTTCGACCACGCCGCGGCGCGCCAGGATCAGATTTCCGTGCCAGCCATGGCTGCGGCGGTTTTCCGGGACATGTGTGGGGACGAGGTCGCTGTCCCGCTCGAGCGCTGCGAGATCGAGCAAACCCTGCCTGCTTCCGGTCCTTTCGTCGGCCTCCTGCAAGGCAATGATATCGGCGTCGAGTTCCTTGACCACGGCTGCGACCCGCTCCGGATCGAACCTGCCGTCGGTGCCGACGCATTTATGCACATTGTAGGATGCAACCGTGGTGCACGAAATTTCATTGCCGGGCGCCGTAAACCGCGGCACTTCCCTTCGCAGCGCAGCGCCAAGCGACCTTGGAAGGGTAGGCGATCGATCCAGCATGTGATCCATTTGCTGTTGAGTCGGCGAGTGGCGGCCATTGCGATTATGGCGCGTGCGGAGGTCTGAAACAACGACGACCTTGCAAAACCGTTCCACCACCGGCCTCGGCGCGCGGTCTGGAACCCTGACGGGCAACAACACGTTTCGGGAGGGCAGCGCAGTCAACGGAGAAGTCGAATGCAGCCCTTAGCCGCAAATTCCGCCCCCCGCTCAGGCCCGCTCAGGATCGTCCCGTTCGATGGAACCGTAACCGTTCGGTTCTCCGACGCCATTATTGCGTCGAGCGCGCGGGCAAAGCTGCTCTACGAAGACGGTCATGATCCTGTCTTCTACATACCCTTCGAGGACATCTATTTCGACCTTCTGGAGAAGACGAACACAACGAGCCACAGCCCGCTGAAGGGCACGGCAAGTTATTGGCGTGTTCATGCGGTCGGCTCGTCGGCAGAAGACTTCATGTGGGCCTACGAGACGCCCGACACCCCGGCACTGGCGATCGCCCGCCACGGCGCGTTCGATCCCGGCCGGGCGCGGATTGAGGCCGATCCCGCGGAGGACAAGCGGCATACGCCGCACGTCACCGAATAGACTCACATCGGCAACGGCGCCAGCTTTCCGTCAGAACTCTTCAAGGATGCGCAGGCTGTCTTCGTATTTCTCTGTCGAGGCACCGATCTGCCGTGCCTGCCATAGATTGTCGACAAGATCGGCGCGCTTGACCGGCAACGCCAGCGGATTGGCCGCAGCCCTGCGAACGAACACGGAATCGTCCTCGTTCGGCCGCCGCGTCAGTGCGTCGACGGCCGATACGATGGACGGCCCGAACCCGGCCGCCTCAAGCCGATCGCGATTCCAACCGTCGCCTTTTTCGATGACGTCGTGAAGATAGGCGATGGCTTTCTGATCGAGCGTTTCGACGGCATCGACGACCCGGCGGCAATGTTCGATATAAGGCCGCCCTGTCTTGTCCGTCTGCCCGGCATGGGCCTGTTCGGCGATTTTCGCTGCGCGATAAAGCACGCTCATTGGGTCGATCCCGTAACGAACAGCCGCACCAACGCGCCATTGTCCGTGCGAGTTCCTACGCGCCGCGGGAACCTGCTGCCTCGCTTGCGAGCTGAATGCCGCGGTGGCGGGCGGAATAGTCAGGAGACGCGTTCAAAACTGTCGAGGCTGGTTCCAAAGGCACGCCAGGCGGGGAGTTTCCTGGCTCGGGCCGGCGCCCCTTCCTTTTCCGCCGACAAAGCGGCATCCGCAACGGTGTGCCACAGCATCTCCAGCTTCCCGTTCCTGAGGATGCCGGTATAGCTCACCGCCGCGGCTCCGACCCGCCCTTCGGCCGCGCAGGTGAATCCGATGATATCTCCATGGCAGGCTCCGAACAGCGGCACCGTCGTGCCGAAGAAGGCGCTGTCCTCCAGCGCCGTCCTGAAGGTTCCGCTGATCCGTCCGCCCTCTTCGCTGGTCAGTTCGACGACCGACCCGTACTGGTTCCGCCAGGTGCCCAGCCAACTCATCGCTGCTCCTCCTGATTGCTGCCATAGCGATTGCGTTGGCACACGGCCTCCAAGCCGCGGCCGAGGTAGCGGCCTTCAATCAGCCGCAATGCCAGCCATCGACATCTGAACGAAGCGCAGCGGCGCTTCCAGCGTCCAGGTGATGCCGTGCCTCTCAAATTCCAGGCGGCCGGTGCCGCTGAGCGCCTGCGGGGTGACGCGTTTGAGCACGACCGTTCCGAAACCGCGTCGCGTGTTTTCATCGACCAATGGTCCGTCCAGTTCCCGCCAGACAAGGCGGAAGCCGTCGCTGCCATCGGCGGCTGGCGTCACGGTCCATTCGACCTCGACCCGCCCGTCAAGGCGCGACAGCGCTCCGTGCTTTACCGAATTGGTGGCCAGCTCGTGAAAGGCAATGCCGAGATATTGCACCGCATTCGGCTGCAGCATGATCATCGGCCCGCTCATCGATAGCCTGGCCTGTGTCGCGAAGGCCTTGGTCTGGGCATGGATTAGTTCGCCGATGGTCGCGCCACGCCATTCGGCATCGACCAGCAGATCGTGTGATTCCGAAAGTGCCATGATGCGTTCCCGGACTTGGGAAAGGAAAGCCTCTGGCGTACCCGCCAGCTTGCTGGTCTCGCGGATCATCGAGACGATCACCGAATACTGGTTTTTAACGCGATGGTTGACTTCGCGCATGAGTGTGCGGATACGCCGTTCGCTGTCCTTGTGCGGGCTGATGTCGCGCGCGATCTTGGAAGCGCCGACGATACGCCCAATGCCGTCGCGTATCGGCGAGATGGTGAGCGAAACCGGAACCAGGGTGCCGTCCTTGCGCTGCCGGATAGTCTCATATGAAGGGATCCGTTCGCCGGCGCGAATGCGGCTGATGATCATGGCCTCCTCATCCAGGTGGTCGGGCGGGATGAGCATCGTCACCGGGCGACCGATCGCCTCGGCGGGCGTGTAGCCGAACAGGCGTTGTGCCGCGTCGTTCCAGCTGGTGATAATGCCGTTCAGGTCTTTCGACACGATCGCGTCCATCGAAGATTCGACGATGGCAGCGAGCCTTATGCTGGCGTCGTCAGCCAGCGCCTGGGTGCGCAGGTCGAGCAGGGTGTTAATGGCGCCGACGACCTCGCCGTTCGCATCGCGAAGCAGGACCGGATGCGCGCTGAACGGGATGAACTGGCCGTCCGGCCGCTCGGCGATCGCCCGGCCCCCAGGAACGTCCCGCTCCTCCAGCAAGGCAACGGCCATCGGACATTCGTCGTGCGCCATCGGCCGCCCGTCGAGGTGGCGAAGCTTCCATGATCCGCACCAGCGGTCCTGGCCGATAACCGGACGATATCCCCAGAGATCGGCAGCGGCTTCATTGAAGAACGAGATGTAGCCTTGTCTATCGGTGGTGTAGACAGCCACAGGCAACGCCTGCATCAGATCGGCGGAGGAAACTTGCGGGATTCCGCCAGTCTTTAGTTCAACGACGTCCACTAGTCCCCCGCTCCGCTTGGCTTGCCGACGGATTGCTACGTCATCTAAATGCGCGCGAGCGTTTTCGGTTCCGTTCGATCCGCTTTCGGACATTCAGGCTGATCTGCGTTTCGCGGCCGTTCCCGGACCTTTGTTAGGAGCCTTGCCGCCTTCCTGCGCCAGGCTTCTGCGCAGAATATCGGCGAGGTTGACGACATTCGTCCTCGGCGCAGGTGCCGGCTTGGGCGGTTTCTTGCCCTTGCGCTTGGCTTCGATCATCGCAACCAGCGCCTGTTCATAAGTGTCTTCGAACTTTGACGGGTCGAATTTGGCGGGCTTCTTGTCGATCAGCAATTGCGCGATTTCCAGCATCTCGGGATCGACCTTGCGAGCCTTCAGTCCTTCGAACACCGCGTCCGTTGCGACCACTTCATTGTGGTTGCGTAATTCCGTCATCACCATGCCCTTGCCCAGCGGCTGGATCAGCACCTCTCGGCCTCGCTGGTACAGCACGACGCAGGAGCGGGCTGCCACTTTCTTCCTGGCCATGGCGTCCCGGATCACCGCGAAGGCCTCAGTGGAGGGCGCGTCGGCCGGAACCAGATAATAGGGCTTTTCGAGGTAGCGTGCGTCGATTTCGGCGGTGGGCACAAACTCGCCGATCTCGAGCGTGTGCTGCGATACCATCTTTAGTTTCTTGATTTCGTCCGGCTCTATGCGGATGAATTCGCCCTTCTCGACTTCATAGCCCTTTACCTGGTCGGCAGCCTCCACCGTATCGCCGGTCTCCTCGTCGATATAAGCGCTCTTGACCGGGAGACCGTCCTTGCGGTTCAGGATCCTGAAATGCACTTTCTCGGCCTCGCTGACGGCGCCGATGATCTTGACGCCACAGGAAACCGATCCGACCTTCATAAAGCCCTTCCAGGCAGCTCGCGGCGTCGCCATGTCAATCACTCATTTGCCGAACGGACGGAACGGCTGCGAGCCGAAATCGTTCCGCCGTGGCAGGCTGGTCCGTACGCCGGCCCGGACGAGAACATTCGGTTCATTTTCGTCAGGGGAATAGCGGAATGGCCAAACGCAGCGCAGGGTTGCTCATTTATCGCCAAAGCCGAGGTTCACTTCAGGTGCTGCTGGTGCATCCCGGCGGCCCATTCTGGGCGAAGAAGGACGACGGCGCATGGTCGATCCCGAAGGGCCTGGTCGACGAGAACGAAGACGAACTGACGGCGGCAAAACGCGAAGCCGAAGAGGAGCTCGGGGTCGCCATCGATGGAGTTTTCGAACACCTTGGCAGCTACCGGCAGCCGGGCGGCAAGCTCGTCGTCGCGTGGTGCGTCGAAGCGGACTTCGACAGCGACGCCATAAGCAGCAACACCTTCGTCATGGAATGGCCGCCAAGGTCCGGCTCGATGAAGGAATTTGCCGAAGTCGACAGAGCGGGCTGGTTCTCCCTGCCTGAAGCCAACGTCAAGATACTGAAAGGCCAGCGCGCCATGCTGGCGGATTTGGCCGGTCGGCATGGCGACCCATGAAATCGTATCGGCTCAGTACTTCAGGGAGGCGCCTGGCTTGCCTTACGGCGCTATCCCAAGCGAATTTTGCGCGCGCAGCGTGCGTAATGTGATCGAATAGCGGTGCTCGGCGACCGGCGGAACGCTGTGCTCCCATTCGTTGCGCGCAGCACCCGTCATCAAATAGGCTGATCTTGGCTCGACGGTGACCGTCTTGCGATCCCATCGCGTGCCGTTTTTCCGGCGCAGGCGGAAGCTGCAGGCGGCCAGCAGCGAAACGCCGGCGACCAATTCGAAATGAGGCTTGTCGCGGTGCCAGCCAATACCGGCGCCCGGCCGGTACTCGTTGATCAGCACCTGCACGAAGGTTTCGGCCGGCAGGCGGGCAAAGGCTGCAACTTTGTCCCTGAGCGGCAGCAGAAAGCCGGGTATCGGCGGTGCTTCGACGACTTCGCGCCGGTCGTAGTCGTAACGCAGCCCGAAGCCGACCACCCGCCGGTTTGCCAGATGGCCGTGAAAGTCGAAGGGCTGAAAAGGCAGGCCGTCGAGCTGGCTTGCCAACGCTGCTTCCTCGTCCGGCGTGATCAGTTCGGGCCGGTAGCGGAATCCTTCCGGCAGGTCGTCGGTGGCGGCAAAGAGATCGCCCTGACGGGCTGCAGCCGATGTCTTGAGCGGTGGCATCAACTGTACTTGGTGAAGCCGGCCCGTAGCGGCAAGGCTGCTTCGGCAGCAAGGAACCTCGCTCTCCGTGCAGGGTTATTCACACGATGGCGTGGATTGGAGCACTGCCGAGCATTGGAGCTGTCGAGATGCCTTCAACTGCGATCAGAAACATCGACTACCAGCCGGCGACGAGGGTACTCTCGGTGTGGTTCGTCCCGAGCGGAAACCGCTATGATTACGAGGACGTTCCGCCGCAGGTCCACGCCGCGTTCCGCGAGGCTTCGTCGAAGGGCCGGTTCTTCAACGAACATATTCGCGACCGGTATAAATACCATCTGGTCGAGCAGAGCCATTCGAGCTGAGTCTTCCGACGCTTCTCAACCATGATCTCGGCTCTCCGCCATTCGTAGCCGCGCGGCAATGAGCGGACTTCGCAGTTGGTGAGCGACCTGATATTGATCATGGTTTCACCGGAAACATCGAAAGCCTGGAATGCCCGCCGAAGTCGAAACAACCGAGCAGCTCCAGCAATTGCTCGATACCCCGCATCTGGCGGGCGTGCTGGATAGCGAACAATTCAAGAGATTTCTCGACCAGCTGCCGATCGCGATCGCAATTTCCGATCTCAGCGGCGATGAACGTGTCGTCTATGTCAATTCCGAGTTCCAGAAATTGTCAGGCGTATCCGTCGCCGAGCTCGAGCGCTGGAACTGGGCCGCACTGAGCGGAGAAGGCTTGAGCGAATACAAGGACCGGCCGCTGGCCCGGGCCATCGTCGAGGATATCGATCGTGCGGGAACATTCAGGATACAACGTGCTGCCGCAGCGCCAGCCATCGTCGATGTCTATTCGAACCTGATCGAGGACGAGCGTGGGCGACGGTCCTTTCGACTGGTCGCCCTTGTCGACGTTACCGCGCACAAGGCAAGCGACAGCGAGGCCATCGAACAACGCATTCGGGAAAAGGACATGCTGCTGCGCGAGTTGCAGCATCGGATGAAGAACAATCTCCAGATGATCACGGCTCTCATCAGGTTGGAGGCCCGCAGTGCGGCGTCACCCGATCAGAAACGCTTCGAGCGCCTCGCCGGCCGCGTCGACGCGCTCGCAATTCTCTACCAGACGCTGTCGGTCGACGAACAGAAGGCCGAAGTGGACCTTGGCGTCTATCTCAGCCAGATCGCTTCCGCCGTGATGACGTCGCACGCCATGCAGGGCATCCGGCTGGACATGAAGGTCGATGCCTATCCCGTGTCCATCAACGTGGCGATGCCAACGGGTCTGGTGGTCAATGAGCTTTTGACGAACGCGCTGAAACACGCCTTTCTGGGTCGCGAAGGCGGGACGATCACGCTGCGCAGCGTCGTCGACGGAGACGGTTTTCGCATCGTAGTCGCCGATGACGGCATCGGCCTGCCCGAAGGCGAGACCTGGCCGAAACCCGGCAAGCTCCGAGCGTTGATCGCTCAATCGCTGACTGAAAATGCCAAAGCCCGGTTCGAGGTGGATTCTGCCCCCGGCAAAGGAACGCGGGTGACCATCGTGTTCAACAGATCGGCCGCCGTCGCGACGTAGCTGGCCGAGCAAGCGCCATTCAAGGCCATCCGCATCAGCCAGGCCGGTCGATCACCTTGCGCGTGTGGCGGGCGATGACACCTTCTTCGTCGGTCGCGATGACGCGGACTTCGACCTTGCTGTCCGCCTGGCTTATGAGCGCTTCATGGGAGTTGTTGTCGGCTTCGTCGATCGCCACGCCGAGCCAGCCAAGCCTGCCGCAAATCGCTTTGCGGGCCGCGGCAGAGTGCTCGCCGATGCCGCCGGTGAACACCAGGCATTCCAGCCCGCCCAGCGTGTTGGCGAGGGCGGCAACTTCCCTGGCGGCGCGGAAGGCGAAAAGCTCCACCGCTTCGCGCGCCCGGCGGTCGTCGCTGGCCTCCAGCGTGCGCATGTCGCCGGAAATGCCGGACACGCCGAGCAGGCCGGATTCCTCGTAGAGCATGTCTTGCAGCGCCTCTCCCGAAACACCTCTTTCCAGCAGCAGGTACAAAAGCACGCCCGGATCGATGGCGCCGCAGCGTGTGCCCATGACCAGGCCGTCAAGCGCCGAAAAGCCCATCGTCGTATCGACGCTTCTCCCGTCGCGCATGGCGCACAGGCTCGCCCCGTTGCCGAGATGGGCGACGATGGTTCTTTTCGCCGCCAGATCGGGCGATATCTGCTTGAGCCGGCCCGTGACATATTCGTAGGAAAGCCCGTGAAAGCCGTAGCGGTGGATGCCGTCTGCCTCATAGCGGCGCGGCAGCGCAAAACGGCTGACCAGAGGCTCGATGGTCCTATGGAAGGCCGTGTCGAAGCATCCGACCTGCGGCAGGTCGGGCCGCAGCGTGGCAAGCGCCCGGATTGGTGTGAGGCTGCGCGGCTGGTGCAATGGCGCAAGCGGCGTCAGTCTGTCGAGAGCCTCGATAACTGTCGGCGTCAGGCGAACAGGTTCGACGAACTCGCGCCCGCCATGGACGATGCGATGGCCGCCGGCGATCAGTTTCCTTCCGCCAAGTTCGTTCTCGATCCATTGCAGCATCTGGCCGAGGCCCATGTCGCGTGATGCGTCAGCGGCAAGTGGCCGATCGCACTGCAACTCGCCATCGGCGGCTTTCGCGGTCAGCCTTGGCGCATCGCCCAGATCCAGCGAGCCGCGCGAGGCAAGATCCAGCTCGGCGGATGCTGCAAGGTCGTAAAGTCCGAACTTGATGCTCGACGAGCCGGCATTCAACGCAAGGATCGATCGTCGCATCAATCGCCGGCCCTTGTCGCGCCGTCCTGCGGCCAGGACCATTTCTGGATCTCGGGCATGTCCTCGCCATGTTCGCGGACATAGGCTTTGTGCTCGGCTAATTTCCCATGCAGCGCCGCGGCAAGCTCCTTCGCCCGCTCGGCCAGCCCCGGCACGCGCGCGATCGCGGCGAGCGCCAGATGATAGCGGTCGAGCTGGTTGAGCACGACCATATCGAACGGCGTCGTCGTCGTGCCTTCCTCGCGAAAGCCATGCACATGCATGTTGTCGTGGTTGGCGCGCCGGTAGGTCAGACGGTGAATGAGATAGGGGTAGCCGTGATAGGCGAAGATGACCGGCTTGGCCTTGGTGAACAGCGCGTCGAATCTATGGTCGGCAAAGCCATGCGGATGCTCGGAATTCGACTGCAAAATCATCAGGTCGACGACATTGACGACGCGGATCTTCAGGTCCGGAACGCCCGAGCGCAGGATGTCGGCTGCGGCAAGCGTCTCCAGCGTCGGCACGTCGCCGGCGCAAGCCAGGACCACATCCGGATCTTCGCCCTTGGCAACCGTCCCGGCCCATTCCCAGATGCCCGCGCCGGCCTTGCAGTGCGCTTCCGCGTCCTCGGCGGACAGCCATTGCGGCGCCGGCTGCTTGCCGGCGACGATGACGTTGATGCGGTTGTAGGTTTTCAGGCAATGGTCGGTTATCCACAGTAGCGTGTTTGCATCCGGCGGGAAATAGAGCCTTACCGTGTCGGCCTTCTTGTTGGCGACGAAATCGGCAAAGCCTGGATCCTGATGGCTGAAGCCGTTGTGATCCTGCCGCCAGACATGCGAGGTCAGCAGGTAGTTTAGCGAGGCGATCGGCTTGCGCCAGGCAAGTTCGCCGGAGGTCTTCAGCCATTTGGCATGCTGGTTGACCATGGAATCGACGATGTGGACGAACGCCTCGTAGCACGAGAACAGGCCGTGGCGGCCGGTCAGCAGATAGCCCTCCAGCCAGCCCTGGCAAAGGTGCTCGCTGAGCACTTCCATGACGCGGCCGCCGCGGGAAAGATGAACGTCGTAAGGCTCGATCCGCTCCATCCAGACCCGGTCCGTAACCTCGAACACGTCGTCGAGGCGGTTCGAGGACGTCTCGTCGGGTCCCATCAGCCGGAAATTCCTGGCCTCGGCGTTCAAGCGGATCACGTCGCGAAGATAGCTCCCCACGGTCCGCGTCGCCTCCCCAACAGTGCCGCCCGGACGCGGTACGTCGAGCGCCAGGCCTTTCCAGTCGGGAAGCACGAGGTCTTGCTTCAGCAGGCCGCCATTGGCGTAGGGGATTGCGCCCATGCGTCTTGGCCCTATGGGCGCCAGCGCCGCGATCTCCGCCAGGAGATGCCCGCCTTCATCGAACAGCGTCTTCGGTTCGTAGCTGCGCATCCAGTCTTCGAGGATCTGGCGGTGCGCCGCGTCGCCGCGCGCGTTCGACACCGGCACCTGGTGCGAACGCCAGGAATCCTCGACTCGTCTGCCGTCGACCTCTTTCGGCCCGGTCCAGCCCTTTGGGCTGCGCAGCACGATCATCGGCCACAGCGGCCGCTCTCCCTTCCAGCCCGCGGCTCGTGCAGGCTCCTGGATGGAGTGGATCCGGTCGAGCACGGTATCGAACGTGCGGGCCATCTCCCGATGCATCGGGGCAGGCTCGTGGCCTTCCACGAAAAAGGTTTCGTAGCCATAGCCGAGGAACAGGCTGCGCAACGCCTCGTCTTCCATACGGCCGAGGATCGTCGGGCTGGCGATCTTGTAGCCGTTGAGATGCAGGATCGGCAGGACGGCACCGTCGGATGCCGGGTTCAGGAACTTGTTGGAATGCCAGGCCGCGGCGAGCGGGCCGGTCTCGGCTTCGCCGTCGCCGACGACGCAGGCAACCACAAGGTTCGGATTGTCGAAGGCGGCGCCGAAGGCATGGACCAGCGCATAGCCGAGCTCTCCGCCTTCGTGGATCGAGCCGGGTGTCTCCGGGGCCGCGTGGCTCGGCACTCCGCCGGGGAACGAGAACTGCCGGAACAGCTTTCGCAGGCCGTCTTCGTCCCTGCCGATCTCGGGATAAATTTCGCTGTAGGTGCCCTCGAGCCAGGTGTTCGCGACCATTGCCGGGCCGCCGTGACCCGGCCCGCAGATGAACAGAACATCGAGACCACGTTCACGGATGATCCGGTTCAGATGCACATAGATGAAATTGAGGCCGGGCGTCGTGCCCCAATGGCCGAGCAGCCGCGGCTTGATGTGCTCGGGCCGCAAAGGCTCGCGCAAGAGCGGATTGTCGAGCAGATAGATCTGACCAACCGAGATGTAGTTCGCGGCGCGCCAGTAGCGGTCCATCAGATCCATCTGGTCAAGGCCGGTTGTTTGCGCAGTCGTGCGGGCCTCGTCGTTCATGGAATGCCTCCGGAATACCCTCGTCCGTCGTTATCTGGAGTGGCGTCGCCTCGGAGAAAGGATTTGCCTCGAAATAAGTTTGGGCGGGCGCGGCCAGCTCCCGCTTGCCGATCCTGCAACCCGCCTCGCGCGACAAAAAGCGGGTCGGTCTTTTGGGGAACCTCGGGGCTTGCCAACGGTTAGGAAGCTGCACCGCATTGCATGAATCCAAGGGGACTGCCGAGGCCCCCGGGACATCGACTGGCCAAAGTGCCGTTGAGCAGCTTGGGCGATTGTGGCGGAGGCCCGTAGGAGGAGCAAAAAATGCTCGATCTCTCCCATGCCCGCAACCAAATGGTCGACATTCACCTAAGCCGCCGTGGCATTCGCGACCGCAATGTCCTTCAGGCGATGCGCGAGGTCCCGCGCGAGGCTTTCGTCGAGCCCGGTTTTGAAGAATTTGCCTATGAAGACGGGCCGCTGCCGATCGCCGAAGGTCAGACGATATCGCAGCCCTATATCGTTGCGTTGATGATCGAAATGGCCGGGGTCGGAGCCGGTGACCATGTTCTCGAGGTCGGCACCGGCTCGGGCTATGCGGCTGCCGTAATGAGCCGGATCGTCGAACGTGTCTACACCATCGAGCGCCACGCCGCGTTGGCTGAATCGGCAAGGCAGCGGTTTAAAAAGCTTGGCTACGACAATATCGAAGTCCGCACCGGCGACGGCACCAAGGGTTGGCCAGAGGCTGCACCCTTCGATGCGATCCTGGTTGCAGCCGCTGGACCCGGCGCACCGCTCGCTCTGCAAGAACAGCTCGACGTCGCCGGCCGGCTTATCATCCCGGTCGGCGATGAATTCGACGCGCAGCGCCTACTCAAGGTCACCCGGACCGGCGCAGCAACTTACACCGAGGAGGATTTCGGCGGCGTGCGGTTTGTTCCGCTGATCGGCGAGCAAGGCTGGGGCGAGCCAGGCAGCGACAGCCAGATAGCGGCCGATCTTCCGCACCGGCATCAGCGCAGGAGCAGCCTGCCGCAGATGATAGCGGCCGCCGCCGAACCGCTTCCGGTTTTCGACGATCCGGCCTTCGGTGCGCTGTTCGACCGGTTTGCCGACCGCCGCGTCGTCTTGCTCGGCGAAGCCAGCCACGGCACGTCGGAGTTCTATCGTGCGCGCGCCGCGATCACTCGCAGGCTGATCGAGAAGCATGGCTTCACCATCGTCGCGGTCGAGGCCGACTGGCCCGATGCCGCGGCGATCGACCGTTACGTCCGCCACCGGCCACCACGGCCGGGCGCCGATCCGCCGTTCCAGCGCTTTCCCACCTGGATGTGGCGCAACACCGACGTCGCGGCGTTCGTCGACTGGATGCGAGAGCATAATGAGCGGATCAGGATATCCTCCCGGCGGGCCGGGTTCTATGGCCTCGACATCTACAATATGGGCGGGTCGATCGCGGCGGTCCTGCAATATCTCGACCGGGTCGATCCGCAGGCGGCGAGGATCGCACGCGAACGCTACGGCTGCCTGACTCCGTGGCAGAACGACCCGGCCACTTATGGCCGTGTCGCACTCACCTCCGGCTACCAGAAATGCGAGAAGGCCGTGCTCGAGCAATGCCGGGAACTGCTTGCCAGAGAGCTCGACTATGCGCAGCAGGACGGGTTCGATTTCCTCGACGCCACCCAGAACGCCCGCCTGGTCGCCTCCGCCGAGCGCTATTACCGCACCATGTATTATGGCGGCGCGCAATCCTGGAACCTGCGCGACACCCACATGTTCGAAACGCTGGAGCACCTGCTGCAGGCCCGCGGCCCGAACGCCAAGGCGGTGGTGTGGGCACATAATTCCCATATTGGCGATGCCCGCTATACCGAGATGGGGATCGTCAGGGACGAATTGAACATCGGCCAGCTCTGCCGCCAGCGTTTTGGCGACGAGGTTGCCTTGATTGGGCTCAGTACGCATTCCGGGACGGTGGCCGCTGCCACCGACTGGGACGGCGACATGGAAGTGAAACCGGTTCGGCCTTCCCACAACGACAGCTATGAGCGGCTTTGCCACGACAGCGGCGTCTCGCCTTTCCTGCTCGATTTCGAGCGCGACGACACGCTGCGCCAACGGCTTCTGGAGCGCCGGCTGGAACGCTTTATCGGCGTCATCTACCGGCCCGAGACCGAGCTCCACAGCCACTATGCCGACGCCTCGCTCGCCCGCCAGTTCGATGCTTTCGTCTGGTTCGATGAGACCAATGCCGTGACGCCGCTTGGGCCGGAGCATGCGGGGACAGGCCTTCCCGAGACTTATCCTTTCGGGCTGTAGCGAATCTGGAACTTGGGGAAGCGGAAAATCGAAAGGAAGGAGGTCACCAATGGCCGGAAAGAAGACTCATGAGCAGCAATTGCGCATCATCGAAGAGCGCGAGAACACGAAAAACGCCGGCAAGGATTTCGACGCGGAAGCGGATTTGAAAAAGACCAGGCAAGAGCGCGAGGCGTTCCGGCGCGGTGCCGAGCTCAGATTGGACCCGAAGGATATTGCCGATCCCGACGATCGCAACATCATCCGCGGCGAGCACCAGGAAAGCGCCCACAACAAGCATCGCGCCGACCGCTGAACGGCCGGATCGCTTGACGTTAAGTCAATACGATGCCGGGTCCGTCCCTTGACCTTAATCCCTGGGGCTATTCGGCAAAAAATGTCGCGGCGACAGCAATTGAGACGAGGCTCAGCATTGCCAGGCCTGCCCTGACCACATGCGAAGCCTCCCAGACGTTGCGCAAATCTCTCCAGTCGCCGGTCTGCTTTCGAGAGAACATTGAAAAAAACGTCGCGGCGGATTTCGGCAGGACAGTGTCTTGCACCCAGAAATTATTGACGGGGTGGGTGACCAACCAATAGGTCGCGTGCTCCGCCAGCAATGAGACAAGCGCCGCCAAGGTCCACCAGAATCGGGCGCTTGGATAGGGCGTCAGGTAAAGCAGGACGGCGAGTGCAATGATGCCGCCGATCTCGGCGAACCCGCCGATTGTGAAGCCGGGATAGTAGATCGCCTGCACTGATCTGTAGGTGGCCTCCTTGAGGCGCAACTTGCCGGGCAATTCCAAAGCGTGCGCGAGCGAGAGCGCCATCGAGACGGCGACCAACAGAAGCGTGGCGATCGTCAATGCGCGCATGTTTCCTGCTCCCGACCATGCCCTCGTGGCGCGCGCGTAGACAGGGTGGTTGGTGATCCTGAAAAGGCGCCCGACTTCGCCGGCAGGCTGTTCGGTCATTCCCCGATCTGGCTGGTCGAGCGTTCGTGGAGCCTGGCGCCGGTCTGCGCGTCGACCGCGACCATGCTGACCTCGTAGCCCCAGAGCTTGCGGATGTGGCGCAGCGTGGCGTCGCGGCTGCCGCCTTCCAGCACGATGCCGTCCTTGACCTTGTGCTGCAGGCGCAGATGCCGGTCGCCGAGCAGGTCCACATCCACCACCTGGATGTCAGGCCGGCTGGCGCCGATGTCGTAGCTGTGGGCGAGTGCGCTGCGGATACTCTCGTAGCCGCGCTCATTGTGTATCGAGGCGACTTCGTAATGGGGGTCGTTGGCAGCGTCGGCAAGCACAAAGAACCGCCATTTCCGTATCAGGGTAGGGCTCAGATATTGGCGGATGAAGGACTCGTCGCGATGGTTGGCCCAGGCGTCCAGCAAGGTCTGGCGCCAGTTGCCGTTGCCGGCGATATCGGGGAACCAGTCGCGGTCCTCGGCCGTCGGCGCGGTCGAGATGCGCTGGATGTCCTGCATCATGTCGAGACCCAGCGCGTAAGGGTTGATACCGGAAAAGCGCGGATCGTCGAAGCCCGGCTGGAAGATCACGTTCGAATGGTTGCGCAGGATCTCCAGCATGGCACCTTCGCCGATCAGCCCGCGGTCGAACAAAAGGTTCATCAGCGTGTAATGCACGAAGGTGGCGCAGCCCTCGTTCATCACCTGCGTTTGGCGCTGTGGATAGAAATATTGCGCGATAACGCGGACAATCCGGATAACCTCACGCTGCCACGGTTCCAGGATCAGGCTGTTCTTCTCCAGGAAATAAAGCAGGTTCTCCTCGGGCAGCTTGAGCGATTTCTTGCGCTCCGCCATGGTGTCCGTCTCGCGGACCTTGGTGCCGTCCTTGGACGGCGGCAGCGTGCGCCACAGATCGTTGTAGGAGCGCTCCTCGTATTCCAGGCGCTCGCGAAGGCCCTCGCGCTGCTTTTCCGACGACAGCTTCGGCGGCCGGTGATATCTGAACACGCCCTGTTCCATCAGCGCGTGTGCGGCATCGAGGATCTCTTCCACCGCATCGACGCCGTGCCGCTCCTCGCAGCGGGCAATATAGCCCTTGGCGAAGTCGAGATAGCTGAGGATGGCGCCGGCGTCCGTCCACTGCCGGAAAAGATAATTGTTCTTGAAGAAATGGTTATGGCCGAGTGCTGCGTGCGCCGTCACCAGGGCCTGGAGGGCCATGGTGTTTTCCTCCATCAGATAGACGATGCAGGGATTCGAATTGATGACGAGTTCATAGGCGAGCCCTCGCCCGCCTTTGCGATAGAGCAGTTCCTGGTAGAGGTAGTGCTTGCCGAAGGACCAGTGCCGGTACATCAGCGGCATGCCGACCGAGGAATAGGCGTCGAGCATCTGTTCGGACGAGATGATCTCCATCTGTACCGGATAGGTGTCGAGGTGGAGCTCTTCGGTGGCGATCGCCTCGATGGTCTCGTAGGCGCGCGACAGCGTCCTGAAATCCCAGTCGGAACCGGAAAACAGCAGCCCGGATCTGCTCGCCATCAGCCCCCTCTTTCACCGCTCTTTTGATAGCCCGGCTGTCTGGCGAAGAGCTGGCGGAAAACCGGGTAGATGTCGGCCGCGGTGGCGATGCGGCTCATCTGGAAATTCGACCACCTCAGCTTGACCGCACTGTAGGCACGCCATAGCGACGTGCCGTTGTCGGTAGCGCCGAAGATGTGGCTCTCGCGCTCGTCGAGGATCTCGACATAGGCGAAATACTGGCACAGCCGCATGATCTGTTCGTCGAGCAGGGCGATGCAGCGCTCGGAATCGGTGACGAAATTGTCACCGTCCGAGGCCTGGGCGACATAGATGTTCCATTCGCGGCTGGGATAGCGTTGCTCGACGATGCGGTGCATCTCCTCGAGCGCGGTGGAAACCACCGTACCGCCGCTCTGGGTGTTGTAGAAGAAGGTTTCCTCGTCGACCTCCTGCGCCTCGTGGGTGTGGCGGATGAAGACCACCTCGGTCCGGTCGTAGCGCCGCTTCAGGAACAGGTGCAGCAGCACGAAGAAGCGCTTGGCCAGATCCTTCTCGCGTTCGCCCATCGAACCGGACACGTCCATGAGGCAGAACATCACCGCGTTGGCGTTCGGCACCGGCTGCGCGTCGAAGCGGTTGAAGCGGATATCGACCGGGTCGACATAGGCGATCCGCTTGCGGCGACGCTCCAGTCGATCGAACTCTTCCTGCAGCGCCACGATGCGCTGGCGCATCTCGACGTTTTGCGGCTTCGCCTCCAGCGACGCAATCTCCTGCGCGATCGCATCGAGGTCCTCCTGCTTGGGACGCCTGAGCGCTATGCGGCGGCCATGGCTGTTGCGCATCGTGCGCCCGACATTGATGTTGGTCGGCGAGCCGGTCGCGGCGAAGCCGGCCCGGCGCGGCTTGAAGGCGAGGATCTCCTTGAGGTTGAGCTTGACCATGTCAGGCAGTTCGAGGTCTTCGAAAAAGAGGTCGAGCACCTCTTCGCGCGACAGCACGAAACGGAAATCGTCCTCCGATTCGGTTCTCCCCGGGGCGGACCCCATGCCGCCGCCCTGGCCGGGCTTGGGCAGCCGGTCGCCTGGGGAGAAATGCTTGTTGCCGGGCAGGACGTGCTGGCGGCTGCCGCTGTTCCTGGCATCGTTGAAGCTCGGCTCGCCGGTGCCCCGCGCCGGCATCGAAACGGCATGCTCGGCGTCCACGTCGGCGATCTTGCCGGTGCGGATCTGATCGCGGATCGTGCGCTTCAACTCTTCGCGCGCCCGCCGCAGGAAACGCTGCCGATTGCCGAGGCTTTTGTCCTTCGGGTTCAGTCGGCGATCGATGAAGATCGGCATATGTTACCCCGGGCTGGCTTCAACCCGCCTTGTTCACCCGCATGTACCAGTCCACCAGCCGGCGAACCTGGCGTTCGGTGTAACCGCGCTGGATCATCCGCTGCACGAATTCGGTATGCCGCTTCTCCGTCACGCTGTCCTGCTTGGAGCCGAAGCTGATCACCGGCAGCAGGTCCTC
Organism: Mesorhizobium sp. M0910; assembly: GCF_040319465.1. Taxonomy (NCBI): domain Bacteria; kingdom Pseudomonadati; phylum Pseudomonadota; class Alphaproteobacteria; order Hyphomicrobiales; family Phyllobacteriaceae; genus Mesorhizobium; species Mesorhizobium sp. M0910. The sequence continues at coordinate 428,662 of NZ_JAMYNZ010000002.1, forward strand.
GACCTGCCCGAACATCCGCTTCTCGATGACTTCGCGCAGCTTTTCGTAGCTCGTCCATGACGGGTTGCGGCCATGGTTTCTGGCCCGCGCGCGCAGCGTGAACTTCACCACTTCATTGCGGAAGTCCTTGGGATTGGCGATGCCGGCCGGCTTTTCGACCTGCGACAGTTCGTTGTCCAAAACCTCGCGATTGAGGATCTGGCCGGTATCGGTATCCTTGTAGTCCTGATCCTCGATCCAGGCATCGGCATAGGCGATGTAGCGGTCGAACAGGTTCTGGCCGTATTCGCTGTAGGATTCCAGATAGGCCTTCTGGATCTCGTGGCCGATGAACTCGGCATAACGGGTGGCCAGCTCCGACTTTATGAAATCGAGATAGTCCGCCTCTGTTTCCTTCGGGAACTGCTCGCGCTTGATCGCCTCTTCCAGGATGTACATCAGATGCACCGGATCGGCGGCCACCTCTTCGGTGTCGTAGTTGAAGGTCTGCGACAGGATTTTGAAGGCGAAGCGGGTGCTGACGCCGGTCATGCCTTCATCGACACCGGCGGCGTTTCGGTACTCCTGGACCGACTTCGCCTTGGGATCGGTTTCCTTGAGGTTCTCGCCGTCATAGACGCGCATCTTGGTGTAGAGCGGCGAATTGTCGTGTTCGGCCAGGCGGGTCGAGACGGTGAACCGGCTGAGGATGTCGAGCACTTCCGGAGCGCAGGGGCTGTTAGCCAGTTCGCTTTCGCGCAACAGCTTCTCGTAGATCTGCCGCTCTTCGGTGACGCGCAGGCAATACGGCACCTTGACCACCAGGATGCGGTCGAGGAACGCCTCGTTGTTTTTGTTGTTCTTGAACTGCAGCCATTCCGATTCGTTGGAATGGGCAACGATGATGCCCTGATAGGGGAAAGCGCCGAAATTCTCGGTGCCGTTGTAGCTGCCTTCCTGGGTGGCGGTCAGCAGCGGATGCAGCACCTTGATCGGCGCCTTGAACATCTCGACGAATTCGAGCAGTCCTTGCGTCGTCCGGTTCAGCCCGCCGCTATAGGAATAGGCGTCCGGATCGGACTGGCTGAAGTTTTCCAGCTGCCTGATGTCGACCTTGCCGACCAGGGCCGAAACGTCCTGGTTGTTCTCGTCGCCCGGCTCGGTCTTGGCGATGCCGATCTGGCGAAGCCTGGACGGCATCAGCTTGACGACGCTGAATTTGGAGATGTCGCCGGACAATTCGTCGAGACGCTTGGCCGCCCAGGGCGAGATCAGGCCGGTCAGCCGCCGCCGGGCGATGCCGTATTTGTCCTCCAAAAGGTCGCCCATGCGGTCGGGATCGAACAGCCCGAGCGGTGATTCGAAGACCGGGCTGACCTGGCCGCCGACCTTCAGCGTATAGATCGGACGCTGCTCCATCAGCCTTTTCAACTGCTCCGCAAGCGAGGACTTGCCGCCGCCGACCGGGCCGAGGAGATAGAGGATCTGCTTGCGTTCCTCGAGCCCTTGCGAGGCATAGCGGAAATAACCGGCGATACGCTCGATCGTATCCTCCATGCCGTAAAAGTCGGCGAAGGTCGGATAGATCTTGATCGTCCGGTTCGAAAAAATACGGCCGAGCCGCTCGTCCTTGCTGGTATCGACAAAGGTCGGCTCGCCGATCGCCTCGACCATCCGCTCGGGCGCCGAGGCGTACATCGACTTGTCCTCGCGGCAGGCAAGCAGATATTGCTGCAGGCTTATCTCCTCCTGCGCCGCATTCTTGTAAACCTCGGAAAACAGATCGAAGACGTCGGATTGATTCTCACGCATGGTATTCCTAGCCCCGGAGCCGATGTGGCTGCATGTTTGTCTCTTGAACAACCAAATGTTGGAAAGCCCTTGTGGTTCCCTTCACTTCGCAGAGAGTGCATGTGACCGAACGATAAGAGTCTAGATAAGGGCATCCTGAGTGCAGACAAGGCGTGGAACGTCCTGCTCGCGGCACAAAATCCTGAATCGCACGACGTCCTGCGGGCGACATCCAACAAGACGGAGGAACGGTTCGGGTCCTTTCCGGTTGTGAGGGAAAGGAGACGGTCGATGTCTGGGAATAGTTTGTGGTTGCTCGTTGTTGCAGGCGGTCCACTGCTGCTGGCAGTCCTGATCGCCTACGCCCTGCTCACGCAGCGCCGTCGCGGCCCGGCGGAGCGCAGGGAAAGCGAGCGTGCGACCGAGCGCCTGTATCAGGAAAAGAAGGACTGACCGACGGGATCGCAGCTCAGCTGCCGGCAACCGCCAGCCCGGTCGCTTTTTCGGCGCGCAGCAGCATGCCAAACAGGTCGCGCGGCTCATCGGGATCGGCCAGAAGGTCTAGTTCCTCGTAAAGGCCGGTCCGCTGCAGCTGATCGCGGACGTAGCGCAGCGCGGAAAAATCCTCGATCGCAAAGCCGACGGAGTCAAACAATGTGATCTGTCGGGCATCCGTCCGGCCTGCTGCCTTTCCTGTCATCACCTGCCACAATTCGGTGAGCGGGTGATCCGCATCGAGCTGCTGGCTCTCGCCTTCGATGCGCGTCTGCGGCGGATATTCGACGAAGATGTCCGAGCGCAGCAGAATGTCGCGATGCAGCTCGGTCTTGCCCGGGCAGTCGCCGCCAACCGCGTTGATGTGCACGCCGGATCCGACCATGTTGTCGGTCAGGATTGTTGCCGACCGCTTGTCGGCGGTAACCGTGGTGATGATCTCTGCACCTTCGACGGCTTCCTGCGCCGACGCGCAGAGCTTGATGTCGAAACCCATGCCGGCAAGGTTCCTCATGCATTTCGTCGAGGCCGCCGGGTCGATATCGTAGAGACGCAGCCTGTCGACGCCAAGCAGCGCCTTGAACGCAATCGCCTGGAATTCCGATTGCGCGCCATTGCCGATGATCGCCATGCACCTGGCAGCCTCGGGAGCGAGGTATTTCGCCGCGACCGCCGAGCTTGCGGCGGTTCTGAGCGCCGTCAGGATGGTCATTTCCGAAAGCAGCATCGGATAGCCATTGCCGACATCGGCAAGCACGCCGAAAGCGGTCACGGTCTGGCGGCCGTCACGCGTATTCTTCGGATGGCCGTTGACGTATTTGAACCCATAGAGCTGCCCGTCGCTGGTCGGCATCAGCTCGATCACGCCGTCAACGCTGTGCGAGGCGATGCGCGGCGTCTTGTCGAACAGCTCCCAGCGCCTGAAATCCTCTTCGATATAGGCGGCAAGCTCAAGCAGGAAGCGCTCGATGCCGATGGCAAGCACCAGCTTCATCATGCGGTCGACGCTGACGAACGGGACGATGTTCAAATTGACGGTCATGGCTCAGAACCCCCTCGTCGGACGGTCCATGATCCGCCGGCCCATCAGGCTCGCGGTCAGGTCGACCAGAAGCGTGGCGGTGCGGCCGCGTTCGTCGAGAAAAGGGTTGAGCTCGACTAGGTCGAGACTGGTGACGAGGCCGCTGTCATGCAGCATTTCCATTGCCAGATGCGCCTCGCGGAAGGTGGCGCCACCTGGAACGGTGGTGCCGACCGCCGGGGCGATCGACGGGTCGAGAAAATCGACGTCGAGGCTGACGTGCAGCATGCCGTTGGCGGCGCTCACCCGCTCGAGAAAGGCGCGAAGCAGTTGCGCAATGCCGTGCTCGTCGATCGAACGCATGTCATGGACCGTCACGCCGGCTCTGCGCAACGCTTCCCTTTCCGCCAGGTCCACGCTGCGGATCCCCAGCGCGCATATGCGAGCCGGGTCCACCTGCGCTGCAAGGCGGGGGAAATAGCCCTCGAAGCCGGGCTGCCCGCTGGCGTAGGCCAGCGGCACACCATGCAAATTGCCGCTGGTGGTCGTGTCGAGCGTATGAAAATCGGGGTGCGCATCGAGCCACAGCACGAAGAGCGGCCGGCCGGCATTCGCGGCCCGGCGGGCAATGCCGGCGAGCGTACCGGCCGAAATGCTGTGGTCGCCGCCGAGAAAGATCGGCATCGCATCGGCGCTCGCGGCATAGGCCGTTTCGCTGATTGCTGCCGTCCAGGCGGCAATTTCCGGCAGCGCCTTCACCGCCGCGTTGCCGTGTACGACAGGACGCATGTCGGCCGGGACGATCGTTCCGAGGTCGGTCAGCGTATGGCCGAGCTCGGTCAGTGCGGTGGCCAGGCCGGCCGTGCGCAGCGCACTCGGCCCCATCTCGCAGCCCATGCGGCCTGAGCCGGCCTGGATCGGTGCGCCCACGATCGTGCAATGCATTCTCATACCCCGCCAATTACGATGCCTTTATTGAAGCCCGCATCGCTGGCAGAATGAACATGTCAAATTGGCAAATTTGTCGAAATGCCTTACCATAGTGACATCATCTACTTCCGTTGTGAGCAATCATGGACCAGCTCGACGAGCAGATCATCACCTCTCTGCGGCACGACGCCCGGCGCAGCATTTCCGATCTTGCCGTCGGCCTGGGTGTCTCCCGGGCAACGGTAAGGTCCCGGATCGAGCGACTTGAGAGGGACGGCGTCATCGTCGGCTACACCGTCATTCTGCGCGCCGACGCGGTCGATCAGCGCGTGCGTGGCATCATGATGATCGAGATCGAAGGCCACGCCGCCGATCGCGTCATCCGGGCGCTGGGCGGCTTCTCCGAGGTCTCGACCATCCACACCACCAATGGCCGCTGGGATCTGGTGATAGAACTCGGAACCCAGACCCTGAGCGAGTTCGACGCCGTGCTGAGACGTATCCGCCTGATCCCCGGAATTACCGGCAGCGAAACAAGCCTGCTCCTGGCAACGCCACGCACCACCAAGGCTCGGCTGTGACTTCGAGGAACTGCGCTTGACCTGCAGCGGTAACGAAATCCGCCAAGGAACCTTCAATTGCCGCCGCGGTTAGAGCAGTTCCAGTAAAAGTGTGGAACGGTTTTCCGTTCGGAATTGCATCGGAACGAAAAGATAGAGCGGGTCAGCGTTTCCGGGAAACGACGAACCGTTCTGGGCCGGACAGGCCTCCTTCGAGGGAGAACAATCATGGCTCACGCCCAGCAGGAACTGGTCGAATTCGTTATCAGCAAAGCCTTCAACCCGGTCATGCGGGCCAAACCGGACGGAAAATCCGATGCCGAGCGCAAGACGCTCGAACACGTCCAGCAGGCCACGAAGACCGAGATTGAGCGCTATCGCCGTTACGGCTCGGCCGAGGAGGTCGCGACCAATTTCAAGCGCGACCTGAATTCCGACGCTGCCAAAAAGTTGCACGCCCAGCTGCGCCGACTGCATCTGCCGACGATCGAGGACATTCGTGACGACTTCGAGGACAAGGCCCGCAAGTTCGGGGTCAAGGCCTCGTCGTAGATCCGCGACAGATCGCCTCGGTGACGTCCGTCAGGCCGTCATCACAATCCATCCTTGGTCGGAGGCCACCCTGACCGAGCTGTCTCGGGGATGTTGTCCGACGTCAGCTCGCCGCGATTGAGCTTTTCAATCGCTTCATCTCAATCGCTTCATCGGCTTCGCTTTCGTCGAGACCGGAAAGCGGCAAGCCATCGACCACGACGGCTTCGTCGCTCTCGCTGTCATAGACGTCCCAGAGGCCTTCCGGATCCTGTCGTTTGTCGTAAACGGTTGGCATGGCCATTTCTGTAACCACTCCGGCAGGCAACGCCGCTATTGCACGCCCGCCACCCAGGGCCCGGGCCTTTTCTGACTTGCTGCCTGCCCGAAACAAACTCGGGCCATTGGTGGATGTTCCCTGCCGGAGGCGTGCTTGACTTCAACCTGACATGGCTAGAATCGGCCGGCTTCTCCGATCGGCCCTCGGATCGCCTGGGTCACGACGGTGTAACGCGTGATTTGACCCTCCTCCGGGTCCTCCCCGTGGAAATGGATTGCCGCGTTCGGCGGCAGCCGCGCAGTGCTGCCGAACTGCTTGACGGCGGAGACATGCACGATCTGCATGTCGGGGTCGCGCGTCATGGCGTCCATCGCTGCCAGCTCGGCGCTGCTGCTGCCACCGATCCGCCAGCTGGCTTCCAGCACACCCGATCGCCAGATGCCCGAGGAATCGACACCTTGGCCGATGTCGTAGTTGCGTCGCGAAGCGAAGAATCCTGGATAACCATCCATCGCTGCGTCATAGGTCCTCGCCTGCGCCACGGCCAAACCCAGCGCCGGAGATAATCGCAGCTCATCCAGCGCCTCCCATCCGCCGCGCACCACAACCAGATCGGATCCGCCGTAAACGGGCTGTCCGTCGTTGTCGGTCGTCGTCCGCTGGGTGCCGTAATAGCTGATCGACAATTCGTCGATCATGGTTCTGCCAACGCTCAGCGTAACGATGTCGCGAAGCTGCGTTTCGAGAACAAGGCCGTATTCGCTTAGCTCAGACGATGGATATTGGTCCAGCAGCCTTTCGACATCGCCGACTGTCGCGGCGGTGTGCTGGTCGCGGCCCCGCGAAGCGCGCGGTGGCTTGAACCGGACCAGCCCGAGCTCCAGCAGACGTTGCGCTGCGCGCAGCGCGTCATGGCGTGAAAATGCAGTGTAGCCGGGCAGTACGGCCGCGGCGACGGCGCTGCCGAAGCCGGCGGGCCATTCTTTTGGCCGTGCCGCCGATCCGTCCACCAGCTCGTGGGTTATGGCCTTGGTGGTTGCGAGGCGCCAAGGCACCACCCCGCCGAAGAGATCGTCGGGCCCGTTTATGCCCAGTTGAACCGCATCGGCAGCAAGCAGGCTGTCGTCCGGCACGAAATACAGCCCGCCGCTGTCACCGCCACCTTCACGCAGGCCCTCGCGGAAGGAAAATCCCTTCAACGCTGCAATCGTGCGCGCGACGGCAGCGACGGTTTCCCGTTCATGGGCGTAGATGGTCTCGCCGCCCGGCGCGGAGAATGCGACCACAACACCTTTCGCCCCGCTTGGTTGCCTACCGCTTAGCCCGGTCATGTCGCGCCCTTCGTCCATTGCCGAGCCCATTGCCGTTTCCGCGGCAATGCGTCCGAACCAAAAAACCCGTTGGCGCGGCGAATGTTCCGGCCAACGGCCGGCTGCGGGTTTGACCGGGTGGCTGCCCGGAGCTTCTTTCGGTCGACGTCGAGACGCTGCGTCCCGGCGAGAAGGCCGCCGTGGACGACGTGCTGAAGGAGGCCGCCCCACACGTCCTGGGAGACGCCGACCTCGTCGGCACATTCGAACGGGCTTGAGACCGGAGTTCGCTGTCGCATGAACTGCGGCCGATGGCCGGAATAATCGCTAAATCAGCGGTTCATGTTCATGATCGCGTTCATCGGCATCAAGTTGTGGTCGAGATTGGCCATGATCCAGATCGAGCCGCCGATCACCAGAACTACGATCAGCACGCCGAAGGCAAGCGCCAGGGCGTTGTTGGTGTTGTCCGGTCCCGTCGTGATATGCAGGAAGAAGACGAGATGCACGCCCATCTGGGCGATCGCCAGCACGACCAGCGCCACCGGAACGCCGGGTGCCCATATCAGGTCGGTCCCGTGCAACCAGAACGAGGCGATGGTCAGCAGCGTTGCCAGCCCGAGGCCGATCACATAGCCACGTAGCCCGGATCCGACGTCGGTGTCGCCGAGGTATTCGTCACCCGGCGCCGTATCGATGTCGTAGCGCTCCAGGCCATGGGTGTCGCGCCGTTGCGCGTGGCGATCATCCGCATTGCTCATCGACTTGCTCCCAGGAGATAGACCACGGTGAACAGCGCGACCCAGATGATGTCGAGGGCGTGCCAGAACAGGCTGAAGCACATGAAACGCCGAAGAATATCGTCGCGGAATCCCTTGGCGAAGATCTGCGCCATCATCGTGAGCAGCCACAGCAGCCCCGCCGTGACGTGAAGGCCATGGCATCCCACCAGCGTGAAGAACGCCGACAGGAAAGCGCTGCGCGTCGGTCCGGCACCACTGGCAACCATATGCACGAACTCGCGCAACTCGAGCAGGATGAAGGTGGCGCCGAGCACGAAGGTGACAGTCATCGCGACATAGAACCAGGCGCTTCGCCGCGCTGTCACGGCAAGGCCGGCAAGACCGCAGGTAAAGCTCGACAACAGCAAAGCGGCCGTCTCGATCGCGACGTTGCGCAGGTCGAACAGCTCGGCCCCGCTTGGTCCGCCCGCCGTCTTGCCCGCCAGCACGGCATAGGCCGCGAAGAAGGCGGAGAACATCACGATGTCGCTCAGAAGGAAGATCCAGAAGCCATAGCCGACGACGATCCGGATCGGGGCCGGGCCGCCGGGTGCATGGCCGTGCCCGCCATGGATACGGTAAGGGTCACGCTCTCGAACGTCTATCGCGGTCATGGCCTTGGCCCCGTGTAGGTAGCCAGTGCCTCGCGGCGCGCGCTTCGGTTGGCGCGGTCGATCCGGGCGACTTCGGCGGCAGAAATGACGTATTCGGGTTTGTCGCGCCATGCGAATACGACGAAGGTAGCGAAAGCACCGAGCGCGCCGAGTGCCACCATCCACCAGATGTGCCAGATGAGAGCGAAACCCATCACGGTCGCAAAGAAGGCGCAGATGAACCCGGTGGGACTGTTGCGCGGCATCTCGATCGGCTCGTATTCAGGCTCGTCGCGCAGGCGGTTTTGCTCGCGTGCCCGCTGCTTGATGCTCCAGTAGGGCTCTTCGCCCTCGACGTGCGGAAGCGCGGCGAAGTTGAAGACCGGCGGCGGCGAGGGCGTGGCCCATTCCAGCGAGCGCCCGTCCCAGGGATCCCCTGTGGAATCTCGAAGCGCCGCACGCTGCCGGATGCTGACGACGAGCTGTATGATCTGCGCGACCACGCCGGCGGTGGTGATGATCATGCCGGCGCCCGCAACCAGCACCCAGGGATACCAGGCCGGCACGTCGAAATGCTGCATGCGGCGGGTCATGCCGAGCAGGCCGACGGCGTAGAGCGGCACGAAGGTGGCGTAGAACCCGATCAGCGTCAGCCAGAAGGCCAGCTTGCCCCAGCCCTCGTGCAGCCGGAAACCGAATGCCTTGGGAAACCAGTAGGTATATCCCGCGAAGGCGCCGAACAGCACGCCGCCGATGATGACGTTGTGGAAATGCGCCACCAGGAACAGGCTGTTGTGGAGCAGGAAATCGGCCGGCGGCACCGCCAGCAACACGCCCGTCATGCCGCCGATGACGAACGTCACCATGAAGCCCAGCGACCACAGCATTGGGGTCGCGAAGCGGACGCGGCCACCATACATGGTGAACATCCAGTTGTAGATCTTCACGCCGGTACCGACAGCGATGATGCTGGTGGCGATGCCGAACGCAGCGTTGACGTCGGCGCCGGCGCCCATCGTGAAGAAGTGGTGCAGCCACACCATGAAGGAAACGATGCAGATGAAGAGTGTCGCGGCCACCATCGAGCGGTAGCCGAACAGCGGCTTGCTGGAGAAGGTGGAGATGACCTCCGAGAAGATGCCGAACGCCGGCAGGACGAGGATGTAAACCTCGGGATGGCCCCAGGCCCAGATCAGGTTCACGAACATCAGCATGTTGCCGCCGGCTTCGTTGGTGAAGAAATGAAAGCCGAAATAGCGGTCGAGCGTCAGCATCGCGAGCGTGGCTGTGAGGATCGGGAACGCGGCGACGATGAGCAGGCTGGCGGCGAGCGAAGTCCAGCAGAACATCGACATCCTGAGATAACTCATGCCGGGCGCCCGCATCTTCAGGATCGTGGTGACGAAATTGATGCCGGTGAGCAGCGTTCCGACACCCGCTATCTGCACCGCCCACAGATAGTAATCGACACCGACGCCCGGCGAGTAGGCGGTCTCGCTGAGCGGCGGATAGGGCAGCCATCCGGTGCGCGCAAACTCGCCGATCACCAGCGAGATGTTGACCAGCAGCGCGCCGGTGGCGGTGAGCCACAAACTCACCGAGTTGAGCGTTGGAAAGGCAACGTCGCGGACGCCGAGCTGCAGCGGCACGACCAGGTTCATCAGGCCGATGACGAACGGCATCGCCCCGAAAAAGATCATGATGGTACCGTGGGCCGAAAAGACCTGATTGAAGTGGTCGGGCGGCAGATAGCCGGGCGCCTGGAACGCGAGGGCCTGCTGGGACCGCATCATGACGGCGTCGCTGAAGCCGCGCAGCAACATCAGCAGCGCCAGCAGCACGTACATCACGCCAATCCGCTTGTGATCGACGCTGGTGATCCATTCGCGCCACAGATAGGGAAAATGGCCGGCCAGGAAGACCCAGGCCAGCACGCCGAGGATTGCCAGGGCGACGACCGCCGAGGCGATCATCGGCAGAGGCTGATCGAACGGAATGACGTCCCAGCTCAATTTTCCGAGCATTGTCAGCCTCCTGTCTTGGACGATACGCTCGGCTCGGCGCGACCGGCCTGGGGACCGGGCGCGGGCGGAACGCCCTGCGTCGCGATTTCATGGAAAAGGTCCGGCTCGACCGAGCGATAGGTCGAAGGCGGCACGTTGATGCTCTGTCTGGCTAGTTCCTGGTAGCTGACCTTGTCGAGTGCCTGTCCCTGGCTTCGCGCCGAATTGACGAACGCGTCGAAGGCATCCGCTGCGACGGCATGCAGCACGAATTGCATGCCTGGAAAACCGTCGCCGCTGAAATGGGCCGACCGCCCATAGAATTCGCCGGGCTGATCCGCCTGCAGGTGAAGCTGCGTCGTCATGCCGTTCATCGTATAGATCATGCCGCCGAGCTGAGGCACGAAGAACGCATTCATGACGCTTGCCGAGGTGAGCGAGAAATGCACCGGCCTGCCCGCCGGCACCACAAGCTGGTTGATGCTCGCGACATTCTGCTCGGGGTAGATGAACAGCCATTTCCAGTCGAGCGAGACGACCTGCACCTCGAGCGGCTTTTGCTGGGAATCCAGCGGCTTTATTGGATCGAGGTCATGCGACCCGATCCAGATGATGCCGCTCAAAAACAGGATGACGAGGATGGGGATCGACCAGACCACCAGTTCGATGCGCCCGGAATAGGCCCATCCCGGCAGGTACTGCGCCCTTGTGTTGGTTTCCCGGAACCACCAGGCAAAACCGAGTGTCGCCAGGATCGTCGGGATGACGATGGCCAGCATGATGGCGACCGAATTGAGCAGGATCGTCCGCTGCGCGGCGCCGACTGGTCCTTGCGGGTCGAGTACGCCGCCCTGGCAGCCGGCAAGCAGCGCGGCCAGCAGCATCGTCGCGCCGACGCGGCCAACACGGATGGCCGCACAATTTCGAACGATCGCCCTCAGCAACATGAGATCTCGCCGTGTCCTGAAAACCGATTGAACGTTGCAGGCAGCGTGGCTGCCAACCCCGAATGTGCGCGCCGGTGTGCTCCTGGCGACAGTTTCTTCACGCACGGGGCCCCGGCTCGCAGAACCACATGCGGCGGATGTCATCGTTAAGCGGTCGACCTGTCGAGAACCCCTCCAAATCCTAAAAACCAGCGGCAAATCCCAAGCAACCAGAGCCAAATCCTAAGAAAACCAGAACCAAATCCCTAAGAAACCAGAAACAGTATCCAGATCGAAGTTATCGCCAGAAACGTGGCGAATGCCAAGGCGGCAAACCGATTCATGGCCGCGCCCATGGTTGGTCCATTTAGTCCGCTCCCTGCGACGTGGCTGCTGAATCCAGTGATGCTGCTCTGGAGGGCTGCGCCAACCGAACGAATGTTCGTCGCGAAAGTTCCCAAAAACCTAGATCCACCGCAGCCTTTGGTTGCAGCGCAGAGCAGCAACGCGATGCGAACCAGGGGCGGCTGGGCGGCTTTCTGCCAAACCGGAAGGAGTTCGGCTTTGCGTATGTAAAAACTACTTGTGTAGGTGAAAATAGTTGCTACTAATCAGCTGGGCCGGCGCATGGGCGGCTCTGGGAGGAATTTCGGCATGACAAGACTGCGCGGCCTCGCGTGGGATCACCGACGCTGCTGGGGTCCGCTCGAGGCCAGCATCGGGCCGTATTGCGCCGCCAATCCCGGTCTTGAGATCGAATGGGACCGCCGCAGCCTCTATGAGTTCGGCGAGGGCGCGCTTGGTCCGGTGCTCGGCGCCTATGATCTTGTCGTGTTCGATCATCCGTTCATCGGCGATATTGCCGAAGGCGGGCTGATGGTGCCGTTCGATTTGTCGGCTGAGCAGCGCCGCGGCTTCGAACGGGATTCGGTCGGCGCATCCTGGCAATCCTACGCGAGGGACGGGCGCCAATGGGCGTTGCCAATCGATGCTGCCTGCCAGGTTGCCTCGTATCGCCCTGATCTACTGGAGCGCTACGGTTCGTTGCCGCACAGCCATGATGACGTGCTGGAGCTCGGCCGGCGCGCCTTGAAGGACGGCAAATGGCTTGGGCTGCCGTTGGTGCCGACTGACGCCATGTGCCTGCTTTTGACGCTGGGTGAGCCCCGCGAAGACGGCGACGAGTTCATTGCTGGGGAAAAAATCGAGCAGGCCGTCGGGCAGTTGCGCCAGCTTGCGGCGCTGTCGCACCCGAACTCGCCGAAATGGAACCCGATCCGCTGCTACGATCATATGATCGCGCATGACGACGTGGTCTACGTGCCGTTCGCCTTCGGCTATGTGAACTACGCCTCCAGGGCAGACAGGCCGTATCTGCGCTTCGCCGACGTGCCGACACCGCGATCCGCCGGCGCCTTGCTCGGCGGTGCCGGCATCGGCGTCAGCGCTCAATCGAAACACAAGCAGGCAGCCATCGATTACGCGCTGTTTCTGTGCTCGCCCGGCTATCAGCGCGGCGACTACGTGAAATCCGGCGGACAGCCGGGATCGCTGGCGGCGTGGCAGGATGCCGAGGTCAACGCTCTCTCAGGCGGCTTCTTCGCCTCGACGCTGGCGACGATCGAAGCTTCCTATCTGCGCCCGACCCATCCGGGCTTCATCAGCTTCTTCCGCCAATGCGCCCCTCACGCCGCGGCGGCCATCACCGGCGAATTGCCGGCGGCGGAGCTCGCGGACCGGCTGAACCGGCTCTATCGCGAGACCAGGCATGGCCAGCCGCAACGGAGCGTCGCGTAATGGCCACCGATATTGCCCAGATCGTCGACGAAGGCGAAAGCGGCCGCAACGGCTACCGCGTGCCCGCTGTGGAGAAGGCGCTCGACATACTGGAATTCATGGCTGCCAGCGGCGAGCCGCTGACCCAGACCGAGATCGCCACCGGAATGGGGCGCTCCATTCACGAGATCTACCGCATCCTGCTGCTGCTGGAGAAGCGCGGCTACATTTTCCGGACGCAATCGGACCGCTTCCGCCTGTCGCTGAAGCTGTTCGAACTGGCGCATATGCATCCCCCGGTGAACCGCCTGGTCGAATGCGCGCTGCCGGTGATGCGCGGCCTGGCCGCCAATGCCGACCAGAGCTGCCATCTGGTCGTCCGCGAAGGCGAGAGCGCACTGGTCGTGCTGCAGATCGATTCGCCTTTGCCGATGCGTTATTCGGTTGCCCTTGGCTCGCATTTCCCGATCCTCGAAACGAGTTCCGGCGCGGTGCTGCTGGCGCATTCTGGCCGCGCCGAGCGCGACCGCATCGTCGAGCGGATCGTCGCTGCAGGCGAAGGCCAAGGCAGCCGGGCGGAAATCGAAGCGCGGCTGAACGAAGTCGCAAGGCTCGGCTATGAAATGCGCGCCTCGCTGGCTGTCGAGGGCTGCATCAACATCTCGACGCCGGTGCGCGACCATACCGGCGCAGTCATTGCCGCGCTCACCGTCCCGTTCCTGCCGCAAAAGGCCGCGCGCTTCGATCGCAGCACCGTCTTTGAGCGGACTAAGGCGGCGGCCGAGACGATATCGGCGGCGATGGGCGCGGGCGAAGCTGCCGCCTCTTCACGTGCCGACCCGGAACGGCGGGACTATCCGTTCAGCAACTGACAAGAAATACAGGGAGAAGAAACATGAACTGGTCCAAATCGATGCTGTTTGCCTCGGCGGCCGTGCTGGCTCTGAGCGGCGCCGCGGCACAGGCCGAAAACATGCCGAAGCGCATCGGCTACGTCACCAACTACGCCACGCATGAGTGGTATCAGAACGTCATCAAGGGTATGCAGGCCCGCGCCAAGGAACTCGGTATCGAGCTCGAGGTGCAGGACGCCAATCTGGACGTCGCCAAGGAGGTCTCCGCCGCCGAAGATTTCATGGCCAAGGGCGTCGACGTCCTGATCATCACGCCCGTCAACGAGGAAGGCGTCGTGCCGCTGCTGCGCCAGGCGAAATCCAACAACGTTCCGGTCGTGCTCGAAGGCAATCCGGTTAAGGGCATGACCACAATGGTCGCGATCTGCGACTACGACACCGGCTACACCGCCGGCGTCGAAGCCGGCAAATACGCCAAGGAAAAGCTCGAAGGCAAAGCCAAGGTGATGAATGTCGGCCTGCCGCTGCTGTCCGCCACCGTCCTGCGGTCGCAGGGTTTCATGGACGGCCTGAAGACCATCATCCCCGACGCGGTCATGGTCCACGACCTCGACGGCGGCGGCAATCCCGATCGCGCACTCGAAGTCTCTTCGGCGGCTCTTGCCAAGAATGCCGACATCAACATCATCTACGGCATCAACGATTCCTCCTCGCTCGGCGGCCTTCAGGCCTGGAAAGCGGCCGGCAAGCCGCAGGACGGCCTGTTGACTGTCGGCACCGGTGGCGAAGGCCTCGCCTTCATCAATGCGATGCAGAACGAGCCGTCCTACCGGATCGAGGCCGCGATGTTCCCGGAAAAGGAAGGCTACACCGCCATCGATGCAGCGGTTAAGCTCTTCAACGGCGAAGAGGTGCCGGAACACATCGTCAGCCCGACCGCGCCGATGAACGGTGACGCCTGGAAGAAGTTCTACGACTACGATGGCACCACACGCAAAATCAAATGGGATGCCGTCAATTCGCTTCAGCCACCGGAAAAATGCATGAAAACTTCCGCCGATCTGAAGAAGTAAGGATTCCGGGTAGCCCTTCCCGCACGGCGGGAAGGGCAGCGGATCGGATATGCCGACGGAAAAACAGGGCAACCGTCCTGTTTTGGCCCGCAGGTTTCCAAACGGCGACGGCACCGATACGGGCCCGGAAATGAAATGGACATGAGCGAGCTTACGCAATCCTCTGCGCCAAGGCGTTTCATCGGCGGCCAGCTGCTGGGCAGCAGCCAGCTGGTGCTCGGCGTGATCCTGGCCGTGCTCTGCATCGCCATGTCGATTGCGGCGCCGCAATTCTATTCCGAGGCCAACATCATCGCCATCCTGCGCCAATGCGCGCTGGTGCTGATCGTTGCCTCCGGCATGACGATGCTGATCATCACCGCGGAAGTCGACCTGTCGGTCGGTGCATCGCTGGCTTTTGTCGGCTGTATCGGCATGGCCGTGCTCAATTCAACACACAGCCTGACGCTCGGCCTGCTGGCGGCACTCGCCTTTTCAGGCGCGGTCGGCCTGTTCAACGGGCTGGTCGTCACCATGCTCAAGGTGAACTCGCTGATCGCCACCATCGGCACCATGATGATGCTGCAGGGCGGCGTCTATCTGTTCACCCGCGAGGCGGTGCAGAACCACCACCGACTTGCCGGCTTCACCGATCTCGGCGCCGGCTATATCGGCGCGATCCCGCTGCCCGTGGTCGTTGCCGCGGTGATTTTCGCGCTGGCCGCGGCAACGCTGCGCTTCACCACGCTCGGCCGTTATCTCTACGCTGTCGGCGCCAACGAGCGCGCGGTTCGTCTCTCCGGCGTGCGCTCGCAACGCTTAAAACTCTTCGCCTTCGTCGTCACCGGCCTCTGCGTCGGCATTGCCGGCATGATCCTGTCGTCGCTGATGAATGCCGGCCAGCCGACCGCCGGCCGCGGCTTCGAGCTGACGGTGATTGCCGCCGTCATCCTCGGCGGCACCAGCCTGCTTGGCGGCCGCGGCTCGCTGCTTGGCACGTTGCTGGGCGTGCTGGTGCTGAAGGTCATCGACAACGGCATCATCATCCTCGGCTGGAACCAGGATCTGCAGCTGGTGGTGCCCGGAATCGTCATCATCCTGGCGACCTATCTCGACATCGTGCGGAACAGAGCCAATGTCGGTTGATTTCCTTCACCCCGCCGAAACCGTGGCTGTCGATAAAAGCGTGCCGGCGCTGGAGATGCGCGGCATCGGCAAGCGCTTTCCCGGCGTGGTGGCGCTGGATAACGTCGATCTGACCCTGGAACCCGGCAAGATCCATGCATTGATGGGCGAGAACGGCGCCGGCAAGTCGACGCTGATCAAGATCATGGCCGGGGTCTACGGCAAGGATGCCGGCACCATTCGCCTGCGCGGCCGCGAGGCCGACATCAAGTCGCCGCGCGACAGCCTGAAAGAGGGCATCAAGGTGGTGTTCCAGGAGATCGCGCTGATCGCCGAATTCAGCGTCGCCGAGAACATCTTCCTCGAAGGCTATCCGACCGGCAAAGGCGGGTCGATCGACTGGAAGAAGATCCGTGCCGATGCGGCCGCCCTGTTCAAGCGTATCGGCTTCAACGTCGACCCGGCGGCGCGCACGGGATCGCTGCCGGTCAGCCAGCAGCAGATGGTCGAGATCGCCCGCGCACTCGCCCATGAAGCACGCGTCGTGGTGATGGACGAGCCGACCTCCTCGCTGACGCCGAACGAGGTCTCGCTGCTGTTCACCGTCATTCGCCGGCTCGCCGCGCTCGGCATCGCCGTGCTCTATGTCAGCCACAAGCTCGACGAGGTCTTCGAGATCGCCGACACCGTGACCGTATTGCGCGACGGCCGCCACGTCTCGACCAGGCCGATCGGCGAGCACACCAACGATACGCTGATCCAGGACATGATCGGCCGGCGCATCGAAAACCTGTTCCCGCGCAAGCGCGGTGCACCAGGCAGCAAGGTCGCCCTTTCCGTGCAAGGACTTAGCACGGCTAAGAAGCTGAAGGACGTGTCGTTCGAAGCGCATGCCGGCGAAGTCCTCGGCTTCTTCGGCTTGATGGGGGCGGGTCGGACCGAGCTCGCCAAGGCGATTGTCGGCTTCGATCCGATCACCTCCGGCACTATTTCGGTCGATGGCAGCCCGCTGCTGCCGCACGACACGCACACCGGCGTCCGGCTCGGCATCGGCCTGCTCACCGAAGACCGCAAGAGCGAAGGGCTGATGGGCGAGCTGCCGGTCTACCAGAACGCCAGCCTCGCCTCGCTCGGTGCCTTCGCCAGGATGGGCTTCGTCGATAAGGCAAGCGAACGCAAAGCGGTGCAGGACTATGTCGACCGTTTCCGCATCAGGACGCCCAGCTTGTTCCAGCAGGTCAAGAACCTGTCGGGCGGCAATCAGCAGAAAGTGCTGATCTCGCGCTGGCTGATGCGCGGTCTCAAGGTGATCGTCGTCGACGAACCGACCCGCGGCATCGACGTCGGCGCCAAGTCGGAGATTTTTGCGCTCATCGACCGGCTCGCCGGCGAAGGCCTGGCGGTCGTCATGATGACGTCCGAAATGCCCGAGCTGCTGGGGCTTGCCGACCGCATCGCGGTGATGTGCGAAGGCCGCCTCACCGCTATCATGTCCCGCGACGAGGCCACGCAGGAGAACATCCTCAATGCGGCGATCGGCTAAGACGATGACGCCTCGGAACGGGACCAAGTGATGAGCCTGGCAGGCACCGACACGATGAAAGCTGGGCCGTCCATGCTGGCGCGGCTCGTCGCACGGCAGGAAGTGGCATTGCTCCTCTGCCTCATCCTGGTGATCGCGTTCTTTTCCTTCACCGCCGAGAATTTCTTCTCTGTGCGCAACATCACCAATGTGCTCGGTCAGGCTTCGCTAGCACTGACAGCCGGCATAGGCTGCGCCATCGTCTTCATCTCCGGCGAGGTCGACATCTCGATCGGGTCGCTGCTGGCGACCATCGCGCTGCCGCTGATCATCATCATGAACGACACCAACTCGCTTGTGCTCGGCATCAGCGGTGCGCTGCTGTTCGGGCTGATCATCGGCGTCGTGAATGGTTATCTGACGGCCTATGCCGGCATCAACTCGCTGATCGTGACCCTGGGCACGATGTTCATCATGCGCGGCGGTGTCTACCTCTACACCGGCCAGCGCGCCATCCCCGACGATGCAGCGCTCGACAGCTTCATCGCGCTGTCGGACGGTCGCCTGTTCAACGTCGTTCCCTATTCGGCTGTCATTGCCCTCGTTCTGCTCGCCGTCTTCGCCTACGTGATGCAGCACCGGCCGTTCGGGCGGCAGATCTATGCCGTCGGCGGCAATCCGGAAGCAGCGCGGCTGGCAGGCTACGACGTGCGCCGCGTCAAGTTCATCTGCTTCATCATCAGCGCGCTGCTGGCAACGGTAGCCGGCATTATCCTGGCCGCCCGCGTCGGCTCGGCGCAGCATACGGCTGGGCTGAATTTCGAGTTCCAGGTCGTCGCCGCCACCGTGCTCGGCGGGGTGAGCCTTGCCGGCGGCATCGGCAGCCTGACCGGCATGGCGCTCGGCGTGTTGATCCTGCAGTTCCTGTCCAACGGGCTGCGCGGGCTCGGCCTGCCGACCGAATGGCAATTGGTCATCACCGGCATGATCATCATTGCCGCCGTCGCTTTCGACGAAGCGAAGCGCCGGCGCGCCATTGGAGTCTGACATGGATCGTCTCAAAGGGAAAACCGCAATCGTCACCGGCGCCGCCGACGGCATCGGCCATGCGATCAGCGAGGCAATGGCGCGTGAGGGCGCGCACGTCTTCCTCGGCGACATCGATGATGAGAAGGGCGAAAAATTCGCAGCCGAGCTGCGCGCCGCCGGCCACCGCGCTGACTACATCCATTGCGACGTGGCGGAGGAGGCCGACATCGCCGCCCTGGTAGACGGCGCCGTCGGCAAAACCGGCCATCTCGACATTCTGGTCAACAATGCCGCCATCGCCATCGGCGGCATGCCGGTCCATGAGATGACCGACGAGCAGTGGCACCGGCTGATCGCAGTCAACCTGACCAGCGTGTTCCGCGGCTGCAAATATGCGCTGCCGCATATGATCGCGCAGAAATCGGGCTCGATCATCAACATGGCCTCGGCGCAAGGTCATATCGGGCTCGACGGCTGGACCGCCTATGCCGGCGCCAAAGGTGCGGTGATGGCGATGACGCGTCAGATGGCGGTCGAGTTCGGCCCGCTCAACATCCGCGTCAACTCGATCTCGCCCGGAACCATCAACACGCCGATGAACGACAAACTGATCAAGGAGATCGGCGGCAATCTCGCCAAGGCCTGGGTGAAAATGCATCCGCTCGGTCGCATCGGCAAACCGTCCGAAGTGGCAGAAGCCGCCGTCTATCTCGCCTCCGACGCCGCCGGCTTCACCACCGGTACCGACCTGCGCGTCGACGGCGGCCTCACCGCGGCACCCCGCTACGTACCCGACCTGCTTTGACAACCAATGAGACAAAAATGAACAAGGCCCTCGAAGGCGTCCGCATCCTCGATTTCAGCCATCTGCTGCAGGGGCCGTTCGCCACGCAGCTGCTCGGCGACATGGGCGCCGACGTCATCAAGATCGAGCGTTCAGGCGCCGGCGACATGTTCCGCGGCATGACCTTCTTCGCCAAATGGGTCGGCGGCTCCGAAAGCCCGAATTTCCTCGCTTGGAACCGCAACAAGCGCTCCATCGCGCTCAACCTGAAAAGCCGCAAGGTGCATGCCATCATCATGGACATGGCTGAGAAGGCCGATGTGGTGGTGCAGAATTTCCGCCCCGGCGTGCTCGCCAGGCTCGGCTATGGCTACGAGGATTTCAGGGCGGTCAATCCCGCCATCATCTATTGCTCGGGTTCCGGCTATGGCGAGGAGGGCCCCTACGTTGAGCGCCCCGGCCAGGACATGCTGATCCAGGGATTGTCCGGGCTGATCTCCAACACCGGCCGCGGCGATCAGGCTCCTGTTCCGGCCGGTGCCGGCCTGGCCGACCAGATCGGCGCCATGAACATGGTCTACGGCATCCTGTCGGCGCTCTACTATCGCGAGAAGACCGGCAAGGGCCAGAAGATCGAGGTCAATCTGCTCGCCGGCATGCTGGCGCATCTCAATCAGGAATATGTCGCCGTGCTCAATCTCGGTGAGGATTTCGTGCGCCCGAATTCCGGCATCGGCCACCCCGGCATGCAGGCGCCGTTCGGTGTCTATGAAGCGAAGGACGGCGGCTATGTGTCGATCGCCATGAGCCCGTTCAAGACGCTGTACGAAGTGCTGGAGGCGCCGCAGCTTGCCGTCTACGACGATCTGAAGACCCTGTTCGACAGGCGCGACGAGGTGTTCGACAAGGTCAACGCCGAAACCAGGAAGTTTGCCACGCAGGACCTGCTGGCGCGGCTGCTCGCAGCCGACATCTGGTGCGCCGAGGTGAAGGACATAAGGCGCGCAGCCGAGGACCCGCAGGTTAAGCACCTGGGCATGATCACCAGCTACGATCATCCGCGCGGCGGCAAGGTCAGGGTGGTCGCGCCGGCTGTCAAGATGAGCGAGACGCCGGCTACCATAGAGCGGCCGGCGCCGCTGGTCGGCCAGCATGGCCGCGAGATACTGGCCGAGTTCGGCCTCTCCAGCGGCGAGATTGCAGCGCTTGAGGCGTCCGGCGATATGACCGTGGATGCTGCCTGACGATGAGCGTTTACCAGACACTCAGCTTGGAAATATCCGGGCGCGTCGCAGTCGTCACCTTCCGGCGCGCCGATCAGCTCAACGCCATGAACCGGCTGATGCAAAGCGAGATCACCGAGGTTTTCGAGGCGCTGTCGCAGGATGACGGCGTCGGCGCGATCGTAGTGACCGGCGAGGGGCGCGGCTTCATGGCCGGCGCCGACATCAAGGAATACGCTGCCCAGACAGCTATCGAGTTCGACGCCTTCCAGGCCGCCGGCACGCGCATGTATGCGGCAGTCGAGAACAACCGCAAGCCGGTCATCGCCGCGGTCAACGGCTTTGCGCTCGGCGGCGGCATGGAGCTGGTGCTGTGCTGCGACATCGTCATCGCCAACCAGTTCGCGAAGCTCGGCCTGCCCGAGATCAAGCTCGGGCTGGTCCCGGGCGGCGGCGGCACGCAGCGCAGCGTCCAGAAGCTCGGCCGCAACCGCTCCAACCTTTTGCTGATGACCGGCGCCATCGTGCCGGCTTCCGAGCTCGTCGCCGCCGGGCTGGTCAACGAGGTCGTCGACGCCGAAAAGCTGATGCCACGGGCGCTGGAACTCGCCGGCATGATAGCCGCCGAACCGGCTGCCGCGATCGAGGCATTGAAGGCGCTGACGGCGCACGCCGTGTCGGGCGACTTGGCGGAAGGCCTTGCCATGGAGCGCGACGTACTGGGCGGGCTTTATCGTAGCGAGACCGGCCAGCAGCGGGTGAAGGCGTTCGCCGAAAAAAGCGCCGCGCGGGCGAAGGCTGGGCAATGACGTCCCTGGTCAAGCAAAACCGGCCGCGCTTCACCGATGTCGAGGGCCTGGCCGCGATGGTCGGCGGCGGCGACGTCTTCGGTGTCGGTGGCCATCATTTTGCCCGGCTGCCGATCGCCCTGCTGCGGGCCATCGCCCGCTTGGGCGTCAAGGATCTTCGCTATGTCTGCTGGGCCGGCGGCCTGCCGCTCGAACTGCTTCTCGAAGCGAATGCCGTGGCGGCGGTCGATATCTGCTTTTCCAGCCTCGATATTTTTGGCTTGCCGCCGCGCTTCCGCGCGGCCGCCGAGACCAATGCCGTGCCGGTCCGCGACTGGACGGCGCTGGCTATGATCCAGGCGCTGCGGGCGGGGCAGCAGAACCTGCCGTCGATGCCGTTCAGCTTCCGGAGGGTTCGGACATGCTGGCGCGCGTGCCGGGTGCGATCGCCGCGCCCGATCCGATCGCGGGAATTACGACCGGGATCATCCCGGCCTTGCGGCTCGATACGTTCGTCGTCCATGCCCAGCGTGCCGACGAGAGCGGCAATGTCCAGATCATCGGACCACGGGCGCTGGATTTCGCCATGGCCGGCGCGGCGCGCCAGGTGCTGGTGACGGTCGAGGAGATCGTCCCGGTCGGAGCGCTGCGGCATGATGGTCGGCAGAGCATTTTGACCCGCAACCGGGTGTCGGCGATCGCGCTGGCAGCAGGCGGCGCCTATCCCGCCTCCTGCCTGCCATTCTATGTGACGGATTATCAAGCGTTGGCGGGGGCGTTCGCGGCCAAGGAAATACCTTTGTCGGACAGCCTGGGCATGCCTTCGGAAGGCGTGCCGGAGCGGGTTCAAGATGCTGCAAAAGTCGGCGCTGAAACAGTCCTCGCAATGCCCAGGCTCGTGCACGGCAACAAGGAGGCGTCCATCGACGAGATCATCGCCGCCCGCATCGCCGCTGAGCTCGACAATGAGAGCTTTGCCAGTGCCGGCGCGGTGTCGCCGCTCGCCAATGTCGCCTACCGGCTGGCCAAAGCGACGCACGCGCCGGACATGATCATCGCTACCATGAGTTGCGGTCATCTCGACATAGCACCGAGCCCGATGATCCTGTCGCTGATCGAAAGCCTCGATTGCGAGACGGCGGTGGCGCATGCCGGCGGCGACGACACCTATTCGACCTACTATCAGGCCGGCGCGGTGACGCATGAGATCGTCGGTGCCGCGCAGGTCGACCGCCGTGGGCGCGTCAACACCATTGCGCTGCGCAAGCGTGACGGCAGCCTTATCCGGCTGCCCGGGCAAGGCGGCATGGCCGACGTCGCCAACATGCATCGCGATTATCTGCTCTACGTCCCCCGCCATTCCGTGCAGTCGCTGGTCGAGACGGTCGAGATTGCCAGCTCGGCGCGCGGCCTGTTGACTGAGGCCGAACGCGAGCCGATGGGCTATCGGACCGGCGCGGCATTGGTGTTCACCGACCTTTGCGTGTTTCGGCTCGACGGGGAGAGCCGGCAATTGGCCGTCATCGAAACCAGGCCGGGCGTGACGCGCCAGCAGCTCCAGGATGCCACCGGCTTTGCCCTGACATTCGATGCCGATTGCCGCGAACTTGCGCTACCCTCGAACGAGACGCTCGACATCCTGCGAAACCGCATCGACCCGCTCGGTCTGCGGCGCCTCGAATTCGTCAGCGCGAGGGAGCGCAGCGCCCTGATCGCCGAGATCCTCGCCACCGACCGGCGGATGGTCGAGCGCTGCATCGCCGCACAGCGGTCGCATACTGCACCGGATTGAAGGGGGTGCGCATGGCAAAGCCGTTGCTCGAAATGTCGGCCGCGAGGGTCTTCTTCGATGGCATCTTCACCAGCCCGCGCGTCGCGCATCCGGAAGGCGTGGCGATCCATCGCGACGGCTCGATCTGGTGCGGCACCGAAACCGGCGACCTGCTGCGCTTGGCCGCCGATGGCGGCTCGGTCGAACGCATGGGCGGCACGGAAGGCTTTCTGCTTGGCATCGCGTTCGATAGCGCAGGCAACTGCTTTGCTTGCGATCTCAGACATGCGGCGGTCTTTCGCTGGGATGCCGCGGTGGCCGAGATGCAACGCTTCGCTTCGGCCGGCATCCGCGTGCCGAATTATCCGATCGTCGACGAGGCGCGCGGCTGGCTCTATGTCTCCGATAGCCTCGGCGAAGACAACCGTTCCGGTATCTTCCGCTATGATCTGAAGACCGGCGAAGGCGGCCTGTGGTGCCGCGAGGCCATGGCCTTCGCCAACGGCATGGCGTTGGCGCCGGATGGCAATGGGCTTTACGTCGTGGAAAGCCACGCGGCCTGCGTCAGCTATGTGCCGATCCGTGCCGACGGCACGGCAGGACCTCGCCAGCTCGTCGTGGACGGCGTGAACAACGTCCCCGATGGCGTCGCCGTGGCGCCGGACGGTTCGCTGTTCATCTCGTGCTACGAGCCGAGCCGCATCTATCGCTGGCGACAGAATAGCGGGCTCGAGGTGCTGATCGAGGATCCGGCGGCAACCACGCTCGCCCATCCCACCAACATCGCCTTCAAGGGCGACAAGCTCTACACCGCAAATCTCGGCCGCTGGCACATTACCGAAATCGACTTGACGGCGATTCCATAGATCTGGGCAGCGGCGCCGCCCTATGCCAGGCGGCCATGACTGGAGCGGATGCGCAGCACCTGCACCCTCGACGGCAGCTCGATCAGGAACTCTTCGTCACGCTCCAGATGGTGGATCCTCGTCGGATCGCCGCCGGTGAACGCCGCCATCGCTTCGACATTTTCCCAATAGGAGATCGTCACGAATTCCGAATGGCTCGGCGTGTCCTCGCGAAAGGTCTGCACGCCAAGTGCCTTCTCGATCAGCGGCTTGATGCCGGCTTCGTAATTGTAACTCTCGTAGGCATCCGCCTTTTCAGGCACGGTTCTGCCGCGCCAGATACGGGCGATGGTCGGAGTTTTCTCCGTAATTTTCTCTGTCATGGCAACGAATCCCTGCTGGTCTGATTGGTCCGCCGGCGTTCGAAGGCCAGCCAAGGAACGGATCTCCCTGGCTGGCAGCCTGGTATCCCATTGCCAGCGACTTTTCATCTTCCCCGGCCGACATAGGTGGCGCTGCCCGGATAGGCCTCCTTGCCGACCGGTGGGAGAC
Organism: Mesorhizobium sp. M0910; assembly: GCF_040319465.1. NCBI lineage: Bacteria > Pseudomonadati > Pseudomonadota > Alphaproteobacteria > Hyphomicrobiales > Phyllobacteriaceae > Mesorhizobium > Mesorhizobium sp. M0910. The sequence goes on from NZ_JAMYNZ010000002.1 coordinate 453,184, forward strand.
TTACTCCTGATCCTCGGCGCCGCCTCCGTGAAAGAAGGACCGGATTTCCTGCATGTCGACGCTGCCGTCACCGTCCTCATCGACGGCGTTGAATATCCGCCCGACGAAATCCTGGACTTCGGTCTGGGAAAGCGCGCCATCGCCGTCCGCATCGACTATGGCGAACATCATTCGCATCCTCGCGCCATGCATCCCGCGTCCCATGCCGCCGCGGCCTCCCGTCTCCCAATCTCGGTCAGGCGGGCCCATCCTGTAGTCGTGATGCCAGCGGTCGCGACCGCGCCGTTCCGCCCGGGGCGCGCGATCCTCTTGCATTCTCTCCTCCAGCATCTCGGTCATCATCTGGCGCATCATATCGCGCATGGCATCCTGGCTCTGCCCGCTCATTCCGGGCGCCGGAGCTGCGGGCGCGGGCGGGCTCGTCTGGCCGAATGCCGGCGCGGCCAACATAGCCAGCGCCGCGGCAACTACAGTGGTTTTGCTTGCGAGCGTCATCGTAATCTCCATCGGTATGAATTGGTGGCTGCTGCATCCAAGCCAAACCGGCTGCTCGCCTCATGGTTCCTGGTCAGTCGGCTCGACCGCGCAAAAGTCCGCCTGGTCGCGGCAACGAAAGCCGCTTGCCCACGTTGCCGTTGATGCGAAGCTCCACCAGGAGGAAAAAATGGCCGACGATAAGAGCAAGCGGGATTTCCGCGACCGCGATCGCGTTGCTGCGGAAGACGACCGTGAAGTCGAGTATTTTGCCCAGCAGAACGGCATCACCGCCGACCAGGTCCGTCAGCTGATCAAGAGCTTCGGCAATGATCGCGGCCGCCTGGTCGAAGCCGCGAAGGCGTTGCGGGGGATTTCACCTGCCGGAGCCGACGAGGTGACCAGGGAAGCCCGCCAGCAGGCGACACCCATGCATCTCGGCAAACCCGACGAGTGATGCCAGGCAGCTGCTCTGCCGCTGCCGCAGGCGTCAGAATTTGCGGCTCAGATAATCCGAGCCGCGCAGGCCGAACCGCCACTCGGCATCGATAGCCTTGGAAATGCCGATCCGGCGGCCTGTAAGAATGGCGCTGGCGTCGCCCGGCTGCCTGAATTCGAATGGCGGCACGTCCAGTGGCAGCCCGTCATGGAATGTGTCGATTGCCAGCGCCTGGCAAAGACGACCGGGTCCCGAGCAAAGCAGCCGGGGGTCGTCAACGCCGCGATTGGCCCGCATAACCTCCAGCCCGGATTGCGGTTCGATTGCGCGGATGAGCACGGCACTGCCGGGCAGGCACACGGCATTGAGGCACCAGTGCAGGCCATAGGAGCGATAGACATAGGCGCTGCCTGGGGTGCCGAACATTGCGCCATTGCGCACCGTCCTGCCACCGAAAGCATGCGAAGCCGGGTCATCGGGGCGATAGGCCTCGGTCTCGACGATGATGCCGCCAACGCCGTGCAAAAGCAGCGTCGCCCCAATCATGTCGCGCGCCACGGTGGTGGCGTCTCGGGCAAAGAATTCCTGGTTCGTGGTCAACGTGCACCGGACTGATCGCGCCTCAACCTGGCGCGTCAGCAAGTTCTCGGACCGGAAGCAAAATGTCCAGCCACTGCTCTCGGATCTGCGATATTCAGCGCAGCATGGCTGCGCCGATGAAAACCGCCGCGGCGAGCACGACGATGGCGGCAATCACCAGCACCGGCCCATATCGGCGCGGCCGGACGTCTGGCTCATCCTTCAGCGGACGCATCGCATTGGCATAGCTCGCCTGGTTGGTGAACTCCGGCTTTTCATGAGGCGCAGACCGATCCTTTGCCGGAACGCTGCCGGCCGATTCCGCGTCCGTTTCCATGGGAGCCGCGGCCGGATCGATTCCCGGTGTCTTATCGCCTTCGCGCCCGGCGTCGATATCGCCCCGCGCTTGAGCCGGGCTTCGCCCAACAGGTGCTGCGTCGGTCATCGTCGAGGTCCTTTCAGAGCATCGGCCTCAAGCATTCTAACCTGCGTCTCATTTCAAAGTTCCCATGTTCAAAGTTCCCCTTTTTAAAGTTCCCCCCTTCTTAAAGTTCCAACAAGCGGAAGCCGCCTGGGCCTGTTTACAGGAACAACCGGCGATCGAGCGGGTTGAGCAAGCATCGGGAGAGCAACATGGACTTGGTGCGCCACGCGCCTACATGCGCGGCAGTTCGACAACGGGCCCCAGCGAGCGCGCATGATCTACTTCACCGCCGACACGCATTTCAGCGACCCGCGCATTTTGCGCATCGACCGCCGCCCGTTCGGCTCGCTGGCGGAGCATGATCGGGCACTCATTGCGTTCTGGAACGAGACTGTCGGCCCGGACGACGAGGTCTGGCACCTCGGCGATTTTGCCAGGGGCTCGGCGTCCTTCGTGTCGTCACTGCTGTCGTCTCTTCATGGCAGCAAGCACTTGATCATCGGCAACAACGATGCTGCGGCCACCATTGACGCGACGGGTTGGGCGAGCACGCAACACTACAAGGAGCTGACGCTCGATGGCAGCCTGCTGATCCTTTGCCACTATCCTTTTCGCACCTGGAACCAGATCGGCAGGAGGTCGATCGACCTGCATGGCCATTCGCACGGCCGGCTCACCCCGGTCACGCGCCAGTATGACGTTGGTGTCGACAGCTGGGATTTTCGTCCGGTCACGCTTCCCACCATCCTCGCCAGCCGCGGCCGCCGGCCGGCACGGGCAAAACCCGGCTGAAGGCGGCTGGCCGCAACCGGAACCTCTGCGGAGCTGAGGCGTTCGAAAAATTGCAAGGCGTAACGGCAACGCAATGGCTCAGAAGATCACGACAGGCATGAATGACCGGCCGCGCAATGAAACCATCGGCCAATCCGGCGAAGGCCTGCCGGACGACAGCAGCAAGCCGCTCGAGGTCGACGAAGGCTTGGTCGCCCGGTTGAGAAACAAGCTGCAGGGCAAGCCCCGGCAAGCCGCTCAATCCAACATGGACGAGGTTCCGGCAGGCGTCCCCGGCGCTGGCGAGAACATTTGCCGCCGCTGTGCAGGGTCAGGCATGATCGACGGCCGAACCTGCCCCGAATGCGGCGGAACCGGCAAGGTGACGACGCCGATAGGCTGAGGCTAGAGCAATTCCAGGAAAAGTGTGAAACGGTTTTCCGTCCGGAATTGCGTCAAAAAAGATAGACCGGTTCTGCGTTTCCGTAAAACGATGAATCGTCTAGCGTGGATCAGATCGCCGGCACCCACTTCCAGAACACGCCCTCCTTGCGGTCGGGGTAGTGCTTGAAGTCGCATTCGAAGCGCCAACCGTAATTCTTGGCGGCGGCAAGCGCCTCCTTGCTGACCGGGTTCATGCCGGTTCCCGGCGCAAACCAGTCCTCCAGCAAATCGTCGGGTATGTAGGCGCCGATCCTCAACGGCAGCTTTTCGAGGACGACATCCATTTCGGGCGGTGCGGGCACGGGGGCGCTCCCTTCGGGGTCTATCCACGAACAACTCGTTCAACGCCAAGCGGGTTCATTCTTTTGTTCACAGTCCTGGAACGCTTTCTGGAGACCGCCGATCACCTCGGCGGACGTCTCGAACATCGCCTTCAGCTGCGGCTCATCGACCTTCTCAATGTCCTCGCGAAGGTGCTGTTTCACCTCCTCCAATTTCTTCTGCATCTTCTGCGTGTGGTGGCGCGGATCGCGGTCGGCAGCGCTTGTCATGATCAATCTCCAATTTGCGGATCTCGGAGAACTCGGCCCGGCCTCTGAGGATCGCCAGGTGGGTTTGCAGTGTAAACGGCTGGCCGATAGCTGTGGTTCCCGATTGCGGAGACGGTCTGCGCGGGCCTCGGCTCGCCATTCTCGTTCTCGGCCGACCGGTAGAGGCGGTGACAAGACAAGTCGGAGAGGTCGCTTCCAATGAATTCGAGACGCAGCAGTCGAAACGAGCATAGATGAAGCTGGGAACTGATGGCGCCTCTAGCCAAGGACGGTAATCCGCCACCAATATCCTACGCCTCGTTCGCGATCCATTCGAGCGAGGCGCCATGCGGGTCAGTCCAAGCTACAGGGGAGCCATTCGCAGATAAGAGGAAGCGGCCGGGCGGCCAGCTTGTTTCGGCGCGTGTGGCGATGGACGGGAAGACGCGAGGGAATTCGTTCGATACCCAATAAGGCGAGAGACGCATCGCCTGCTCGGCGAAAGCTTCTCTGTCACCAGGGTCGGAGACATAGTCGAGGACGGCTGTGTGAAAGATGACGAGTGTAGCGTCGTTCGGCGCTTCGTTGCAGAGTTGCACGAGGTCGCTCCCGCGCAGGTCGCCCTTCACCACCCGAGGCTTGACTGTGGCAGCGATCTTCAGGGCCGCCCGTAGATTGGCGAGCCGTGCTGTCTGTTCCGGCCAGACCAGTGTCTCAAGCCATGCGACTTGCGAGTCGTCCGAAGCATCTATCGGGCTCAGGTCCAATCCCGCCCGCCAGACGACTTGCGGCAAGGCCGTCGGCAATGGCGTTGTTTCGCTGGCGAAGCATCGGAAGACAGGCTGCTCCAAGGCCATCGCGGGTCCGCGGATCACCGTGCGTCCATAGTCATAGCCGTAGAGGTCCGGCATGAGGCAGAGCCCTGCGGATGTCCCGACCTCGATGAGCGCCAGCGGCTGCGACAACCGCGCCAGGACGGGGAGCAGGGTGGCGCATCTTCCCGGCTCATTGGTTTGCGTTGAGCGCTCGAGCATAAGCGAGCGGATAGCGTCTGGATTAGCCTGAAGCGCCTGGCGAAACTCGGTCCACCCTGTCGGCGTACCGAACAGGTGACGCACCGCGGCAAGTAGAAGGTTCGGTTGCCGCTTTAGGTCCGGAAGGGTCGACAGGAAACCGAGCGCCTCCCGATCCCCAGCGACTGCCCGAGCCAACTCCTCGTAGAGCGGCGAGCGACCGCGAGCTTCCGTATCGGCGAAGCGAATATATCGGGCTGAGATCTCGGCCAAGCCCTCCTCGTCCATATCCGCTGATCCTCGGTCCCGACGTCTCATCACAGTACATGATCCACGGATCTTATTGGAGCTATGCCCGGCGTTTTTGCACAAGCTTGACCCTCCGCGGACTTCCCGCGGTCGCCTACTTAACCGTTGCGCTAGGAGGTTGTACGCAATCCAAAAATCTGGGGAACTGTTCGTAATTGGTGGCTCATCCAAGGGGTGCAGTCCACCATGTCTCCGGTATAAACCATTACCCATGTCTCCGGGTCGTACCCTTGAGAAATGGCGCACCCGACAGGATTCGAACCTGTGACCTCTGCCTTCGGAGGGCAGCGCTCTATCCAGCTGAGCTACGGGTGCCTTCAGGATCGGCGATCCGGAAAACGAACCAGCCGGTAAACCGGCCAGCCCCGGCTTCTTAGCGGAAGCCGGGCCGGGCTTCAACGGGCAAGTGGAGTTTGCACGAAATCCGGTCAACGTTTTGAACCGCGCTCTTGATCGGATTGAGCTTACCCAATAGAGCCAAGGAGGGGGATATCAATTAATGGACAAACGAAGCCTCACCGAACGCGACATCTGCACGAAATTCATTCTGCCCGCCGTTAAGCTCGCCGGATGGGACGAGATGTTGCAGGTTCGGGAGGAGGTCTATTTCACCAAGGGCCGCATTATCGTACGTGGCAAGCTGGTGACGCGTGGCAAGGCAAAAAAAGCCGACCTCGTTCTCTACTATAAGCCGAATATCCCCATCGCCTTGATCGAAGCGAAGGACAACAACCACGGCGTTGGCGATGGTATCCAGCAGGGCCTCGACTATGCCGCGACGCTGGACATCCCTTTCGTCTTTTCCTCAAACGGCGACGGTTTCGTCTTTCACGACCGCACGGGCCAGAGCGACACCAAGGAGGCGAACCTCGGCATGGACGCCTTTCCGTCGCCCGCCAATCTTTGGGCACGCTATCGCGCCTGGAAGGGCCTCGACCCGGAAGCAGAACAGATCGTGCTTCAGGATTATTTCGACGACGGCAGCGGCAAAGCACCCCGCTATTATCAGGTAAACGCCGTCAATGCCGCGATCGAGGCCATCGCCAAGGGGCGCGATCGCGTGCTGCTCGTCATGGCGACGGGGACGGGCAAGACCTACACGGCATTTCAGATCATCTGGCGCCTGTGGAAGGCGGGTCGCAAGAAACGCATACTCTTCCTTGCCGACCGCAACGTGTTGATCGACCAGACGATGGTGAACGACTTCCGCCCGTTCGGCGCGGCGATGGCGAAGCTTTCGACGAACGCAAAGACCATTGAGCGGCAGGACGGCACCACGGTCGATCTGACACTGGCGCTCGACAGGAAGCGGCGCATCGACACCGCCTTCGAGGTCTATCTCGGTCTCTATCAAGCGATCACCGGACCGGAGGAGCGCCAGAAGCTCTACAAAGAGTTCTCCCCCGGCTTCTTCGACCTAATTGTCATCGACGAATGCCATCGCGGCAGCGCGGCCGAGGATTCCGCGTGGCGCGAAATCCTCACCCACTTTTCCGGTGCAACGCAGATCGGCCTGACTGCCACGCCGAAAGAAACGGAATACGTTTCAAACGCCGATTATTTCGGCGAGCCAATCTTCACCTATTCATTGCGCCAGGGCATCAGTGACGGCTTCCTTGCACCCTACAAAGTCATCAAGGTCCACATCGATCGCGACATTGAGGGCTATCGCCCGGAACTTGGGCAACTCGACCGAGATGGTAACGAAGTCGAGGATCGAATCTATAACGCTAAGGATTTCGACCGGACGCTGGTTCTTGACGACCGCACTTTGCTTACCGCCAAGAAGGTCACCGAATTTCTAAAGGAAACCGGCGACCGCTTCCAGAAAACCATCGTGTTCTGCGTTGACCGGGAGCACGCAGCGCGTATGCGACAGGCACTCATCAACGAGAACAAGGATCTTTGCGACGAGAACCACCGATATGTCATGCGGATCACCGGCGGTGACAGCGATGGCCAGGACCAGCTTGGCAATTTCCTTGACCCGGAATCGAAGTATCCCGTTCTAGTCACGACCTCGCGGCTTTTGTCCACCGGGGTTGACGCGCAGACCTGTCGGCTAATCGTGCTCGATCGCACGGTAGGGTCGATGACCGAGTTCAAGCAAATCGTCGGGCGCGGCACCCGCGTTCACGAGGATACCAAGAAATTCTACTTCACGTTGATCGACTTTCGTGGCGCGACCAATCATTTCGCTGACCCAGAATTCGATGGGGATCCGGTGCAGATTTACGAACCCAGCGAAGACGATCCGATCACACCGCCCGACGATACTGTCGTCGGTCTTGGTGAAGGTGATCAAGCGCCATATGAACCGGGCGATAGCGAAACCATAATCGATCAGCCGGGCGTTCCGCTACCGCCGGGCAACCACGTGCGCAAGATTTACGTGGACGGCGTCGGCGCCCGCATCGTCGCCGAGCGCGTCGAATATCTTGACGAGAACGGCAAGCTCGTCACCGAAAGCCTGCGCGATTTCACTAAGACGGCGTTGAAGAAGCGTTTCGCCAGTCTCGACGATTTCCTCAGACGCTGGAAATCTGCTGAACGCAAACACGCGATCGTTGAGGAACTGGAAGCCGAGGGCCTGGCGCTTGACGCCATCGCAGATGAACTGGGCAAGAACCTCGATCCCTTCGATCTGATCTGCCACGTGGCATTCGACAAGAAACTTTTGACACGCCGCGAGCGTGCCGAAAACGTCAAGAAGCGCGACGTGTTCACCAAATACGGGCCACAAGCCCGGGCCGTGCTCGATGCGCTGCTCGAAAAATATCGGGACGAAGGCGTAATCCATCTCGACGACGCCAACGTGCTGAAGGTGACGCCCTTCACTGCGATGGGCAGCGTCGTCCAACTAATCAAGGCGTTCGGCGGCAAGGAGGGCTTTGAAAAGGCCGTCCACGAAATGCAGGACGCCCTTTACCAGGAGATCGCATAGCCAATGATTGTCCGCACCACTGTCAAATCCATCCAGGACATCATGCGCCAGGATGTTGGCGTTGATGGCGACGCACAGCGCATCAGCCAGTTGTGTTGGATGTTCTTCCTCAAGATCATCGACGACCAGGATCAAGAACTTGAACTGACTAAGGACGGCTACCACTCGCCGATTCCGGAAAAACTCCAGTGGCGCAACTGGGCGGCCGACCCAGAAGGCATCACCGGGCAAGCCATGCTCGATTTCATCAATGATGAACTTTTCCCTGCATTGAAAGGCCTGCAGCTCACTGGAAAACCGGGCGACCGGCGCCGCGTAGTGCGCGACGTGTTCGAGGACGCGTACAATTACATGAAATCCGGACACCTCATCCGGCAGGTCTTAAACAAGATCAACGAGGTTGATTTCAATAATCTCGACGAGCGGCGGCACTTCGGCGAGTTCTATGAGCAGTTGCTGAATGATCTTCAATCGGCAGGCAATGCCGGCGAATATTATACACCGCGCGCCGTGACTGCCTTCATGGTTGATCGCATTGACCCGCGCCCAGGAGAAACGCTGTTCGATCCTGCCTGCGGCACGGGTGGCTTTCTCACCTGCGCTATTCGTCACATGGAAAAAGGCTACGTCCGCACGCCCGCGCAGCGTGAGACGATGCAGGGCGCACTTCGCGCGGTGGAAAAAAAGCAGCTTCCGCACATGCTCTGCGTCACCAACATGCTGCTGCACGGCATCGAGGACCCGAGCTTCGTGCGCCACGACAACACGTTGGCCCGCCCGCTGATTTCATGGAGCAAGGACGAGCGCGTCGATATCGTCGTCACCAATCCGCCCTTCGGCGGGCGCGAGGAAGACGGCATCGAGAACAATTTTCCGACCTTCCGTACCAAGGAAACGGCGGACCTGTTCCTGGCGCTGATCGTGCGCCTCTTGAAACCGAATGGTCGCGCCGCCGTGGTTCTGCCCGATGGCACGCTGTTCGGGGAGGGCGTGAAGACGCGGCTCAAGGAACATCTGATGGAGGAGTGCAACCTCCACACCATCGTCCGCCTGCCCAATTCCGTGTTCAAGCCCTATGCATCGATCGGCACTAACCTGTTGTTCTTCGAGAAGGGCGCGCCAACGAAAGACATTTGGTTCTACGAGCATCGCGTGCCGGAAGGCCAGAAAGCCTATTCGATGACAAAGCCGATCCGGCTGGAGCATTTCGAGGGCTGCATTGACTGGTGGGGCGGCAAGGATCGCGAGGGCCGCGAGGAGACGCCGCAGGCGTGGCGCGTCACGGCCGAGGAGGTCAAGGCGCGCGGCTACAATCTCGACATCAAGAACCCGCACGCGGTGGCGGACGATCATGGCGACCCGGAAACGCTGCTGGCCGACCTCGCCCGCGCCGAAGCCGAAACGGTGGGATTGCGGGATCAGTTGAAGGCGATCCTCGCCGAGGCGCTGGCCCGATGAATGCGCAACGGCTATTGGCGCATTACGAGAAGATCGCCGACGCGCCCGACGCGATCGCACGGCTGCGCCGCTTCATTCTCGATCTGGCGGTGCGCGGCAAACTCGTCCCGCAAGATACGAACGACGAACCGGCATCGGAATTGCTGAAGCGGATCGCAAAGGAGAAACTAGATCAATCCGATTTGCCGCAAGGATGGCGTCGAGCCAAGGTCGGTTCGATCCTAGATTTCCAATACGGCAAAGGCTTGAAGGCAAGCGAACGATTAGACGAAGGCCCAGTGCCCGTGTTCGGTTCAAATGGGATCGTCGGCTTCACCGATGAACCACTGACGGTGCGCCCTTCGATCATCGTAGGCCGTAAAGGATCAGCTGGTGCCTTGACTCTCTGCGATGGCCCGTCGTGGACGACCGACGTTGCCTACTTCGTCGAGTCTCCGCTATTCCTTAATCTTCGATTTCTGTTAAACGCGCTTGCGGCTCTCGATTTGGACAAGCTCGGAAAGGGCGTGAAACCCGGCTTAAGCCGTTCCGACGCATACGAGCAGATAATCGCCCTCCCACCCCTCGCTGAGCAGCACCGCATAGTCGCCAAGGTCGATGAGCTGATGGGTCTCTGCGATCGGCTGGCGGCAGGGCGGGGAAACCGCGAGGGGTTACGCGACAGGTTGACGGCGTCGAGCCTCGCCCGCCTCAACGCGCTTGATGCCGAAACCTTCCTGGCCGACGCCCGCTTCGTCCTCGACGCGCTGCCCGCCCTCACCACGCGCCCCGACCAGATCAATGCCCTGCGCCAGACCATCCTCAACCTCGCCGTGCGCGGCAAGCTGGTGCCGCAGGACGAGAAGGACGAACCAGCGTCGGAACTGCTGAAGCGGATCGCGAAGGCAAAGGCTGAACGGAAGAAGAAGACCGGCGACGCACGGATCAAGATGGAGCCCGATCCGACGCCCGACGAACTCGAAATGGCGCTTCCCTCGGGATGGGCCGTTCAATCATTCGAGAACCTCTTTCTGTTCATCGACTATCGCGGGAACACGCCTCCCAAGACGGATGAAGGAATCCCACTCATCACCGCGAAGAACATTCGCATGGGCTACCTGAACCGTGAGCCGCGCGAATACATATCGAAGGTGACTTTCAAGACGTGGATGAAGCGCGGCTTCCCCGAGATCGGCGACTTGTTCTTCACCACGGAGGCGCCGCTCGCAAACATCTGCCTGAACGATATCCAGGAACCATTTGCACTCGCGCAACGCGCCATCTGCTTTCAGCCATATGCGATGATTGATACAAAGTTCCTGATGTTCGCGGTGATGAGCGATCTGATGCAGTCGCTGATCGACAAGCACGCAACCGGCATGACGGCCAAGGGCATCAAGGCGGCCAACTTGAAGCCGCTTCCGATCCCGATCCCGCCCCTCGCCGAGCAGCACCGCATCGTCGCAAAGGTTGATGCGCTGATGGCGCTCTGCGACCGGCTAGAGGCGAGCCTCAATACTACCGCCGCCACCCGCCGGCGCCTCCTCGACGCGCTGCTGGCCGAAGCGCTAGCGCCGGTCGAGAATCGAGAACTGCAGGCAGCGGAATGACGACAAGGCTCGTCGACTCAGGTTGGTCGCGGGAAGTCGCCGAGGCCATTCGCGAGGATGCAAGCGAGTTGCGGATCATTTCCCCGTTTATAAAAGCGGGCGCATTGCGACGCTTGCTTTCAGCGGGTCCGAAAACCGTTCAGGCTATCACCCGGTTCAATTTGTCAGATTTCGCGGAAGGCGTCAGCGACGTTGTGGCCCTGCGGCGGCTGCTGGAGGTCGGAGGGACGGTGCGCGGCGTCAGGAACCTGCACGCTAAGATGTACCTGTTCGGATCAAACAGAGCGATCGTGACATCTGCCAATCTGACGGAGGCCGCGCTCACCCGAAACCACGAGTTCGGCTTGGTTTCCCAAGATGCAGAAATCATCGCGGCGTGCCGCCGCTATTTCGATGATCTTTGGATGCGCAGCGGTGCCGACCTTACGGTCCAGCAGCTCGATAAATGGGACGAAACGGTGACGCACCATCGAGCGAAAGGCGGGCGCCCAAATCTCCCCATCGGCCTCGGCGACTTTGGCGCCGACGCAGGGATAGTCGACTCTCCGGCAACCTTGCCCATAAATGTTGCCGATGCTCCCCAGGCATTTGTGAAGTTTCTTGGTGAGGGCGACAATCGGGTTCCATTAGCATTCCCCACGATCGAGGAAATAGAGCGATCTGGTTGCCATTGGGCTGTCGCATACCCCGCCACAAAGCGGCCGCGAATGGTTAAGGACGATGCGGTGATCTTCATCGCACGACTGACATACGATCCGAATGACATCCGGGTTTTTGGGCTTGCGATAGGCATGCATCATGTGCCGGCACGAGACGATGCCACGCCCGAAGACATTACTCACCGCGATTGGAAAGCAACGTGGTCCCGCTATATTCGCGTCCACCATGCCGAATTTGTTGCAGGCACGATGGCCAACGGCATCTCTCTCAACGAACTCATGGGTGCTCTCGGCGCAAATTCGTTCGCGTCGACGAAGCGCAATGCATCACGTGGCGAAGGGAACACTGATCCGAGAAAGGCTTACCAACAACAAGCAGCGGTTGAGCTTTCTAACCAAGGCACATCGTGGCTTAGTGAGCGATTGCAGGCCGCGTTCGACCAGCATGGCAAAGTGCCTCAGGATGAACTCGACAAACTTGATTGGCCGGATAACGTCCGGCCATATCCGTAGACCAACCTCTCACTGCTGCTCGGCATACAGCAGCCGCGTCGTCGCGTTCGCCGTCGCCGTCGACAGGCTGCGCTGGATCAGCGCCTCGACATGGTCGTTGCGCTGGCGCGCACTGTCGGCGCCCATCACCACGATGATCAGCCTGTGCCCGTCTGCATTATAGGAGGTAACGATGTTGAAGCCCGAAGCTCTGATGTAGCCGGTCTTGATGCCGTCGACGCCGCGCACCCGGCCGAGCATGTCGTTGTGGCCGCGCACCAGCCTGCCGCGGAACATGAAGTCGCTGTCGGAGAAATAGTGGAAATGCTGCGGGAAGCGGGTGTGCAGCGCCATGCCGAGCACCGCCATGTCACGCGCCGTCGTGTGCTGGTCGCCATCCGGCAGGCCCGAGGCGTTGCGGAAGACGGTGCTGCTCATGCCGATCTGGCGCGCCTTGGCGGTCATCATGCCGGCGAACGCCTCTTCGCTGCCGCCGAGATATTCGGCAACGGCGACCGCCACGTCATTGGCCGATTTGACGACGATGGCGCGGATCGCCGAATCGACGTCGATCGTCTCGCCGCGCCTGAACCGCAGCTTGGTCGGCGGCTGCCGCGCGGCGTAGTCCGACACCGGAATTTGCGTCTCCTTGCTGATCCGCCCCGACTCCAGCGCCTCGAAAAGAAGGTAGAGCGTCATCATCTTGGTCAGTGACGCCGGATAGCGTGGCGCCGTGGAATTGACCTCGAACAGCGTCTTGCCGGTGCCGGCGTCGATGACCATCGCGGCATATTTCTGCGGCGGCGCCGGCACGGCCAGCACGCTGTCGGGCGGCGTCACCGTCGTGCAGCCGGCGGCAAACAGCAGCAGCGCCAGCACCGCGACGTAATTGTGGATGAGCGAAAAGAAGCGCAAGGCGGACAAGTCGGTTCCGAAGGCAGGCTGTTTCCGAGACGAGGCGAAGCTATCTTACCGCAAAGGCGCAGTCCATTTGGTTAATATCGGTCGGGGCCTGGATTGGTGCCCTGTCCACAGGCCCACGTGGCCGCTGTGCCGAGCCGGCTGAGGGGAATTGCCGGCCACCACGCTTGCGCAACCGGCGGCGAGTGGGCTTTGCTGGCGCCGGCAGAATCGGGCCGCCTGAATTCGGGCTGGCAGAATCGGTAGGTGCACATGGATACGGTCACGATCACGGCAAAAGGCATTTCGGTATCGGTCGATCTTGCCGTCGGCCATCTCGCCGACATGGCGGTCGATATCGATGGCCTTCGGCTGAACCCTTTGCATCGCGCACCCTGGGTCGGCGAGCCGCGCGAGACGCTGCCGAAAGATCTGCCTGAAGGTACGGTCCACCTGTCCGGCGATTTCCTCTGCGCGCCGTTCTCGATCAGCGACGTCGAAGAGGCACCTTTGCATGGCTGGCCGGCCAATAGTCGCTGGGACGTCGTCGACAGCGCGGCAACGGTCGATGGCTGGCGCGCCGTCTTGCGGCTGCAGCGCCCGGTCATGGGCGCGAGCGTCGACAAGATCCTGATCGTGCGCGACGATCATCCCTTTCTCTATCAGGAGCACGTCTTTTCCGGCGGGGCCGGCGCCATTCCGGTCGCCCACCATCCGATGACGGTGATGAAGGCCGGCGGCAGGCTGGCGTTCTCGCCGAAGCGCCTTGCCGCGACGCCGAACGAGCCGCCGGAGCCCGATCCGGCCCGCGGCCGCTCTTTGCTCGCCTACCCGGCGCGCAGCACCGACCTGACGCGCTTTCCCGCCGCCGACGGCGGCACGATCGACCTGACCGCCTATCGCATGGACCAGCTGCGTGAGGACTTCGTCACGCTGGTCGAGGCCGACCATGGCGGACCGGGCTGGACCGCGCTGGCGCGCCAGGCGGAAGCCGACCTCGTGCTGGTGCTGAAGAACCCGGCCGAACTGCCGGTCACCATGCTGTGGGTCAGCAATGGCGGGCGCGATTACGCGCCATGGAGCGGCCGCCACCGCGGCGTGCTCGGCATCGAGGACGGCCGCACGGCCGTCGGCCATGCCGCGTCGCTCGGCGACAACTGGCTGAAGCATGAAGGCGTGGCGACCGCCTTTGCCCTTGCTGAAGGGCGCCGCTTTTCGTTCCGCCATGTCATCGGCGCACTGCCATGGCCATCCGGCGAGCCGCCGCGCGACGTCACGACCTCGCCGGGCCGCATGCGCATCCTGGCGGCTGACGGTGCCGAGCGCGACATCGGCTTCGACAACGATTTCCTGCGGATCAGCCAGTCCAGGCCCGATTGAAGGCCTGGCACAAGCCGCGTTTGAAATTTTCGAAAACTGCCGCCAAAATGCGCCAGAACCATCTTAACGGATGCCAATGTCTGAGATCGCCCATCTCGCCGCTACCATTTTCAAGCGCGCCGGCAAGGCGCCGCGCTTCATTGTTGCCATTGCGGGTCCGCCCGGCGCCGGCAAGTCGACATTGTCGGCAGGCTTGCATGACCTGCTGCCGGAAGGCACGGCGGAAGTCGTGCCGATGGACGGGTTCCACTACGATGACGTCGTGCTCGAGCGGCGCGGCCTTCGCCAGCGAAAAGGTGCCCCGGAAACCTTTGATTTTGCCGGCTTCGAAGCGCTGCTGAAGCGCATCCGCGCTGGCGAGCCGGATATCGCCATCCCGGTGTTCGACCGCAGCATGGAGCTGTCGCGCGCTGCCGCTGCGATCATCGCCGCCGAGACCAAATTCATCCTGGTCGAAGGCAATTACCTGCTGCTCGACGAAGAGCCATGGACGCGGCTGGCGCCGCTGTTCGACTACTCTATCTTCGTCGACGTGCCGCGCGCCGAGCTCGAGCGCCGACTGCTCGAGCGATGGCACGAGCACGGCCGGTCCGACCAGGACGCGCGCGCCTGGATTGCTTCCAACGACATGCCGAACATCGACCGCGTGCTTGCCCGTCGGCGGCCCGCCGACCTGGTGGTCGGTGGACAGGCCTGATCTGGTAAGGACTGTTCGGCCGGAACCTTAACACTTTCAGGCCGTTATCCCGGACACGGCAATTGCATGAGGGAACGGTTAGATGGAAACCATGGCAAGAAAGCCTGCGCCCGCCAAGGGCAAGGTAACACGATCAAAAATCACTCGAGCGAAAACCAGCGCCGGCCCGGCAGGAGCGGCCCACTCCAAGGATGCGGCAAAGCCCAGCTTTGGCAAGGCGGCGCCGAAAAAGGTGATGCCTGCCGCGGCCAAAGCCGCTGCACCCAAGGCCAAAAGGTCGGCAAGCAGCAGAGGATCGATCGCAGGCAGCGCGATGCGCACCGTTAAGGCAACGGCCAATGTCGCCGCCGGTGCCGTGCTTGCGACCGCCAAAGGTGCGGCGTCGCTTGCCGCTTCCGTAGTCGGCAAGGGCGGCTCGAAACCCCGGACCAAGGCAAAATAGCCGGGGCAGTCAGGGTTCTGATCAGGCTCTGGCCGGAATGGTGAGGCCCCTCTGCACCGCCGGCCGGGCAAGGCCACGCTCCAGCCATGCGCCCACGCCCGGGAAATCGTCGAAACCGACGAGGTCCCGCGCCTCGTAAAAGCCGATCAGATTGCGCACCCATCCAAGCATCGAAATGTCGGCGATGGTGTAATCGTCGCCCATGATCCAGTTGCGGCCCTTGAGCCTCGTTTCGAGGACGCCGATCAGCCGCCGCGACTCGTCGCGATAACGCTCGAGCGGGCGCTTGTCGGCGATTTGGCGCCCGGCGAATTTGTGGAAGAAACCGACTTGGCCGAACATGGGCCCGATGGAAGCCATCTGGAAGAACACCCACTGGATCGTCTCGTAACGCAGCGTTGCGTCTGCCGGGACCAGCTTGCCGGTCTTGTCGCTGAAATAAAGCAGAATGGCGCCGGATTCGAACAGGCCGATCGGCTTGCCGCCCGGGCCGTCCGGATCGATCATCGCCGGGATCTTGCCGTTCGGGTTCAAAGACAGGAATTCCGGCGTCCAGCTCTCGTTCTTGCCGATGTCGACGGCATGCGGCTCGTAGGGCAGGCCAAGTTCCTCCAGCGCGATCGATATTTTCACCCCGTTCGGCGTCGGAAACGAATAAAGCTGGATGCGGTCGGGGTGGCTCGCCGGCCAGCGCCTGGCGATCGGAAACGCGGACAGATCGGTCATCGAAACTCCTGGTCGGGGACCGCGCCGAGCGGCATGGTCATGGCGGGTCGCAGTGAGTTAGGCGCGACGCCTGGCGCGATCAATATGCGCATGGAAAGTTTCACCGGCCCCGGTGAAAGGCCCGCAAAGGGTGTGGTCACACGGCCTTGACCGCCAGCACCGCATTGGTGCCGCCGAAGGCGAAGCTGTTGCTCATCGCGGTGCGCACCGCGCGCTCGCGTGCCACGTTCGGCGTGATGTCGAGATCGCAGTCGGTGTCGGCTTCCCGATAATTGGCGGTCGGCGGCACGATGCCTTCGCGGATCGCCATCACGCAGGCGATCATTTCCAGCGCGCCGGATGCGCCGAGGCAGTGGGCATGCATCGATTTGGTCGAGGAGACAGAAAGCTTGTAGGCATGGTCGCCGAACACGCGTTTGATCGCCGCCGTCTCGATCTGGTCGTTGGCCTTGGTGCCGGTGCCATGCGCGTTGAGATAGTCGACGTCCTCCGGATTGAGCCCGGCGTCGACGAGGCAGAAGCGCATCGCCGCCTCAGGCCCTTCGATAGTTGGCGCGACGATGTCGGAGGCGTCGGCGGAAAGGCCGACGCCGGCGATTTCGGCAAGAATAGCGGCGCCGCGCGCCATGGCATGCTCATACGTTTCCAGCACTACCATGCCGGCGCCTTCGCCGAGCACGAGCCCCTGGCGGTCGGCCGAAAACGGCCGGCAGGTGTCCGGCGACAATACCCGCAGGGCTTCCCAGCCCTTGAGGATGCCCCAGACCAGTGGCGCATCGGTGCCGCCGGCGACCATGACGTCGGCCCGGCCGAGCCTGATCTGATCGACCGCGGAGGCAATGGCGTGGTTGGATGACGAGCAGGCAGAGGTGATGCCGAACACCGGTCCACGCAGACCAAGATTCATGCTGACATGGCCGGCGGCTGCGCCCGGCATTACTTTCGGTACGGTGAAGATGCCGGCGCGGTTCTTGCCTTCGAGCAGGATGGCGCGATAGTTCTCTTCGATTGCCTCCCAGCCGCAGACGCCGACGCCGACGATGGTGCCCATCCGGTAGGTGTTGGCCGCGTGCGGGTTCAATCCCGCCTGCTGTGCCGCCTCCCGCGCGGCGATCGTCGCCAGAAGGCTGAAGCGGTCCATCGACACGACCTGTTTGCGGTCGATGCCGTGCTCGGGAAGCGCCTTGATTTCGCAGCCGACCTTGACCTTCAGATCATGCAGCAGCGGATTGTCGATCGCGCCGATTGCTGAACGGCCGGCGCGCATCTCATTCCAGATTGCCGGTGCATTGGTGCCGAGGCCGCATAACCCGCCGATGCCCGTGATGACGATGCGCTTGTGCATTCAGTCAGGCTTTTTTCGCGATCAGCGCGCGAACCGCCTCGACCATGTCGCCGACATTCTTCAGATTGCTCCAGGCATCGACCGTGTTCATCTCGATTTCGATGCCATACTCTTCCTCGAGATCGAAGATGATCTCCGTCAGTTCCAGCGAATGGATGCCAAGCGCGGTCAGTTCGGTACTGGTGGTGATTTCCTCGCCGCCCGGCTCGGCATGAGCCTTGATCTTGGCGATGATATCGTTTGCCAGCTGGTCAGCCATTCGGTTTCTTCCCCAACTCTGTCGTTTCCCGACGCCAACTGATCAGCGCCCCTTTTGTCCTCGATTACGCCGTCATCGTCGCCTTTTACCCCCGCCAGGCGCCGGTGACCGTACCAAGGTGGCTCCCTCTATAGAAACCGAAACGCTGTCAAGCAACAAGCTATATATCGACAAAGCCGCCGCAGTGCTTAACGTTGGTGTCGTGGACACGATCGCAAATAGCTTGACCTCAGTGCCGCCGGCCCAGCGCGTTGCCGGCGTTGCACGGCTTGGCTGCGACTGGAACGGAGGCCGCACGCGTCTTCGGCGCCTGTACCAGGACGGCTCGGCCAAGATCCGCATGCCGGCAGTCTCGGCCGGTCCGCTCGAAGCCGTCCTGAT
This sequence comes from Mesorhizobium sp. M0910, assembly GCF_040319465.1. Classification (NCBI taxonomy): domain Bacteria; kingdom Pseudomonadati; phylum Pseudomonadota; class Alphaproteobacteria; order Hyphomicrobiales; family Phyllobacteriaceae; genus Mesorhizobium; species Mesorhizobium sp. M0910. The sequence continues at coordinate 471,439 of NZ_JAMYNZ010000002.1, forward strand.
CAACACTGCCGGCGGGCTGACCGGTGGCGACCGTCTCGCCTGGGAGGTCGATGTCGGTGCCGGCGCGTCCGCAACGATAACGACGCAGGCCTGCGAGAAAATCTATCGCGCCGCATCCGACCGCGCCGAAGTGCGGGTGCAATTGAGCGCCGGCGAAGGCGGCCACATTGCCTGGCTGCCGCAGGAAACCATCGTCTTCGACCGCTCGGCCTTTGCCCGCACGCTTGACGTGGAGCTTGCCGCCGGAGCCGAGGCGCTGATCCTGGAAGCTACCGTCTTCGGCCGCCTGGCCATGGGCGAACGGGCTTCGCAAGGCCAATTCCATGATCGCTGGCGCGTCCGCCAGGACGGGGCGCTGATTCACGCCGAGGAGTTCCGCATCGGTGCCGACATTGCCGCCACCTTGAACCGTCCGGCGGTTGCCGGTGGTGCCGCCGCCGTAGCGACGCTGCTGATGGTGTCGTCGCGGGCAGAAGCTTTGCTCGAGCCGACCCGGGCCATGGTCGGCGGACAGGGCGGCGTCAGTTTCTGGAGCGTGCGGAAATCTGGCAAGCTTCTTGCTCGGCTGTTCGCCGAGGACGGCTACCAGCTCCGCAAGCGGCTGGTGCCGCTTGTCGAATTGCTCAACGGACGGGCGGGCCTGCCCAAATTATGGTCACTCTGATTTCGATTGTGCCACTGCAGGAAAACGCATGAATCTGACGCCGAGGGAGAAAGACAAGCTGCTGATCGCCATGGCGGCGATCGTGGCCCGCAAGCGGCTCGAACGCGGCGTCAAGCTTAACCATCCGGAAGCGATCGCGCTGATAACCGATTTCGTCATCGAGGGTGCCCGCGACGGCCGCGCCGTCGCCGAGCTAATGGAGGCCGGCGCCCATGTCGTCACCCGGGCCCAGGTGATGGAAGGCATTGCCGAAATGATCCACGATGTGCAGGTCGAGGCGACGTTTCCAGACGGCACCAAGCTGGTGACCGTGCACGAGCCGATCAGATAAAATCGCCAAGGAGAGGAAAATGCTTCAGCTGCGTCCGAACTGCGAATGCTGTGACAAGGATCTGCCGCCCGATGCGACGGACGCGGTGATCTGCACCTTCGAATGCACCTTCTGCGCCGACTGCGCACAAAACGTGCTCGGCGGCGCCTGCCCGAATTGCGGCGGCAACTTCTCGGCTCGCCCGATCCGTCCGGCAGCGCTGCTGACGAAATATCCGGCCTCCACCAAGCGCGTCCTCAAGGCAGAAGGCTGCGGTCCGGCCCGCAAGGCGGCGTGAGAGGCATGATGATCTCGAAGATGGAAGCTACGCCGATGATCCCCGCTACGATGAAATGCACGACGCTGTCGGCGGCCCTGCTGCTGGCGGCAGCTATGCCGGCCTATGCCCATGTCGGCGTCGGCACGGTTTCGTCCTTCACCGCCGGCTTCTCCCACCCGCTCTCCGGCCTCGATCATATGACGGTGATGATTGTCGTCGGCCTATGGGCGGCGCTCAGGGGCGGCAAGGCGATCTGGGCATGGCCGCTGGCTTTCGTCGGCGTCATGCTGGCCGGCGGCGCGCTCGGTATGCTGCATGTGCCGATGCCTTTCGTCGAGCCGGCCATATTGGCGTCCGTCGTGGCACTCGGGCTGCTGGTTGCGCTCGCCGTCGATCTTCCCGTCTCGGCCGGCGTCGCCGTCATCGGCCTGTTTGCGCTGTTCCATGGCTACGCCCACGGCACCGAGGTGCCTGAAAATGCCGCTGGGCTTGGCTATACCGCAGGCTTTGCCGTTGCCACCGCGTTGCTCCATGCCGTCGGCATCACGGCTGGTCTCGGCCTCGGCTGGCGCTTCAGTGGGCTTGCCCGCGCCGCTGGCGCCGCCTGTGCCGCGATTGGCGCCGGCCTCGCCTTCGGCATCCTGTGAGGCAGTGATGATCCCCGGCGAAATCATCACGGCAAGCGGCGAGATCGAACTGAACAAGGGACTGCCGACGGTCACCATGAAGGTGGCCAACAGCGGCGACCGGCCGATCCAGGTCGGCAGCCACTATCATTTCTTCGAGACCAATGAAGGGCTGAGATTCGATCGCGACAAGGCGCGGGGCATGCGCCTCGACATCGCCGCCGGCACCGCGATGCGCTTCGAGCCCGGCCAGGAGCGCGATGTTACGCTAGTGCCGTTCGGCGGCAAGCGCGAGGTCTACGGATTTCAGCAGAAGATCATGGGCAAGCTGTGAGATCGAAGGCGTCGAGCAGTTTCGGCTCAGCCGGGCGGCTTGGCCGCCGCATAGATGACGACCTTTCCCGAATCGTCGAATTCAACCGCCAGAACGTCCTCGGTCTGCACTCGCCGCGAGTCGATAGCGTTGAACAGCAATGCGTTCGCCTCGATCTCCTTGCGCAGCTCGGCAATGTCGTCCCGATGTTGCCTGACCTTGCTTTCGATCGCCGGCGGCGGGCCGCCTTCGGTGCGCGCGGCGTCGGTAAGAAACACGATATCGACTTTGTCGAGCTTGGATGTCTTTCGCACGGCAGCGATGTTCTCACGCGTGCGGTCGATCGCCGAGCTGACCTTGCCGGCTTCCGCATTTGTCTTGGTCTCCTCCTGGCCGACCTCCGAGCCGACGATCCGGTTGACGGTCTCGGCGCTGTCGAGGCTCTGCGCGTTCAGCGCGGCGTGCGGAATGCTGGCGGCCAGAAACGCGGTCGCGGCAATGCCATGCACCCATCTGGTGTCGGAGAAGGTGGTGATCGCCATCGCTCGTTCTCAGGGTCCTTTTCGAGGCTTGTGTCAGGGCGACAGGACCGAAACGAAACGTCCCCCGTGAAGGTTCCCTTTGCGATGCGGCGGGCTGACCGGGCGCCGGCCCGCCGCCTCGTCTCGTCAGCTCGCTTTCTTGGTGATCAGCGTCAGCGCGCCATTGGTGCTCATGCTGGCGGCGATCACCTGCGCCGAGGTGAGCCCCTTGGCTTCGAGTGCGGACTTGACCTGCGGTGTCGCGTCGATCGAGCCGCGCAGTTTCTGCAGATCGGCGTCGCTGCGCTTGGCGATCACCTCGTTGACCTTGGCTTGAGTGTCCGCCGGCAGATCCTTGATGTCGACGACGTTGATCGCCTGGATGGTGGGCGCCTGTGGCTGCGCTCCGGGCGCGGCAGGAGCAGGCGCGGCCGGCGCCGGACTGGGCTGCTGCGCAGGCTGTTGCTGGGCGCTGGCGGCGGTTGCGAGCACCAGCGTGGCGGCGGCTGCCAGAAGGGTCGTTTTGCGCATGGATGTTCCTTTCCATCGATTGGCAAATGGTCGTTTTGGGGTGACCCGGCCACCTCAAACGCCAAATGGGATCGGAAAGTGTCGCTCAGCGGGTCATTGCGTGATCATAGGATGGCGGCAATGTGGGGCCCGCCTTCGACAAGCGGTATTTTCGGGCTGTATTTCGGGAGCAATTGCTGATGGCTAAAATCACCCGCGCCGCCTATGCGCAGATGTACGGCCCGACCGTTGGCGACAAAGTCCGGCTCGCCGACACCGAGCTGTTCATCGAGGTCGAAAAGGATCTCACCGTTCACGGCGAGGAGGTGAAATTCGGCGGCGGCAAGGTCATCCGCGACGGCATGGGCCAGAGCCAGGTTTCACGCGCGCAAGGCGCGGTCGACACCGTCATCACCAATGCGCTGGTCGTCGATGCCACCGCCGGTATCGTCAAGGCCGACATCGGCTTGAGGGACGGCCGCATCGTCGCGATCGGCAAGGCCGGCAATCCGGATACCCAAGGCGGCGTCACCATCATCATCGGTCCCGGCACCGAGATCATCGCCGGCGAAGGCAAGATCCTGACCGCCGGCGGCTTCGACGCGCATATCCACTTCATCTGCCCGCAGCAGATCGAGGAAGCGCTGATGTCGGGCATCACCACCATGCTCGGCGGCGGCACCGGCCCGGCGCACGGCACGCTGGCGACCACGTGCACGCCGGGGCCGTGGCATCTGGCGCGCATGATCCAGTCTTTCGACGCCTTCCCGATGAATATTGGCCTGTCGGGCAAGGGCAACGCGTCGCTACCTGCCGCGCTCGAGGAGATGGTGCTCGCCGGCGCCTGCTCGCTGAAGCTGCATGAGGACTGGGGCACGACACCGGCTGCAATCGACTGCTGCCTGTCGGTCGCCGACGATTACGACGTGCAGGTGATGATCCACACCGACACGCTGAACGAGTCCGGCTTCGTCGAAAACACGGTCGCGGCGATCAAGGGCCGCACCATCCATGCCTTCCACACCGAAGGCGCCGGCGGCGGCCACGCGCCTGACATCATCAAGGTCTGCGGTCTGCCCAACGTCATTCCGTCCTCGACCAATCCGACGCGTCCCTACACGGTCAACACGCTGGCCGAGCACCTCGACATGCTGATGGTCTGTCACCATCTGTCGCCGTCGATCCCCGAAGACATCGCCTTTGCCGAAAGCCGCATCCGCAAGGAAACCATCGCCGCCGAAGACATTCTTCACGACATCGGCGCCTTCTCGATCATCTCGTCGGACAGCCAGGCCATGGGCCGCGTCGGCGAAGTGGCGATCCGCACCTGGCAGACCGCCGACAAGATGAAGCGCCAGCGTGGTTCGCTGCCGCAGGAGACCGGCGACAACGACAATTTCCGCGTCCGCCGCTACATCGCCAAATACACCATCAATCCGGCCATCGCGCATGGCCTGTCGAAGGACATCGGCTCGGTGGCGGTCGGAAAACGCGCCGACCTTGTGCTGTGGAACCCGGCCTTCTTCGGCGTCAAGCCGGACATGGTGCTGATCGGCGGCATGATCGCCGCCGCCCCGATGGGCGATCCCAACGCCTCGATCCCGACGCCGCAGCCGATGCACTATCGGCCGATGTTCGGCGCCTACGGCAAGGCGATGACTAATTCGTCGGTGACCTTCGTTTCGAAGGCCGCGCTCGACGCCGGCCTGCGCGGCAGGCTCGGCGTCGACAAGCAGATGGTGGCCGTCGAGAACACCCGCGGCGGCATCGGCAAGCATTCGATGGTGCTCAACGACGCCACGCCGCATGTCGAGGTCGACCCGGAGACCTATGAGGTCCGCGCCGACGGCGAACTCTTGACCTGCGAGCCAGCAACCGTGCTGCCGATGGCGCAACGCTACTTCCTGTTCTGAACCATAGGCGTTAGAACGACCGATGTAGAACATGCCGCGCCAGGCCTATGGACCAGCAACTCCCCTACGCCCACGACATTTTCCCGCATATCCGCATCGTCCTGGGCATGGTGATCGGCCTTGGCGTCACCCGGCTTTTGTCGGGGCTTGCCCGTATCGTCCAGCATCCCAGCCAGTACCGGCTCTATCCCGTGCATCTCGCCTGGGTTGCGTCGGTGCTTTTGATGCTGGTGCATTTCTGGTGGTGGGAGTTCGGCCTCTTCCAGATCGAGAATTGGACCTTCGGCAAATACCTGTTCATCATCTTCTACGCCGTCACGCTGTTCCTGCTCTGCGCGCTGCTGTTTCCGGACTCGATGCTGGACTACACCAGCTATGAGGATTTCTTTTATTCGCGCCGGGCCTGGTTCTTCGGCCTGCTGGCGGCGACCTATCTGCTCGACGTGGTCGACACGCTGCTGAAAGGGCCGGCGCATTTCGCCCATTTCGGCGTCGAATATCTGATCCGCACGCCGGTTTTCGTCGCGCTTTGCGTCATTGCGGTCCTGCTGCGCGACCGCCGCTTTCACATCGCCTTTGTCGCCGGCGCGCTCGTCTATCAGGTATCGTTTATCATGCGGCTCTTCGACACGATTGTTTGAGCGCCATTGGGGCGGCGGACGCGATAGGCTAGGCTTTTGGGAGAGGCAGTTTTTACATGAAGCTCGATATTCGCACCGACTTCACCAAATTCCCGCGCGCAGTCGCCGTCCTGGCCGCAGGCGAAGCCGGAACCACCACGCCATACGACCGGGCGGTGCTTGCCCATGACGAGCGGCATCTGCGCCGTCGTGCCATCGAAACGGCCGGTAGCGACAAGGTGCTGGTCGACCTGCCCGAACCGGTGACGTTGAACCATGGTGACCGGCTGGTGCTGGAGGATGGCCGCCACATCGAGATCATCGCGGCCGAAGAGCCGCTCTACGATATCAGGGGCAGCGACCCGATCCATCTCGCCGAGCTCGCCTGGTACATCGGCAACCGCCATCTCGCCGCCGCCATCGAGGCTAACCGCATCCTCATCCTGCGCGACCATGTCATTAAGACGATGCTGGAGGGATTGGGCGCCATTGTGAGCGACGTCTCCGAACCGTTCAAGCCGGTGCGCGGCGCCTATTCCGCGCATGGCGGGCACGGCCATGCCCATGCCGAGGCACATGCGCACAGCCACGCCGAAGCGCATTCCCATAGCCATAGCGATTCTCATTCCCACAGCCATTCGCACGACCATGACCATGACTGACCGGCCTTCCAGCGTTGCCCAGCCTTCCAATATTGCTTTGTTGCGGCTGATGGCGTGGCTGTCGCCTTCCTTCCCGGTCGGCGGCTTTTCCTACAGCCATGGCCTGGAACAAGCCGTGCATGCCGGGCTGGTTGCCGACAGCAAAGATCTCGCCGCGTGGCTGGAAACGCTCGTCGAGATGGGTTCGGGCTGGAATGATGCGGTGCTGTTTGCCCAAAGCTGGCGCAGGGCGCGCGAAACCGGCGATCTCGATGAAATCGTCGCCCTTGCCGAAGCTCTGGCAGGCTCGCGCGAGCGTCATACCGAGACGATGCTGCAGGGCGCCGCTTTCCTGAAAGCAGCCTCCGCCTGGCCGTGCCAGGTGCTGGATCGCCTGCCGACCGAATGTGCCTATTGCGTTGCCGTCGGCGCTGTTGCCGGCGATCACGGCATTTCGCTGCGGGACGCCCTGGCCGCCTTCCTGCAGGCCTTCTTCTCCAACCTTGTTCAGGCCGCGATCCGGCTCGGCGCCGTCGGCCAGACCGGCGCCACCGCGCTGCTAGCCGGCTTCGAGCCGCTTGCCCTGGCTACGTCCGACCGCGCTGCCGGCTCGACCCTCGATGATCTCGGCGGCTGCGCTTTTATCTCCGACATCACGGCGATGAAGCACGAGGCCCAGTATTCGCGGCTGTTCCGCTCATGATCGTCCTCGCTTTCGCCGTCTCGCTCGTCCTGCTGCTGATCACAGCACTGCATGTCTATTGGGGCATTGGCGGCATCTGGCCGGGCAGGGACGCCGCCTCCTGCGCTCGTGCGGTCATCTGCTTTCATGGCGTCGACGAGATGCCGGCACCCTTCGCCAGCTTCGCCGTTGCCGCCTGCCTTGGCCTGGCGACACTGTGGCCGATGGCGCTCGAGGGCATCTTTGCCACGCCGTTTCCCAAGGCCGGGCTTGCCGCCACGTCGCTGCTCATCGCGCTGGTTTTCCTGGCGCGCGGCATTGCCGGCTTCACGCCCTGGTGGCGCCGGCTGACGCCCGAACAGCCTTTCGCGCGGCTCGATCTGCGTTATTATTCGCCGCTGTGCCTGCTGATCGGGCTTGCCTTCGCCATTCTTGCCGTCACGGAGTTCCCCGCATGATATCGCCCAACGGTCCTCTTCGCATCGGCATTGGCGGCCCGGTCGGCTCGGGCAAGACGACGCTTACCGAAAAGCTCTGCAAGGCACTGCGTGACGAGTTTTCGATCGCCGTCGTCACCAACGACATCTACACCAAGGAAGACGCCATGATGCTGGCCAGGTTGCAGGCCCTGCCCGAGGATCGCATCGTCGGCGTCGAGACCGGCGGCTGTCCGCACACCGCCATCCGCGAGGACGCCTCGATCAATCTGCAGGCGATCGCCGAGATGACCAGAAAATTCCCCGATCTCGACATCGTCTTCATCGAATCGGGCGGCGACAATCTCGCCGCCACCTTCTCGCCGGATCTTGCCGACCTGACGCTCTATGTCATCTCGGTTTGCCAGGGCGAGGAGATCCCGAGGAAGGGCGGACCGGCGATCACCCGGTCCGATTTCCTGGTCATCAACAAGAGCGACCTTGCGCCCTATGTGAACGTCAATCTCGACATCATGGAACGCGACGCTGCCCGCATGCGCGGCAAGCGGCCGTTCGGCTTCACCGACCTGTCGCGCGGCAAGGGGCTGCAGGAGGTGATCGATTTCATCGTCGGGCATGGCGGGCTTCGGGTCGGCGCGGCCACCAGCACGGCGGCATAACGGCGCTCGCCTGTACCAAACGAAACCGGTTGCGCGTGTTCCAGCCGCGCGGCATCCTTGCTTCTTTCACGGAGGTTTACGATGAGCATCACGCGCCTGCAGAAGGAAGTGCTGACCAACCTGCCGTTCTATGAGGAGCGCGTCGATCTGGCTTGCGCCTTCCGCTGGACGGCGCGGCTCAACATGCACGAGGCGGTGGCCAACCATTTCTCACTGGCCGTCAGCGACGATGGTTCGCAATTCCTGATGAATCCCAACCAGGTGCATTTCTCGCGCATCAAGGCGAGCGATCTGCTTCTGATCGACGCCAACGATCCCGGCACGCTCTCCGGCCCGAATGCGCCCGATCCGACGGCGTGGGGCCTGCATGGTGCCATTCATCGCAACGTGCGTCATGCGCGCTGCGTCATGCATGTCCACTCGATCCACGCCACCGTGCTTGCCTCGCTCGCCGACTCGACGCTTCCGCCGGTCGACCAGAACTCGGCAATCTTCTTCAACCGCCATGTCGTCGACGCTCATTATGGCGGGCTGGCCTTCGAGGAAGAGGGCGAGCGCTGCTCGCAGCTTCTTGTCGACCCGAAGGTCAAGGTGATGGTGATGGGCAACCATGGCGTGCTGGTCATCGGCGACAGCGTCGCCGACACCTTCAACCGCATGTTCTATTTCGAGCGCGCCGCCGAAACCTATGTCAAGGCGCTGTGGACCGGCCGGCCGCTGCGGGTACTGTCGGACGAGATCGCCGAGAAAGCGGCAAGGGAACAGGAAGACTATCCCGGCCAGGCCGAACGCCACCTCTCCGAACTGAAGGCGATCCTCGACGAGCAGGAACCCGCCTACCGGACTTGAGCGCGGTCCCGCCGGGCCTGGCTTAAAGCCCTAGTTCGGCTCGCAATTCATCGGCGCTGTTGATGACAATCGCCCCCGGCGGCCCCTCCATAGGCACCTCTGGCCAGAAGATCGTCTTCATTCCCGCTGCCAGCCCCGCCGTGGCGCCGGTCACGCTGTCGTCGACCGCCACGGCCTCGGTGGGATCGACGTCGGCCAGCCAGGCGGCGCGCAGGAAAGGTTCGGCATGCGGCTTGCCTTCACGCACGTCGTTGCGGCTGACCGTCTTCATGCCGGGATAGACGAGGCCGACGGCGCGCAGATTGGCATCGACGATCAGCCTGTCCGAGTTGGAGACCACCGCTTGCGGTACGCTAAGCGCGCGCAACTCGTGGAAGATCTCGATCGCGCCTCTGCGCGGCGTCAGCGTTTGGGCCATCGGCAGATAGTAATCGTATTTGCGCACGATCCAGTCGTCGAAAGGCAGGTCGAGGCCGAACTCGTCGCGTAGCATTTCGTAGACTGGCCATGCGGCGATGCCGAGCACGCGCTCATGCAGGTCGGCCGGCGGTACGATGCCGACACTGTGCAGCGCCGCGATCAGCGCCGCTTCGTGCAGCGGCTCGCTGTCGACCAGCGTGCCGTCCATATCCCAGAAAACCGCTTTCGGCGTCATGCAAGGCTCCATTCTCAAAAATCCCTTAAAGCGTTTGGCGCGGGAGATAAACCGCGGCGTCCCCGTCTATGCATGTCGCGCAAAAGTGTGCAGCGGTTTTGCGATACGGACATGCATAGAAAGCAAGAATCTAAGGCGCATCGCATAAGGCCGATTGAACGCGACGCGCTTTGGACCGAGATTGTGCGACCTCGACAGCCTTGCTGTTGCAACGAGACTGGGTCGACCCGCCACTTCGCTCCAAACACCCAAGTCTCAGCCCTAAGCAATTGCTCTTGCAATAGGCAATTGCGCGCAAGTTCATTCCCTGCGAAACTACGGCGCTCCGCCTCTTTTGCCCGGCGGGGTTGGGAGGCAGGAACTTGAATTCGCGGCAGGATAGCGGCGGCAACAGGCTGGACGATGCGGCGCGCGCCGGCTGGCTCTATTACGTTGCCGGCAACACCCAGGACCAGATCGCCGCCACGCTTGGCATCTCCCGCCAGACGGCGCAGCGGCTGGTGTCGCTCGCAGTCTCCGAAGGATTGATCAAGGTGCGCGTCGACCATCCGATCGCCAATTGCCTCGACCTTGCGGCACGGCTGAAATCGCGCTTTGCGCTTGATCTGGTCGAGGTGGTGCCCAGCGACCCTTCTTCTTCCTCCACCGTCATCGGCGTCGCCGAGGCGGCGGCGGCCGAGATCGAACGGCGGCTGCGGTCGTCGACGCCGATCGTCATGGCGATCGGCACCGGCCGTACGCTGAAGGCCGCGATCGAGCAACTGCCGCCGATGGAATGCCCGCAGCACAAAGTGGTGTCGCTGACCGGCAACATCTCGCCGGACGGCTCGGCCGCCTTCTACAACGTCATCTTCACCATGGCCGACAGGGTCAAGGCGCGCTCGTTTCCGATGCCTTTGCCGGTCATCGCCTCCTCGCCGGAGGAGCGCGAGATGCTGCTGAGCCAGCCGATGATCCAGCCGACGCTGGCGCTTGCGGCTGAGGCCGACGTCACCTTTGTCGGCATAGGCGATCTCGGTCCGAAGGCGCCGCTTTACGAGGACGGCTTCATTTCGGAGGGTGAATTAAAGGCGTTGCAGAAGGCCGGCGGCGTCGCCGAGATCGTCGGCTGGGTGTTCGATCGTGACGGCCGCATGATCGAGGGTATTACCAATGATCGGGTGTCGTCGGCACCGCTGCCGTCGCGCGAAAAGTCGCTGGTGATCGCGCTTGCCATGGGCGACCGCAAGCTGCCGGGCATCTTCGCCGCCGTCAACCGGCGGCTGGTCAACGGCCTGATCACCGATGAGCGGACCGCCGCCGCCTTGCTAGCGGGCGCATGATCTCCGAGCCGCTGGCGGTCGGAAACGATCATGTGAAATCGAAACGTATCTGAATCCCCGATAAACGAGCGTCACTACTGGTGCCGGCCGCATGGATCGTTGCCGTCGAGAAAGCCCATGTCGCGCTGCAGATGCGGCGGCAGCTCCCGGACGTCGAGATAAGCCCGTTTCCGCGCCGCGTGCCTTGCCAATCCCCGCGCCAACCGTGAAAACCAGCCATGGGCTGGAGCAAGAAGCAGCTTTTCCTGTATTGTGGTCATGATCGTCTGCCTTCGCTATCTCTAGGCGTAATTGATCTTCAATACGGAATATCGGTAGGCCCGGCCGGTGCCGCCAATCAAACGTCGATCACTGCCCATAAGGAGGGCTTATGCCGGAGCTCAATTCACGACAGCTGGTTTCGCAGCTTCCTCCGCTTCAGGCGATCCGGGTATTCGAAGCGGTGGCGCGGCATCTCTCGTTCACCAAGGCCGCCCAGGAGCTTGGCATGACGCAGGCGGCGGCAAGCTATCAGATCAAGCTTCTGGAGGAGCGCATCGGTGCGCCCCTGTTCTTGCGCCAGCCAAAACACATCGTGCTGACCGAACCCGGCCAACGCCTGGCGCCCGCGGTCAGCGAAGCATTCGCGCTGTTGAGCGGCGCCTATGCCGCCGCGCGCACCGGCGCCGACGGCGTGCTTTGCGTTTCGACGCTGCTGACCTTTGCCTCCAATTGGCTGGCCCAGCATCTCGGTTCGTTCCAGGTCGCGCATCCGTCGCTGGCGGTGCGCGTCGATACTTCGAACAGGGTTGTCGACTTTGCCAGAGAGGATATCGACATCGCCATCCGCTCCGGCGCCGGCAACTGGCCGGGCGTCGAGACCCATATGCTTTTCAGGGCCGATTTCACGCCGGTCCTTAGTCCAAAGCTCGCGGCAAGCATCGGCGGCGTCAAGGAGCCGGCCGACCTGCTGCGGCTGCCGATCCTCGACCCGGGCGACATCTGGTGGCGGGACTGGTTTGCCGCCGCCGGCCTGCCGGTCGAGGAACTGGCCAAGCGCCCCGGCACCAGCATGGGCGCGCAGGCCTATGAGGCCAATGCCGCGATTGCCGGCCACGGCGTGGCGATCGTCACCAAGGCGCTGTTCAAGGCCGAACTTGCCGACGGCCGCCTGATCCAGCCCTTTGATCTGGTCGGTGACGACGGCCACGCCTATTGGCTGGTCTATCCGACGGCGCGGCGCAACGTGCCGAAGATCCGCGCCTTCCGCGATTGGATCCTGAGCGAGATCGCTTGCCAATAGGCTGAATCCCAGCAAGCCCGACAGCAAAGCTCCGGGCCAATCAGCCCGGCTGAAATCTTTCGTCAGACATGCCGCAAACGTCCCAGCTTGTCGCCGCACGAGACCCGGCGTGCTGCGCTGCAGCAACGAATCCGTCTTGACAGAATTCATCGCAGGTGAGTAATTGCCCACAGCCAAGGCAAATGCTCATCTTGGTTTATGGGAGGAATTTTGATGAAACTTCGCACGTTCACCCTAGGCCTGTTCTCGGCCAGCGCCCTCGCTTTCGCCGCGCATGCCGAATCCATCACCATCGCCACGGTCAACAATGGCGACATGGTCCGCATGCAGAAGCTGACCGACGACTTCACCGCCAAAAATCCCGACATTCAGCTACAGTGGGTCACGCTCGAGGAAAACGTCCTGCGCGAGCGCGTCACCACCGACATCGCCACCAAGGGTGGCCAGTACGACGTGATGACCATCGGCACCTATGAGGTGCCGATCTGGGCCAAGCAGAACTGGCTTTTGCCGCTCGACAAGCTCGGCGACGATTATGACGTCAAGGACATCATCCCGGCCATAGCCGGCGGCCTGTCGGTCGACGGCAAGCTCTACGCAGCGCCGTTTTATGGCGAAAGCTCCTTCGTCATGTACCGCAAGGACCTGATGGACAAGGCCGGGCTCAAGATGCCCGATGCACCGACCTGGGACTTCATCAAGCAGGCCGCCGACAAGATGACCGACCGCGCCAACGGCGTGAACGGCGTCTGCCTGCGCGGCAAGGCCGGCTGGGGCGAGAACATGGCCTTCCTGACCGCCATGTCGAACTCCTTCGGCGCGCGCTGGTTCGACGAGAACTGGAAGCCGCAATTCGACCAGCCCGAATGGAAGAACACGCTGCAGTTCTATGTCGACCTGATGAAGGCCGACGGCCCCGAGGGCGCGTCGTCCAACGGCTTCAACGAAAACCTGGCGCTGTTCCAGCAGGGCAAATGCGGCATGTGGATCGACGCTACCGTCGCTGCGTCCTTCGTCTCCGACCCGAAGAACTCGACCGTCGCCGACAAGGTCGGCTATGCGCTGGCGCCGGACAATGGCCTCGGCAAGCGCGGCAATTGGCTGTGGGCCTGGTCGCTGGCCATCCCCGCCGGCACCCAGAAGGCCGACGCCGCTCAAAAGTTCGTTTCCTGGGCGACTTCGAAGCACTATCTCGAACTGGTCGCTTCAAAGGAAGGCTGGGCCAACGTTCCGCCCGGAACGCGCACCTCGCTCTACAACAACCCGGAGTACCAGAAGGCGGCGCCTTTCGCGAAAATGACGCTGGATTCCATCAACGCCGCCGATCCGACGCACCCGACCGTCAAGCCGGTGCCTTATGTCGGCGTCCAGTTCGTCGCCATTCCTGAGTTCCAGGGCCTTGGCACCACTGTCGGCCAGCTCTTCTCGGCGGCCCTTGCCGGCCAGACGAGCGTCGACGACGCCTTGAAGCAGGCACAGGACGCCGCCACCGCGACGATGACCGAGGGCGGGTACATCAAATAAGGCGCCTCCCGGTGCCGGTTGCCCATGGCAGCCGGCACGGGCCGCCCGAATCCCAGTTCGGGCGGCCAACTTTACGCCGCTGAAAAACTTGGCCGACCTCGAAGGGTGACCGTCATGGCTACTCAGCAGACCCGTTCGCTTGCCCGCTTCATGATGGCGCCATCCGTGGTGCTGCTGCTGGTTTGGATGATTGTGCCGCTGGCATTCACGCTGTGGTTCTCCTTCCAGCAGTACAACCCACTCAATCCGATGCGCGACGGCTTCGTCGGGTTTTCGAACTACGCGCTGTTCTATTCCAACCCGGCATTCCTGCAGTCGATCCTCAACACGCTCACCATCGTCGTCAGCGTGCTTTTGATCACGGTGATCGGCGGCATCCTGCTGGCCCTTCTGCTCGACCAGCCGATGTGGGGACAAGGCATCGTCCGCATCCTCGTCATCTCGCCGTTCTTCGTCATGCCGCCGGTGGCGGCACTTGTCTGGAAGAACATGATCATGCATCCGCAATACGGCGTCTTCGCCGATATTGCGCGCTTCTTCGGCGGGCAGCCGATCGACTGGTTCGGGCAGCACCCGCTCCTGGCGATCATCATCATCGTCGCCTGGCAGTGGCTGCCGTTTGCGACGCTGATCCTGTTGACCGCGCTCCAATCGCTCGACGGCGAGCAGAAGGAAGCCGCCGAAATGGACGGCGCCGGCTTCATCAGCCGCTTCATCTATTTGACGCTGCCGCATATGTCGCGCGCCATAACCGTCGTCATCCTGATCCAGACGATCTTCCTGCTGTCGGTCTATGCCGAGATCCTGGTCACCACCAATGGCGGCCCGGGTTATGCCTCCACCAACCTGCCCTTCCTCGTCTACCAGAAGGCCTTGCTGGAGTTCAAAATCGGCCAGGCGTCCGCCGGCGGCATCATCGCAGTCATTCTCGCCAACATCGTCGCCTTCTTCGCCATGCGCGCCGTCGGCAAGAACCTGGACAAATAAGGGAGGATAAGATGGCACGTGCAGTCACCACCCGGCACAAGACGATTGCGACTGCGGCCGCCTGGATCGTCGCCCTGCTGATCTTCTTCCCGATCCTCTATACGATCATCACCTCGTTCAAGTCGGAGCAGGAGGCCATCCAGGGCTTCAACCTGTTCCCGTCGGGAACCATGGAGAGCTATTCCGAGGTCCAGGCGCAGAACGGCTATTTCAAATTCTTCCTCAACTCGGTGTTCCTCTCGGTCGGCTCGACCGTCCTGGCTCTGCTCGTCGCCATACCGGCGGCATGGTCGATGGCGTTTTCGCCGGGCAAACGCACCAAGGACATTCTGATGTGGATGCTTTCCACCAAGATGATGCCGGCCGTCGCGGTGCTGTTTCCGATCTATCTGATCTTCCGCGACACCGGATTGCTCGACAGCCGCATCGGCCTGATGGTCATGCTGATGCTGATCAACCTGCCGATCGTGGTCTGGATGCTCTACACCTATTTTCGCGAGATCCCTGGCGAGATCCTGGAAGCGGCGCGCATGGACGGCGCATCGCTGTGGAACGAGATAATCTACGTGCTGACACCGATGGCGGTGCCCGGCATCGCCTCGACCATGCTGCTTAACATCATTCTCGCCTGGAACGAGGCGTTCTGGACGATCCGGCTGACCACCACCGAGGCAGCGCCGCTTACCGCTTTCATCAGCTCCTTCTCCAGTCCGCAGGGGCTGTTCTGGGCCAAGCTTTCGGCCGCCTCGACGCTGGCGATCGCGCCGATCCTGATCATGGGCTGGTTCAGCCAGAAGCAGCTGGTCCGAGGCCTGACATTCGGTGCGGTAAAGTAGCGGGCATCGCCTGACGCAAAACGAAAAGGATAGCCCTTCGGGGGAGGAAACCATGGGAAACATCACGCTCAAGAACGTCTCCAAATCCTTCGGGGCGACGTCCATCATCCCCGGCCTTGATCTGGTCATCGAGGACGGAGAGTTCGTCGTCTTCGTCGGTCCGTCGGGCTGCGGCAAATCCACCCTGTTGCGTCTGATCGCCGGTCTGGAGGATACCAGCGGCGGCACCATCATCATCGATGGCCGCGACGTCACCGGGGAGGCGCCGGCCAAGCGTAAGCTGGCCATGGTGTTCCAGTCCTATGCGCTCTACCCGCACATGACGGTGGCCAAGAACATCGCCTTCCCGCTGAAGATGGCGGGCGAGGACCAGGCAACCATCGACAAGAAGGTGAAGGACGCCGCGCGGATCCTGAACCTCACCAACTACCTCGACCGCCGCCCCGGCCAGCTCTCCGGCGGCCAGCGGCAGCGTGTCGCCATCGGCCGCGCCATCGTCCGCCAGCCATCGGCCTTCCTGTTCGACGAACCGTTGTCCAATCTCGACGCGGCGCTGCGCGGCACCATGCGGCTGGAAATCAGTGAACTGCACCACCAGCTCCAGACCACCATGGTCTACGTCACCCACGACCAGATCGAGGCGATGACCATGGCCGACAAGATCGTCGTGCTCAATGCCGGCAATATCGAGCAGGTCGGCTCGCCGATGGAGCTCTACAAGACGCCGAAGAACCTGTTCGTTGCCGGCTTCATAGGTTCGCCGAAGATGAACCTGATCGAAGGCGCGCCGGCCGCCAAATATGGCGCCAAGACAGTCGGCATCCGCCCGGAGCATATGAACATTTCGAAGGCGTCAGGCGACTGGAAGGCGACGGTCGGCGTTGCCGAGCATCTCGGCTCCGACACGTTTTTGCACGTCCAGGCGGATGGCGTCGGGCAGCTGACGGTGCGTGCCGACGGCGAATTGGCCGCCCATCACGGCGACACGATCTATCTGACGCCGGACAAGGCCAAGCTGCATCGTTTCGGCACCGATGGGAAGGCGATGCTGCAATGAGGCTCCGGGGTAAATCGGCGCTGATCACCGGATCGGCGCGCGGCATCGGCAGGGCGTTCGCCGAAGCCTACATGCGGGAGGGAGCGACGGTCGCCATCGGCGACATCAATCTCGAGGCTGCCGAGAAGACGGCTTCCGAAATCGGCGGCAACGCCTACGCGGTGATGCTGGACGTCACCGATCTCGCGTCGATCGATGCGGCCGTCAAGGCGGTCGAAACCAGGGCCGGCAGCCTCGATATCTTGATCAACAACGCCGCCCTGTTCGACCTGGCGCCGATCGTCGAGATCACCAAGACAAGCTACGACAAATTGTTTTCGGTCAACGTCGCCGGCACGCTGTTTACGTTGCAGGCCGCCGCCCGTTCTATGATTGCCCGCGGCAAGGGCGGCAAGATCATCAACATGGCAAGCCAAGCCGGGCGCCGCGGCGAGGCGCTGGTCGCCGTCTACTGCGCCACCAAGGCGGCGGTCATCTCGCTCACCCAGTCGGCAGGGCTCGACCTGATCAAACACGGCATCAATGTCAACGCGATAGCACCGGGGGTCGTTGACGGCGAGCACTGGGATCATGTCGATGCCTTGTTCGCCAAGTTCGAGAACCGGCCGAGGGGCGAGAAGAAGAGACTGGTCGGCGAAGCCGTGCCTTATGGCCGCATGGGCACGGCGCAAGACCTCACCGGCATGGCGGTGTTCCTGGCCAGCGATGAGGCCGGATACATCGTCGCCCAGACCTACAATGTCGATGGCGGCCAGTGGATGAGTTGAGGGGGGCGAAGGCGCTCTTCTCCCCGTCTCCTCACGGGGGAAAGAGCCGTCCCGCTAAAGGGTAAAGCAGATGACCGTGAAACTCTCTTCTTCCATCCTAGCCAAGCTGCCGCCCAAGGTCGCCGGCCCGAAATACGATCGCGCCGCGCTCAAGGCCGGCATCGTGCATTTCGGCGTCGGCAATTTCCATCGCTCGCACCAGGCCGTCTACCTCGACGACCTGTTCAACTCGGGCGTTGGCCACGACTGGGCTATCGTCGGCGCCGGCGTCTTCGAGGGCGAGAAGGTCGGCCGCGGCAAGCTGCAGGAGCAGGACTGGCTGACCACCGTGGTCGAGCAGGACAGCGGCCATATGAGCGCGCGCGTCACCGGCGTCATGATCGACTTCCTGGTGCCTGGCGACGCGATCGCAATTGTCGAGCGGCTTGCCGATCCGGCGATCAAGATCGTTTCCCTGACTATCACCGAGGGCGGCTATTTCATCGATCCGGCTTCTGGCGTCTTCAATCCGACACATCCCGACATCGTTGCCGACGCTGAGCCGGGGGCGACGCCGAAGACCGTCTTCGGCCTCATCCTCGCCGGGCTGCTACGCCGCCGCGCCGACGGTATCGTGCCCTTCACCGTCATGTCCTGCGACAACATCCCCCATAACGGCCATGTCACCTCAGATGGCGTCATCGGCCTTGCGCGGCTGATCGACGAAGGTTTGGCAAACTGGGTGAGCGAGAAGGTTGCCTTTCCCAATGGCATGGTCGATCGCATCACGCCGGCCACCACCGACCGCGAGCGCGGCATTCTCGCCAGCGAGTTCGGCCTCGACGACAATTGGCCGGTGTTTTGCGAACCGTTTAAGCAATGGGTGCTGGAGGACCGTTTCACCGACGGCCGGCCGCCGCTGGAAAAGGTCGGCGTGCAGTTCGTCAGCGACGTCGCGCCCTATGAGCTGATGAAGATCCGCATCCTCAATGGCGGCCATGCGACCATCGCCTATCCGGCCGGGCTGATGGACATCCATTTCGTCCATGAGGCGATGCATGAGCCGCTGGTACGCGGCTTCCTCGACAAGCTCGAGCATAATGAGATCATCCCGACCGTGCCGCCGGTTCCGGACACCGACCTCGAAGATTACTACCAGCTCATCGAGCACCGCTTCTCCAATCCGAAGATCGGCGACACCATACGCCGGCTTTGCCTCGACGGCTCCAACCGCCAGCCGAAATTCATCATTCCGACGATCGCCGACCGGCTGAAGGCTGGCAAAAGCGTCACCGGCCTGGCGCTGGAATCTGCGCTCTGGTGTCGCTACTGCTTCGGCACGACGGATTCCGGTGCCGTCACCGAGCCCAACGACCCTAACTGGGGCCGGTTGCAGGCGACGGCCAAGGCGGCCAGGGACATGCCTGGCGCCTGGCTTGCCATGGAGGACATCTATGGCGATGTCGGCCGCTCGCCGCCCTTCGCCGAAGCGTTCGCCCATGCGCTCAAATCGCTGTGGGCGGACGGCGCGCGCGCGACACTGACGCGCTATCTCGCCGGCGACCTCTGAAGCCGATCCAGCGCGATGACGCCTGAACTGGTCATTTTCGACTGTGACGGCGTGCTGGTGGACAGTGAGATGCTGTCCGTCTCGGCATTGCTGGAGATGATCGCGCTTGCCGGCGGCAACGTCAGCGAGGACATTGCCTACGAGCACTTCCTCGGCAAGAGCATGAAGAGCGTCCGCGAAATCCTCGCAAGCGACTTCGGGCTCGATCTCACCGACCAGCATCTGACCGAGATGCGCTCCGAACTGATGCGCAAGTTCCGCCAGGAGCTGAAACCGATGCCAGGCATCGCACAGGTCCTGCCGAAGCTCGGCGTGCCGTGCTGCGTCGCCTCCTCCGGCACGCTGGAGCGCATCCGCTATGCGCTCGAGGTTACGGGGCTGCTTGGGCTGCTGGAGCCGCATCTGTTCAGCGCTGCCATGGTGGCGCGGGGCAAACCGGCGCCCGATCTCTTTCTCCATGCAGCAGATAAAATGAGAGCGGCCCCGCGAAACTGCCTCGTCGTCGAGGACAGCCCGGCCGGCATCGAAGCGGCGCGGGCGGCCGGCATGCGCGTCCTTGCCTTCACCGGCGGCTCGCACACCGGCAACCCGGCCTTGAAAGCGCGGCTTGCGTCGAGTGAGCCGGACTTTATATTCGCTGACATGCTGCAATTGCCCGATCTGATTGCAGGCCTGGGAGCGAGAGCAAGAACACCTTGACCAATAGTTTCGTTTGCGCGGTCGATGTCGGCACCGGAAGCGCCCGTGCCGGCATTCTCGACACCGGTGGCGCCTTGCTCGGCCGCGCCGAGCACCCGATCGCCATGCAACAGCCGAAGGCCGATCACGCCGAGCACGATTCGCAGGATATCTGGTCGGCGGTGTGCAGTGCCGTGCGTGCTGCCCGCGAAAAGGCGCACGTGAAGGCTGAGGATATCGTCGGCATCTCTTTTGACGCCACCTGCTCGCTGGTGGTGCGGGACCGGCATGGCGGCCAGCTCAGCGTATCCGTTACTGGCGAAAGGCGCTGGGACACCATCGTCTGGCTCGACCATCGCGCAATTGCCGAGGCCGATGAATGCACCGAAAGCGGCCACGCCGTGCTCGACTATATCGGCGGCGTCATGTCGCCGGAAATGGAAACGCCGAAGCTGATGTGGCTGAAGCGCAACCTGCCCGGAACATGGAACGAAGCCGGCTACCTGTTCGACCTTACCGACTTCCTCACCTGGAAGGCGACCGGCTCGCTCGCCCGTTCGCAATGCACGCTGACCGCCAAATGGACCTATCTGGCCCATGAAGCGACCGGCTGGCGGCGCGACTTCTTCGAAGCGGTCGGGCTCGGCGACCTTTTCGAGCACGGCAATTTGCCAGAGAAGGCGAGCCCGGTCGGCGCAGATATCGGTCCGCTCAGCGCGCAAGCCGCGGCGGAGCTTGGCCTCACCGAAAAATGCCGGGTCGGCGCCGGCGTCATCGATGCCTATGCCGGCGCGCTCGGCGTGCTCGGCGGTTTCGCAGGTGACGCGACGAACATCGGCCGCCATCTGGCCCTGATTGCCGGTACGTCGAGTTGCGTCATGGCGATGTCGCCAGATCCGCAGCCTTTCGCCGGTGTCTGGGGGCCATATTATGGCGCAGCCCTTCCCGGTCTTTGGCTGTCGGAAGGCGGCCAGTCGGCCACAGGAGCGCTGCTCGATCACATCATCCGCTGGCATGGCGCCGGCGGCGAGCCGGATGCCGTAATGCATGCCAGGATCGCCCGCCGCGTCGCCGAGCTGCGCGCCGCCGAGGGTGGCAACCTCGCCGCAAGGCTGCATGTATTGCCGGATTTCCATGGCAACCGCTCGCCGCTTGCCGACCCGCATGCCGTCGGCGTCATTAGCGGACTGACACTGGATTCCTCCTTCGACAGCCTGTGCAAGCTTTACTGGCGCACCGCCGTCAGCATCGCGCTTGGCGTCCGCCATGTGCTGGAAGCACTGAACGAGAACGGCTATCTGATCGACACGCTGCACGTCACCGGCGGCCACACTAAGAACCCGCTGTTGATGGAACTCTATGCCGACGCCACCGGCTGCACGGTGGTCGAGCCGCTGGCGGACGAGGCGGTGCTGCTCGGCACCGGCATGATTGCCGCCACCGCGGCCAGGCTTTTTCCCGATTTGAATGCCGCCTGCGTTGCCATGCAGCAAGGCGGCAGGACGCGAGAGCCCAATCCGGCTGCCGCCGGCCGGTTCGACCGCGACTACCGCGTGTTCCTCGAAATGCACAGGCAAAGGCGGTCGCTGGACGCGATCATATAGGTCGAACGGCTTTCACGCGCTATCGCTGGTTCCAGCGCCGAACAACCGGCTCGTCGAGATCATGCTCATAACCGAGCACGCTTATGCTGGCGGTATCCAGCACGAACAGCGCGCCCTCTTGCGGCGGCAGGCCGAGCCAGCGCGCAGCCAGCACTCGCAGGAAATGCGAGCTTGAAAACACCAGGATGTTGCCGTTGGCCTGGCGCAGCTGGCTGACGATGCGGTCCGCCCTCGAGCCGACGTCCGCGGCTGATTCGCCCCTCGGGCAACCGTCGCGAAAGAGACGCCAGCCTGGACGTTCGGCAAGGATTTGCTTGGTGGTCAATCCCTCATAGGCACCATAATCCCACTCTGCCAGATCGTCCTTTTTTACGCCCGAAGAGCCGAAGCCGGCCAGCGCACAGGTGTTGAAGGCGCGCTGCGACGGGCTCGACCACACCGCCGAGAAGGACAGGCCCTTTAGCCGCTCAGTGACCCGCCTCGCAGCGTCCTCGCCGGCCGGCGTCAGC
Organism: Mesorhizobium sp. M0910; assembly: GCF_040319465.1. Taxonomy (NCBI): domain Bacteria; kingdom Pseudomonadati; phylum Pseudomonadota; class Alphaproteobacteria; order Hyphomicrobiales; family Phyllobacteriaceae; genus Mesorhizobium; species Mesorhizobium sp. M0910. Next base: position 493,234 of record NZ_JAMYNZ010000002.1, read on the forward strand.
GGTATGTCGGTCCGGCCGGTATGCTTTCCGGATGCACTCCATTCCGTCTCGCCATGCCGAACCAGATAGATTTCGGGAAACGCGCTCATCAGGGTGCCTTTCAAATGAATCCACCGTGACCATAGCGGCTTCCATAGCCTCTCCAACAGCCTGCATTGAGCTGACTGGCTTAACCCTTCCGCAAGTCAGCCCCTTGCCACCGGTGCCTATTTCATAGACAAACCCGTCGTAATGCGGAATCCGGCCGATCGTGGCCGTTTCTGCGCTGAGATGCGGCTTCCGGCTCTTGCCGACGTGCCGCAATCGGATAGGCGGAAAACTGGAATGTCTGCGATCGAAGCCGACGCTCGCGCGCCGGAAAACCTTTGGCGTCGGGAAATCAGGGCGATGCTGGCGCTCGCCTGGCCGATGGTGCTGACCAATCTCGGCCAGACCGCGATGACCGCTACCGACGTCATGATGATGGGGCGGCTGGGGCCGGACACGCTGGCCAGCGGCGCGCTTGGCGCCAACCTCTATTTCATGCCGCTGATCTTTGGACTTGGCCTGATGCTGGCGACCTCGCCGATGATGGCGACCGAGCTCGGCCGTCACCGCCACTCGGTGCGCGACCTGCGCCGCACCGTGCGCCAGGGTCTGTGGCTGGCGATCCTCATCTGCCTTCCGATATGGGCCCTTCTCTGGCACGGCGAGAGCGTGTTGCTGGCCATGGGGCAGGAGCCGGCGCTGGCGCATCAGGCGGGTATCTATCTGCGCTGGCTCGAATGGGCGGTGCTGCCCTTTTTCGGCTATATCGTCCTGCGCTCGTTCATTTCGGCGCTGGAGCGGCCGGGCTGGGCACTGATCATCGTTTTCGTTGCCGTCGCCTGCAATGCCTTCTTCAACTGGCTGTTCATGTTCGGCAATCTCGGCATCCAATCGATGGGCATCGCCGGCTCCGGCCTTGCCACCACTTTGTCCAGTACGCTGATGTTCGCCGGCATGGCGACGGTGGTGATGCTTGAGAAGAAATTCCGGCGCTATCGTCTGTTCGGACGCTTCTGGCGCGCCGATTGGCCGCGCTTCAAGGGCCTGCTGCGGCTCGGCCTGCCGATCGCCGGCCTGCTGGCGTTCGAGGTGACGATCTTCAACGCGGCGGCCTTTCTCATGGGCCTGATCGATGCGGCTTCGCTTGCCGCCCATGCGATCGCCATCCAGATCGCCTCGGTCACCTTCATGGTGCCGCTCGGCCTCAACCAGGCGGTGACGGTGCGCGTCGGGCTCGCCCACGGCGCCGGCAATCCGGAAGGTGTCAGCCGGGCTGGCTGGACCGCCTATGTCGTCGGTGTCTCCTTCATGGCGCTGATGGGGCTGGTGATGATCTTGTGGCCGCATCTCTTGATCGGCGCCTTCATCGATGGGGGCAATCCGGCTAATGCCGAGGTGGTGGCGCTTGCCGTGTCGTTCCTCGCTTTTGCCGCGCTGTTCCAGGTTTTTGACGGCGCGCAGGCGGTAGCCAGCGGCATGCTGCGCGGGCTGCACGACACCAAGGTGCCGATGATCTACGCCGCGATCGGCTATTGGGGCATCGGCCTGCCGCTCGGCGTGCTGCTCGCCTTCCGTTTCGGCTTCCATGGCGTCGGCATCTGGATCGGCCTGTCGTCGGGACTGGCGGTGGTTGCTGCACTCCTGCTGGGGCGCTGGCTGCGGCGGGACAGAATCGCGCCGCCGCTGGTATTCGGGCGTTGAATTGCTGGTCGCCCGGCTCAGCGGGCGGCCGCCCGCTGCTCGAGCGAACGTGCGTATTGCGTCAGCGGGAAGCACATGGCGAAGAAGATCAGCGCTACCAGCCCATAGACTTTGAACGGTTCGAAGGTCGCATTGTTGATCGCGTTGGATGTCCTCACCAGCTCCTCGAAACCGATGATCGAGGTCAGCGCGGTCGACTTGATCAGCTGCACCAGGAAGCCGACCGTCGGTGCGCGGGTGATCGAAAACGCCTGCGGCAGAATGATCAGCCTGAGCTCCTGCAGGTAGTGCAGGCCGAGGCTGGCGCCGGCGTCCCACTGGCCGCGCGGCAGCGCATCGACGCCGCCGCGCCAGATCTCGGCGAGATAGGCGCTGGCGAAGAAGGTCAGACCAAGCACCGCCGCGGTCCACGGCTCGATGCGCAGGCCCAGCATCGGCAAGCCGAAGAACATCAGGAAGAGCTGCATCAGCAGCGGCGTGCCCTGGAAAAGCGCGATGTAGCCGGAGGCAAGCCGCCGTGCCCATTTATTCTTGGCGATCCGGAAGAACAGCACGACCATACCAACCACGGCGCCGCCCATAAACGCAGCCAACGACAAGAGCACCGTCCAACGCGCCGCCAGCAGCAGGTTGCGCAGAATATCCCAGAAGGTGAATTCGATCATGACACACCGGCTCCGAGAAGCCGGCGCCCGCCGCCGACCAGCAGCCGGCGCAGCCCGATCGACAGGGCGAGATAGACCATCGTCACCACGAAATAGGTCTCGAAAGCCCGGAACGTGCGCGCCTGCAGCATGTCGGCTTCATAGGTCAGCTCGCGCACCGCGATCTGTGACACCACGGCGGATTCCAGCATCATGATGACGATCTGGCTGGTCAGCGCCGGATAGATCACCTTGAGCGCCTGCGGCAGCACGATCTTGATGAAGACCTGGCGCGGCCTGAGCCCAAGCGCCAGTGCCGCTTCCGTCTGCCCGGGCGGCACCGCGTCGAGCCCGGCGCCAACGATCTCGATCGTGTAGGCGGCCATGTTGAGCGTCATCGCCAACATGGCTGCCAGCACCGGATCGAGCCTGACGCCGATGCTGGGCAGCCCGAAGAAGATGAAGAACAGCTGCACCAGGAACGGCGTGTTGCGGATCACCTCGACATACCAGCCGATCGCCCGCTTGAGCAGCAGCGGACCGTTCCGCCGCCCTGCCGCGCCGAGGATGCTGAGCAACGTTCCCGCCAGCGTGGTCACAGCGATCAGCAGGATCGTCGTGGCCGCGCCGCGCGCGATCGCCCCTGTCGCCCCGGCAAGCCAGCCGAAGTCGAGGCTATAGGTCACTGGCCGTCAATCCTTGAGATTGGCGGGATCGAGCGGTGTCTTCAGCCAGGCCTTCGAGCTTTCGTCCAGTTTGCCGTCGGCCAGCATCTTGGCGACCGCATCGTTGACCGCTTGCTTGAGGCGGTCTTCCTTCTTATTGAGGCCGATATGCGAGGGCGAGGTGAGAAGCTGGAATTTCTGCTCCGGCTTCAGTTCCTCCTGGCGAGCCAGCACCTGGGCGCCGACATCGTTGCCGACCACCATCAGTTGGGTCTGGCCCGAGATGAACGCCTGGATGACGGAATTATAGTTGTCGAAACGGCGGATGTCGGCCGAGGCGGGTGCCGCCTCGGTCAGCGAGGTGTCCTCCAGCGTGCCGCGATTGACGGCGATCGACTTGTCGGCAAGGTCTTCCTTGCCTTTGACCGAGAGTGCTGCCGGGCCGATGACGGCGATGTAGTAGGGTGCGTAGGCGGCGGCGAAATCGATCACCTGCTCACGCTCCTTGGAGTAGCCGACGCTCATTAGCAGGTCGACGCGTTTGTCGGTCAGGTACGGAATGCGGTTCTGGCCGGTCACGCTGACCAGATTGAGCTTGACCTTGAGCTGGTCGGCGATGGATTGCGCCACGTCGATGTCGTAGCCCTTGATGCTCATGTCGGCGCTGGCCGAGGAGAAGGGCGGGAAGTCGGAAAAGATGCCGACATTGATCGCACCGGCCTTGGTGATGTCGTCGATGGCGTCGGCATTGACGGCCTGGGTGGTGGAAGCAAGACCGGTCGCCCCGAGCATCAGCACGGCGGCGATGGATGATTTGAGTTTCATGTGAAGTGTCATTGTTATTCCCCTGCTGGAAGCTTGTTTGTTGAATGCGGCCGCCGGCTCCAGCGCGGCGGTCGCCTTTGGGTTCTCTAGTGGACCATGATCTTCTCCGAAAACCGGTTCCCACTTTTCGGGATCATGGTCGAGCGTGTCAGCCCGCTTTGCTGGTGATTGCCGGGCTGAACACCATCAGGCTGAGGATCTCGAACAGCACCTGCGCGCCGGCATGCGCCGTGTTGGTGGTTGCGTCATATTGCGGCGCCACCTCGACGACGTCGCCGCCGACGATATTGAGGCCCTTCAGGCCGCGCAGCAGCTCGAGCACTTCCCGCGTCGTCAGCCCGCCGACCTCCGGCGTGCCGGTGCCCGGTGCGAAGGCCGGATCGATGCTGTCGATGTCGAAGGAGACATAGGTCGGGCCGTCGCCGACTATCCTGCGCGCCTTCTCGATAATGGCGGGAATGCCGAGGCCGGTCACCTCTTCGGCATGCACCACGGTCATACCGGACTCATAGGTGAACTCCCACAGATATTCGGCCGAGCCGCGAATGCCGATCTGGATGGTGCGGCTCGGGTCGAGCACGCCGTCCAGCACCGCGTTGCGGAACGGCCCGCCATGGTGGAACTTGGTCATGTCGAACAGGCCGCTGGTATCGCAATGAGCGTCGATATGGATCATGCCCACCGGCGCCTTCTTGCCGACCGCCTTCAGGATCGGGTGGCTGATCGAATGGTCGCCGCCGACAGACAAGGGCAGGACGCCGGCGTCGACGATCTGGTTGGTGCGGCGTTCGATGTCGTCATGGCTGGTCTCCAGCCGGTAGCGGCTCTGGAACGGCACGTCGCCGATGTCGGCGACCTTCAGCTCATGCGTCGGTGCGCATTCCAGCACATGATTGTAGGGGCCGATGCGCTCGATGGCGCGCAACGCCCTTGGCCCGAAACGGGCGCCCGGCCGGTTGGTGACGCCCAGATCCATCGGCACACCGATCATCGCCACCTGCAGATCGCCGAAATCCGGATTGTCGGCGGCGATTTCACGATAGGGCGCCGCGAGGAAGGTCGGGATGCCGGAATAGGGCGCCAGTCGCGTGCCGGTCTTGGAGAAGATCTTGTCGGCGACACGCTGGAATTTCAGGTCGAACATTTCGCCGCCATGGCTCTCGCCGTATTTGCGGCGCAATGCTTCGAGCTTGCCGCGGTCGTAACCCATGTCGGTCCTCCATGGCTGGTGCGGCGCGCGGGCGGCGGCCTCGATAGCCGCAGCCGCCGGCTGCCTGCAGATTTCACGTCTTGATGCAATGCCTGGGCAAAGTGTCCCGTAGCTGCATTGAAAAATCAATTGATATTGTTAGTGTGTTATCTGTGAGAAAATCTCACAGAGCCCAGGGTCCAAATGGCCAAGCGTTTGCCACCGCTCAACCCGCTGCGCGCCTTCGAGGCGACGGCGCGCCACGCCTCGCTGAGCAAGGCGGCGGCTGAGCTCAACGTCACCCACGGCGCCATTAGCCATCAGATCAAGGCGCTCGAGCAATCGTTGGGTGTCAAGCTGTTCGAGCGTGCCGGTCAGCGGGTGAAGCTGACGCCGCACGGCGCCGAGCTGCTGCCGGCGGTGTCGACCGCCTTCGACGGCATTGCCGCCGCCACGCAGCGCATGACGAGACCGGCCAGCACCGGCGTTCTCTCTGTATCCTGCGTGCCGGCGTTACTGTTGCTGTGGATGATCCCGCGGCTGGGCAGCTTCACCTCGCAATATCCGGATATCAGGCTGACGCTGATCCCATCCAATGATGCCAAGGACGTCCGCGCACCGCATATCGATGTCTGCGTGCACTATGGCGACGGCAGCTGGACCGACTGCTGGATGCGCAAATGGTCGGGCCTCGAACTGTTCCCGGTGGTCAGCCCGACGCTGATCAACAACCGCCCGATCCGCACCGTCCGCGACCTCGCCGATCACGTCTTCCTGCATGGCGACGACGGCCGCGAATGGCATACCTGGCTGGCCGCCGCCGACGCGCTGGACCTCGAGCGCGGCCGTCGCCATCATCTCGGCGATGCGCGGATGGCGACCGAGGCCGCGGTTCACGGCCATGGCGTGGCGCTCGGCGATACGGTGACGGCAAGCGGACTGCTCGCCAGGGGCCTGCTTGTCGCCCCGTTCAGTCTTTCCGTGCCGGCCGTCGACGATTTCTACGTCGTCTGCCGCAACGAGATGCGGTCGGCGCCGATCGTGCAATTGTTCATCGACTGGCTGTTTGCCGAGAAAGAACAGGCCGACCGCCGCGCTGACGCACCGGTGGCAGGCCGCATCGGCATTCGCCGCAAGCGTCCAGCGCTCAAGGTGGTCGGCGCCAAGACCGCATCCTGAGGCCGAAACTGCCGTAGGCGCCGCTTGCAGCAGGGGCTTCTTTTTGTCGGGCCAGCCCGCAAAGCGGGAGGCGCGTTCAAAAATTCGATGCTAAGAGGCATTTGGAGCAATTCCAGGAAAAGTGCGCAGCGGTTTTCCGTCCGGAATTGCGCTAGACAAAAGCTAGAGCGAGCAACGAAGGCGCATTAAGCGATGGCAAAGACCGATATAGCGCGGCGCGTCTACAATCACACCTGGAAGCTCGACCCGATCGTCCGCAGCTTGCTCGACACCGATTTCTACAAGCTTCTGATGCTGCAGATGATCTGGGGTATGTATCCCAAGGTCGACGCCACCTTCTCGCTGATCAACCGCACCACCTCGGTCCGCCTTGCCGAGGAGATCGATGAGACGGAGCTGCGCGAGCAGCTCGACCATGCCCGCACCTTGCGCTTCTCTAAGAAAGAGATGATCTGGCTCGGCGGCAACACCTTCTATGGCCGCAAGCAGATATTCGAACCGGAATTCCTCGCCTGGCTGGAAAATTTCCGGCTGCCCGAATACGAGCTTTCCAAGCGCGACGGCCAATACGAACTCGCCTTCAGCGGTCCGTGGATGTACACGACGCTGTGGGAGATCCCGGCGCTGGCAATTATCAATGAACTTCGATCTCGCGCGGCCATGCGGGCGTTCGGGCCGTTCGCGCTCGACGTGCTCTATGCCCGCGCCAAGGCCAAGATGTGGGCCAAGACCGAGCGGCTGAAGGCGCTGCCCGGCATCCGCATCTCGGATTTCGGCACCCGCCGCCGTCATTCTTTCCTGTGGCAGCGCTGGTGCGTCGAAGCGTTGAAGGAGGGCATCGGCGAGGCCTTCACTGGCACCTCCAACGTGCTGCTCGCCATGGACAACGATCTCGAGGCGCTCGGCACCAACGCGCATGAGCTGCCGATGGTGTTCGCCGCGCTCACCAATTCGGAAAAGGAATTGAAACGGTCGCCCTACAACGTGCTGCAGGACTGGCAGCGCTACTACGGCGGCAACCTGCTGATCGTACTGCCGGACACCTTCGGCACTGCGGCGTTCCTGCGCGATGCACCGGACTGGGTCGCCGACTGGACCGGCTTCCGCCCCGACAGCGCGCCGCCGATCGAAGGCGGCGAGAAAATCATTTCCTGGTGGCGCGAAAAGGGCAAGGACCCCAAGCAGAAGCTGCTCATCTTCTCGGATGGGCTGGAGGTCGAGACCATCGAGGAAACCTATCGCCATTTCCGCGGCAAGGTGCGCATGTCCTTCGGCTGGGGCACCAACCTGACCAACGATTTCGAGGGCTGCGCGCCGACCGAGACCAACCGGCTAGACGCCATCTCGCTGGTCTGCAAGGTCACCGAAGCCAACGGCAGGCCGGCGGTCAAGCTTTCCGACAATCCGGCCAAGTCGACAGGCGACGAGAAAGAGATCGAGCGCTATTTGCGCATCTTCGGCCAGAAGGACCGCGTGGAGCAGTTGGTGAAGGTGTGAAGTAGGGGAACTCTTGCGTAGTATGAGTTCCTTCGCGCCCCCCTCTGTCCTGCCGGACATCTTCCCCGCGAGGGGGGAGATTGCGCCCTCATTGCTGCTTTCGCCAATTGCTGAAGTTGCAGAAGGAGAGCCGACGGCGGAACCGCCGATCTCCCCGCTTGAGATGTCCGGCAGGACAGAGGGGGGCGCTGTAGAGCGCTGCATTTCGGCAATCAGGCCCTTTCCCGGCCTCGTCGCTTCCTTGGCATTCCCATCCACGCCCGCCTTCGCCCACGCCTCCGACCGCGGCCATGTCCTGCTGCTTCCCACCGGCTACTACGTCGTCGGTGGCGCGCTCGCGGTTGCCGCCAGCTTCCTTGTCCTGGCTCTACTGCCGCCGGACTCCCTCGACCGCTTCTGGCGCAAACGCCTGCCGCTTTTTACCTTCGGCGACGGCGCGCGGACTGCCGTCAGCCTGGTATCCTTTGTCGGCTTTGCAATTCTGATTGCCGCCGGCCTGTTCGGCAGCCGCGATCCGCTTTCCAATCCGCTGCCGCTGACCGTGTGGACGCTGCTCTGGGTTGGCCTGGCTCTGTTGCAGGGGCTCGCCGGCGATCTCTGGTCGTGGCTCAACCCCTGGTACGGGCCATGCCGCGTCGCCTCGCGCCTGTCCGGCAGAACGCAGCCGAATCTGCTCCCCCAACGGCTCGGCTATTGGCCGGCTTTCCTGCTGTTCTTCGCCTTCGCCTGGTTCGAGCTGATCGACCCTGCGCCAGACGATCCGGCGCGGCTGGCCTGGGCCGCCGGCGCCTATTGGCTGCTGACCTTTGCCGCTATGCAGGTCGTCGGATACCGCGACTGGAGCCTGCGCGGTGAGTTCCTGACGGTGTTCTTTTCCATGGTAGCGCACTTCGCCATCATCGAGCGCAACGAAGACGGCCGGCTCAAACTCTGCTGGCCGGGTGCCAAGCTGCTCGGTGGCGCGCCGCTACCGCTCAGCGGCGTCGCTTTCCTGCTGCTTGCGCTGTCGTCTGTGTCCTTCGACGGCCTGTCGAAAACCTTCTTCTGGCTAGGCTGGTTCGGCATCAATCCGCTGGAGTTTCCTGGACGCACCGCTTTGATCGGCATCGGCAGTTTCGGTCTTGTGCTGAGCTTTGCCGTGCTTGCGGCCGTGTTCGCGCTAGCCGTCTTTCTTGGCCAGCACCTTGCCGGCAGCAACCATTCGCTCGGTCACGCCGCCGGGCTTTTGGCCTGGTCGATCGTACCGATCGCGCTCGCCTACCACTTCGCGCATTATCTGACGGCGCTGCTGGTCGACGGCCAATATGCAATTGCCGCTCTCTCCGACCCGTTTGCGTTTGGCTGGAACCTGTTCGGTACCGCAGACATGTCAATTGAAGCCGGCGTTGTCGCCGGCGCCGGCTCGGCGTGGTGGCTGTGGAACCTCCAGGCCGGCGTCATCATTGGCGGCCACATGCTTGCTGTGCTTGTCGCCCATGGCTTGGCCTGGCGGCTGCACGCCATTCCGGCTCGCGCCGCGCTCAGCCAGTTCCCGCTCACCGTGCTGATGATCGCCTACACCGTCCTCGGCCTATGGCTGCTTGCGACGCCGAGCGCCGGATGAACGAGGTGTGCGATGGCCGTCAATCGAACCTTGGGGAAAGCTCGCTTGCCACGTCAGAGCTTTGGTGATTTAGTTTGTACACATGCAATTTTCGCCCCTCTTAACAAGAGTGGCCTGCCTGCTACAGCCATTGGTCAAAGCTCAAAAACAAGGGGAACTGCCGTGACTGACAAGAATGGGTTTTTCGATCTCTCCAGATCCGCTCTCACCCGCCGCACGGCGCTGAAGGGCCTTGCCGCCGGCGCCGGTCTTGCCGTCGCGCCGGGTTTCGTGCGTTACAGCCAGGCGCAGAACTCGGCGCCGATCAAGATCGGCTTCCAGTCGCACCGCACCGGCATCGGCGCCGCCTATGGCCGCTGGTACGAGAAGACCACAGCGGCTGCCGTCAAGGCGATCAACGATGCCGGCGGCATCAACGGCCGACCCGTCGAGGTGATCATTGAGGATGACGGCACCGATCCCGGCCGGGGCGCCGAAGTCGTCGGCAAGTTCGCCTCTCAGCACAAGACCGATATCGTCTACGGCACGCTGTTTTCGCATGTCGTCATCGGCTCGGCGCCGGCCGCCGGCGAGGCCAAGATGCCCTATTTCGTTGTCAGCGAAGGCCACCACGTCGCCTCGACCAAGTTGAACCGCTACGTCTTCCAGCCCGGCATCACCGATGTGAAGAGCCAGATCCAGTCGATGGCGCCGTGGATTGCCGCCAATGCCGGCAAGAAGGTGACGCAGATCTTCCCCGATTTCGCTTTCGGCTACGACCATCGCGACTACCTGCCGCCGGCCCTGAAGGCGCAAGGCGCCGAGGTCATTGCGCAGATCGCGATTCCGCCGACGGAATCCTCCTTCACCAAATATTTCCCGCAGATCCCCGCAGAGACCGAGGTGATCTACCACGTCATGGTCGGCCCGGCGGTGCTCACCTTCGTCAAGGAGCTCGGCGAGTTCTACGGCTCCAATCGGCCGCAATTGTTCGGCTTCATCGATTCGCTCGAAGCCACCGACATCAACAGCCCCGGCCTCGAATTCCTCGACGGCAGCCATTTCTGGGAAGGCTCGCCGCGTTATGCGCAGCCCGATGACTCCCCTGCGCAGAAAGCCTACCGCGCCGCCGTCGGCATCGACGACAATGGTGCCGCCGTCGGCGACCCCAAGGACGTCTCCACCGCCGCGCACATGTTCGGCTGCTGGGAAACGCTCTACGTCGTCAAGAAGGCGATGGAGGATGCCGGCTACAAGGGCTCGGAAGACCGCGCCAAGCTGGTCGAGGCGACCGAGGCGTTGACCGAGTTCGCCGAGGGGCCGGAGCACCCGCAAGGGCCGAAAACCTTCAACGGCAAGATCCACCAGTGCTTTGGCATCCAGAACATCTCCAAGGTTGAAGGCGGCCGGCTGAATGTCGTCCACAAGACCAAGATCGAGGACGGCCTCTACGAGCCTGAGGGGGATTACACGACGCAGACGCTGTGAGCTTGGCTGCTGCAGCAAGCGTGAGCGCCAAGATACCCCCCTCTGGCCAGAGGGGGGTGCTTCGCGCATCCGCCGGTGCTTAGGCGATGCACTTCGGACCTCACCTGCTCCTCGCCGCCCTCGAAGGCCTCGTCACCTCCGCCGTGCTGGCGCTGACGGCGCTTGGGCTGTCGCTGGTGTTCGGCGTCATGCGCGTCGTCAATGTCGCGCATGGCGAGTTCTTCATGCTGGGCGCGGTGCTTGCCTGGGCGATCTCAACGGCGATATCCGGCCATCCGGCGCTCGGCTTCCTGGCCGCCCTGGTGCTGGCGCCGCTGATCGTCGGCCTGATCGCGCTGCTCGCCGAACGGCTGGTGCTGTGCCGGCTCAACTACAATCCGGAAGCCACCATCGTCGCCACCATCGGCATGCTCTACATCATCCAGCAATTGGCGCTGACCTTCTACGGCCCGGAGGCGCGGCCGGTGGAGCCGCCGTTCAGCTACCGCATCCTCCTGCCGTGGTTCGGCTATTCCGGCTACAAGCTGTCGATCATCGCCGCGTCGGCGCTGCTGCTGGTCGCGACCTGGCTGGTGCTGACGCGCACGAAAATCGGCCTCGTCATGCGCGCCACGCAATATGACAGCGAGACGGCGCAGGCCTTCGGCATCCCGGTGACCAGAGTCTATGCCGGTGTTTTCGCGCTCGGCGCCATGCTGGCTGCTGTCGCCGCGGTGCTGATCGTGCCGATCAGCCAGGCCCACTATCTGATGGGACAGGACCCGCTGTTGCTGTCGTTCATCGTCGTCATCATCGGCGGCCTCGGCTCGCTGCGCGGCACGGTCGTCGCCGCGGTGCTGATCGGCCTTTCCGACGGCATCATCTCGGTGTTCTTCTCACCGACGCTGGCCAAGATCATCGCCACCTTGCTCGTCGCCATGGTGCTGGTGTTCCGGCCGCAGGGCCTATTCGGGACGACATCGCGATGAAGGATGCTTCGCCGGCAAAGCAATATGCGCTGCACCTCGGCGTCATCGCCCTGCTTTTCGGGCTTAGCTTCGTCCTGCCGGAATACCATCACGGCCTGCTCGCCCGCATCATGGTGCTGGCGGTCTTCGCCATGGGCTACAATCTGCTGTTCGGCTATGTCGGGCTGCTCAGCCTCGGCCATGCCATGTTCTTTTCAGCCGGGCTCTATGGCGCCGGCCTTGCCGTCATCCATCTCGGCTGGAGCGTGCCGGCCGCCTTCGCAGCCGGGCTTGCCTGCGGCGCGCTTCTCGCGCTGGTGATCGGGCTGCTGGCGCTGCGCACCTCCGGCGTCGCCTTCATGATCGTCACCATGATGTTCGCTCAGGTATTTTATCTCGTCATTCTTTATTTCGCTGCCTGGACCGGTGGCGACCAGGGCATGGTCGTGCCGCAGCCGATGCGTGTCCTTGTCCTGGGCAGCACGTCACTCGACCTCACCAACCCAACCGTGCGCTATATGAGCGCGCTGGCACTGTTCTCGATCGTGCTGCTCATAAGCCTGGCGATAGTCCGCTCCGGCTACGGTCGCGTGCTGGTCGCCATCCGCGAGAACGAGGAGCGGACCAAGATGTTCGGCTACGACACGTTCTCCAGCAAGCTCGCCGCCGTCGTCATCTCCGGCAGCATCTGCGCGGCTTCCGGCGCGGCCTATGCGCTGCTGTTCGGCTATGTCGGCTCGAGCTTCGCCTCGGTGCAATACTCCATCCTGCCGCTGCTCTGGGTGCTGCTGGGCGGTGCCGCCACCACGCTCGGTCCGCTGATCGGCACGCTGTTCATGTATTATGTCATCGACGTCGCCAGCGGCTACACCTCGGCCTATCTGCTGGTCGTCGGCATAGCGCTCATCCTGCTGGTGCTGTTCTTCCCGAGAGGCATTCTCGGCAGCATCCGCCAGCGCTGGCTCGGGTGGTTGCCATGATGCCGCTGCTCACCACCAAAGGCCTGTCGCGCAGTTTCGGCGGCTTGCGTGCCGTCGACGGCGTCGACTTCGCGCTGATACCGGGCGAGATTCGCGCCATTATCGGCCCCAACGGTGCCGGCAAGACCACCTTCGTCAGCCTGGTCAGCGGCCGCATCCAGCCCTCGTCGGGCATGATCGTCTTCGACGGCGCCGACATCACCAGCCTGCCTGCCTACGCCCGGGTTCGCCTCGGCATCGCCTATACGTTCCAGATCACCAGCGTCTTTGCCAATCTCAGCGCCTACGACAATGTTGCCCTGCCGGTGCAGCGCACGCTGACCGACGGCCGCTCGAAGGGCGCGGTTCACACCGGCGTCATGGCGGCTCTCGAGCGCACCGGCCTTGCCGACCGGGCGCAAATGCCTGCCGGGCAATTGTCCTACGGTCACCAGCGGTTGCTGGAAGTGGCAATGGGACTGGCACTGAAGCCGCGGCTGCTGATCCTCGACGAACCGACGCAAGGGCTTGCCGACAGCGAGATCGACAATTTCATCGAGCTGGTGCGCGAGATCGCCGATAGCGCCACCGTGCTTTTGATCGAGCACAACATGCCGGTGGTCATGCGGCTCGCCGACCGCATCACCGTCTTCAACGCCGGCAGGATCTTGGCTGAAGGCACGCCCGAGCAGATCCGCGCCAATGCCGCGGTGCAGGACGCCTATCTGGGGACGACCCATGGCTGAGGCCCAGTCCAAGGCACTGACGATCTCCGGGGTCGACTGCTTCTATGGCGAGGTCCAGGTGCTCTATGGCCTCGATCTTGTCTTGAACGAGGGCGAAGTGCTCTGCCTGTTCGGCCGCAACGGCGCCGGCAAGACGACGACGCTGAAGGCAATCATGGGCCTGGTGCCGGTAAGCTCCGGCTCGATCAGGCTCGAAGGGCGGGAATTGAGCGGCTTGCCGGCGCACGAGGTGCCCAAGGCCGGCGTCGCCTACGTGCCGCAGGGCCGGCGGCTGTTCGCCGAGATGACGGTGGCGGAAAACATCGAGATCGGCCTGATGGCCCGCAACAAGGGCAAGGCGACGCGCGAGAACGTGCTCGATCTCTTCCCGCTGTTGCGCCAGCGCCTCAGGCAGCGTTCGGGCACGCTATCCGGCGGCGAGCAGCAGATGCTGGCCATGGCCCGCGCCCTGTGTCTGGAACCGCAGGTGCTCCTGCTCGACGAGCCGACCGAAGGGCTGATGCCGTCGATGATCGCCAAGATCCGCGAAACCGTGTCGAAGCTGCGTGCGCTTGGCGTGTCGACAATTCTTGTCGAGCAGCGCGTCGATGCCGTGCTGTCGGTCGCAGACCGCGTTTGTTTCATCGAAAACGGCCGCAACCGCGAGACGGTCGATGTCGAGGAACTGCGTTCCGATCCCTCCGCGGTCCGTCGCTATGTCGGCGTCGGATGATCAGGCAAAGAACAGCAAGCCGGCAAGCAGGAATGTCGGGATCAGCACCGCGCCCGACCATGCCATATAGCCAAAGAAGCTCGGCATCTTGATGCCGCGATGCCTGGCAATGGCATAGACCATGAAATTCGGCGCATTGCCGACATAGGTGTTGGCGCCCATGAACACCGCGCCTGCCGAGATCGCCGCCAGCGTCGAGGCGAGCTCGGTCATCAGATGCTGCGCATCGCCGCCAGCCAGCTCGAAGAACACCAGATAGGTCGGCGCATTGTCGAGGAAGGACGACAGCGCTCCGGTCAGCCAGAAATAGGCAAGGTTGTCCGGCGCGCCGGTCGGCGAACTGACCAGCAGTACCAACGGCGCCAGCGCGCCATCGAGCCCGGCCCGCAATATGGCGACGACCGGCACGATGCAGATGAAGATGCTGGCGAACAGCTTCGCCACCTCGGCAATCGGCCCCCAGTTGAAGGCGTTTGCGCCGCGAAACTCCTTCGGCGAGACGACAAGCGAAGTGAAGGCCAGTATCAGGATGGCGGCGTCCCGCACCAGATTCTGCAGCTCGAGGCTGACACCCTGAAATGAGAAACTCACTCCCGGCTTCCAGGCAGCGGAAATCAGGATCGCGGCGATTACGCCGGCCAGCAGCGGGATGTTGGCCAGGCCGCGAATGCGCACCTTGCTGTCGGGCGTCGGATCCTTGATCTTCGGCGCGCCTTCCTCCCGGCGATGCATGATGATGTCGATCGCCAGGAAAACAGCCAGCACCACGCCGGCGACGAACAGCGTCTCGGGCAGCAGGTGAACTGTCGTCCAGAAGAAATCGACGCCGCGCAGAAAGCCGACGAACAGCGGCGGATCGCCCAGCGGCGTTAGCGACCCGCCGATGTTGGACACCAGGAAGATGAAAAAGATGACGACATGGGCGTTGAAGCGCCGGTTGTCGTTGGCGCGGATGAGCGGCCGGATCAGGATCATCGAGGCGCCGGTTGTGCCAATGATCGAGGCAAGCAGCGCCCCTCCCAGCAACAGCCCGGCATTGACCAGCGGCGTGCCGTGTATGTTGCCGGCAACGAAGATACCGCCCGAAATGGTGAACAGCGCAAACAGCAGGATGATGAACGACATGTATTCGGTGAGCAGCGCATGCAGCACTGCCTGCGTGGCGGACGGGATGCCGAAGGCGATGGCCAGCGGCCCGATCACCAACGCTGCCCAGAAGGCAGCGATCTTGCCGTAATGGTGCTCCCAAGCATGATGGAACAGCAGCGGGCCGGTCGCGATGCAAAGCAATAGCCCGGCAAACGGCAGCACCCACCAAAGCGACATGGCGGCGCCCGGCAATTCGTGCGCTTCGGCCGCGAGAACCGCATTCGGAGAAAAGATTGCTGCAACAAGTGCAGCACTTGCCGTCAACGCCGCAAACCGCATGAAGCCCCTCAAAAGTCTGTCAGGTTCGGCTGGATGACGTTCAAATCAGTGTCACGCCGGCATCGCGCATCCGGCCCAGCATCCTCTCCACGGAGCCGTTGAGATCGATGCCGCGGCAGGCGTCGAGCCGCACGGACGTCTCAAAACCGAGCTTGACCGCGTCGAGCGCCGAAAAGGCGACGCAGAAATCCGTCGCCAGGCCGACCAGGGTCAGCGTCTCGATGTTCCGATCCCGGAGATAGCCGGCAAGGCCGGTCGGCGTCGTCCGGTCGTTCTCGAAGAATGCGGAATAGCTGTCGATCGCAGGACGGAACCCCTTGCGGATCACCAACTCGGCCTTGCTCCAGGCGAGGCCCGAATGGAAATCCGATCCCAGGCTGCCCTGGATGCAGTGATCCGGCCACAGCGTCTGGTGGCCATAAGGCACGTCGATCGTTTCGAACGGGTGCTTGCCGGGGTGGCTGGAGGCAAAGCTCGAATGGCCGGCAGGGTGCCAGTCCTGCGTCAGCAGGACGTGCTCGGTCCGCCGGATCAGGTCATTGACCAACGGCACGATTTCGTCGCCACCGGCCACTTCAAGGGCGCCACCCGGGCAGAAATCGTTCTGCAGGTCGATAACGACAAGCGCTTCGTCGGCCATGGAGCCTCCTTATTTTCTTGGTCTTGAGCTTAGGCTCCAATGAAAACGCGACCGGACGCAGAAACTTGACCAGATGGCCGGCTGCGTCAACCTCTCATGGCATAACAAATGCGTTCCGGGTGCACCGGGGCCAACAGCCGTGCAAACTCTGGCTTTGACAATTCCTGCCGGCTTGATATCATTTGCATACGAATGAATTTCCTGCCTTGAATGCTCGGGAAAATCTTTCGGCAGAATCCCCTCTCGGGAAGCCCATTCTGGGAAGGCAAAGCGTGATCCGTTACGCAAAACCCACCACGGTCGACGACGCCCTCGCGTTGCTGGGCGAAGGGCAATGGCGCATCCTCGCCGGCGGCACCGACTTCTATCCGGCACAGGGCAGCAAGCCTTTCCGCGACAATGTCCTCGATATCAATGGCCTGGTGGCATTGCGCGGCATTGCCGAAGCCGAAAACCATTGGCTCGTCGGCGCGCGCACCACCTGGACCGATCTCGTCCGCCATCCTCTGCCGGCGGCTTTCGACGCGCTGAAGCAGGCGGCGCGGGAAGTCGGCTCGGTGCAGATCCAGAACGTTGCCTCGATTGCCGGCAATCTCTGCAACGCCTCGCCGGCCGCCGACGGCGTGCCGGCGCTGCTGGTGCTCGATGCCGAAGTCGAACTGCGTTCCGCTGTGGCGACCCGGCATCTGCCCCTTGCAGAATTCATCCTCGGCAACCGTCGCACCGCACTGCAGCCCGGCGAAATGGTCACGGCAATCCGCATTCCCAAACCCGCGACCGCCGGCAGCTCCGCCTTCGTGAAACTCGGCGCGCGGCGTTATCTCGTCATCTCCATCGCCATGGCCGCCGCACGCCTGGCCGTCGAAGATGGTATGGTCAGGAACGCGGCCGTCGCCGTCGGTTCCTGCTCGGTTGTCGCCAGGCGCCTGGCGGGTGTCGAGGCGGCGCTACGCGGCCGGCCCGTCGGCCACGCGCTGGCCACTGCGATCCAATCCGCACCGATGGACGAGCTGTCGCCGATCGGCGACGTGCGCGGCAGCGCCGAATATCGGCTGGACGCTGCGCGCGAGATCGTCGCCCGCGCCGTGCTTGGTGCGATGGGCGCTGTTCCCGACGAAAGGGCGGCGGCCTGATGGGCATGGAGCGCGCCGACATCGCCTTCGAAGTCAACGGCGCCGCCGTCAGCGTTTGTGTGCCGCCGGTGCGGCGGCTGTCTGCGGTGCTGCGCGACGAGTTGCGGCTGACCGGCACCAAGATCGGCTGTGATGCCGGCGATTGCGGCGCCTGCACGGTGCTGGTCGACGGCGAGCCGGTCTGCGCCTGCTTGATGCCCGCGGCTTCCGCCTCCGGCACCGTGGTGACGACAGTCGAAGGCCTCGCCAATGGCCGGTTGTCGGCGCTGCAGGCTTCGTTCCTCAGCCATGGCGCAGCGCAATGCGGCGCCTGCACGCCCGGCCTGCTGGTCGCGGCAACGGCACTCCTGGACAGGACGCCTTGCCCGAGCGAGGCCGAAACGCAGGATGCACTGGGCGGCGTGCTCTGCCGCTGTACCGGCTACCGCAAGATCGTCACCGCGGTGATGGACGCTTGGCGCCACGCCGACGGCCTCGATCCGCGCATGCCATCCTCTGGCCATGCCGTCGGCTCCTCCCCGATCCGCGTAGATGGCCTGCCGAAAGTCACCGGCGACGAAAAATTCGGCGGTGATTCATTCCCGGCCGACGCGTTGTCGGTGCTGGTGGTCCGCTCGCCGCATTATCGTGCCGCTTTCACTTTTGGCGACCTCGGCAGTTGGGTGAAATCCCGTCCCGGCATTGCCGGCGTCTTCACCGCCGCCGACATTCCGGGAAAGAATTGTTTCGGCGTCATCGCGCCCTTCGCCGACCAGCCGGCGCTGGCCGAAGGGGTTTCGCGCTTTCGCGGTGAGGCGGTGGCGCTGGTTGCCGGCGAACGCGAGGCTATCCTCGATCTCGACCTTGCCGATTTTCCTGTCAGTTGGACCGAGTTGCCGCATTTTCTGGAAACTGGCGAAGCGCAGGCCGGCGGTGCGCAACTGGTCCATGAAAACCGGCCCTCGAACCTGCTCACCTCCGGCTTCGTCGAGCGTGGCGACCCGGAAGCCGCGCTTGCCGGTGCGGCTTTCGTCGTTTCCGGCGCCATCGACACCTCCTATGTCGAGCACGCCTATATCGAACCGGAAGCCGGCTATGCCTTCATGGACGGCGACACGCTGGTGGTCGTCGCCTGCACGCAGGCGCCCTATATGGACCGTGACGACACGGCAAAAGTGCTCGGCCTTGCCCCGGAAAAGGTGCGCATCGTGCCGACCGCCACCGGCGGCGGCTTCGGCTCCAAACTCGACGTCTCGCTGCAACCGCTCATCGGCCTCGTCGCCATGAAGACCGGCCGGCCGGCGGCGCTCGCCTACAGCCGCACCGAATCGATGATCTCGACCACCAAGCGCCATCCGGCTCTGATGAGAGCGAGCATCGGCGCCGATGCCGGCGGCCGCGTCACCGGCATGGTCTTCGCCGGCGATTTCAACACCGGCGCCTATGCCAGCTGGGGGCCGACGGTCGCCAACCGCGTGCCGGTGCACGCCTCCGGCCCCTATGCGACGCCGAACTATCGTGCCGAAGGCCGCGCCATCCACACCAATGGCCCGATTGCCGGCGCCTTTCGCGGTTTCGGCGTGCCGCAGGCGACGATCATGCAGGAGACCCTCTATGACGACCTGGCCGACAAGCTCGGCATGGATCGGCTCGCCTTTCGCCTGAAGAACTGCCTTCGGAACGGATCCGAAACAGTTACTGGGCAGCGGCTCGAGTCGGGCGTCGGCATCGCCGACTGCCTGGAGGCCCTCCGTTCACATTGGCAACGTGCCGTTCGCGATGCCGAAGCGTTCAATGCCGGTAGCAGCATCAAAAAACGCGGCGTCGGCATCGCTTCTTGCTGGTACGGCTGCGGCAACACCTCGCTGCCCAATCCGTCGACCATCAAGGTCGGCATCTCGATATCGGGCGAAGTCGTCCTGCATCAGGGGGCGGTCGATATCGGGCAAGGCTCCAACACCGTCATCGCGCAGATCTGCGCCGACGCGTTGGGTCTGCCATTGGAGAAGTTGCGGCTGAAAGGCGCCGATACGGCGATCACGCCCGACGCCGGCAAGACCTCGGCCTCGCGCCAGACTTTCGTCACCGGCAAGGCCGCCGAAAGGGCCGGCCGCGCCTTGCGCGAGGAGATCTTGCGTTTTGCCAATGTCTCGCAAAAGGCGGCGATTGCGCTGGACGGCACAAGCCTGAGCGTTAGGGAAGGCGAAGCGACGCGCCGCATCGATCTTTCCTCGCTGAAGGCAGACGTCGAAGGTTTTGTCTTCCGGGCCGAGGAAAGCTACGACCCGCCGACACAGCCGCTCGATGCAAAAGGTCAGGGCAAGCCTTACGCCGTCTATGGTTATGGCGCTCAGATCGCCGAACTGGAGGTCGACCTCAAGCTCGGCACCGTGAAGCTGATAAAAATCACCGCCGCCCACGATGTCGGCAAGGCCATCAATCCCTTGCTTGCCGAGGGCCAGATTGAGGGTGGCATCGCCCAGGGCATCGGCATGGCGCTGATGGAAGAATATATCCCCGGCCGCACCGAAAACCTCCACGACTATCTGATCCCGACGATCGGCGACGTGCCGCCGATCGAGACCGTCCTGATAGAAGTTCCGGATCCGGAAGGACCCTTCGGCGCCAAGGGTTTGGGCGAGCATGTTCTGATTCCGACGGCGCCGGCGATCCTCAACGCCATCCGCCATGCAACAGGTGTGCTGGTCACCAAAATTCCGGCGACGCCGACCCGCATCCGCGCCGCCATCCGCGACAAGGAGGCGCGCCGATGAGCGAGCTTGCCGAACGCTTCGAGACGCATGATCCCGGCGAGAAGCTGGTGGCCGAGAAGATCCGCTGCGATGCCTGTCCGGTCATGTGCTACATCGCCGATGGCCGCACCGGCGCCTGCGATCGCTACGGCAATGTTGGCGGCAGGATCGTGCGGATGGATCCGCTGACCATCCTCGACCACGCGGCCGAGACCGGCGCCGCAATCGTACCCTTTGCCGAGGAAGGCGAGGCATGGGACGGCGAACTGGTCAACACCGGCCGCCGCTTCGTCACCGCCATCGGCGCCGGCACCACCTATCCCGATTACAAGCCGGCGCCTTTCATCGTCAGCCAGGAGGTCGAGGGCGTCGATCTGGTCACCGTCGTCACCGAGGGCATCTTCTCCTATTGCGGCGTCAAGGTGAAGATCGACACCGATCGTCATATCGGCCCCGAAACGGCGACGGTCCGTGCCCAAGGCGAGGCGATCGGCCATGTCACCACCGGCGAATACGGCTCGCAGATGCTGTCGCTGGGCGGCGTACATCATTTGACCGGCGGCTCGAAGGCTGAAGGGCGCGCCACCTGTGACGCCATGCTCGCCCTGTGCAACCGCAAACCGGTCGAGCTCGTCATCGACGGCGGCGCCACCGTCATCGTCGAAGCCGGCAAGCCGCCGGTCATCGACGGCAAGCTCGAGCAGCGCATGCGTGTCGGCTGTGGTTCGGCCACCATCGGCATGTTCGCCACCCAGTGGCGTGGCCTTGTCGACGAGGTGGTGGTCGTCGACGACCATATTACCGGCGTGGTCTCCGAGCATCAGGCCGGCAAGGTGCTTGGCTGGCAGGACACCGGCATCAAGATCATCGGCCGCCGTTCGACCCCGGGCCGTTATTTCAAGGTGTCGGAGCCCGGCCTCGGCTGGGGCGGCACCAGTATTTCCGACCCGCTGTCGATCCTTGGTGAATGGAACGCCAAAAAGGGTGCGCGCCCCGGCATGTCGCTGCTGATGGTCTCGACCACCGGCGAGCAATTCGCCTATTACGAGCTCGACGACGAATTGAAGCCTGTGCAGAAACCGTTCCCGGAGCGGCTGCGGAAGTCGGTCGAACTGATCGAGGACAATTGCGAGCCGGCGCTCTGCACCGTGCTTTTCGTCGGCGGCGCCGGCGGCTCGCTGCGCGCCGGCGTCACCGAGAACCCGGTCAATCTGACCCGCTCGGTGCAGGGCCTCAAGACCTATGTGACGGTCGGCGGCGCGCCGGTCTATGTCTGGCCGGGCGGCGGCATCACGCTGATGGTCGACGTCACCCGCGTGCCGGAAGGCGCCTTCGGCTATGTGCCGACGCCGGCGCTGGTGGCGCCGATCGAGTTCACCATGCGCCGCGACGATTATGTCAGGCTTGGCGGCTACGAAGCCGAAATCCGCAGCGTCGACGATATCCTGGCCAAGGGCGGCGAATATCTCAATCCGCGCCGCGGCACGGCCGCACCCCCGGACAATCCCTGGCCGCCGCTGGCTCAGTTGCGTCGCGCGGCCGCAAACGGGGCCGGGCGATGAACGGCCCGCAGGCGCATTGGCTCGAGGACGGCCGGAGGGTTCACCTCAATCATGGGCCGATCGACCTGATCGTCGAGGCATTCGGCGAGGCGAGTGAATGCAGCGCCGCATATCACCAGGCGGTGGCGCGCTTCCAGACAATCCTGGTTGAACTGGTCGAAGAGTTGCCCGAACTGCGGCGCCCGGCCAGCTCGCGGCCACGTCCTTTCGCTGGCCCGACGGCGCGCCGCATGGAAGCGGCGGTCGTTCCGCTAGCGAAACAATTCATAACACCGATGGCGGCCGTCGCCGGCTCGGTAGCCGACGAAGTGCTTGGTTCACTGCTTGCCGGCCGCCAGCTCGAGCGCGCCTATGTCAACAATGGCGGCGACAGCGCGATCCACCTCGGCCACGGCCAGTCGATCACGCTTGCCATTGCCGGGACAGGTCATGGGTTGGCAGATCGTCTCACGATCCGCGCCGAAGACGGGATCCGCGGCGTCGCGACAAGCGGCTGGCGCGGCCGCTCCTTTTCGCTGGGCATCGCCGACGCGGTCACGGTGCTGGCGCGAACGGGTGCTGCAGCCGATGCCGCCGCGACCTTGATCGCCAACGCCGTCGACCTGCCCGGTCATCCAGCCGTTAGGCGCGTACGGGCGCGCGATCTCGCGCCTGACAGCGATCTCGGCGACCGTTTGGTGACGCAGCGCGTGGGGCCGCTTTCCGCCGCTGAAATCGCTATTGCACTGGAAGGTGGATTTGCCGTTGCCGAGGAGTTTCGGCGGCGCGGCCTGATTGCCGCCGCGGCGCTTTTCCTCGGCGGTCAGGCACGCGTCGCAGGTCCGATGAGGCTCGCCAATAAAGCTTTAGAGAGGGAAATTGCTCATGCCTGAGTTTCCGATCCGCAAGATCGCCGTGCTGACCGAAGAGATTTTTCACGAGGGCGGGCCGGTGGCGAAGGTGCCGCGGCGCCGCGCGGCGGCCATGGCTGTGGTCAAGAACCCGTTCGCCGGCCGTTACGTCGAGGAACTGCAGAGCGCCATGGAGGATTTGAAGCCGCTCGGGCTGCTGCTCTCCGACAGGCTTATTGCCGCATTGGGCGGCGACGTGAAACAGATCGACGGTTACGGCAAGGGCGCCATCGTCGGCATGGCGGGCGAGCTGGAGCATGGCGCGCTGTGGCATGTGCCGGGCGGCTATGCCATGCGCGAACGGCTCGGCGACGCCAAGGCGATCGTGCCGTCGGCAAAGAAGGTCGGCGCTTTCGGCGCGCGGCTCGATGTGCCGCTCGGCCACATCAACGCCGCCTATGTGCGCAGCCATTTCGATGCCATGGAAATCGGCATCAGCGATGGCCCGCGTCCCGACGAGATCCTGTTCTGCCTCGCAATGACCTGCGGCCCGCGTGTGCACGACCGCATGGGCGGGCTGGCGGCCAAGGATATCAAGGCATGGGACGGGCTGCGGTGAGCCCCGAAGACAATCTGCTCAAGCTGGTCGAGGCCGAGGAACCTGACGAGAACGACTATCGCTTGCAGGAGCAGGTCGGCTTCATCCTGCGCAAGGCGCATCAGCGCCATGTCTCGATCTTCGCCGCACACATCGCCGATCTGACGCCGCCGCAATTTGCCGCTTTGGCCAAATTGCGCGACGTCGGCGAGACCTCGCAGAACCAGCTTGGCAGCCTGATCGCCATGGATGCGGCGACCGTGAAGGGCGTCATCGACCGGCTGAAAGCGCGTGGCTTTGTCGAACTTAGCAAACACGAAGTCGACAAACGGCGCCTGCTGGTCAATCTGACGGCCGAGGGGCGCGACGCGATCGAGCGGCTGATCCCGCTTGCCCGCGAGATCACGCAGGAAACGCTGGCGCCGCTTTCCGCCAAGGAGGCGGCCATTTTCATGAAGCTGCTGGCCAAGCTGGCTTAATCTGCTGCCTGCCGGCGTTTGATTGTTGTTCCTGCCGGGCGCTGAACGCCCGGCAGGAAAGCCTCGTCTCAGAGGCCGTTGTCCTTCAGGATCTGGGCGGCATTTTCCTTGGTGATCTTCTGCGTCGGCAGGGTGATGGTCTTTTCCACCTTCTCCCCGTTCAGGAACTTGATCGCCTGCCGCAGCCCTTCGGCGCCCGGCGTCACATAAGTGAACGTCGCCGTCAGCTCGCCATTGGCGACCAGCTGCACGCCTTCATTGGGCAGGCCGTCGATGCCGATGAACTTGATGTCCTTCTCACGTCCGACGTCCTTGGCGGCAAGATAGGCGCCATAGGCCATCGGATCATTATGGCCGTAGACGAGATCGATCTTCTCGTTGTTGCGCAACGCGGTCGCCATGATGTTGTAGGCCTGGTCCTGCTTCCAGTCGCCCGACTGCTGGTCGAGCAGGTATTTTATGCCCGGCTCCTTGTCGGTGAATTCATGGAAGCCGTCATGGCGATCGTGTGCCGGCTGGGTGCCCATGCCGCCCCAGATCTCGACGACGTTGCCGGCGGCCTTGCCCTTGCCGCCAAGCAGCTCGACGGCATATTCACCGGCAGCCCGGCCGATCAGCTTGTTGTCGCCACCGACGAACTGCGTGTAGTCATTGGTTTCGACGTTGCGGTCGAGCACGAAGACCGGGATCTTGGCATCGATCGCCTGCTGCACGACACCGGTCAGACCGGCGGATTCCTTCGGCGATACCAAGAGCGCATCGACCTCCTGACGGATCAGGTTCTCGACGTCGGCCACCTGCTTCTCGGTCTTGTCCTCGCCGTCGGTGATGATCAGTTCGACTTCCGGATGCTTGGCCGCTTCGGCCAGGATGTCCTTGTTGAACTGAGCCCGCCAGGGTTCGATGGTCGTCACCTGCGAGAAGCCGATCTTCCACTTCTTGTCCTGCGCATGGGCGCCGCCGGCAAGCATGGCGGTCGTGGTCAGGAGTGCCGCTGTCAGCCCGGCGAGCTTCAACAATTCACGTCGTTTCATTTCTTGTTTCCTCCAATATTCAGAGACGCGGTCTCTTGCGACGGCCGCTTTGCCGCGACCGTTTCCTTGTGCGCTTGCCCACCGGGCAGCCGCAGATAGAAGAGAAGATCACCGGCATTGCGCTCCTGTACGAGCACGGTACCGATGATGATCATCCCCTTCAGCACCAGCTGAAGGTTCGAATTGATGTTGTGCAGCTGCAGGATGTTGGAGAGCAGCCCGAAGATCAGCACGCCGCAGAACGTCCCGGTGAGGCTGCCGCGTCCGCCCATCAGGCTGGTGCCGCCGATGACCACGGCGGCAATCGCGTCGAGCTCCAGGCCGGCGCCGGCGTCCGGCTTGCCTTGCCGGTACTGCGCGACATAGAGCACCGCCGCGATGCCGGCCAGCAGCCCTGACACGGCATAGGTGGCGATCTTCACGCGGCCTGCGGCGATGCCCGACAGCCGCGCCGCCTCCTCATTGCCGCCGATTGCATAGACATAGCGGCCGAACGGGGTGAAGCGCAGCACGGCGCCGTAGATCAGGATGGCGCCGAGGAAGAAGAGGCCCGGCATCGGGATCACGCCGAATACCAGCGAGCGCAGCATTTCGAAATCGGCCGTGGCGTTCGAGCCGGTATAGACCGGCAGCACCGCATTGTTCTGGCCGGCTGTCAGCCGGGCGATGCCGAGCGCAGTAACCATCATCGCCAGCGTCACGATGAAGGGCTGCAGCCGCCCCGCGACGATGATGAAGCCGTTGAGCGCGCCGAACAGCAGGCCGACGCAAGGCGCCACCAGCAGCACGCCGAGCACGCCGAATTTTGAGCCTACCTGCGGCAGCAGGAACCACAGCACCAGACTGCACAGGATCACCCCGACAATGCCGGGTGTCACCAGCCCGCGAACGCTGTCCAACCTGATGTCGTGCGTGGCCTGCGCGCCGGCGCGGGATTTTTCGATGTTCAGCAGGATGAAACGAGTGACGAGAATGCCGAGGCAAAGGGCTGCCAGGGCAACTGTCGGCACCCCCAGCACCACCGCCGGCGTCACGCCGGGGACCGTCAGCAGCATGGCACAGACGACCGTGCAGATAGCCATCAGCGAGCCGACGGAAAGGTCGATACCGCCGGTGATGATCACCGCAGTCATGCCGGTGGCAATCAGCCCGGTGGTCGACACCTGGCGCAGCACGTCGAGCAGGTTGCCGTAGGACAGGAAGATGTTGTTGCCCTTGGAGCTGATCGGCGAGCCGAGCACGCCGATCAGGAAGATGGCGATCAGGCCCCAATAGAGCTTCGTCCGGGACAGGATATGCAAAATGCTCATGCGGCAGGCCTCGTCATCGTCCGTCGCGGCGCCGCAAGCCGCATGATGGCCTCCTCGCTGGCTTGCGCGCGGGACAGGATTCCCGTCTGGCGGCCGTCGGCCATGACGAGGATACGGTCGGAAAGATGCAGCAGTTCCGGCAATTCCGAGCTGATGACGGCGATCGCCAGCCCGTCTCGCGCCAGCTTGAAGATGAGATCGTAGATTTCCCGCTTGGCACCGACATCGATGCCGCGTGTCGGCTCGTCGAGCAGCAGCACCCGCGGCCTCGTCGCTAGCCATTTGCCGATGACGACCTTCTGCTGGTTGCCGCCGGACAGCGTGCCGGCCGGCTGCTCGACGGTCTCGCAGCGAATGCCGAGCGCCTTGACGGCGTCCCGTGCCAGCCCTTGCTCACCGGCCAGCGAGCGCACGCCGAACCGCGCCAGCGCGCCGACCAGCGGCAGCGCGACATTGTCGGTGATCGAGGCCTCGAGATGCAGGCCTTGCGTCTTGCGGTCTTCCGTGACCAGGGCGATGCCGAGCCGGCGCGCATCGCGCGGCGAACGGATTTCTACTGCCTCGCCATCGAGCCTGATCTCACCGCCGGCACGTCCGCCGCTGGACCCGAAGATGGTTTCCAGGATTTCGGTACGGCCCGAGCCCAGCAGCCCGCCGATACCGAGGATTTCTCCTGCGGCAAGATCGAAGCTGACGCCGTCGAGCACGGTGCGCCAACCATGGCGATTGGGCTTCGACAACGACAGCTCGCTTACGGACAGGACCGTGTTGCCACCGGGGATGCGGTGCTCCTGGGAGGAAGCAAGCAGGTTTCGCCCGACCATCGCCGAAATTATGGCGTCTTCGTCGAGCTTGTCCATCACCCGCGTCAGGACGTGGCGTCCATCGCGAAACACGGTGACGCGGCTGGCCAGATGCATGACCTCGTCGATGCGGTGCGAAATGTAGACGATCGCCACGCCGCTGTCGGCGAGCTGGCGGATGATGCGGAACAGCCGCTGGCATTCGGCCGGCGAAAGCGCCGAGGTCGGCTCGTCCATGATCAGAATGCGCGCCGACATCGACAGCGCCTTGGCGATCTCGACCAGCTGCTGTTCGCCGACGCGCAAGGCACCGACGCGCGCATCCGGGTCGAGCTCGATGCCGAGCCTTTGCAAGAGCGCGCCGGCAGCGCGGCTGCTCGCCTTGCGGTCGACGATCAGCCCGGCGATCAGCTTCTCGCGGCCGAGAAAGATATTGTCGGCGACGCTAAGTTCGGGAACGAGGTTCAGCTCCTGGTGGATGATGGCGATGCCGGCGCGCTCGGCTTCGCGGACGCCGGCAAAGCGCACCGGATGGCCATCGATACTGACCGTTCCGTTATAGTCCGTATAGACGCCGGACAGGATCTTCATCAGCGTCGACTTGCCGGCGCCGTTCTCGCCCATCAGCGCATGGACCTCGCCGCGCCGCAGTTCGAAGCCGACATCGACAAGCGCGGCGATACCGCCGAAGGACTTGGAGATGTGCTCGGCGCTCAGCACGATCGCCGAGCCGTCCGCCACAACGCCTTGCGCAGGGATGGAATTGCCGTGCTGCATGATAAGGACGGCCTCCCTCCGTCGTCACCGAACACCTCAAACGCTAATCTAAACGTTTCGATCATGTCAAGGCAATATCTGGAGCCTGAGATTGTTCCATTTCAATTCTTGCGCAAAATCATAAGATTCCGTACGTATTGCTACCGTGGAGTGGTGAAACGTTTCGAAAATGACAGCGTCAGGACGAAAAAAGCAGCGCAAATTCACTGCTCCGACCATGCTTCACGTGGCCGAGGCCGCGCGTGTTTCCGTGGCCACCGTGTCGGCGCTGATCAACGGCACCGCGACCGTCAGCCCCGAGCTCAGCCAGCGCATCGAACAGGCGATCCGCGACATCGGCTACAAGCGCAACGCCATTGCCCGCAGCCTGAAGATGGGCACCACACGCACCATCGGGCTCACCGTCCCACACATCACCAACCCGTTCTTCACCGACGTGGTTTCGGTCATCCAGCAGGCTTTCGACAGGGCCGGCTACGCCGTCATGCTGTGCTGCACCGACGAGCACCTGAACACGCAGGACGACCAGATCAGACTGCTGCTCGACCGCATGGTCGACGGACTGATCGTCGCGCGTGTCGGCGACGGCGCGATCCTCAAACGGATTGTCGACGACGCCAACGTGCCGGTCGTGCTGCTCGACCGTGTTTGCCAGGGTGTCGATACCGATGCCGTCGTTCTCGACAATCAGCGCGCGGTGTTCGACGCCATCACCTACCTGATCGATCTCGGCCATCGGCGCATCGGCTACATCTCCGGCTCGTTCGATATCTCGCCGATGCATGACCGCATGGCGGGATACCGCGAGGCCCTCCAGGCCGCCGGCCTGCCGGCCGAACCCGAGCTCGTCCGCTTCGGCAACTTCCATGAAGTCGACGGCTACAACGCCACCATGCAGCTGCTTTCGCTGCACGACCGGCCGAGCGCCATCTTTTCGGCCAACAACCCGATGGTGATCGGCACGATGAAGGCCATTCGCGATATCGGCCTGTCCTGTCCGGAGGATATTTCGGTCGCCTGCTTCGACGACTTTCCGTGGTCGGATGTGTTCCGGCCGCAATTGACCACGGTCGCACAGCCGGTGCAGGCGATTGGCGAACAGGCGGCCAATCTGCTGCTCGACCGGCTCGCCGGAAACAGGGATGCGCCGCCGCGCAAGCTGACGCTCAAGGGACGCCTGATGATCCGCAATTCATGCCGTCCGCTAGGTGCGACTGCGCAGAGCGTCAGCGCGTAGGGCTCCGTTCAGAAACTTTGCAATGCCGGACGGACCAGCGCTCCCTCTGTCCTGCCGACCCGGGCCTTCGCAGCCACTACGGGCGTTCGTCGTTCGAAAACCGAGGAATTGAAGGAGGCGGCGCCGATCGAGCCAAGTGGCCAACGATCAGCCAGCCGACAGTCAGGAAAATCTTGGCAATCGAAGCATGTCGGATTAGGAATATGACGAGATGCGGATGATCGTTCACACGGGCGCCGGCTTGAGTCATGCGCGTGAAATCGATCCTAATCGGGTTGGTTCTTGCTGGGATGGCCGTATTCTTCGGCTGCACCACCGGCGGCGCATTAAAGACTTTCCCCTCGGCCTATGGCGGCCTCACCGACGCCGGTTTTCGCGTTCCGCCGGTTCCGATCTACAAGGTTGACCCAAAGTTCCATCGGCAGACAGTACCTTATGCGACTGAAGAGGCGCCGGGCACCATCATTGTCGATACAGGAGCGAAGTTCCTCTACTACGTGTTGGGAGACGGTCAGGCGCTGCGCTACGGAATCGGCGTTGGCAAGGCGGGCTTCGAGTGGCATGGCACTGCTCACGTTGCGAGGAAGCGCGAATGGCCGGATTGGAGCGCGCCGTCTGCGATGATCGTGCGCGAGCAGAAGCGAGGCCGCATTATACCGGCCCATATGGAGGGCGGACTCATGAACCCGCTTGGGGCGCGGGCGCTCTATCTTTTCAACGAGAAAGGTGACACTGGATATCGCCTGCACGGTAGCCCTGAATGGTGGTCCATCGGCAAAGCTGTGTCGGCGGGCTGCATTCGCCTCATGAACCAGGACATCATCGATCTCTATGACCGCGCCACAATCGGCACCAAGGTGATCGTCGTTTAGTGGACGCCGCGTTTCCCGCAAACGGACGAGCATGACGGATCGAAAACCTCCGCGTAAAACGCGGGAAATGTTCGCTATGTCTTCGCACACCGGTTCGCGATGTTCCCTGCCTAAGGCCGGCCTTGCCCGCAACAGTGGCAAGTGGCGAACCAACTCTCAGGCAGCTTCCGACAGCGATTTGTGAGCGTCGGCCAGGATCTCGAACGAGCGCACCCGCGCCGCATGGTCGAAAATCTGCGCTGTGACCATCAGCTCGTCGGCGCCGGTGCGGCGCACGAAGGCCTCGATGCCTTGCCTGACCGTTTCGGGAGAGCCGACGACGGCGCAGGAAAGCGCTTGGCCGAGCATGGTCTTGGCCATTGGATCGAGGTCGCGCTCATATCCTTCGACCGGCGGCGGCAATCGGCCGGGCCGGCCGGTGCGCAGATTGACGAAGGCCTGCTGCAGCGAGGTGAACAGCAGCCGCGCCTCGGCATCGGAAGAAGCGGCCAAGACGTTGAGGCCGAGCATCACATAAGGCTTGTCGAGCTGCTCCGAAGGCTGGAAACGCGAGCGGTAGATCTCCAGCGCATGATCGAGCTCGGCCGGTGCAAAATGCGAAGCAAAGGCGTAGGGCAGGCCGAGCATGGCGGCAAGCTGCGCGCCGTAGAGGCTGGAGCCGAGAATCCAGATCGGCACCTTTTCGCCTTCGCCGGGCACCGCGCGGATGCGTTGGCCGTCTTCGGCCGGCTGGAAGTAACCGATCAGCTCGACGACGTCCTGCGGGAAATTGTCGGCGCCAGCGTCGAGGTTGCGGCGCAGCGCCCGTGCCGTGGCCATGTCGGTGCCGGGCGCCCGCCCGAGGCCGAGATCGATGCGACCAGGATGCAGAGCATTGAGCGTGCCGAATTGCTCGGCGATGACCAGCGGCGAATGATTGGGCAGCATGATGCCGCCAGCGCCGACGCGTATCGTGTTGGTGCCGCCGGCCACATGGGCGATGACCACCGAGGTGGCGGCGCTGGCGATGCCCGGCATATTGTGATGCTCTGCCAGCCAATAGCGCCGGTAACCCAGCCGCTCGGCATGGCGGGCGAGATCGAGCGAATTGGCGAGTGACTGCGAAGCGTTGCTGCCTTCGACGATCGGCGACAGGTCGAGAACGGAAAGAGCGGTCATCGGCGCGGGTTTCCTGTGGGCCGAACGGATGTAGGAAGCCGTTGCCGAGGCGGCAAATTCAAAATGTTGATTGAGCACTGCGGCACAACGGACGTGCGACCGATGCAAGGTCGTTGATCTGCACACTAATCAATGACGCGCTTAGCCTTTTACGCCGCTACTTTTTCGCCTCGTGAATTTCTTCGTCCTCGATCACCGCCGTATGCTGCGCCGCGAGGAAATTGCCGACATGACTGAGGCCGTCGAAATGATCGCAGAACACCTTGATGACGACCAGCAGCGGCACCGCCAGCAACGCGCCGACGAAACCCCACAGCCACGACCAGAAGGCGATGGCGATGAGGATCGCCACTGCGTTGATCTCGAGACGGCGGCCGACCACCGTCGGCGTCACGAACTGGCCTTCGACGACATCGCACATAAGGACGAAGGCCGGTGCCAGCAGCGCATAGGAAATCGTGTCGAAGCTGATCAGCGCGATGATCGTGACCAGCGTGATGGTGGTCAGCGCCCCGATATAAGGCAGGAAATTGAGCAGAGCCGCTGCCGCGCCCCAGACCTGCGCGTTGGGCACGCCGAGCGCCCAAAGGCCGAGCCCGATGACAATGCCGAGACATGTATTGATGACCGTGACGGTAAGCAGATAATGCGAGATTTCACGTTCGACGTCGTAGACGACGCGCAGCGCCCGCTTCTTTTCGCTGAGACTGGGGAAGGACTGGACGATCTTTTCATAGAACATCGTGCCCGAGGCGAGCAGGAACAGCGACAGGACGAAGACGATGGTAACGCTGACGCCAGCCGACAGCACATTGCCGGCCGCCTGCGAGAGAATACCGGATGGCGCCATCGCTACCCTCTGAACGCCCGGCTCCTGGGATGTCTGTGTCAGGCCCTCGATCTGGCGCGAAATCTCCACGATCCGTTCGAACGGACGGCGCAGTTGTGCCAGACGTTCGGTAAGCTGCTGGCCGATCGTCGAGGTGTTGTTGATGAGGTCGATGACCGGGCCGCTGAGCAGATATCCCGCGACGGCGACGAGGCAGAACGAAAGCAGCACCAACAGTGTCGCTGAAATGACATCGGGCATGCCATGCTTGCGCAGGAAGCGAACGATCGGCGTCAGCGTCAGCGCCAGCAGGAAAGCCAGAATGACCGGCATGAAGAAGGCGCGCGCGAAGTAAAGCGCGTAGATCGCCATGAGAATGAAGATGCCGACGAGCAGCGAACGCATCAGATGCGCATCCGCCCGCGCCTCGACGCGCGGATCCGGGCTTTCGGCAGCGCTTGCGCCCGAAGCGTCGGGTTCGGCTTTCATTCTGACCCTCGGCGGCACACCGCGATTGGTGCAGACCGTTGGCGAAAACGCCTCTGTCGCTTCAAGGTTCCGTTAGCTGGCGTCACCGGCAAGGCCGCCTCGCGGCCTTGGCAATGAATCAGGTGACCGGGAATCAGGCAACCGGCGCCGCCACGGCGGGAACGGCCTTCGCAGTTTCCCGGCGCACGATCGGCGCCACTTTGGTGCCGTAGAGTTCGATGGCCTTCATCACCTTGGCGTGCGGCATGGTGCCGATCGCCATTTGCAGCAGGAAGCGGTCGTTGCCGAATATTCTGTGCTGGGCAATGATCTTCTCGGCCACCTGTTCTGGATTGCCGACGAACAGCGCGCCGTTTGGGCGGCGCGATTGGTCGAAATGCGCCCGCGATGTCGGCCCCCAGCCGCGCTCGCGGCCGATGCGGTTCATCACCTCGGCCTGCGGCGCGTAAAAATCGTCGGCTGCCTGGTCCGTGGTGTCGGCAATGAAGCCGTGGACGTTGAGACTGGTGGCAAGGCTTGCCGGATCGTTGCCGGCGCGCCTGGCTGCATCCCTGTAGATGTCGAACAGCGGTGCGAACCGCGCCGGCTCGCCACCGATGATCGCCAGTGCCAGCGGCAACCCGAGCACGCCGGCGCGGGCGACGGATTGCGGTGTTCCACCGACGGCGATCCAGATCGGCAATTTGTCCTGCAAGGGCCGCGGGTAGACGCCGCGGTCGTTGATCGGCGCGCGCAGACTGCCCGACCAGGTCACCTTGACATGATCGCGGATGGCGAGCAGCAGGTCGAGCTTCTCGGCGAAGAGCTCGTCATAATCTTCGAGATTGTAGCCGAACAGCGGAAAGGACTCGATGAACGAGCCGCGCCCGGCCATGATCTCGGCACGGCCGCCGGACAGAAGATCGAGGGTGGCAAACTGCTGGAAGACGCGCACCGGATCGTCGGAGGACAGCACGGTGACAGCGCTGGTCAGCCTTATGCGCTTGGTCCGTTCGGCCGCCGCCGCCAGCGCCACCACCGGAGCCGAGGCAGCATAGTCGGGACGGTGGTGCTCGCCGAGACCAAAGACGTCCAGCCCGACCTGGTCGGCGAGCTCGATCTCCTCGATCAGGTTGCGCAACCGCTCATGCGCACCGATCGCACCGGGACCTGGTTCCGGGCTGACGTCGGCGAAGGTGTAGAGACCGAGTTCCATAGTGTGTCATCTCAGCGTTTTGTCTTGGCGCTACACGTAGCGATCAGTCCGCCGCCCCGCCAGATGCCTGGATGGTGAACAGTGCGGGTGCCTTTCAGCCGAATTCAATCGAAATGGCGTCTCCCGGCTGCAACAGATCAGAATTTCATGGCTGGCATACCGTTTTGGCGCTTGAACTCTCGGTTTTCGCGCGTATGTAAGCCTCGCAAATTGACTTCAGGGAAGTGGACTTGGCTATCTATAGGGAAAAAGACGTTTTCGAGCGGCGCAATGCCGCAAACGAGGCAAAGAAGGCGCTTCTGGAGCGCTTCAAGGCAAAGCCGGCGGCAGATGATCCAGCGGTGCTGGCACGACAGGCCGAGCGCAAGGCGATCCTCGAGGCCCGCGCGATACGCGAGGCCGAAAAGGCCAGGCTGAAGCAGGAAAAGCTGGCGCGCGAAGCGGCCGAAAAGGCCGAGCGCGAGGCAGCTGCCGAAGCGGCACGCATCGCCGCGGAAGAAGCCGCACAGGCCGAAGCGAAGATCCGGGAAGCTGAAGAGAACGAGCGCATCGCCCGTTTTCTTGCCGACGAGGCCGAACGCAAGGCCAAGCGTGACGCACGCTATGCCGCGCGCAAGCAGCGCACCGGCAGGACGCCGCCCGGCTTCTCCGCGCGATAGCGCCTTCCGGCACTGATCAGCCGAATTCAAGAATCAGGGCCGCCTTGCAGCGGCCCCGAACGCGTTCGTCTGTCAGAATCGGCTAAGCCGCGAGCTTCAGTCCCATGATGCCGCAGACGATTAGCGCGATGCAGGCCAGCCTGATCGCCGTCGCTGGCTCGCCGAGCAGCCATATCCCCCAACAGCGCCGTGCCGAAGGTGCCGTTGCCGGTCCACACCGCGTAAGCGGTGCCGACCGGCAACGCCTTCAGCGCCAGGCCGAGCAAGGTCAGGCTGACGATCATCGAGGCTATCGTCAGGACGGTCGGCAGCGGCTTCGAGAATCCGTCGGTGTATTTAAGGCCGATCGCCCAGCCGATCTCGAACAGTCCGGCGAACAACAGGAAAATCCACGACATCGGAACGCTCCGTTTCGATGGCATCCGGCCGATTTCTTGAAAAGCGCAAAAATTGCCTTCGCCGCATCCATAGGGGATGCGCGTGAGCTTAATGAACAATCATACCGGCCGCGTTTGCGGCCGGTCGAAATAAGCCGAAACGGTAGCTGCGGCCCTACTTGTCCTTCAGCTTCATCGCCTTCACCGGCGGTGCCTTCAGGGCCGGCGCCGGAGCGGGTTTCTTCGCGTCCTTCTTCGGCTTGCGGGCTTCCTTGCCTGCCTTCATCGCACCCTTAGCCATGATTCGTTCCTCCAGTTGATGTCTGGCGAAGTGAAACAAGAGAAAACGCTCGACTGCAAGAGGCCGCTGCCGGGCAGTCGCCCTGGCCGATGGCTGTCAACCGGTTTCTAATTCCCTCGTAAACCGCAGTGGTCCGTGCCATGGTCTTCTTCGCACTGCAGCATCAGCCCTCGCGTTTCGCCGGCTGATGATCAGGCAGGCCGGTCAGGACGACAATGCGGATCCACATCGGTTGCCAGATGAGCTTCGACTTCCCGCAGGAAACACCGCTGATCGCGATGCTAAATGTCCATTATTCGCGCGCATCCGATCTTGAGCGGCCGGACTTCCTGACGTCGAACCCGCCGGTGCCGATCGAGAGCTACCGCGACAGTTTCGGCAATTGGTGCAACCGTCTCGTTGCGCCGGCCGGGCGCTTTGCCTTCGGCACCGACGCGGTCATCCGCGACCCCGGCTCCTTCGAGACGCGTGAGCTGACGGCGTGGCAGCACGAGGTGCGCGATCTGCCGTCGGAGACGCTGCTGTTCCTGCTGCCCAGCCGTTATTGCGAGAGCGACGTGCTGTCGAACGAAGCGTGGCGGCTGTTCGGCAGCACCCCGCTCGGCATTCCGCGCGTTCAGGCGGTCTGCGACTTCGTCCATAACCACATCGTCTTCAACTATTTCAATGCACGGCCGACGCGCACCGCCGCCGAGGCCTATCGCGAGCAGAGTGGTGTGTGCCGCGACTTTGCTCACCTCGCTGTTGCCTTCTGCCGCGCCCTGAATATTCCAACCCGCTACTGCACCGGCTATATCAGTGACATCGGCCTGCCAAAGCCGTGGTCGGACATGGATTTCGCCGCCTGGATGGAGGTCTATCTCGGCGGCCGCTGGCACGCGTTCGACCCGCGCAACAACGCGCCGCGCATCGGCCGCATCCTGATTGCCTCCGGACGCGATGCCGCCGATGTGCCGCTGACCCACATTTTCGGGCCGGGCGCGCTGGCTGGCTTCAAGGTCTGGACGGACGAGGTCGTCGAATAGCCCCGCGCCGGCCTTTTGGACAACTGACCTTGTGAACAACTCGGCGCTTCAGGCGTTGTGAGAGCTGTGGAGCGTGGGCGGACGCTCCGCCAATCTCGGTGCATCAACCAAGGCAGCACACCGTGGCGGCGCATGGCGGGTCGAAAAAAGTGATCTATGCGGCGCTCGCCGGAAATCTTGCGATCGCACTGACCAAATTCGCCGCTGCCTTGTTCACGGGCAGCTCGGCAATGCTCTCGGAAGGCGTCCACTCGCTCGTCGATACCGGCAATGGCAGCCTGCTGCTTTACGGCATGCACCGTGCCGCGCGCCCGGCCGACCGTACGCATCCGCTCGGCCATGGCCGCGAGCTGTACTTCTGGAGCTTCATCGTTGCGCTCCTCGTCTTTGCACTGGGCGCCGGCATATCGTTCTACGAAGGCGTGACGCACATCATGACGCCGGAGCCGATTGCCAACGCCAAGGTGAACTACGCTGTCCTTGGCCTTTCCTTCCTCTTCGAAGGCACCTCTTGGCTGGTGGCGCTGAAGGAGTTCCGCCATCAAAAAGGCAGCCACGGCTGGCTCGAGGCGGTGCAGCTCAGCAAGGATCCGAGCGTCTACACCGTACTCTTCGAGGACAGCGCGGCACTTCTCGGCCTCGTTGTCGCCTTCGCCGGCATATCGGCGGCGGAACTGCTGGACATGCCGAAGCTCGACGGCGCCGCGTCGATCGGCATCGCGCTGATCCTGGGCGCAACCGCGATCTTCCTGGCGCGCGAAAGCAAAAGCCTGCTGCTCGGCGAGCCGGCTTCGCCCGAGGTGCAAATGAAAGTATTGGACATCGTCCAGCAGGACCCGGCGGTGCAGCGGGCGAATGGCGCGCTGACGCTGCATATGGGTCCGCAGGAGATCGTCGCCGCTCTGAGCATCGAGTTCGAGGACCACTTGTCGGCGCCCGAGATAGAGACCTGCGTCGAACGCCTCGAGACGCGGCTGAAAGCGGAGATGCCGGAGGTGACGCGGCTGTTCGTCAAGCCTCAGACCACCGGCACCTGGGAACGCCGGAGCAAGGCCTTGGCGGGGGCATCCGGACAAGAACCGGCCTAAGGAAAATGGCTTGAGGAAATCGATGCGCCATCGGACAGTCCCGGTTATGATCGCAGGCAAAAGCTCGGGAGGAACGAAGATGAAAATCGACGGCGGGTGTCATTGCGGCGCCATCACTTACGAGGCCGAGGTCGATCCGGAAAAGACCACCATTTGTCACTGCATCGATTGTCAGAAGCTAACCGGAACGGCCTTTCGCGTCACCGTGCCGGCGTCCCAGGACAATTACAGGATCACCAAGGGCAAGCCGAAAATCTACATCAAGACCGGTTCGAGCGGCGCCAAGCGCGCCCAGGCGTTTTGCGGTGAGTGTGGCTCGCATCTCTACGCCACGTCGGCGGGCGAGGGACCGAAGGTTTACGGCATCAGGGTCGGCACGGCACGGCAACGCGAGCAACTGGTGCCGAAAAAGCAGATCTGGCACCGCTCGGCGCTGCATTGGCTGCCGGAATTCGAAGGCACGACCATCATCGAGGAGCAGTAGCGCCAGATCCGGGTGAAGCCTCCGGTTCCGGCGTAGCTCTCAATCGTCGCCTTCGACGACCCTTAGCCTCAACTGCCCGGTTTTCGAATCAGCGACGCGCGGGCTGCTTTCCGCTTTTGCTCCGCTGCCATTCGAACCAGCGGTATCCTCCGCCGGCTGCACGCCAAACTCCAGCGCCTCGATCTTTTGTCCGCGCCGGGTCACCTTCGATGTCGAGACCAGGATGTCGTCGATATCCTTGGCCGATTGACCGAAATGCGTCTGCAATTTGCGCACCCGCTCGTCGAGCCGGGAGACGTCTTCCATTAGCCGGATGACCTCGCCCTGGATCAGGTGCGCCTGCTCGCGCATGCGGGCATCCTTGAGGATTGCCTGGATGACCTGAATCGACAGCATCAAAAGCGATGGCGAGACGATGACGATCCGCGATCGATGCGCCTTTTGGACAACGGCCTCGAAATTCTCATGGATTTCGGCGAACACCGATTCCGAGGGCACGAACATGAAGGCGGTGTCCTGCGTCTCGCCCTGGATCAGGTATTTTTCGGAAATATCGCGGACATGCACCTCGATGTCGCGGCGGAAAGCCTGTGCTGCCGACTTCTGCAGGTCGGCGCCTTCGGCGGCACGGATGGCATTCCACGCCTCGAGCGGAAACTTTGCGTCGATGGCAAGTGACGGCGCGCCGTTCGGCATCTTCACCAGGCAGTCGGGCCGGCTGCCATTCGACAAGGTCGCCTGGAATTCATAGGCGCCGTGCGGCAATCCGTCGGCGACGATGGCCTCCATGCGCGACTGGCCGAAGGCGCCGCGCGTCTGCTTGTTGGAAAGGATCGCCTGCAATTGCACGACCTGGCCGGCCAGCGACTGGATATTGCCTTGCGCGATATCGATAACCGCCAGCCGTTCCTGCAGCTTGGCGAGGCTCTCATGCGTCGATCTCGTCTGCTCGGTCATGGTCTGGCCCAGGCGGCCGGTCATGGCATCGAGGCGCTGGCCGATCGACTGGGTCAGTTCCGCCTGGCGCGCCCCGAACACTTCGGCGATGGCGCCCATGCGGCCTTGCATTTCCGCCTGGCTTGCCAAGATGCCGGCCATCCGCACCTCGGCGTCACGGGCGTGGTCGGCGGCTTCGGCGGCCGCCACTGCACGCGCCTTGGCCGATCGCCAGAGCGCAACGACGAGCGCCACGAACAGTCCAAGGAACAGCATTGCGCCGAAACCCAGGGCTTGGCCGAGCGTGAGCGTGGTGGCGCCGAGGCGGGCGACAGGTTCGGACAGGATGGTGGCCAGATCGTTCATGCCGACAGCATAGATGATTCGGTCTGCCGGCACAGATCAAAACGTGAACGACCCGAAGCCGTCCCGGTTGACGCTTTTCCTGCGAGGTCTTAGGTGAGACGCCATGTCGATCAAGCCGCTTATCATCCTCCCCGATCCCGTCCTGCGCCAGGTTTCAAAACCGGTCGAGCGTGTCGATGGCGATTTGCGCAAACTGGCCGGCGACATGCTGGACACTATGTATGACGCGCCCGGCATCGGCCTCGCAGCGATCCAGGTCGGCGAACCCTTGCGCATGCTGGTGATCGACCTGGCCAAAGAGGACGAGACGCCGGCACCGCACGTCTTCATCAATCCCGAAATCCTCGAAAGCTCCGACCAGCGTTCGGTCTATGAGGAAGGCTGCCTGTCGATCCCGGATTACTATGCCGAGGTCGAGCGTCCGGCGGCGGTGCGGGTGAAGTTTCTCGACCGCGACGGCAAGCTGCAGGAGATCGAGGCCGAGGGGCTGATGGCGACCTGCCTGCAGCATGAAATCGACCACCTCAACGGCGTGCTGTTCATCGATCACATCTCCAAGCTGAAGCGCGACATGGTGGTCAAGAAATTCAAGAAGCTCGCCAGGGACAAGGCGCCGGGCAAGATGGTGGGGTAGGCGTCGACGAAATGCCCCTGCGTGTCATCTTCATGGGTACGCCTGAATTCTCCGTGCCGACGCTGCGGGCGATTGCCGGGGCCGGGCACGGGTTGACGGCCGTCTACACGCAGCCGCCGCGCGCCGGCGGCCGGCGCGGGCTCGAACTGACGCCGTCGCCGGTGCAGCGTGAGGCGGAGCGGCTGGGCGTCGAGGTGCGGTCGCCGGTGTCGCTGAAGAGCGAGGCGGAGCAGGAGGCGTTCCGCGCCTTGGGTGCCGACGTCGCCGTGGTCGTCGCCTACGGGCTGCTTCTGCCCAAACCCATTCTCGAGGCGCCGCGGCTCGGTTGCCTCAACGGTCACGCATCGCTATTGCCGCGCTGGCGCGGCGCTGCCCCTATCCAGCGCGCCATCATGGCCGGCGATACCGAAACGGGCATGATGGTGATGCGGATGGACGAAGGCCTCGACACCGGGCCGGTGGCAATGGTTGAAAAATGTCCCATTGGACCCGACATGACGGCCGGCGATCTGCACGACCGGCTGATGGTCCTCAGTGCTGCGCTGATGGTGCAAGCGCTCGAGCGGCTGGAGCGGAATACGCTGACATTTACCACACAGGCGGAGGTGGGGGTGACCTACGCCAAGAAAATCGATAAATCGGAGACTCGCATAGCCTGGCTGCGACCTGCTGGCGACGTGCACAACCAGATTCGCGGCCTGTCGCCCTTTCCCGGTGCATGGTGCGAGGCCGAAATCGGCGGCCGTGTAGAACGGCTGAAACTGCTTCGCTCGACGCTCTCGCAAGGCGCCGGCGAACCGGGAGGAATTCTCGATGACCGGCTGACGGTCGCCTGCGGGTCAGGCGCGATCAGGCTGGTCGAAGTTCAACGTGCGGGCGCAAGGCCCATAGCCGCGCAGGAGTTTCTGCGCGGGGCCAAGCTCGAAAAAGGAATGAAATTGTCATGAGCATGATGTCCATACGCGCGGCGACGCCGCGGGACCGCGAGGCGATCCGCCTTGTCGAAGAACACGCATTCGGCCAGCAGACGGAGGCCGGACTGGTCGACGCGCTGGTCAGCGGCGGTGATGCCGTCGTCGAACTGGTGGCGGACGAAGACGGGCAAGTGGTCGGGCATATCCTGTTTTCACGGCTTTTCGTGCAGAATGGCGGCAAGAGCTTCCCGGCGGTGGCTTTGGCTCCTTTGGCGGTCGAGCCGTCGTTCCACGGCACCGGCATCGGCGGTGCGCTGGTCCGCGAGGCGCATATCCGCCTGAAGGCTGCTGGCGAGACGCTCGCCGTGGTGCTCGGCGATCCGGCTTACTATGGCCGTTTCGGCTACAGCCGCGCCCGTGCCGCAAAATTCGAGAGCGACTATCAAAGCGAAGCCCTGCAGGCGCTTGCCTGGGGCGAGGCGCCGGAGACCGGCAGGCTGGTCTACGCCTCGGCCTTCGGCTCAGCCCTCGCCGCCTGATTTCGCCTCGATCCGGGAATGCCGCGTTTTCGCCT
The DNA here is from genome assembly GCF_040319465.1 of Mesorhizobium sp. M0910. NCBI lineage: Bacteria > Pseudomonadati > Pseudomonadota > Alphaproteobacteria > Hyphomicrobiales > Phyllobacteriaceae > Mesorhizobium > Mesorhizobium sp. M0910. The sequence continues at coordinate 533,859 of NZ_JAMYNZ010000002.1, forward strand.
CGACATCGAATATGACGGCAGTCTCTTCGCCGGCTGGCAGCGCCAGGCCAACCAGCCATCGGTGCAGCAGGCGATCGAGCAGGCGATCGAGAAGTTCTGTGGTGAGCAGGTTTCGCTGCGCGCCGCCGGCCGCACCGATGCTGGCGTCCATGCGACCGCTCAGGTGGCGCATGTCGATCTGATCAAGGCATGGCCCGGCGACAAGGTGCGCGACGCCGTCAACGCGCATCTGCAGGCGGCCAAGGCGCGCATCGCCATCCTGAAGGCCGCCGTCGTGCCGGATGGCTTCGATGCGCGTTTCTCGGCGATCGGCCGCCATTACCTCTACCGCATCGTCAATCGCCGCGCGCCGGCGGCGCTCGACAAGGGCAAGATCTGGTGGGTACCGAAGCAGCTCGATGCCGGGGCCATGCACGAAGCGGCAAAGGTGCTGCTTGGCCGGCATGATTTCACCACCTTCCGCTCGACCCAGTGCCAAGCCTCCAGCCCGGTCCGCACGCTCGACCGGCTGGATGTCAGCCGGGCGGGCGATTTCATTGAGGTCCGCGCTTCGGCGCGCTCATTCCTGCACAACCAGGTGCGCTCTATGGTCGGCTCGCTCAAACGCGTCGGCGAAGGCGGCTGGACTGTTGCCGACCTCAAGGCGGCGCTTGAGGCGCGCGACCGTGCGGCCTGCGGTCAGGTGGCGCCGCCCGACGGGCTGTTTCTCGTCGGCGTCGACTATCCGACGCCTGGCTGATCCGGAACGCTGATCCCGAGCAGCGCCTGCAGTCCGAACAGGACGATCAGCGAGGCCACGAACATGCCGGCAAAAACGGCGCTGCCGACGGCCGCACCCCTGCCGATCGCAACGTTGGTCATCCGCCAGGTCAAGACCATCGACAGCGCGAACAACAGCAGCGACACGAGTCCGGAGACTTCGTTGGCCGACGTCAGGAAAAGCCGGATCAACGCCGATGGCAGCATCATCCAGGCGATGATTGCCGAGGCCCAGTTGCTGGCCACGACATAATGGACGAAACGGCCGCCGACGCCGACCCGCGGCGCCACCAGCGCGAGGCCTATGAGCGGCAGCACCCAGGCGCCGATATCGACGGTGGCCAGGCGGATCAACATGCTGAAACGGCCGACGAATGCGTTGGGGTCGCCGATCTCGTTGGCAATACCGACCCAGCCGACGATCAGTGCCGGCGCCGCGACGACGATGGCAAAAAAGGAGTTCCAGAATCCGTCCGCCGAAAGGTCGAGCAGGCGAAATCCGTCGGCCTTGCCGAGCATCAGCCGCCAGGCACCGGCAAGCGAAGCGTAGGTTTCATCCGCTGAAAGCATCACTAGGATATGTCCTGCGCAAACCAGTCTTCAACGAAGCGCAGATAAATCTGCGTCAGCGTCTCGAGGTCGGCAATCGCCACGCGTTCGTCGACCATGTGCATGGTCTTGCCGACAAGGCCGAATTCGACCACCGGACAATAATCCTTGATGAAGCGGGCATCGGAGGTGCCGCCGGAGGTGGAGAGCGCAGGCTTCCTGCCGGTCACCGCCTTGATCGAGCCGCCAAGCGTCTCGATCAACCTGTCGTCGCGTGTCAGAAAAACGTGGCTCGGTCCGTCGCGCCAAGCGATCTCGTAGTCGACGGGCGTCGCCTTGCCGGCGCGGTATTTCTTGCGTTTCGCCGCCCGGTCGAGGCGGTTGTGGATCTCGGCCTGGATCGTCTCGGCGGTCCATGTGTCGTTGAAGCGAATATTGAAGGTAGCCGCCGCCTTCGCCGGGATGACGTTGGTGGCAGGATTGCCGACATCGATGGAGGTCACCTCAAGATTGGTCGGCTGGAAATCCCTTGTTCCGTTGTCGAAGACGGGGTGAAGCAAGGCGTCGACCAGCGTCACCAGGCCGCGCACCGGGTTGTCGGCCAGCTGCGGATAGGCGGCGTGTCCCTGGCGGCCGTTGACGACGACCGTGCCCGATAGCGAGCCGCGCCGGCCGATCTTGATCATATCGCCGAGCGCGTCGGGATTGGTCGGCTCGCCGACGATCGCAGCATGCCATTTCTCGCCTTTGGCGGCCGCCCATTCGAGCAGTTTCGTCGTGCCGTTGATCGCCGGACCTTCCTCATCGCCGGTTATCAGCAGCGAGACCGACCCCTTCGGGCCGCCCTTCTGCGCGATGTGTCGCGCTACCGCCGCGACGAAACAAGCAATGCCGCCCTTCATGTCGACGGCGCCGCGGCCGAACATCTCGCCATTGGCGATGTCGGCGGCAAAGGGCGGGTGCGTCCAGGCTGTTTCATCGCCCACCGGCACGACATCGGTATGGCCGGCAAACATCAGATGCGGGCCGTTGCCGGAACGCCGCGCATAAAGGTTCTCTATGTCAGGTGTGCCGGATTCGGAAAACACCGGGCGCTCGACGGCAAAGCCGAGCGGCTTCAACATTTCTTCCAGCGCGCTCAGCGCACCGCCTTCGGCGGGCGTCACGGAAGCGCAGCGGATGAGAGCAGCCAGATTTCTGGTCGGATCGGTAGGCAGCGTCATGGGCAAAGCGATAGTCGAAAGCGCAGGGACTGTCACGGCCAGACATAAGGGCCAGACATGCCGCCGACATTATGGTTTTCATGTCGTATGATTGCGGCAAGGCCTCTCGACCATGGCAGGGCCATCGCATGATCACGCATGGCAAGACAATCGTAATCGCCGGTGCCGGCAGTATCGGCTGCTACGCCGGCGGCTGCCAGATACTTGCCGGGCGACAAATGGTTCTGCTGGCGGCCGGGCATCGAGAAGGCGCTGCAAGTAGCGGTCAAGAGCGGCGCGACGCAAGGCATGGCCGGCCGGGCAGGAGAGAAGCGGATCGCCTTGCCTGTCGCCGCCGTCAGATGGTAGCCCGCACAGGTGCCCAGTAACGGCCCTTGCCGGTGCGCTTGGCTTCGTAGAGCGCATGGTCGGAACAGGTGAGCAGGATTTCCGGATCGCCGCCGTCGGCGGGTGCGAAGGCGCTGCCGACGCTCAGGCCGACATGGATGGCGGAACCGACCCCGAGGTCGAAAGGCACCGAGACCTTTTCGATGGCCCGCTTTGCCAGGTAGGTGGCCTCGATCTCCGAGGTTGCGGGCAAAAGGATGACGAATTCATCGCCGCCGATGCGGAAGACAACGTCCCCCGGACGGAAGCCGCGCTTCAATCGTTCGGCCACCTTGCGCAGCAGCACGTCGCCGACGGCGTGGCCAAAACGGTCGTTGACCTGTTTGAAACCGTCGAGATCCATGCTGAGCACTGCAAACGGCTTGCCGCCATTGGCGGCCGGCGCCGCAAGCTCGCGGCACATGTCGCGCAATTTCTCCTGCAGGAAGATGCGGTTTGGCAGGCCGGTCAGCGCGTCCTTGATGGCCAGGTCGCGATTGTCCAGTTCGGCGCGGATCATGCGGGCATTGATTGCGTGGTTCTGAAGCAGCACGATGATGACGCCGGCCACATAGAACGGCGTTTGAATTCCGACGATCGGCATTCCGGGCGCCGCAGAAAACAATGCACCGGCCACGTAAGGCAGGCTTACGGCCAACATGACGAATATGGCGAAGCGCGGGGTCGCCGCATTGCGTGACGACACCACGCCGACGACGCCTGCGACATTCAAGGCGGCAAGTACGGAAAGCGCCATATTCCCGCTGGCAACACAGCCATAGCAGCCGAGGCCGAAGACGACCGACCAGACGCCGCTGGCTGCCATCAGGCCCGCCAGCGGCCCTTTCGAGCCGCGCCTGCGGGCCTGTTCGCATTCCCGCATCAGCAGAACGCGGACGGTGAAAAGCATCAGGTCGGCGGCAATCCAGGCGTAGGGCCACCAATCCCCGGTGGCGAGAGCGGCGCTGACCGCAACCAGCAGAACGCTGATGGTGCCGAACAGGACTGCGAATTTGCGGTCGAAGGTGGTGTCGAGAAGCCGGGCGCGGACAGCTTCCGGTTCCAATTTCATCGGCGAAGAGAACCAGGCAAACAGGCGAGCGGCGGCGCTCCACGTTTTGCGCGGCTCCTTGGTGATCAGGGATAGGTCGCTTGCCAGTCGAGCGCTCCGTGCCGGTCGACACAGTCTTCGCCGGCATGCTGGGCCAGGGTGATTAACATTCGCTTAGAGCATCCGGCGCAAAACCGGGCTTTCGGAACTCCCCGCTCTGCCGCTCTAGCGGATCTGCCGCCGGGTCGCCGGTTTTAGCTTGCCGGCCCCGGTCGTCTGCGGACTGCAGGTCTACGCGGCGGACCCTGCTCGGGATCGGTCTTCGCCGCACGTGCCGGCTGCCCATGAGGGGTTTCGATCAGCGTGATCTTCTGCCAGATCTTTCGCGAGAGGTTCGAAGCCAGGTTCTCGATATCGTTGACGCCGTCGATGACCACGGCGTCATTCACCGATTGCGCGAACAGCGCGGCGATCTTGCCGGTGATCGACAGCATTTCGGAGCAGTAGTCGAGATAGCGGGCAAGGTCGGCGGCGTTGGTGATACGGGCTGGCGAATGGGCAGTCGGATTGAAACTGGGTGAAAGTGCGGCCGGATCCTTGGTCAGCTGGTGCATGTCGATGACATGGATCAGCGAACGCAACCCGTGGAGCTGGCGAAACACCCGCTTGCGCTTGATCCGCTCCTCGGAGCGAATCAGGGCCAGGAAGCCCAGCACCGCGAGGATGATCACGTTGAGGGAGGCTTCGATTCCTTGCACCGACTGGAAGGCATCGTGGTTTCCCGAGATGCGGCCGAGCGGCAGGATTGTGCCGACGAACAGGAACATCAGCGCTCCGGCGACGAAGGCGGCGATGATGAGGCCGCGCAGCCACCAGATCGGCGCCTCCAGCGCCTTGGCGGCTTTCGCCAGATCGCGCGACAGCGACACCAGCTCGGCGGCGACGCCGCGCAAGCCTGCATCGGGAAAGCGCTCGGCGACGCGCCCTTCCAGCCGTTCGGCGGTTTCGAGGATCAGTTTCGGATCAAGCGAGCGGTAGCGCATGACGAAATGTCCGATCGGCGCTCAGGGTTCAGCCGGGGGCATTGGTGCGCTTGCCGTAGCGGTTGGGGCCGGGTTGCCCTGGAAACAGGCAAAGCACCAGGAAAGCGATGATCGAGACAACCGGTACGAAAAGCACCAGCGCCGCAACGCCCGGCTTGTCGAGGTCGTGCAACCGCTTGACCGCCAGCACCACGTTCGACCAAAGCGAGGCAATGAAGGCGATGAAGAAAATAAACGACCACATGTTGCTCTCGGTGGTGCCTTCCGGCACCAGCGTGAAACGGTAGAGCGGGAAGGCCTGTATGATGGCCACCAGCAGTCCTCCAAGAAAATAGGCCGCGCGGCTGACCCGGCCCGAAGCTTTGAAGAAAAGCCAGATGAGGTCTGATCTATCAGGCAAGCGAATTCCGTCCGTATTCGTTGAGAAAGATCAATCGCGCAGCAATTCGTTGATCGATGTCTTGGAACGGGTCCTGGCATCGACCCGCTTGACGATGACGGCGCAGTAGAGGCTGGGGCCGGGCTCGTTGTTTGGAAAAGGCTTGCCGGGCAGCGAGCCGGCGACGACGACGGAATTAGGCGGCACCTCGCCGTAGAAGATCTCGCCGGTGGCGCGGTCGACGATCTTGGTCGACTGGCCGATGAAGACGCCCATGCCGAGCACCGAGCCCTCGCGCACGATGCAGCCTTCGACCACTTCGGAACGGGCGCCGATGAAACAGTTGTCCTCGATGATGGTGGGACCCGCCTGCATCGGCTCCAGCACACCGCCGATGCCGACACCGCCCGACAGATGCACATTCTTGCCGATCTGGGCGCAGGAGCCGACCGAAGCCCAGGTGTCGACCATGGTGCCGCTGTCGACATAGGCGCCGACATTGACGAAGGACGGCATCAGCACGGCGCCGGGCGCGACATAGGCGGAGCGGCGCACGATCGACGACGGCACGGCGCGGAAGCCGGCCTTCTCGAAATCGACGGCGCTCCAGCCGTCGAACTTCGAGGGCACCTTGTCCCACCAAACCGCCTGACCGGGACCACCCTTGATGATCTCCATCGGGTTGAGCCGGAAGGACAGCAGCACCGCTTTTTTCAGCCACTGGTTGACGTGCCATTTGCCGTCGGCCTGCCGCTCGGCGACGCGGGCGACGCCCCGGTCGAGCAGGTCGAGCGCCGATTGGATGGCCTCGCGCGTCTCGCCGCGGGTTGCGGTCGAAATCGTGTCGCGTTCCTCGAAGGCGTTCTCGATGATCTCCTCGAGGCTCGCGAGATCGTGCTTCGACATGAATTCGCTCCATTACCAAGCTGTTAAGGGCCGGCGCCTTAACCTGTTTGAAAGTCGCGCGGACCCTATGTGAAGGCTTGGGGAGGGTCAATCGCGGCAGCGTCACGGGACGGCGCAAGTGAATGAATTGGACGGGTAAAGCAAATATGACTCCCATGGAAAAGGCGGGATGGACGCCGCTGCCGCATTCGGACGAGGATCTGGAGCGGTCGAGAAGCGTGCCGGACACGCCGCAAACGCGCGCGGAGACATATCGGCTGGCCTGGAACGACCCCGATTTCATGACGCGGCGCGAGTTGCGCGCGGTCAGGCTGCAGCTCGAACTGCTGAAACCGGAGATGATCCTGGCCGAGCGCGGCATCCAATCGACCGTCATCCTGTTCGGCGGCGCCCGCATCCCCGAGCCCGGCGGCGAAGCCTGGGCGGCCAAGAACGAGACGCAGAAGAAAAACCTCGAGCAAAACAGCAAATATTACGAGGAGGCGCGCAAATTCGCCCGCCTCTGCTCACAGCAGTCGGCCACCTCGTACTATCGCGAATTCGTCGTGGTGACCGGCGGCGGGCCGGGCGTCATGGAGGCCGGCAATCGTGGCGCCGACGATGTTGGCGCGCCGTCGATCGGTCTCAACATCGTGCTGCCGCACGAGCAGGCGCCAAACGCCTACGTGACGCCGGAACTCTGCTTCAACTTCCACTATTTCGCGGTCCGCAAGATGCATTTTGTCATGCGTGCCAAGGCCGTTGCGGTATTTCCCGGCGGCTTCGGCACGATGGACGAGTTCTTCGAAACGCTGACCCTGATCCAGACCGGCCGCATGGAACGCGTGCCGGTCATTCTGTTCGGCAAGGCTTTCTGGGCAAGGGCAATCGACCTCGATTTCCTCGCCGAGCAAGGCACGATCACTCCCGGCGACCAGGATATCATCGATTTTGTCGAGACCGCCGACGAGGCCTGGGGGATCGTCAGCCGCTTCTATAAACTTTGACAAGCAAGCAGGACTTGAAGCGCGCAGGCTGCCTCAAGCAGGGACTTCGACGATCGCCGTGAGAAAGCCGGCGAGATCGTCGGTGACGAAGTCCACATCATCCTCGTTGGCCGGGTCGCGTTCCCAAATTTCCGAGAAGGTCGGCTCGAAATTGCGCGGCACCACCAGCACCGTGGTCATGCCCAGCGATTTCGGTACCGACAGGTTGCGGGCGAGATCTTCGAACATCACCGCATTTTGCCCGGTAACGGCATGGAGTTCGGCAAATCTCTCATAGGATTGCCGCGCCGGCTTGGGGTTCAGTCCGGCTGCGACGATATCGAAAATATCGTCGAAATGCTCGAGAATGCCCAGCTGCCGCGCGGTGCGTTCGGCATGCCGGCGATCGCCATTGGTGAAGATGAATTTACGGCCGGGAAGCTGGCGAATGGCGGTGCCGAGGACGGGATCGGGCACCAGCCAGGAATAATCGATGTCGTGCACTTTCTCGAGAAAATCGTCGGGGTCGATGCCGTGGCGCGTCATCAATCCGTTCAGTGTCGTGCCGTATTCGCGGTAGAGCTCCTTTTGCAGCTTGCGTGCTTCCTCGCGCGGCAGCGTCAGCAATTCTCCAACGTAGGCGGTCATCTTCACATCGATCTGCGAGAACAGATTCGAATGGTGCGGATAAAGCGTGTTGTCGAGATCGAACACCCAGTCGGTGACATGGGCAAAGCGGGCGGGGTCGGGAAGTGTGGTCATACCGTCCTTATGGCACGAAACGATCTTTCTAACAGGAGGTTTATCCACAACCTATACGCGCCAAGAGTGGTGAAAATGGCGAAACGATTAACATTTTAAGCATCGCCGAAAGGTGGCATTCAGCGCTTGCTGACACCAAGACGGAGCAGTGGGAGCCAGCGATGAATCACATATTTCTAAAGTCTGCCGCCATCGCTTTCGCCTCCGTCGCCGCCTCACTTCTGCCGACGCTGATCGTTGTGCCGGCGATGGGATTTTCGATCAATCGCACCATCTGGCTGACATCCACCCTGTGCCCACTCGTTCTGGCCTGGGGCGCCGGCGCCTATGCATTCTGGCAAAGCGAAAAGGTGAAGAACGCGCACCGCGACCTTGCTCGCAATCATGCCCAGCTTGCAGCCGCGCACCGGCGCCTGGCGGACAAGGCGAGCCGCGACGACATGACCGGCATGCTCAACCGCGAAAGTTTCTTTGCCGCCCTCGACGGCTCTCGGCGTAAGTCCGATCGCGGGGCATTGCTGATCGTCGATGCCGACCATTTCAAGACCATCAACGACAGCTACGGCCATCTGATCGGCGACGATGCGCTGCTCCTGATCGCAAAGGCGATAGAGCGTGGCGTGCGCAGCGGCGACGTGCTTGGGCGCATCGGCGGCGAGGAATTCTGCGCCCTTCTGATTGGTGCCACCGAACACGAGGCCAGGCGCGTCGCTGAGCGCATCCGCCGTGAGGTCGAGCGTATCCGTTTCCGGCCGGTCGACGAACGATCGGTTCCGCTGACAGTCAGTATTGGCGGCATCACCTGCGGCAGGGACGCCGCAGTGTCGGAGCTGATGCGCGCCGCCGACCAGCGGCTTTACGAGGCCAAGCATCGCGGCCGCAATCTGTCGATCATCGACCGCGATATTTCCGAAGCCGCCTGAGCTCGGCCCTGAGCCTTCCGCTGGGAGAGTTCCACCCTGTCTGCATTCAACCGCGCCGTGGCCAGACTGTCAAAATCCGAGTATGGCGATGCGGAACAGCAGGGCGGCGGCCGCCAGTGCGACCAGAGCGATGCCAAGGCCAATGGGAGAGCCCCAGCCATACCACTCCATCGCCAGCTTGGCGTATTTGAACTCCTCAGCCGGTGTGAGTGGGCCGCGCGTCGGGGTCTGATTCATTTTCACTCCTTGCAGGCTGCGATAGGCCTTGCCTTGTGCCCGATGCAGCACATTATTATAACAGCCATAATGTTAGGCAGATTGATAGTTAGATGATCGAAATAAATTCGTCAAGCATGAATCGGGCAGACATGAAGACCGCTATCAGCCTTGCCATTATGGGCTGGCAGGACGCGACGCAGGCTTATGACGAGGCAGTGGGCGATAGGCTTGGGCTGAGTATGGCGGAACGCCATTGCTTGGCGCTGCTCTATGGCGGCCCGCGATCGGCTGGCGAGGTCGCGGCCGCAACAGGGTTGACGCCGGCTGCGGTCACCGCGCTGATCGACCGGCTGGAAGCGCGCGGCCTGCTGACACGAACGCGCAGCCTCGAGGACAGGCGCAAGGTGGTCATAGAGGCGACGGAACTCACGCGAGAACTATCGACGCGCTATTATGGCGCGATCGCTCAGGAGGGGGAAAACGTGATCGCCACATTCACCGACATTGAACTCGGCACGATCCTGCGCTTCGTCACGGCATCCCTCGACCTTCAGCGCGACCAGCTGGCCCGGCTGAAGGCCGAGGCCTTGGAGACAACCGACAGCCTATAGGCTCGCCGGGTCGATCGCTGGCTCGCCTTTGCGGCGCGCCACGATCGCCGCAAGATCGGCTGTCTCGAAAGCATCACGCAGGGCGTCGAACGACGGCAGCACGAAATAGGCACGCTGGAACTTGTCGATCTCGTAGCCGGTGCGCATTACGGTTTCCAAGTCGAAGGGAACATGGTGTCCCTCGCCGCCTTCGACCGCGAACTGAAGCTCTGTGAAGGATGACATCAGCCCGGCGCCGAAAGCCTTCAGCGGCTTGCCCGGCTCGCGTATCAGGCCGTATTCGACGGTGTACCAGTAAAGCCTGGTGATCATCTCGTCGCCGCCGAGCGCAATCACGCTATCGGCCTTCTTGCCATACATCTGCATGAAGTCGGCGAAGACCGGCTGCGTCAGGATCGGCACGTGACCGAAGAAATCATGGAACATGTCGGGCTCGACAATGTAGTCGAGCTCCTTTTGGGTTCGCAGCCAGTTGGTGACCGGGAAGCGGCGGTTGGCGAGATGGTCGAAGAACGGCTGGGCGGGGATGAGCCCCGGCACGGCGACGATCTCCCAGCCGGTGAACTTGCGCAGCTTCTCGCTGACCGCACCGAAATCCGGGATCTTGTCGAGAAGGCCGAGTGCCGCGACGCCGTCGAGGTAGGAGTGGTGGGCCAGCTTCCTGGTCAGCTTCGTCTGGCGGTCGCACAGCGTGCGCCACACCGCCTGTTCTTCGTCGCTATAATTGTAGCCCTGCGCCACGGTGAAATCGGCACGGCAGACGGAATAATCGCCGCGAAGGCCTCGCGCCGCGCATTCGCGGGCATAGTCGGCAACGTTCATTGTCATGGCTTGCTCTCCCTGGAAATCATGACCAGCGAATTGCCGGAAATTCTAGCCGGATCGCGCGAGGCAAATCAGCTTTGATGGTGGCTCAAATGCAGGGTTGGAGGTAAAAGACTCCACGATCGAGCTTTGGGAGAGTGAAAATGCCTCAATTTGACGAATTCGAGATCAAGATGCTCGACATCCTGCAGCGCGACGGGCGCAAGCCGGTATCGGAATTGGCGCAGCAGATTGGCCTGTCGACGACACCTTGCGCGCGGCGCTTCGAGACTCTTCAGCAGGCGGGCATCATAAAAGGCTTCGCCGCGGTACTCAGCCGCCGCGCCGTCGGTCTGATGGTCGAAGTGTTCATCCAGGTGCGCCTCGTGACCCACAGCGACGGCTCGCCCGAAACCTTTATCGCCGCCGTGCAGCGCATGGACGAGGTGTCGTCGTGCTGGACGATGACTGGAGACTACGATTTCCTGCTGCATGTCATGGTGCCGTCGGTCGACGAACTCAATGCCTTCGTCATGCACCGGTTGATGCGGCTCGAAGGCGTGCGCGACGTCCACACGCAGCTTGTGCTGCAGAACATCAAGGGACCCGGCCATGTGCCGCTGGCACATCTCAGACGATAGCATTTCTGCGGAAAAGCTGCACACGAACTGCTGAAGCGAGCCAATCTCCGGAACTAGATCGCCGACTACGACATGCGGACCGCCATCGCATAAGGCCCGCCATGAAAATCGTCCTGATCAACCCGCCGCATACCGCCATCGGCAGCCGTGTGCCGGACGACCATCTGCCGCCGCTCGGTTTGCTGGCACTGGGCGGTCCGCTGATCGACGCGGGACATCAAGTGCGGCTTGTGGACGCCGAATTCGGGCCGATGGCGCTTGCCACGCTGGTCCGGGACGCCTTGAGCGACCATCCCGACTGCATTCTGATCGGCCATTCCGGCTCGACCTCTGCGCATCCGACAGCCCTGCTGATCGCCGGCATGGTCAAGGACATCCAGCCGGCGACAATCCTGATCTATGGCGGCGTGTTTCCGACCTATCATTGGCGCGACATACTGGCTGAAACGAATGTTTTCGACTTTATCGTGCGCGGCGAGGGCGAGGCGACCATCGTCGCGCTGGTCGAAGCGCTTGAGAAACGCAAGCCGCTGTCGAATGTGGCGGGCATCGCCTTTCCTGACGATTTGCGCCAGCCCTTTGCAACCCGGCCGGCAAGAACGATCATCAACCTAGACGACTACCGCATCGGCTGGGAACTGATCGACTTCAGTCGCTACAGCTACTGGGGAGGCAAGCGCGCGGCGGTCATGCAGTTCTCGCGAGGCTGTCCGCATCTGTGCAACTATTGCGGCCAGCGCGGCTTCTGGACGCGCTGGCGGCACCGCGACCCCATGAAATTCGCGCGGGAGATTGCCTGGCTATACCGCGAGCATGGCGTCGAGCTGATCAACCTTGCCGACGAGAACCCGACGTCGTCCAAAAGAGCCTGGCGCGCCTTTCTCGACGTGATGATCGCCGAGAATGTGCCGGTGCTGATCGTCGGCTCCACCCGCGCCGATGACATCGTCCGCGACGCCGACAGCCTGCATCTTTATCGCCAGGCCGGCGTCATTCGCTGGCTGCTTGGCATGGAAAATACCGACGAGCAGACGCTTGCATTGATCCGCAAGGGCGGCAGCACCTCATCCGACCGCGAGGCGATACGGCTGCTGCGCCTCAACGGCATCTTGTCGATGGCGACCTGGGTGGCCGGTTTCGAGGACGAAAGCTTGCGCGACCTCTGGCGCGGCTTCCGCCAACTGATCGCTTATGACCCTGACCAGATCCAGGCGCTCTATGTGACGCCGCATCGCTGGACGCCGTTCTTCAGGATTGCCAGGGACCGCAAGGTGATCCAGCTGGACGCCCGCCTGTGGGACTACAAGCATCAGGTGCTGCAGATGACCCGCCTCAAGCCGTGGATGTTGTTCTTCGCCGTCAAGCTGATCGAACTGGCGGTGCAGTCGCGGCCCAAGGCGTTGGCGCGTATCCTGTTCCACAAGGATCCGGAGCAACGGCATTCGATGCGCTGGTACACCAAAATGGGCCGCCGCGTCTGGTTCCGCGAAGTCTGGGGCTTTCTGGTCCGCGACCGCCGCCTGAAACATGGCCCGACGCTCGCCGAATTCTGGGGCTCGCCGCAAGACGAGGAAGAGGAATCGATGGTTGTCGAACGCCTGCCGCGTCAGTCCGTGACCGCTATTTCGCCAAACGCTTGAGCCCCTCAGACACCCGGCCTCACGGCACGATTAGCGTGCCGGCGCCGTGTTCGGTGAACAGCTCGAGCAGCACCGCATGCGGCGTCTTGCCGTTAAGGATGACGACGCCTGCGACGCCGCGCTCGATTGCCTCGATGCAGGTCTCGACTTTGGGGATCATGCCGCCCGAGACCGTGCCGTCCTTGATCAGGGCCTTGGCCTCGGCCACCGTCAGCTCGTCGATCAGCTTCTTGTCCTTGTCGAGCACGCCGGGCACGTCGGTAAGGAACAGCAGGCGCGTCGCCTGGCAGGCGCCGGCGATGGCGCCGGCAAAAGTGTCGGCGTTGATGTTGTAGGTGTGGCCGTCGCGGCCGGGCGCTACCGGCGCCAGCACCGGGATCATTTCGGACCGCGCCAGGAGGTCGAGCAATGTGCGGTCGACTTCGACAGGCTCACCAACGAAGCCCAGGTCGAGCACCCGCTCGATGTTGGAATCCGGATCGATCATGGTCTTGCGCGCTTTTTCGGCAAACACCATGTTGCCGTCCTTGCCGCACAGGCCGATCGCCCACTCGCCCTCGGCATTGATCAGCGCGACGATCTCCTTGTTGATCGACCCGGCCAGCACCATCTCGACAATCTTGACGGTCTTCTGGTCCGTGACGCGCAAGCCGCCCTCGAATTTGGATTCGATGCCCATCTTGCTGAGCATGACGCCGATCTGCGGCCCACCACCATGCACGACGATTGGGTTGACGCCGGATTGTTTCAAAAGTGCGATGTCGCGGGCGAAAGCCTTGCCGAGCGCGATGTCGCCCATCGCGTGGCCGCCGTATTTCACCACGACCGTCTTGTTCTCGTAGCGCTGCATATAGGGCAGCGCCCTTGAAAGCAGCGCGGCCTGCATTTCGGCGGTGGCGGCGACATCCGTCATCGGCGTGGTTCCCAGCGTGGCATGAACGGCGGCGTCTTAGCGGGAATTGCGGCAGGGGGCAAACGGCTTTGCTGTCACGATCGATCAAATCGGTACTACTATTTGCTTGACCATGATCTTGTCCGAAAACCGGTTCCCACCTTTCGGGATCATGGTCTATGCCGGCACCTGCAGCGGCGCCCGCCGTCCCAGCCAGCCCGAGATCTTTTCCATCTGCGCGGCGAACGACAGAAGCGTTTCCTCGTCGCCGGGGCGGCCGGCGGCCTGGACGCCGAGCGGCAGGCCGGTATCGGTGACGTAGACCGGAAGCGTGATCGACGGTTGCCCGCTGACGTTCTGGATCGCCGGCCAGTGGGTGAACCAGAGGCTCTTGTCCATCAGCTGGCCGAATAGCGGCTTGAACTTCAGCAGGCCGGCGAGGCGCAGTCTGTCCAGGACATTCTCGATGAATTCGTCGACGCCTTTCGGGTCCATGGTGCCGCAGGCGAGCGGCGGGTGCGCGATGACAGGCATCAGCACTGCATCATAGTGCGCGGTTTCGGTGATAAGCCGGCGCGACGCGGCGTGCAGCCGCTGCAGGCCAGCATAGATTTCGCCGGCCGAGAGGATTTCACCGAACCGGCTCATGACGCGCGTGGCGCGTTCGATGTCGCCTGAGATGGAGCGGCCGACGCGCAAGGCCTCGCCCCGCATCGTGCCGGCCACCGCCGCGGCGACGGTTCTGGCGAAATCGGCGATGAAATCGCGATCGATATAGGGCAGGTCGATCTCCTCGACGCTGTGCCCGCCTTCGCGCGCCAGCGCGATCGCCGCATCCAGAGCTTTCAACGTCTCTTCCGATATCGGCAGGCCGAGCGGCGATTTTCGATAGAAGGCGAGGTTGAGCTTGCCCGGATCGCGCCCGGCCGCCGCAGCAAAACTGCCGGTCGGCGACGGTGCCGCGTAGGGCGACAGCGGGTCAGCCCCGTGGGTCAGGTCGAGCAGCACCGCCGTATCGCGCACTGAGCGGGCCAACGCATGGTCGACGACGAAGCCGTACCAGCTTTCGGTGACGAGCGGTGTCAAGGGCACGCGGCCGCGCGAGGTTTTCAGCCCGATCAGCCCGGTACAAGCGGCAGGCACCCTGATCGAGCCGCCGCCGTCCGAGGCATGCGCCACCGGCACGATGCCGGCCGCGACCAGCGCAGCCGCACCGCCCGAGGAACCGCCGGTCGTGTGCGCGGTGTCCCATGGATTGCGGGTGACGCCGTAAGCCACCGACTCGGTCACCAGCCTCAGTCCGTGTTCGGGTGCGGTGCTGGTGGCGATCGGGATCAGGCCGGCGGCCAGATAGCGTTCCGTCATGACCGAGTTGAAATCGGGGGTGAAAGCTGGGATGCGGCTGCCGCCATGCGTCGGCACGCCCTTCATGGCGATGCCGAGGTCCTTCAGCGCAAAGGGCACTCCGGCTAGCGGCAGCTTGTGGTCGACGGTTTTCGCTCGCGCCCGCGCCGCCTCAAAAAGCGGTTCGGCAATGGCATTGATCTCCGGCCGGGTGGCCTCGGCCCGGGCGATCGCCGCATCGACGAGATCTTGCGGTGTGATCTCTCCCTTGTGCACGAGCGCGGCCTGGCCGGTTGCGTCATGCTCCCACAGAACCCGCTCGATCGACATGGTCGCCCTCCCGCTCATGGCAAGCTAGCGGGCGGCGATTCCATTGGCAATCGAGGCTGGCGCTGCCGGTGCGCAAGACCATTTCAGTCGTTGCAAATACATTGCAATCGCCTAATTTGGCGGCCGATGACGCCGCAGGACATCAGCAACCTGATTGTCCGGACTTCGATGAAGGACCGGGCTGCGTTCGATCTGCTCTACCGGCAGACCAGCGCGAAACTTTTCGGCGTCTGCCTTCGTGTATTGAAGGATCGGGGAGATGCAGAAGAGGCGCTTCAAGAGATCTTCGTCAAGATATGGACGAAGGCGGACCGTTTTGCCGTTTCGGATCTGAGCCCGATCTCCTGGCTGGTGGCCATTGCGCGCAATCATGCGATCGATCGGATCAGAGCGCGGCGAGAACCTGCCGCCTATATCGATGCCGCGCTCGACGTGGCCGATCCGGCGCCCGGGCCGGAGGCCATGGCCGTGGTGGGCGGTGAGTCCGGACGCATCCACCATTGTCTCGAGGAGTTGGAGAGTAACCGGGCGGCGGCCGTCCGGGGCGCCTATCTGGATGGCAAAAGCTATGCCGAGCTGGCGGAGCGCTATGGCGTACCGCTGAACACGATGCGGACCTGGCTGCGTCGCAGCCTGTTGAAACTGAGAGAATGCCTGGAAAGATGACGCTGGCTGACGACAATGGACCGGAACGTAGGGGCGACGACCTGTTCGCCGCCGAATACGTTCTTGGCGTTCTAGCCGCCGATGAACGCGAGATCGCGTCGCGCCGCATCGATGCGGACGCCGCTTTCGCGCGCCTTGTCGATAGCTGGGCGGCGCATCTTTCGCCGATGGCCGCCGCCTATCCGGAGACAGAGCCTCCGATCAGGGTCAAGGAAGCATTGGACCGCCGGCTGTTCGCTGCAGAGCCGCGGGCCGGCCTCTGGTCGAGCCTTGGCTTCTGGCGCGGTCTTGCCGCCGCCGCCATTGCAGCGCTGGCGATCTACATCGCCGTGCCTTACTTCCGCCCGCCCACCGAACCGCCGCAGACGCGGCTTGTCGCCTCGCTGGCGGCCGAAGGCAGCGACGTCAAATATCTCGTTGTCTACGATGCCGCCCGTCACGAGGTCGGTCTTTCCCACGTTTCCGGCGAGCGGGCCGCCGGCAAGGACTTCGAATTGTGGATGATCGAAGGCAAGAAGGCGCCGGTGTCGATAGGCATCATCCCGGCCGGCGCGACCGCGCATTTGGCCATCCCGCCCCCCGTCCAGGAGAAATTGGCGCAAGGCGCCGTGCTTGCGGTCAGCGTTGAACCTGCCGGCGGTTCACCGACCGGCCAGCCGACTGGACCGGTGGTCGCAGCGGGCGATCTGAAGAGCATCTGACCGCTTCTCATCTCCGGAAGCAGACCTTAAAATCTATCTTCCGCGATTTAAGCGCCTGCAAAGCTTGTTGGTGGTTGTCGATCCGCGCCGGGAAAATTTCGGCGACACAATTTTTCTGCGGAGAGGACGAAACTCCGGAATTTTCTATCGCGTATCTCCTTGCGTTCCCGAATAAGGGGAACGATAACCCGAGGAGATTGAAATCATGCGTAAATTCGCCACCCTTTTGCTCGCCGGCACGGTCGCCATTTCTGCGCTCGCCACCATTGCCTATGCCCAAAACCCGATGGTCGGCGGCGCCGCCATGTATGCCCAGAAAAACATCGTCGAAAATGCGGTCAACTCGAAGGACCACACGACGCTGGTCGCTGCCGTCAAGGCGGGCGGCCTGGTCGATACGCTGCAAAGCGCCGGCCCCTTCACCGTGTTCGCGCCGACCAACGAGGCCTTTGCGGCACTTCCAGCCGGCACGGTAGAGACGCTGCTCAAGCCTGAAAACAAGGACAAGCTGGTCAAGATCCTGACCTGCCATGTCATCGACGCCAAAGCGATGGCCGCCGACGTCGCCAAGATGGTCAAGCACGACGGCGGCACGCACAAGGTCAAGACGGTCGGTGGTTGCGAACTGTCGCTCAAGACCGACGGCGGCAAGGTCACCGTGACCGACGAGAACGGCAACGTCGCCAATGTGACGATCGTCGATGTCGAACAGTCCAACGGCGTCATCCACGTCGTCGACAAGGTTCTCCTGCCGAAGATGTAACAAACGCACGCTGCCGGCGAAGATATCGCTAGGGCCTCCCTGCGCACACTCCGCGCCGTTCACGCAAGATGGATAGGCGCGGAGTCCCGCTTTGAGGACAGCGATCGTCACCGGCTTTTGATTTCCGTGTGGCGGTCGAATTTGGCACAAGCAGTAACAGGAGGAATGGCCATGAACCGTCGCGAGCTTCTTTTGAGTGGTGCGGCAGCCATTGGCGTTGTCGCAGGCGCCACCGCGCTGCGCATGGGCGGAGCCCAGGATGCACGCGCGGCCGAGACATTCGAGGTTACCAAGACCGAGGCCGAGTGGCGCGCCATCCTGTCCGACGCGGCCTTCAATGTGCTGCGCAAGGAGGGCACCGAATATCCGGGCACCAGTCCGCTGCTCAACGAGCACCGCAAAGGCATCTTCGCTTGCGCCGGCTGCGGCCTGCCGGTCTATTCGTCTGAGACCAAGTTCGATTCCGGCACAGGCTGGCCGAGCTTCTGGCAGGAAATCCCGAATTCCATCGGCAAGACCGTGGACAGATCGTTGGGCATGACCCGCACCGAGGTCCATTGTCGCCGCTGCGGCGGCCATCTCGGCCACGTCTTCGACGACGGTCCGCCGCCGACCGGGTTGCGACACTGCATCAATGGCGTCGCCTTGACCTTTAAGCCGGCGACGGCGTGAGGACGGCTGCGACCCTTACTTTGTCGGAGCGCGCTAGAGCATCGGACCCAAAAGTGCGAAGCGGTTTTGGGAAAATCCGATGCTCAAACAAAAAGTTGGAGCGATGGAGTGTCCGCCGCTCCAAGACCTCGTAATGGTTGATTTTGCGCATGACCCCGAAAATCGCTTTTCGGGGTCATGCGCGAGGGCGCCAGGCGGGGGATCCAGCGCGCCTCAATGGCCTCCGCCACCGCCGCCCTGAGCGGCTGGCTTGCGGATCACCAGGGTGAAGAGCCCAAGCGTCGCGAACAAAACCGTCAGCATGAAGAATACGTCCATGAACGACAGCAGCGACGCCTGCTGCTGGACCATGCCTGACAGTTTGGAGATGGCCGCCTTGGAGGCGTCGAGCCCGGCGGTCTGCTCGAAGTTGAGCGTCATGTTCTGCAGCTTCTGTTGCGCAGCGGCACTTCCCCATTGCACGTGCTCGGAGAGCCTGGCGTAGTGGAAGGCATTGCGGTCGATCAGCACGGTGTTGATGACGGCCAGGCCGACGGCGCCGCCGAGATTGCGGGTCAGGTTGAACAGGCCAGACGCATTCTTCAGCCGCTCCGGCGGCAAGGTTCCGAGCGCAATGTTGTTGATCGGCACCATGCACAGCATCATCGAGCAGCCGCGCAGGATCTGCGGGATCAGCAGTTCGTAGAAATCCCAGTCGGCGGTGAGATGCGTCATCCACCAGGTTCCCGTGGCGAAGCCGAAGAAGCCGATCATCATCATGATGCGCGGGTCCATCTTGTTCGACAGGATGCCGGAGATCGGCGCGGTGAAGAACATGGCCAGGCCGCTGACGAACAGCGCCTCGCCGATCATCATCGAATCGTAGCCGCGGATGCGCCCCAGGAACACGGGATAAAGATAGGTCAGACCGTAGAGGCCGATGCCGACCACGAAGGAGAACAGCGAGCCGAACGCAAAATTGATATTGCTGAAAGCCTTCAGATCGACAATCGGCTCCTCGGCGGTGAACACGCGCCAGAAGAACAGCACCGCGCCGAAGGTCATGATGACGGCGCAGACGAACACCGCCTGATCCTGCAGCCAGTCGTTGTTGGGGCCTTCCTCCAGCACATATTCCATGCAGCCCAGGAAAGCGGCCATGCCGGCAAGCCCCCACCAGTCGAACTTGCTGAACAGCTGATCCGGCGGTAATGGTTGCGGTCGCCATGACCCTTGCTCCCGGTTCCGCTTTACTTCGATGCCGAAGGCGCCGTGCGGCTGTCGACGGCGACGACGACGCTCAGGCCGGCGCGCAGTTTGCCCGTCTTCAGCACATCCGCGGGCACGTCGATGCGAACCGGAACGCGCTGCACCACCTTGGTGAAATTGCCTGTGGCGTTCTCCGGCGGCAGCAGCGAGAACACTGCTCCCGAAGCCGGCGCCAGCGACGACACGGTACCCTCGAAGTCCTGGCCGTCGATCGCGTCGACCGACACCCTGACCTTTTCACCAGGCACCAGCCGGGCAAGTTGCGTCTCCTTGAAATTGGCGACGATGTAGAGCTTGTCCATTGGCACGATGACGGCGAGCTTCTGTCCGGGGCTGATCAGGTCGCCCTGCTCGACCGAGCGGTTGCCGACCACGCCGTCATAGGGTGCGCGCAGTACGGTGAAGGACAGATCCCGCACCGCCTTGTCGTGGGCAAGCTGCAGCGAGGCCAGCGTACTGGCCGATTCCGCCCGCTGCGCCTGGAGCACGCCGATATTGGCCTGAGCCGCCGCGATCTGCGCGTCGGCGCCGGCTAGTGCGGCATTGGCTTGCTCGACCGCCGTCTGGGCGTCGTCCAACTGGGCCTGGGTACCGACCCGGGTCTTGAGCAACTGGGCGGCGCGGACCTGAACCCGCTTCGCATTGTCTGCTGCGGCCTGGTCGGCGGTCTTCTGCGCCTGCGCCTGCTTGAGCGAGGCGCGGGCCGCTTCGGTCTGGGCATCGATGCGGTCGAGCGTCTTGCTCAACGTGGCGATCTGCGCCTCGGCCTGGGCAACGGCTATCTTGTAGTCACCGTCATCGACGATCAGCAGCGGGTCGCCGGCCTTCACCTGCTGGTTCTCGGTCACTTTGACCTGATCGACATAGCCCGAGATTTTTGGCGAGATGAACGCCGTGTCGGCCTGGACATAGGCGTCGTCGGTCGAGATCATGAAGCGCCCGTCGGTCCAGTAGTCATAGCCATACCATGCGCCGGCGCCCAGCAGGGCCAGGCCGATGATGGGCAACAACATCGAGCGCATCGAGCGCTTCTTTTTGGCGGGAGCCAGCGGGGTGATGTCGGCGGGCTTGAGAGGGGCTTCCGGCGCTTCGATCGCAGGTTGGACCTTGGCGCTGGGGAAAGGGCGGACTTCGGCACTGGTAGGCGCGTTCGAGGACATGATATCTCTCTAAATTAACTGGCGCTGAATGTTGTCAGACTGAACCGTTCGGTTCGATCTCGACATTGACTTAGCGCTTAAACAGGCCCATATCAAGAGCAATCGAACCGGATGGTTCGAATTATTTTACGAGGTGTGACATTATGGCCGAAGCCCCCAAGGCCGCTCCTTTGTCTGATTCAGGCCCATTGTCCAGCGCTGGCAAGGAGCAGTGCGATCTGCTGGACAGTCTGCCGCGCGGCCGCCCGGCCGCGGGGCAAGACCCGGTCAAGCGAAGCCAGATCATCGAGGGTGCGCGCCGTGTCTTCATCGACAAGGGCTTCGAAGCCGCGTCGATGAACGACATTACGCGCGAGGCCGGCGTGTCCAAGGGCACGATCTATGTCTACTTCGCCAACAAGGAAGAGCTGTTCGAAGCGCTGATCGAGGAAGAACGCGGCACGATCTTCAAGAATATGTATGAGGTGCTCGACCAGATCGGCGACCTTCGCCAGACGCTGGTGAAGTTCGGCATCGTGCTATCCATGAAGATCACTTCGGCCAGGGTCATCCTGGCGCAGCGGACGGTGATCGGTGCGTCGGAACGGATTCCGGAGCTTGGCGCGCGATTTTACGAACGCGGGCCGAAGCGCGGCCATGACAGGGTTGTCGTTTTCCTCAACATGGCTATCGAACGTGGCCTGCTGAAGATCGACGACGTCGAGCTTGCCGCCTATCAGTTCACCGAACTGTGCCTGGCCGGTCTTTTCCGCCAGTGCATATTCGCCTATCGCACCAAGGCGCCAAGTGTGGCCGAGATTGAACATATCGTCAGGTCGGGCGTCGACGTGTTCCTGAAGGCCTACGGCACAGAACAGCTTGCAGAGCAGGAACGGGCCTCCAGTCCCGCCTGACCAGCCGTCGGAGGCCGTTGCCTATCCGCCATTGGCGGCGAGCACGATCGCCGCACGCAGTTCCTCGAGGCCCTCGCTCTTTTCCGACGACGTGGCGAGCACGAAGGGGAAGGCCGCCGGGCGTTTCTTGATCTTCTGAAGCGTTTCCTCGACCAGTCGCGGTACCCCCGCCGCCTTGATCTTGTCGGTCTTGGTCAGCACGATCTGATACGACACCGCCGCCTTGTCGAGCAGCGACAGCACCTCGTCGTCCTTGGCCTTGATGCCATGGCGGGCATCGATCAGCACGTAGACGCGCTTCAGCGTCACCCGGCCCTTCAGATAGTCGAACACGAGCTTCGTCCACTCGTCGACCTTTTCCTTCGGCGCCGTGGCGTAGCCATAGCCCGGCATGTCGACCAGGGCCATCGGCGGCAGGTCGGCGCCCTCTCCCGAAAATCCGCCCGGCACGAAATAGTTGAGTTCTTGCGTGCGGCCCGGTGTGTTGGAGGTGCGCGCCAGCCCCTTCTGGTTGACCAGCGCGTTGATCAGCGACGATTTGCCGACATTGGAGCGGCCGGCAAAGGCGATCTCGGGCGGACCCTCCGGCGGCAGGAATTTCATCGCCGGCACGCCGCGGATGAATATCCAGGCTCGCGTGAACAATTCGATGCCGATCGTGGTCTTGTTCAACGCGTTCAAACCGCTGCCTCCAGAAGAAAAATGTTGCTGCCACGAATGGCATCGAGATTGCGGCTGATCTTTTCCACCGGCCAGTGCCACCACGCCAGCGCCAGCAGCCGCCGGATGGTCCTGTCGTCGAAGCGCATCTTTACCACCTTGGCCGGATTGCCGGCGACGATCGCATAGGCCGGCACATCGTGCGTCACCACCGACTTTGCCGCGACAATGGCGCCGTCGCCGATCTTCACGCCCGGCAGCATCACCGCTTCCATGCCGATCCAGACATCATTGCCGACGATCGTGTCGCCGCGGACCTCCTTCGACCATGTCGCCGGGTCGAAGCCTTCCTCCCAGCCGTGACCGAAGATGTTGAACGGATAGGTCGAAAAACCGGACATGGCGTGATTGGCGCCGTTCATGATGAAGCGCGCGCCTTCGGCAATGGCGCAGAACTTGCCGATGACCAGCCTGTCGCCGATGAACGGGTAATGATGCAGCACGCATTTTTCGGCGAATTTGTCGGGCCCGTCAGGGTCGTCATAGTAGGTGAAATCGCCGATCTCGATGTTCGGCGCCGTTACCAGCGGTTTCAGAAAGCCGACGCGCGTGTGCAACGGGATCGGATGCTTGATCGATGGATTGGGTCCGGTCATATCGAGCTCCGTCGGGCAACTGCCAGCCAGGTCAAAATAGCGCGATCCGCCCGGCCGTACCAATCGCTTAATCCAGACCGCCAGCCTGTACAAAAAGCCCCGGACGAACCGGGGCTTTCTGGTTTCGCATCATCGGAGCGCCGGCTATTCCGCCGGCGACGGTTTCTTGCGGAACAGCGCGACCAGATTGTCCCACAGTTCGATCTTGGCGCCCTGCCGCTTCATGATCACGCCCTGCTGCAGGATCGACAGCGTGTTGTTCCAGGCCCAGTAGATAACGAGACCGGCCGGAAAACCCGCCATCATGAAGGTGAAGATCACGGGCATCCAGGTGAAGATCGCCGCCTGCGTCGGGTCCGGCGGCGTCGGGTTCATGCGCATCTGCAGGAACATCGTCACGCCCATGATCAGCGGCCAGACGCCGATCATCAGCATGTGCGGCAAGGTGATCGGGATCAGCCCGAACAGGTTGAAAATCGATGTCGGGTCCGGCGCCGCCAGATCCTGGATCCAGCCGAAGAACGGCGCGTGCCGCATCTCGATGGTGATGTAGAGCACCTTGTAGAGCGAGAAGAACACCGGAATCTGCAACGCCACCGGCCAGCAGCCGGCGAGCGGATTGATCTTCTCGGTCTTGTACAGCTCCATCATCGCCTGCTGCTGCTTCATCTTGTCGTCCGCGTATTTCTCGCGGATCTCGAGCATCTTGGGCTGCACCTTCTTCATGTTCGCCATCGACGCATAGGACTTGTTGGCGAGCGGGAAGAACAGCGCCTTGACGATGACGGTGGTGGCGAGGATCGCCAGGCCGAAATTGCCGAAGAATTTGTAGAGCGTGTCGATCAGCCAGAACATCGGCTTGGTGATGAAATAGAACCAGCCCCAGTCGATCAGCAGGTCGAACTGGCGAATATGACGGTCCTTTTCATAGGCGTTGATCGTCGAAACTTCCTTGGCGCCGGCGAATATCTCCGACTCCACGGTCGTCGATTGCCCGGGAGCGATTGTGACCGGATCGGACAGGAAATCGGATTGGTAGCTATGCGGGTGGGGTCCGCTTTTGAACTCGAAATAAGAGAATTTGGGCTGAAATTCGCGGCCGCTCGGCGGCACCAGGGTCACCGCCCAGTATTTATCGGTGATGCCGAGCCAGCCGTCGCTCGACTTGCCTGGTTTGTACTCCTTGTCCGATTCGACGCTGGAGTATTTGTATTCCTGCAGGCCCTCGCTTCCGGTAACGCCGATCAGGCCCTCGTGCAGCACATAGGTGCTGGCGATAGCCGGCTTGTCGAAGCGGGTGACTCGGCCATAGTTCGACAACGTCGCGGGTGCCGAGCCGCCGTTCTGGACCGTGTCGGATACGGTGAACATATATTGGCTGTCGACCGAGAAGGTGCGCTTGAAAACCAGGCCCTTGTCGTTGGTGAAGGTCAGCGTGACCGGCGTCGCTGGTGTCAGCGTCGCATTGCCGTCGGTCTGCCAGACCGTGTCGGGGCCGGGCAGCCTGCCCACATCCGGCGTGCCGGAAAAGCCGATCTCGGCGAAATAGCCGTTTGGCAGGGACGCCGGGTTGAGCAACGCGATCTCGGGCGAGGTCTTGTCGACCGTCTCCCTGTAATGCTTGAGCCGGAGATCGTCGAGGCGCGCGCCGGTGAGGTTGATCGAACCTTCGAGGCTCGGCGTGTCGATCTTGACGCGCTTGGTCGAGGCGATCGCCTGGTCGCGGCTAGCCGCGGTGACGGCTTCGCCGCCAGGCGCGCTCGGAATGGCGCCCGGCTGCACCGGTGTTTCGCTGGCGCCCGGACTGGTGCTTTGGGCGACCTTCTTCTGCTCCGCCACGCGCTGCTCTTCGATGCGGGCGGCTTCGCGCTGCATCTCGCTGCGCGGCATCACATAGAAATATTGCCAAAGCGCCAGGATCAGCACCGACAGTGCGATGGTGATGAAGAAGTTGCGGTTGTTTTCCATCGAAGCCCTTGGCCTATCGTGTTCCACGCAATCTGCGGGAGAGTTCGGCCTTCAACTGGCCGAACGGAGTGGTAAGCACGTCTTCGCGCCCGACGATGACATAATCATTGCCCGGCGCCATGTCATCCGCGGCATGCGTGCGCACGGCCTCTCTGAGCCGCCGCCGGATGCGATTGCGAACGACGGCGTTGCCGACCTTCCTGGTGACGGTGTAGCCGACGCGCGGCGCCTCGCTGTCGCCGCGGCCCAGGACCTCGACGAGGAAAAGCCGCCCGCGGCGCTTTTCGCCACGGCGGACGGCCAGGAATTCCGCGCGCTTCAGAAGCCGCTTGGGATGGGCACCCGTTGGCTTGCCGGTTGCGGGCAACGATCTTGTCTCTCGCTTGGTGCTCAGGCGCTGAGACGCTTGCGGCCGCGGTTGCGGCGGGCTGCGACGACGCCGCGGCCACCTTTGGTGGCCATGCGGGCGCGGAAACCGTGCCTGCGTTTGCGGACGAGTTTGGACGGCTGGTAAGTACGCTTCATTTGTTTAAATACCGCGGGGTGCGGCCCTTCTTGATTCTGTCACTTTGTAACAGGAGCTTTGCCGGGCCGGTTTTGGCGCGATCGAAACCGCGCCGGGACGAATGGCCCGAGCGTGAGCGGGCTTATAGAAAGAAGGGTTTTGGAAGTCAATCCAGCGTGTCGGGCCGGCATTGTCGGACCGGCATCGAAGTCTTGCGGCCCTTTGTCCGGCTTCGACCAAGGATGAATTTGGCAAAAAAGCCGCAATCGCCTAATCTCACCCGATCAAGCGATCGTGAAGACGAGCAGTCCCTAAGACAAGCAGCCGTGATGACAGGCAGCCGTGACGACGAGCATGAGTGAAGTCCCAGCAACCGACGAAAGCATCGCCCAGGCGAAGGCGGCCACCCGCAGGGTGCCGCTGGCGCGCGGCCTGTCGACCAAGTTGCTGCTGCTCACCATCGTCTTCGTGCTCTTGGCCGAAATCCTCATCTTCGTGCCCTGGATCGCCAGCTACAGGCTGAGTTGGCTGAAGGAGAGGCTGAGCACCGCCGCCGCGGTTTCCATCGTCCTGGTGCAGGGCGAACCTGCCTCGCTGTCGCGTGCCGCCCAGAACGACGTACTGATGGCGATCGGCGCCAAGGCGATCGCCGTGCGCGACGGCGGCGTCTCGCGGCTTCTGGTCGTGGCCGAAATGCCGCCGCAGGTCGACGAGCATATCGATATCGCCAATGTCGGCATGATCGAGGGTATGACCGGCGCGCTGGACACGCTGTTTTTCGGCGGCAAGCGGATGCTGCGCGTTTTCGGGCCGGTCGGCGACAGCGACAAGGAATTCGAGCTGATCATGCCCGACCACCGCCTGCGCAATGCCATGCTGATCTATTCGCGCAACGTCGCCTTCGTCTCGCTGCTGATCTCGCTGTTCACCGCCATGCTGGTCTACGCCGCGATAGACCTGATCATGATCGGCCCGATCAGGACGATGACACGCTCGATGCTGTCCTTTTCCGAGGCGCCCGACGACCCCGGCCGCATCATTCACCCCGCCGCCCGGGCCGACGAGATCGGCGTCGCCGAACGCGAGCTGTCGCAGATGCAGGAGCGGCTGCAGAAGATGCTGACCGAGCAGAAGCACCTGGCCGATCTCGGCCTGGCCGTGTCGAAGATCAACCACGACATGCGCAACATCCTCGCCTCGGCGCAACTGATGTCGGACCGCCTGCGCCAGGTCAAGGACCCGACCGTGCAGGCCTTCGCACCAAAACTGCTGCGCGCGCTCGACCGTGCGGTGTCCTACTCGGAGGGCGTGCTGGCCTATGGCCGCACCCAGGAGCCGCCGCCGTCGCGCCGCAGGCTGCGGCTGCGCCAGCTGGTCGAGGACGTCCAGGGCCTGCTCGACATCGAATGCGGCATCGAATTCGTCAACGCCGTCGATCCGGTGCTCGAGGTCGACGCCGATTCCGACCAGCTGTTCCGCGTGCTCACCAATCTTAGCCGCAACGCCGTGCAGGCGATGGCGGCCGACACCGAGAGCGCCGTGGTGCGCCGCTTGACCATATCGGCCGAGCGCATCGGCAGCGTCAGCCGCATCGTCGTCACCGACACCGGCCCCGGCCTGCCGCCAAAGGCGCGAGAAAACCTGTTCGCGGCATTTCGCGGCTCGGCCCGCAGCGGCGGCACCGGCCTTGGCCTGGCGATCGCCCATGAACTGATCCGCGCCCATGGCGGCACGGTGGAGCTGGTCGAATCGATCGGCGGCCGCACCACATTCGCGGTCACCATTCCCGACCAGCCGGTCCGGCTCGACCAGGCCCGCAACGGTCTGCGCCGCCCGGCGTAACGAACCGTTTCGTTACGGACCGTTTCAATTCGCAAATGGTTGGTCCGAGACTACGAGCCATCGGCTCGGCCGCCGTGCAACGGCGTGTTTCGTTACGGGCCGTTCCGATTGGCAAATGACTGATCCAAGACGACGACCTATCGGCTCGGCCGCCGCGTGACGCGATCTTGCCTTCGCCGGCCGGCGCATGACGGCAAAACTTTTGGCCAGGATCGGCTTGCTTTTCGCAAATTCAGTCGCTAGGGAACAGCTCACATTCGCGGCCGATCGCCAGGATCGGATCGCGGGGCTATGCAAAGCATGGCCTGTTGCGCGCCCGTAGCTCAGCTGGATAGAGCACCAGACTACGAATCTGGGGGTCAGGAGTTCGAATCTCTTCGGGCGCGCCAAATATCCACCGATCGCACTATATAGCCCGATTCCCACCAGACTACGCCCGCGCAAATCGCGGGAGATAGTCCGCGAGCGAAAGGCGTAGAAACGGCGGCGTTAGGCGGTGGAAAAGGTCGAATCTCTCGGGTTGAATGGCTGATTTCTGATCAGCAGGCACGTGCCATATATCACTTGGGTGGCATCAGCCATTTCACTCTAAATCTACTTCGGTTGCGAACGTAGAAGGCCGCTGATTGCCGCGAAGTTTACCAATAAGACCTCTTTGCAGGCGCCCGTCGGCCTCGGTGCGTGCTGTAGGCTAAATACAAGGCAATGGCCGTCGTACAAAAGGTGACACCGGCGCTGATAAAGAACACAACGCTCAAACCTGCTCGATCGGCAGCCCATCCCAACACCGGGCTTCCTAGAGCCATCGCGACATCGAGAAAGACCGTGTAGATGCCCATTGCCAGCCCGCGGCTTTCAGGCGAGGTGTCACGGACAGCCTCGACACCCAGACCGGGATAGACGAGCGAGTAGCCGAGTCCCGCGAGAGCGGCTCCGGCGGATGCCATCATCATGCTTCGGGCCAATCCCATGAGGATCAATCCGGCCGCTTGCACCAGAACGAACACCAAGGCGATTCTCGCGCCACCGAACTTATCCGGTAGATGGCCAAACATCATTCGCGCCACGATCAACGCCGCGCCAAAGGCAGTGAAGGCAAGCCAGACGGGCTGCCAGCCGTGATTGACATAAAGGAGCGGGCTGAATGCGAGAATGGCGCAATAGCCGATGCTGCTAAGCGCCGCGCCAAGTCCGGGTAGCCAGACCGCTCCAATCACGCCGCCAAAAGTGGATCTCGTCCGTGCCGATAGGACAGGCGGACTCGGCGCTCGCAATAGGAACAGCAGAACGAGCAGTGGCGCCAAGGTCGTGATAAGGCCGATCGCCGCAAAGCCGTACGGTACAAAGAGCATCGTGCCGAGCGGACCGCCGAAGGCGAGCGCCGCGAACATGGCCGTGCCGACCCAGGCGATGACCTTCCCCGCATGGCCGGAATCGACCATTGCCAATCCCCAGCTCACGCCCCCGGTGATGATGAAGCTTTCGGCTCCACCGAGCACCGCACGTCCCACCAGAAGAATCGCAACAGAGAGGGTTGGCGAACTCACGAAGGTCAAGGACAGGAGATACAGCAATCCAGCACCGGCGGCGGCGATCAGGCCGAGGACGACGCTGCGTTTGCCACCATTCGCATCCGAATAGGTGCCGGACCATATGCGCGTGACCAGAGACGCGGCAAATTGCGAGCCCGCAACCAGGCCGACGACGAAAGTTCCGAAGCCGAGATCCTGATTCACATGCAGCGGCAGCACCGGCAGGGCCGCGCCGATGACGAGGAAGCCGGCCAACACGGCCGCCATGATCGGCAGCAACGTCACGGCGGCCGAGGGCGGCGGTCTGGACGATGAGGGCAAAGGAGTCATCGCGACCAGCAGCGTTCAGTTGGCGGAGCGCTTCTCGAACACGGAGCGCGCAACGGCGGCTGCCGAGAAAGCGTTCGGCCATCCGGCGTAGTACGCGAGATGGCTGATGGCTTCGGAGGCTTCCATGCGCATCAGTCCATTATCCATCGCCCGGTTGAGGTGGTAGGGAATCTGCTCGACCTGGCCGGCCGAGATCAGGGCGCTGACCGTCACCAGACTGCGATCGCGCGGGGCGAGATCGGGCCGCAGCCACAGGTCGCGAAACAATACGACGGTCGTATCCCTCACCAATCCCGGCGATGCCGGTCCTGTGCCTTGCGCGACGCGGGCGGCGCGATCGGCCTCGGCTTTTTCGTCCAGCGGCAGGAAATCAACCATGGCCTTGGGGAGCTGGTCGGGTCCGACACCGCGCGCCGCGAACACCTCCTTCGTGATGCCCGTCGCGGCAACCGCATTGCCCCAGCCGGCATAGAAGGCGAGATGCGTGATAATCTCTGAGATTTCGGCCGGCTTCACCCCATTGTCGAGTGCGAGATGCACCTGCTCCGGCAGGAGAATGTCCTGGTTGCGCGTGATCACGGCAGCGACAGTGACGATGCTGCGATCCCGCAGCGACAGGCCCGGCCTCTTCCAGAGGCCATTTGCAAGCTTCTCATCGGCGTAGCGCTCAAGCGCGGGCGAAACCGTTCGCACGTCCTCGCGGGACAGGCTGCCGGTCTGCGATCCGGCCTGCGCGGCGGCATCGACGGCTCCCATGGAAAGAGCGAGAGCCAGAACGGTCGAGGTTTTCATGATGAAGCCTTTCGTTCAGTATCCCGTCAGCGGTATTGCTCGTCGGAAACAGGTTCGAACCAGTCGACGCTCTTGCCGTCCCGCATGTAGCTCAAGGCGATATGCGCCATGGGGCTGATCGCGGTCGCTCCATGCCAGTGCTTCACGCCGGCCGGAATCCAGACCACATCGCCAGGATTGATGCCTCGCCGCTCCTTGCCCTCTTCCTGCACCCAGCCTTGACCGCCCGTGATGATAAGCATCTGGCCTGCCGGATGGCTGTGCCAGACCGTCCGCGCGCCGGGCGCGAAGTTCACAAGTCCGGTGCTCGCCCGCGTCATGTCGGTAGGCGGATAGAGCGGACTGATGACCGCCTGCCCGGTGAAGTTGTCCGCCGTTCCGATCACGGCCGGCGTGCTGCCGTTCGTGCGGATTTCGATGGTCTCGGCCTCGGCCGGCATTAAGCCGGCGGTGCTGATTGCAGCGGCAGCGAGAATCTTCTTCATGTTCGTCTCCTTCTGCGTTTGCAGCTTCTTGCTGTTCCCGGTGAATGATGCGGGTTTTTCCGACACCCGCGGCATTGTCCTGATGCGCAGCGGCCTTCCAGGTTCAGGAAAGCATTTCGACGTGCAGCGGATGTTCTCCGCGCATCAGAAGCGGCGCAGGTCCCTGGTCTAGTCGCCCGAGCCGGATCAGGCCGCGCGACCAGCGATAGGGACCATGAAACATCGCGAGATTGCCCCAGGGGGCGTAGTAGCAAAGATCGCCAGCCGCCTCGTTCCCGAAGCGACCGTTGCCTTCCTCGGTGAGCTTGCGCGGCAGATAGGCGATCTTCTCGTTGGACGAATAGTCGTCGATCGTCAGGTCCAGCGGCAGCATCGAGACCAGGTCGTGCGCGGAAGGATTGTTCTCCAGCGTCGCCGTGAAATCCTGATCTGCAAAAACAAATCTCAGGCGCATCGGGGCTCCTTTCGTACCCGGGGTTGTGGAGGTCTGAGAGTGCACCGAAGAGGGAAGCGCGAAGCTGACAGCGCCTGCCAGCAAGGTGCGGCGTGAAAGCCATGTGGCGTCGCGTGTCATTTAAGGTCTCCCAATCGGTGCGGCCATATCCATTGTTCCGGCACACGGCCGCACCCTTCGACGAATACGGCCTTGTTAAGCTGCCAGATGCTGACCGAAGAAGCTGGTAAGCCTGTCGAACGGAATCAGGTCCACACGGTCGTAGAGATCGACGTGACCGGCGCCCTGGACCCAGACCAGTTCCTTCGGCTCGGCTGCCAGTCTGTAGGCTTCCTCACTGAACTCCTTCGAATGCGCCTGATCGCCGCTGATGAACAGCATTGGGCGCGGCGAGATCGTCTCGATGTCGTTGAACGGGTAGAAGTTCATGAATTTGACATTGCTGGTCAGCGTCGGCTTGGTCGTTATCTGGTCGGAGACACCCGCCGGGGTAAACTCTCCGCGGGGTGTCCGATAGAAATCGTAGAACTCACGCTGGATGGGATGCGTCGACGCGGTCAGTTCGAGATCGGTTCCGCCCGTATACTGGATCTGGCCGCCTTCGAATTCGGAGTAGCGCTGCTCGGCGGCGGCCGCGATGATCTGCTTGCGTTGCTCGACGCTTAGCGAGTGATTGAGTGCGTTTCGGTTCGCCGCGCCCATGTCATACATGCTTACCGTGGCAATGGCGCGCATGCGTGGGTCGATCTTGGCGGCGCTGATGACGAAGCTGCCGCTGCCGCAGACACCAATCGCGCCAATGCGGTTGCGGTCCACGAACGCGCGTGTCCCGAGGAAGTCCACCGCCGCGCTGAATGCCTCGGCATAGACATCCGGTGAAACGATCTGTCGGGCTTCGCCCTCGCTCTCGCCCCAGAATGGCAGATCGATCGCCATGGCGATGAAGCCCCGCTCGGCCATCTTGGTGGCATAGAGCGTCGCGCTTTGCTCTTTCACCGCGCCCATTGGATGGCCGACGACGATGGCCGGATGACGTGCATTGCGGTCAAGGTCCTTGGGAACGAGCAGATTCCCCGCGACATTCATCTGGTATTGGCTCTTGAAGGTGACTTTCTGCAGCGTCACCTGATCGCTCGTATAGAAATTGTTTGCACCGTTGGACATGTCTTGAGCCTTTGCGAAGGTTAGGTTTCCAAGTGACATCGCGCCGAATGCGGCGATGCCTGTTCCGGTCAGCTTCATCAACTCACGCCGGTGAATGTTTCGGGCCGGGGCTTTCTGGTTTGTTGCGTCAGGGATGTTCGTAGGCATCTATGATCTCCTGCAAGGTTAGAGTGGATTTGAGATTGGCCGATCCTGCTGGTCATTCAGGCTTGAGCAGACGCGGCCCATTGCCGGCCAGAATCACGCTGCCGACGAACGCGGCGAAGATTGACATGCCAGCCAGCAGCAGCCCGCCGACCACGGCACCGAGCAGTGGTGATGACCATGCTCGCAGCCACCGCGAAGAGGCCGCTGATCGAAATCGCCTGTCCGGTTGCTACCTGCATCTGCTGTGGCGGCGATCGCCATATGGTTCGGTCCCGCTGAATTGTTGCAGTGCAAACCTAGTGGTTTTGCCATAAAACGATTACCCGTCGAAATTGGCATGAACTAATCGACCACATCGAATAATCTGTTGCGAGATGGCAAACGAAGGAAGCTCATGGCCAGAACCGATCTCAACCAATTGACGTGGTTTCAGGCCGTCGCAGAAGAGCGCAGCTTCACCAAGGCAGCGGCAAAGCTCGGCGTCGCGCAATCGACGCTCAGTCACACGATCAAGCAGCTCGAAACACGCATGGGCATACGCCTTCTGACCCGCACGACGCGTAATGTCGCGACGACCGTTGCGGGCGAAAGGCTGCTACAGACGATCGCTCCGCGCATTGGTGAAATCGAAGACGAGATCGCAGCGCTGATGGCGTTCCGCGAAAAGCCGTCAGGCTCGATCAGGTTGACCCTGTCCGACCACGCGCTCGAAAGCGTGGTCTGGCCGAAGCTTAAGCCGGTCCTCAGCGCCTATCCCGACATCGGCGTCGAACTGATCCTGGACAGCACCTTCCGCAACATCGTCGAGGAAGGCTTTGACGCCGGTGTCCGGCTTGGAGAGAGCGTCGAGAAAGACATGATCGCGGTCCGCATCGGCCCGGACTGGCGATTGGTGGCCGTGGCTTCGCCGCGATACTTCGCGGCGCACGGTGTGCCTGTGCATCCGCAGGATCTGGTCCGGCACATCTGCATCAACATGCGCCACGAAACCGCCGGCGGTCTGTACGCATGGGAGTTCGAGAAGGATGGACAGGCGCTGCGTGTCCGTGTGGACGGTCAACTTACCTTCAACAACACCTACGCCATGATCGACGCCGCGGTGAGTGGCTATGGTATCGCCTATGTTCCCGAGAACATCGTGGAGCGGCACGTCGCCTCAGGGTTGCTGGTGCAGGTCCTCGACGACTGGTCGCCCTTCTTCGATGGCTATTTCCTCTATTATCCTAGCCGCCGCCAAAACCTTCCTGCGTTCAAGATTATTGTGGACGCATTGCGGCATCGGGAATGAAGCGACAGGATCTAAACCCGCGCGATTGGCTCACGCCCCATTTGGGAGTGTTCTAGAGGCAATAGGCAGAGTTCTCATCATCGCCCCGATGCGGCGCCATTAAACTCATGCCCACCCCGGGAACATAGGTAACAGAATCTATCGCCTGCGGCCGGAAGATTGCGAGGAGTGAGCGCCATCCCTGCCAAAAGAGCGGTGTCGGCTGAAGCTGCTCAGTCGGCCTGCTTGACCTCCGGACCTGGTTCAGTTGGCGGAACTGGCGTGCAATCTTGGCCGGTGCATTCCTGCACAGGATCGTTCGCCGGCGGGAGACAATTTTGGCCTTCACAATGAACGGGCGGCTGCGCTGTTGCGGCTTTATTGTTTGGCGGCACAGGCCGATCCTCAGCGTGAACGGCCGGCATTCCAAGGTCGATCATGGCCGTGCACAAGAGCGCAATCCGAAGCAAATTCATTTTCGCCTCCGCACCTGACAGCGAGACGCAGACTATACCTTCGAACTGCGGCCAACATCCTGTCACTCCCGAACGGCGTTAACAGCGCGTTACACGCAGCGGCAGCTTGAGGGCGGACATACGGATGCTGTTTCCGGCGAGGCCGTCTTCGAAACGGGCGGCAGGTTGGTATAGGGTTCGCACTTCGAAAAGCTTATGCTGTGCTTCCCGGCTCCCTCACCTAAACCGCACATTTTCCCTGGAAAGCTCTGCCACCGACCTGCATCCCATCAGCCGCATGCCGCGTTCGATCTCGGTTCGCATCAGGCCGAGCGCCCGTTCGACGCCGGCCTGTCCGGCGGCTGCCAACGGGAACAGATAATACCGCCCGACGCCGACGGCCTTGGCGCCCAACGACAGGGCTTTCAGCACATGCGTGCCGCGCTGGACGCCGCTGTCGATGATCACGTCTATCTTGTCGCCCACCGCGTCGACGATCTCGGACAGCTGGTCGAAGGGGCTGCGCGAGCCGTCCAGCTGCCTGCCGCCATGATTTGACAGAACGATGCCGGTGCAGCCGATGTCGACCGCCTTTCTGGCATCGGCGACGCTCATGATCCCCTTCAGGCAGAACTGGCCGTTCCAGAAGCGGACCATGTCTTCGACATCCTTCCAATCCAGCGACGGGTCGAGGATCTCCGTGAAATAGCGGCTGATGGAAAGCGCTCCGCCGCCGAGATCGATATGGCCGTCCAACTGCGGCAGGCTGAACTTTTCGTGGGTCAAATAGTCGATAGCCCATCTCGGCTTGATCGCGAACTGCATCATGCCGCCGAGCGTAAGCCGAAAGGGGATAGAAAAGCCGGTCCGCAGGTCACGCTCGCGGTTTCCGCCGGTGACGCTGTCGACGGTCAGCATCATCACCTCGACGCCCGACGCCTTAGCGCGCTCCATCATGGCGCGGTTCAGGCCGCGATCTCTGTGGAAATAGAACTGATAGACCTGCGGCGTCCTGTGCTTGCGCACTTCCTCCAGGCTAACCGTGCCGAGCGACGAGACGCCGAACATCGTGCCGAACTTCTCCGCCGCCGCGGCGACGGCGCGCTCGCCGCTATGGTGAAACAGCCGCTGGAGAGCCGTCGGCGAACAATAGACCGGCATCGCCAGCTTCTGGCCCATGACGGTGACCGACATGTCGACCTGTCCAACGCCGGCAAGGACGTTAGGGACGAGATCGCAGTCCTCGAAAGCCGCCGTGTTGCGCCGCAGCGTCGTCTCGTCGTCCGCGCCGCCATCGATATAGTTGAAGATTGGGCCTGGCAGGCGCTGTTCTGCCAGCCGGCGGAAGTCCTGAAAATTATAGCAGCTTTGCAATCTCATGAAATCAATCGGGTATATGGCGGGCCTGATGTCAAGCCTGTGCACTGTCGATCGCCGGCGCGCTCGCCTCAGCCCGCCACGGCGCCAACCGACTCCCGCTCGACCAGCGGGCATTCGAGCTTGGTTACGGGATAGCGGCTCCGGCCGCGACCGGGAGCAGCGGGGACTTCCAACTGCTCGATCGCCCATTGTCCCATCGCCATATGCGGCAGGATCGACGTCGTCAGCGGCGGGAACAGATGCCGCGCGATCTCCTCGTCGTCATAGCCGACCACCGAAATATCTCCGGGGATGTGCAGGCCGGCCTCCTTCAGCGCCTCGTAGCAGCCGATCGCGGTCCGGTCGTTCTGGCAGAAGATGGCGGTCGGCCGGTCCTTCAGCGCCAAGAGCTTGACGGTCGCGGCATAGCCGGCGCTCGCTGACCAATCGCCTTCGACGACCAGCTCCGGGTCGAACGGGATGTCGGCCGTCGCCAGCGCCCGGCGGTAACCTTTCAGCCGGTCCTGGGCCGCCTGCATCCAGGGCTCGCCGGTGATGGTGGCGATGCGGCGATGGCCATAGCTGATCAGGTGCCGGGTCGAGCTCTGGCCGCCGGCGATCTCGCTCGGCACCACGGCGGGAAAGGCATAGTCGGCGGTGTAGCAGTTGAGCAGGATGACCGGAATGTCGAGGCCGTAGAGATAGTCCGGCGCGACGATCTCGCGGGTGAAGATGGTCATGTAGATCAGCGCCGAAATGCCCCGCTTGGTCAGTGCCGCGATGGCCCGGGGCTCCATCACCTCGTCGCCCAGGGTCTGCGCCACCAACACGACATTGCCGGCGTTCCACGAGGCTTGCCGCGCCCCTTCAATGGCGACGACCGCCTCCGGGCTGGTCGCCAACTGGTCGACGGCGAAGCCGATCACGCCATCCAGCCCGTCGAATGCGGCAACCGGGGCTCGCAAAGCAGAAAACACCGGCGGCGAATAGCCCAGTGCTCGCGCCGTCTCGATCACCCGCTCTCGGGTTTGCTGCGACAGCCTGATGCCCGGCGTGTTGTTGAGCACGAACGAAACCGTCGCCTGCGAACAGCCGGCGACCCTGGCGATGTCGGTCATGGTAACGCGGCCCTTGGGGTTTTTCCCGGACAGCTTGCGCCGCCTGGTACCCTCAAGGACGGGATCACGCAATGGTTCGTTCATGTCATTGGTCCCTCGAATCTCGCATTTATAGGGCGAAGCCCCGCTAATAGATATAATCGAACCTCTTGGGCGATGTAGTCCCCGGTTCAAAACGGTTGCTGGGGAGGCCTCTCTCCTTCGTGGCGAGAATCTCGACCAAACTAATACTCTTTACTAATATCCGGCATCCCTATAACGTCAATCCATCATGCCCGGACGACATCGGACCGCGCATGTTCGGAACGCAAGCCAGCCTGGTATCGGACGGTTCCCGTCAGCCGAAGCTTGCCTGCCGCTCCGGGAAATGTCAGACAAATCGGACTATTTACGAACGGCGAATGAGTCTCTAAAGTCGACGATCGCGGCTGGAATGGCGTCGTTCTTCGCTGCCGGAAACCCTTGAGGAGGAGGGCGTCCAAGCCGCGCCGGCACGTTCATCATCAGCGAAATTACTGAGTCAAAATGGGAGGTTAAATATGAAATCTGTGATACGAAATGCGTCCGTCGCCGCTGCGGCCCTGCTGCTCGGCCTGTCCGCCAGCGCAATTGCGCGGGCCGACGACAAGCCGACACTGGCCTTCGTCGTCAACGGCGCTTCCGATTTCTGGAAGGCGGCGGAAGCCGGCGTCAAGAAGGCTCAAGCCGAACTGCCCAACTACAATCTGGAACTCAAATATCCGGAGCAGTCCTCGGTCGCCATCCAGCAGCGCCTGATGGACGATCTGGTGACGGCCGGCGTGAAGGCGATCATGGTCTCGGCCGTCGATCCCAAGACGTCGACCGACGGGCTGAACAAGATCGCCTCGGAAACGGCGTTGTTCACCACCGACAGCGACGCGCCGCAGACCAAGCGTGTCGCCTATATCGGCTCGTCCAATGTCGATGCCGGCAAGCAGGCGGCAGAGATCGCCAAGAAGGCAATGCCTGACGGCGGCAAGTGCCTCGGCTTCGTCGGCCTGCTCGGCGCCGACAACGCCAAGGAGCGCATCCAGGGCATGAAGGAAGGTCTCGCCGGCACCAAGATCGAATTGGTCGACGTGCGTGGCGACGACATCGATCAGGCTCGCGCCAAGAAGAACGTCGAGGACGCGCTGGTCGCCAGCCCCGACGTCACCTGCATGGTCGGCTTCTATTCCTACAACACGCCGCGCATCTATGAAGCGCTGCGCGATGCCGGCAAGCTCGGCCAGATCACCGTCGTCGGCTTCGACGACGATCCGATCACGCTGGGCGGCGTCAAGGAAGGCACCGTCGCCGCCACCGTCGTGCAGCAGCCCTTCGAATGGGCCTATCAGGGCATGAAGCTGATGGCTGCCTATCTCGAGGGCGACAAGTCGGGCATTCCCGCCGACGGCCTGATCATCATCCCGACCAAGATCATCGGCAAGGACGATGTCGACGCCTACGCCGCCAGCCTCAAGGCGATGTCTGGAAACTGAGCGAATTAGGTTGCGCCGGCTCAAGGTTCGCCTTGAGCCGGCGTTCTATTGACGGGCCTCGCGAGGCTCGTCAGTCTGAGACCAAACGGCTCACCGGC
This sequence comes from Mesorhizobium sp. M0910, assembly GCF_040319465.1. Taxonomy (NCBI): domain Bacteria; kingdom Pseudomonadati; phylum Pseudomonadota; class Alphaproteobacteria; order Hyphomicrobiales; family Phyllobacteriaceae; genus Mesorhizobium; species Mesorhizobium sp. M0910. The sequence goes on from NZ_JAMYNZ010000002.1 coordinate 571,703, forward strand.
TGCTGTCAGGCGTGATGAATTATTCCGACCCATCCATCGTTGCATCTGCGGACGCTCCGTTCCTGAGTCTCGACGGTGTGCGCAAGACCTATCCCGGCGTCGTTGCGCTGGACGGGTTCTCGATGGAGGTCAGGCCCGGCGAGGTCATCGGCCTGGTCGGCGAAAACGGCGCCGGCAAATCGACGCTGATGAAGATCCTCGGTGGCGTGACCAGGCCGGACACAGGCACCATCACCGTCGATGGCGTCGCCCATGACGGGCTGACTGTCGAGGCCAGCATCGGCTCGGGCATCGCTTTCGTCCACCAGGAACTCAACCTGTTCGAAAACCTCGACGTGGCCGCCAATATCTTCTTCGGCCGCGAACCGCTGCGCGCCGGGCCGCTCAAGCTCGTCGACCGCGCCAGGCTGCGAGCGCAGGCGGCGCCGCTGCTCAAACGCGTGGGCGCCAATTTCTCGGCCGATACGCCGGTGTCGGCGCTGTCGCTGGCGCAGCAGCAAATGGTCGAGATCGCCAAGGCGCTGTCGATCAAGGCACGGCTGGTTATCCTCGACGAACCGACCTCGAGCCTGCCGATCGCCGAAACCGACAAGCTGCTCGGTGTCATCAAGGCGCTGAAGGCAGACGGCATCAGTGTCATTTTCATCTCGCACCGCCTTCACGAGGTCGAGCGCGTCGCCGACCGCGTCGTCGTGCTCAGGGACGGAATGCTCGCCGGAACCTTGCCGAAGAGCGCCATCAATCACGACCAGATGGTCAAGCTGATGATCGGCCGCATGCTCAAGGAGCGCGAGAAGGCCGCAGAATCGGCGCGCCCGCCTGGCTCTGTCGCGCTGTCGGTCAAGGCCATTCGCACCGCCGCCTATCCTGACCGCCCCGTCGACCTCGACGTCAGGCATGGCGAAATCCTCGGCCTGGCCGGTCTCGTCGGCTCCGGCCGGACGGAACTGGCGCGCGTGCTGTTCGGCATCGACAGGAGCTTTGGCGGCTCGTTCCAGCTTGACGCAAAAGATCTGGTTCTTGGTTCGGCCGCCGACGCAGTGGCCAACGGTATTTTCCTCGTCCCGGAAGACCGCAAGCTGACTGGCATCCTGCTCGACCTGTCGATTGCCCAGAACATCTCGCTGCCCAATCTGCCGGCGCATTCGCGGCGCTCGCTGGTCTCGGCCAGCGCCGAGGCCGCCACCGCCGAAAAACAGAAGACCGATCTCGGCATCAGGGCGCCCTCCGTGCAGACGCGCACCGGCACGCTGTCGGGCGGCAACCAGCAAAAGGTCGTGCTGGCCAAATGGCTGGCGATGAAGCCGAAGGTGATGATCCTCGATGAGCCGACACGCGGTATCGATATCGGCGCCAAGGCCGAGATCTACGGGCTGATGCGGGCGCTGGCCGATGCCGGGGTCGCCGTGCTGATGATCTCCAGCGACATGGAGGAGGTGATCGGCGTTTCCGACCGCATTGCCGTCATGCATGAGGGCCAGATCTCCGGCATTCTCGACAAGGACCGGTTCAGCCAGGAAAACGTGCTGCTGCTGGCGGTCGGCAAGCAGCCGAAGTAATTCGCAGGCGTTGGGAGAAGACGATGAGCAAGAAAGATCTCGGCCTGCTGATCCTGATCCTGGTGGTCGGCGCGGTGGTGGCGATCATCAACCCGCGCTTCCTGCTGCCGATCAATCTCGCCAACACCTCGAACCTGATCGGGCTGTTCGGCATCCTGTCGATTGGCCAAGCCTTCGTCATCATCACCGGCGGCATCGAATTGTCGGTCGGCTCGGTGGTTGCGCTACTCGGTACGCTTTTCATCGATTTCATCGCCGTGCGGGAGATGGAGTGGCCGCTGGCCTTCGTGCTGATCATCGCGCTCGGCGCCATCATCGGCCTGATGCATGGCTGGCTGATCACCCGGCTGAAGTTGCAGCCGTTTGTCGTCACTCTCTGCGGCCTGCTGATCTATCGCGGCGTGGCGCGCTTCTACACTGCCGACGGCACCGCCGGCTTTGCCTTTGGGCAGAACTTCCCGGAACTCGAATTCCTGACGGCGGGGCGGTCCTGGGGCGTGCCGAACAGTTTCATCGCGCTGATCGTCATCGCCGTCGTCATGTGGGTGGTGCTGCACCGTTCGGTATTCGGGCGCTATCTCTACGCCATCGGCAAGAACGAGGAAGCGGCAAAATATTCCGGCATCCGCACCGGCCGCATCGTCATAGCCGCCTATGTCATCTGCGGCGTGCTGACGGCGCTGTCGGCTATCTATTTCGCCATGTACACACGCTCGATCTCGCCGGCGAGCCACGGCCAGTTCTACGAACTCTACGCCATCGCGGCAGCGGTGCTCGGCGGCTTCTCGCTGCGCGGCGGCGAAGGCTCGCTGATCGGCGTCCTGCTCGGCACGGTGCTGCTGCAGGAGCTGCAGAACCTCGTCAACCTGCTCGGCATCCCGTCCTCGCTCAACTTCGCCGTCATGGGCGGGGTGATCCTCATCGGCGTGCTGGTCGACCAGCAATGGGGCGTGTTCAGGGCGCGGCGGCGGATGCTGGAAGCTACCCGTAAGGGCGTGGCGGGTGCTGCCGCGGAATGACGCAAAAATAGCTGGATGAAATGCGCCGACTGCCATTGGCAGGCATCTCTCCATTTGGAACGAAACCCGTATCGAAGCGTTTATTTAAGCTTTGCTATGCGGAGGCGTCCCATGCCCACGAATCCAGTAAGTACCGCAAAGGTCGGAACTCACCCTCTCCACCCGATGCTGATACCTTTTCCTGTCGCGTTTCTTGTCGGTGCCTTTGTCACCGACCTGGTTTTCTGGGGAACTGCCGATGCTTTCTGGGCACGGGCATCGATGTGGCTGATCGGGGCAGCCATCGTAATGGCCCTTCTCGCCGCGACAGCCGGTTTTATCGACTTCCTCAACGAGCCGCGCATTCGCGCCTTGTCGGACGCCTGGTATCACATGCTGGGCAACCTGACCGCGGTCGTTGTGGCACTGATCAATTTTTATCTTCGCTATGCCCAAGGCGCCGAAGCCGCGGTCCGCCCATGGGGTGTGCTCTTGTCGTTCATAGTGGTCTGCATACTGCTGTTCACCGGCTGGAAGGGCTGGGAAATGGTGTATCGCCATCACGTTGCAGTTCTGGATACACCGGCGGATGCGCCAGTGAAGCCTTCGATAACCACTGCCGCGGATACTCGTCACGCTGGTCGGGACCGGCACGCCGCATGAGGCCATAATCCCGAAAAGGGGGTACCGGCTTCCAAAGATATTGGTTAGACAAGTAGCGCCCATACCGAATGCATCGGATGGGCGCTACTTTAGATAAGGCCCGACATGTCGGAGAAGGCCATGGCCTTGCGCAGCACCTCGGCGAAGCGCTCGCCGGCGGCTTCACGAGGGCCGCTATTGTCGATCGAGGTGACACCCGGTCCGGACAGCGCCACATTGGCACTGCGCGCCAGCCGTGCCAGAACTTCGCCGCGCGACTCGCGACCGCGCAATGCCAGCCGCTCGGCCAGGATATCCGGTGTAGCCGTGATCTCGACGACAGCCAGATTGGCGTAGCGCTCCCGCAGCGCAGGGATGATCGCGCGCGAGACGTTGGCGATCGCGACACGGCCGTTGGAGACCGACCAGTCGACTTCGGCCGGGATGCCGTAGTGCAGGCCATGCGCCTCCCAGGAAATGGCGAAGGCGCCATCCGCTTCGGCCTCGACAAAGGCAGCATCGGCGAGCGTATCGTGATCCTCGGTGGCCGCATCGCTCGGCCGGGTGATCACCCGGCGCACGAACTCCAGCCGGCTCTCGCGGGCAAACACCGCGCGCGCATAGCCGATCACCGTGTCCTTGCCGGCACCGCTCGGCCCGACGACGGCGACGAAGACACCGTCGCGGATCGGAAATCCCGCGGCGGACAATTCACGCTCGACCGATGCCGACACCATCATGCGACCCGGCGTCCCTGCCGCCAGACCGTGCGGACGACCGGGACATGGTCGTCGACGCGCACGCGAACCAGATCGGCGCGCCGGCCGGGCTCGATGACACCGCGATCGGTGAGGCCGACCGCCTCGGCCGGGTTCTTCGAAACCATGGCCACAGCCTGCGGCAGCGAGATACCTTCGACCACGTCGCCGAGGAAGAAGGCCGACTGGATCAGGCTGAACGGAATGTAGTCCGATGACAGTATATCGAGCAGGCCGTCGCCGGCCAGCGTGCGGGCCGAGACATTGCCCGAATGCGAAGCGCCGCGCATGACGTTCGGCGCGCCCATCAATACGCCGAGCCCTGCCTTTTTCGAAGCCCTCGCTGCCTCCTCGGTGGTCGGGAACTCGGCGACGCGCACACCTTGCTCGATCGCGTCGTCGACATGGCCGACGGTCGCGTCGTCATGGCTGGCGAGCACGATGCCGCGCTCATGACAAGCCGCGGCGATGAAGCTGCGGTTCGGGCTCGAGTTCCTCGCCGATTCAGCCATCCGCTTTTCGCAGAATTTCTGGAAATCGCGGTCCGTAAGCTTCAGCTTGCGCTGATAGTAGTAGGCGTAGGTCTCGAGATCGACGAATTGCCGCTGTCCCGGCGCATGGTCCATCAGCGACGCCAGCCTGACCCGCTCGTCACCGTCGAAATTGGCGAAGGCTGGAAGGCAGTCCGGCGCCGAAACCTCGCAGCGCAGATGGATGAAATGGTCGGCCCTGAGCCGGTCCTGCTGGACACTGTCCTCGATCGCGTCGGCCAGTTTGCGTATGTCGGCAGCCGTCAGGTCCGCATCCTCGTCCATGCCGACGCGCAAGGCGTCGAGCACGGTGGTGATGCCGGCGGTCGCCACCTGCGCGTCATGGGCGAGCACCGCGGCGATCGGGTTCCAGCGCACTTTCGGCCGTGGCGCGTAATGGCCTTCGAGATGATCGGTGTGGAGCTCGACCAGGCCAGGGATGATGAAGTCGCCGCCCATGTCCTCGCCGCTGCGGCCGGGTCCGGCATCAATGGCGGCGATCATGCCGTCGCGCAGCACGATCGACCCTTGGACGATCTGATCGGCGAGCACGATGCGGGCGTTGTCAAGAACAGTCTCGGCGGTCATTTCAAGCAGTCCTTGCAGGATTTTGCAGCCAACTGGAACCAATTGGCGTCGCACAAACGCGGTTAGAGCAAATAGTCATTAGGCAGTTCTTCTGGCCGGGCGGCGCCCGAGCGCGTGATGGGACAGCACCATGAACGGCGCGCCAGGTTCAGTTTCCACAAACAGCGTCAGCGCGCCCACCGGCACCGGCCTTTGCAGCACGCCCGCAAACAGGCTGTCGATTGCTAAGCGAAGACGAGGGCTTTCCTGTGACGAGACCCGGCCGGACAGCGTCATGTGGAAGCGAAACGTCTCGAACACATAGGGATAACCCCATTGGCAGAGATTGCGGAACTCGTCGGGCTTCAGCGAATCGGGGCTGCGCCGTTCGATCTCGGCTTCCGTCAACGGCGCGCGAAAGCGGTCGAAGTCGCGCACCACATCATCGGCGAAGCGGTTGAGCGACGGCAGCGGTGCTTCCGGCACCAGCGCGAAGAAGCCGTCGATCTGGCTGACGACGAGGCGCGGGATCGTAACCACCGGCGTCGCCTCGGCAAAATCGTCGAGTGCCGCGCGAAGCGAGGTTTCCGTCTCATTGGAGGCCAGTCGAAAGGGCGCCTTCAGCGTCGCATGAAAGCCATAGCGGCGCGCCGAAGCGGTATGGAAGGCAACTTCTGCCGCCGACAACTCGCCTACTGCCTCGACCGGCTTTGTGGCGGCACCGAATGGGTCGCGGCCGAGCCAGTTGGCGGCGATCCGTGCCAGCGGTTCGTCCTGTCGGGGGGTGAAATAGATCGCGTAGCGCATCGAAAGTCCTTGTCAGCCCCGCTGCCATAGGTGATTTCCATGACGAATTGACGAAGCTTTGCGGCGTTTTCGGTAACAAAACCACGCAGCCGGGTAGTTAGCCGACGATTTTTCGCTTGGACCAGCCGTTGGGGCGAAGGGGAAGTGGTCAGGCCTTCATCAGCCATTCGTGCTCGGGCGCGTTGTGGAATTTCCACGTCCGCTTCGGTCCGGCCATGACGTTGAGATAATAGAGATCATAGCCGTGGCAGGCTGCGCAGGGGTGATAACCCCTGGGTACCAGCACGACGTCGCCGTCCTCGATAGCCATCGCCTCGTCGAGCGAACGAGCACCGCTCTGGTCGGCGTCGGTGTAGACGCGCTGGAAAGCAAAGCCCTGCGGCGGGTTGAGGCGGTGGTAGTAGGTTTCCTCCAGATAGGATTCAGCCGGCAAATTGTCCTGGTCGTGCTTGTGCGGCGGATAGCTCGATGTGTGGCCGCCGGGTGTGATGACCTCGACCACCAGCAAGGAATCGGCCGGCTTGTCCTCCGGCAGGATGTTGGTGACGTAGCGCGTGTTGGTGCCTTTGCCGCGAACCTCCTGGCCGAGATCGTCGGGCCCGATGACACGGACCAGCAGACCGCCGCCCAGTCCTGGCGCCGAGCAGACGGCAAGTTCGAGATCGGTATCGGCGCTCACCGACCACTCCGACCCCTGCGGCACATAGACCGACCAAGGCTTGCCTTCGAACGGCGACATGCGTTCGCCCAGCAGGCCGAGATCCTTGCCGCCGGCTTTGGCCTTGCCCTTGCCGGTGACGAACACCAGGCAGACCTCACGATCCGCGGTTTGCCCGGAAGCGCTCTCGCCGGGTCTGAGCCGATGCAGATCGAAGCCGACATAGGTCCAGCCGGCGTTTTGCGGCGTCACATGAGCGACGCGGCCGTGGCCCTTATTGGCTTTGATGAGCAGCTTAGACATGGTCATTCCTTCGGTTTGGCGTCCGCCGATGGCTTGTCCTCGTCAGCCGGCTTGTAGAGATAGAAGAATTGCCAGACGGCATAGCCGGCGAAGCCGAGCGCGATCACGCCCCAGAACGGCGTGCCGGTGGCGAATTCGATCACCGACCAGACCAGGCAGACCGCGACAACGGCAACGCGCCGCCACAGCGGCCGGAAAAACGGGTGCTCGGAGTCTTTCATCGGATCACCCCCGGCATCGGATCAGCCCTTCCTCGCGAGCCTCAAGCATTGGGAAAGCCTTGTGTCTCCACCGTATAGCCGGCCGCTGTCATCACCCGCATCAATTCCTTGTAGCCGACCTGCGCCATCTTGAGCGGCGGGTTCTTCTTCGGATCCTGCTCGGCCTCGACCACGAACCAGCCTTCATAGCCATGGTCGGCGAGCCTCTGGACGATGGCGCCAAAGTCCAGCGAGCCATCTCCCGGCACGGTGAAGGCACCAAGCGCCACCGCATCGAGAAAGGATTGCCTGCTACGATCCAGCTTGTTGATCACCTCCATGCGCACGTCTTTCACATGCACGTGGTTGATGCGCCGGTGGTGGTTATCAATAGCGCGCAGCACATCGCCCCCGGCAAAAGCCAGGTGACCCGCGTCGAGCAGCAGTGGAATGCCTTCTCCCGAATAGCGCATGAAGGCGTCGAGCTCTGGCTCGGTCTCGACCACCGCCGCCATGTGATGGTGATAGGAGAGCGGCATGCCTTGCTCGGCACACCATTCCCCGAACTGCGTGAGCTGCTTCGCGTAGGCTTTCATCTCATCGTCCGAAAGCCTGGGCTTGCTGGCGAGGGGTTTCGAACGGTCGCCCTGGATGGAGCGGCCGACTTCGCCATAGACGATGCAGGGCGCATTCACCGCCTTGAACAGATCGATCATCGGCTGGATACGATCCTTGTTTTTCGCCATGTCTTCATTGACCAGCGTCCCCGAGAACCAGCCGCCGCAAAGTGTCACGTCGGCCTCTTTCAGGATCGGCAGCATGATTTGCGGATCGTTGGGAAAGCGGCGGCCCATTTCCATGCCGGTAAAGCCAGCCGAGCGCGACTGGCGCAGGCACTCCTCCAGCGACACATCATCGCTGAGTTCGGCAAGATCGTCGTTCCACCATGCAATGGGGGACATGCCCAGTTTGGCTTTCAAGTCGTCACTCCAGTTTCGGACATTTCGAGGCGCGTTCGCGGATGGTTCAAAGAACCCGCCCGCTCAGCGCTTCCTCGTATTTCTTGCGCGCCGCATTCACTTGCGGCCGTGCCGAGACTTCCGGCACTGCGACATCCCACCAGCTTCCACCGGCCTCGGTCGAAACCAGCGGGTCGGTGTCGATGACCAGCACGGTCGTTCGCGTGTTCTTCTTCGCTTGCGCCAGCGCCGTTTCCAGCCCGGCGATCGATGGCACTTTTTCGGCAATCGCACCCATGCTCGCAGCATGCGCGGCGAAGTCGATCTCGGGCAAGGTTTCGTGACGGGCGTCCTTCAGCAGATTGTTGAAGTTGGCGCCGCCGGTCGCCATCTGCAGCCGGTTGATGCAGCCATAGCCGCGGTTGTCGAGCAGCACGATGGTCAGCTTGAGGCCGAGCATCACCGAGGTCGCGATCTCGGAATTGAGCATCAGGTAGGAGCCGTCGCCGATCATCACGACTACCTCTTCGTCCGGCTTGGCCATCTTGACGCCGAGTCCGCCGGCGATTTCATAGCCCATTGTCGAGAACCCGTATTCTGCGTGGTAGGAGCCGGGCGCGCCCGCCTGCCAGAGCTTGTGCAACTCGCCGGGCAAGCCGCCGGCGGCATGGAGCAGTACCACGCCGGAGCCCATGGCGCGCTGTACGGCGCCGATCACCTGCGCGTCGGACGGATAGGCGGCATTGGTCGACGCAGTCACCTTGCCCGCCTCCGCCTGCCACTCCTTTTTGCCCTTGATCGCATTGTCGGTCCAGGCGGCAGGCACCTTCCAGCCCTTCAGCGCCTCGCCGAGTTCGGCGAGCCCTTCCGCCGCATCGGCGACCAGCGTCAGCGCCTGGTGCTTTCCGGCGTCGAAGGGCTGGACGTTAAGTCCGATAATGGTCTTGCCGGAATTCTTGAACAGTGCCCAGGAGCCGGTGGTGAAGTCCTGCAGCCGGGTGCCGACGGCAAGCACGACGTCGGCCTCTTCGGCCAGCCTGTTGGCAGCCGAAGTGCCGGTGACGCCGACCGCCGCCATGTTCAGCGGATGATCGTCGGGCAGCGAGGATTTGCCGCCTTGCGTCTCGCAGACCGGAACGCCGGCGTCCTGCACCAGTCTGGCCAGTTCACCCGAGGCCTGCGAATAGAGTACGCCGCCGCCGGCAATCACCAATGGCTTCTTCGCCGCTTTAAGAGCCGCCACCGCGGCGGCCAGCTCCTGGCGATCCGGACGCGGTCGCCGCTGATGCCAGATTCGTTCGGCAAAGAAGCTCTCGGGGTAGTCATACGCTTCTGCCTGCACGTCCTGGCACAGCGCCAGCGTCACCGGGCCGCATTCGGCGGGATCGGTCAGCACCTGCATGGCGCGGTTGAGCGCCGGCATGATCTGCTCCGGCCGGGTGATGCGGTCGAAATAGCGCGACACCGGCCGGAGGCAGTCATTGACGGTCGCCGTGCCGTCGGAGAAATCCTCGGCCTGCTGCAGGACCGGATCGGGAATGCGATTGGCGAAGACGTCGCCGGGCAGAAACAGGACAGGCAACCTGTTTACATGCGCAAGCGCCGCAGCGGTCACCATGTTGAGCGCGCCGGGGCCGATCGAACTGGTCGCAGCCAGGAAGCGGCGGCGGAAATTGGCTTTGGCATAGGCGATCGCCGCATGCGCCATTGCCTGCTCGTTATGGGCACGGAAGGTCGGCAGCTCGTCGCGAACCTGGTACAGCGCCTCGCCGACGCCGGCGACATTGCCGTGGCCGAAGATCGCCCAGACGCCGCCGAAGATCGGCACCTTCTTCCCGTCCATCTCGGTCATCTGTCGAGCAAGAAAGCGGGTCAGAGCCTGCGCCATCGTCAGGCGGATTGTCTTGGTCATGTCGGTTCCTCCGCAGTCCTTGTGCCGCGCCTTCTTATGCTGCTTTGCGGCCGCGCGCGGCAAGCCACGCCTCGGTCAGTCTCTCGAAGCGAGATGCCATGTCGGCAACCGCTTCATCGTCCGACATCTTGCCGGCAAGCCATTGTTCGGCCGCGTTGATGAAGATGGTGCGACCGACGGCAAAGCCCTTGACGATGGGCGCCTTGGCGGTGGCGGCAAAGGCCGCTTCCAGCTCGTCCTGCGGCGCTTCCAAACCGAGCAGCACAATCCCGCGGCACCACGGATCGTTTTTAAGGATCACCGCCTCGATCTTTGCCCATGCGCCGTGCGATGCCCGCGGTTCGAGCTTCCACCAATCGGGCTTGATGCCGAGTGCGTAGAGTTCCTCGAGCGCGCGCGGGATGGTCATGTCGTCGAGCTTGCCGTGCTTGCCGGCGATGATCTCCACCAGAAGTTCTCTGCCCACTTTCCGCGCGGCCTCGAACAAAGCGCGCAGTTTCTGCTGCTGTTCGGTCTTCAGCTCCGCCGGATCATCGGGATGATAGAAGCACAGGCACTTGATGCAGTGGTCGACCGGCCATTCGGTCAGTAGCGAACCAATGTCTTGCGAGAACTCGAAGCGAAGCGGCCGCGAACCCGGCAACTCGACCGGCCGGCCGAGCCAGGTGAAGGAATGGTGGGCGAATTCGAACATCGCCTCGCGTCCGTATTTTTCGTCGAGCAGCATGCCATAGCCGGCGCGGCCGGCCGCGACTTTGGCCGCAGCCTTGACGGTCAGCACCTTGAAAGCCGGGATCCGCGACGGATCGGCGCCGGCTTTTGCCGCGACGTCCTCCAGCTGGACGCGGTGGTCGCAGGCGAACGCCATCAGCGAGGGGATGTCGCGCCGGCGCGTGGTCGCCCAATGGATGTGGTTGATCGCCTCGTCCTTGCGCAGCGCCAGGTGCTTGCTGCCGTTTTTCAGGAAGAACTGCAATTCCTCGAAAGTCGGGTATTCAGGTGCGCAGAGGAGCCGCGACACGGCAAATGCCCCGCAGGCATTGGCCCAGGTCGCCGCCGTCGCCAGGCTTTCATCGCCGAGCCAGCCGCGCAGGAAGCCCGACATGAAGGCGTCGCCGGCGCCAAGCACATTGTAGACCTCGATAGGAAACCCCTTGCCGACGATACCGTCCTCGAGATCATCGCTGATCGGCCCGTCATAGACGATGCAGCCCATGGCGCCGCGCTTCAGCACGATGATTGCCGCCGACAGCGATCGGATGGTTTTCAGCGCGCTCAGGCAATCGTCTGCGCCCGACGCGATCATGATTTCCTCTTCGGTCCCGACGATGAGATCGCAGTCGGGCAGCACCGTCTTCAGCCGCGCCGAGACGCGGTCGGATTTCACATAGCGCTCGAAGCCTTCGGCGTGGCCGGCGAGACCCCAGAGGTTGGGGCGGTAGTCGATGTCGAACACCACCTTGCCGCCTTTGGCTTTCATGACACGGATCGCCTTGCGCTGGGCGGCGTCGCTGTTGGGTCGTGAAAAATGCGTGCCGGTGACGACGATCGCGCGTGCCGAAGCGATGAACGCCTCATCGATGTCGTCTTCCGAAAGTGCCATGTCGGCGCAATCGCTGCGATAGAAGATCATCGGCGAGACGCCTTCAGCCTCGACCGACAGCAGCACCAGGGCGGTCAGCCGCTCCGGATCGGCCTTGAGGCCTTGGACCGAAACGCCCTCGCGGGTCAGCTGCTCGCGGATGAAGCGGCCCATCTGCTCATTGCCGACGCGGGTGAGCAGCGCCGAGCGCAGGCCTAATCTGGCAGTGCCGACTGCGATATTGGCTGGACAGCCGCCGACCGACTTGGCAAAGGAAGTAATGTCCTCGAGGCGCGAGCCGATCTGCTGGCCGTAGAGATCGACGGAAGCGCGGCCGATCGTGATGATGTCGAGCGGCGAATATTTCGCTTCCACGGCTTCGCCCATTCGAACCTCCCATCGGCTTTGTTGTCTTGGGTAACACGCGCGAGCGGCAGCGTGGCGCCAGCAATATGAAATAATAATTCCAATCCATAGTCAATATGGAACGAGCATTCCCAAGCTGAAAAGTGTGCAAGGCTCGCGCGTTCAGAAATTTTGAAGTCAGACGAACGTCAAGTGTCTACCCCTGAGACCAGCTGATTTACCAAGGAAGTGGGCCATCATCGTTGAAGTACCCCGCGGTCGGGCCATCGGCGTCCAAGGTCGCCAGGTGAATGACGATCTCGGCCGCCTGCTGCACCGTGCGGTGACCTTTATAGCCGTTGAGATCGGTGGCAGTGTAACCAGGCGCGGCGGCGTTGACCTTGATGCCTTGCGGTGCGAGCTCCTTGGCGAAGGCCACCGTGATGGCGTTTAACGCTGTCTTGGAGCTGCCGTAGCTCATCATATTGATGGCGTGGTTCGCGGTGGCGGGATCCAGCGCCCTGCCGATGGAGCCGGTGGAGCTGCTCACCATCACGATCCGGGCAGCAGGTGCTGCCAGCAGCAGCGGCAGGAATGCCTGGGTCACGCGGATCGGGCCGAAGACATTGACGTCGTAGGTGGCCTGGATATCGGCGATCCGCTGCTGGCCCGGCGGCAGGTCGTAGTTGATGGCGACGCCGGCGTTGTTCACCAGCACGTCAAGGCGGCGGCTGGCCTGCCCGAACGCCTCGGCTGCCGCCTTCACACTGTCATCCCTCGTGACGTCCAGCTCAAGCCACTCTACGTCGTGGCCTTCGGCACGCAATGCCTGCGCCGCCGCCATGCCGCGTTCGGCGCTCCTGGCTCCGAGCCAGACCTTGAAGCCCATGGTCGCCATTCGCCGGGCGATTTCACGGCCTATACCCTTGTTGGCGCCGGTCACCAGCGCAGTTTTCGATGTCGTCATGTCGTGTCTCCATGTTTGCTGTCGAAGACCCACAAATGGCGCGAGGCAGCGGGCGCCGCGCGCCGGAAACTCTCCAGCTCTTGCCTAATCCCCTCACGCTGTTGCGCGGCCGGTGCGAATGCGCGATGCTGGCGCAATGAGCGAGGCGCTGCAGGAGTTGATCGAAATCGCCGGCCGCCATGCGCGCGGGCGAAGAATAAGAACGGCAATTCCCCGCGTTTCGATCGGCCGCAGCGAAGTCGCGACGGCGCCATTGCCGGGTGTGTGGGGGTCGGGGGTCTTATTCGTATTGCAGGGCGCGAAGACGGTTCTGATCGGCGACCGGGCTCTTCGTTACGACCCGGCCAGCTATTTCATCTACACTGTCGAGACGCCCAGCATCAGCCAGATAGTCGAAGCGAGCGCCGCACGTCCTTATCTGGCCATTGGCTTGACCCTTGACCTGCAGGCTGTCGCCGCGCTCCTCGTTGAGCACGGGCCGGTCCTCGGCGGCGACAGGTTCTCCACCTCTCCCGTTGATGACGACCTGCTCGACGCGTTGCGTCGAATGCTGCGGCTGCTTGACCGGCCAGCGGAGATTCCCGTGCTTGCGGCCATGCTCGAGCGGGAGATGCTGTTTCGGCTCCTGCAAGGCCCGCAAGGCGGAAAGCTTCGTGAACTTGCGCGCGCCGACGGCCATCTGTCCCGGATTGGCCAGGCGATCGCCTGGATCCGCTCGCATCCCCATCAGCCGGTCCGGGTCGGGGATCTGGCCGAAATCGCCCATATGAGTAGTGCTGCGTTCTATCGTCACTTCAAGGCGGCGACGGCCATGAGCCCAATCCAGTATCAAAAGCAAATCCGCTTGCTGGAAGCCCGCCATCTGCTGATTGCCCAGCCGGGCAACGTGGCGCGTGTCGCCTTCGCTGTCGGCTATGAGAGTGCTTCCCAGTTCAGCCGGGAGTATGCCCGCCAGTTCGGATCGCCGCCTGCCCGCGACGCAGCGCGGCTTTTGGCAGGAGGCGAAACGGCAATAGAGGTGCTCTAAGGCTTGCGCTTCCTGCCGCTGTCGCGCCGCTTCTCGCCGACGGCGACAGTCAGCGCCATGGCCAAGGCCATCGTCGCCGACAGCGAGCGGAAGCCGGCGAAATCGGCCTCGGCGACCTCGAACCAGACCCTGGCGAACTGGGCGAGCGGCGAAAAGGAGGAGTCGGTAATCGCCACGATCGGCACGCCTTGTTCCGAAATGACGCGCGCCTCCTCGATGGTGGCCGGGGCATAGGGTGAAAAGCTTATGGCGATGACGGCGTCCCTTGGAGAGGCAAAGCCGATCATCTCCGCATTGAGGCCGGCGGCCGATTCGATCAGCTGGTTGCGGATCTTGAGCTTGCCCAATGCGTAGGCGATGTAGGAGGCGACCGGGTAGGAGCGCCGCTTGGCCAGCACGTAAATGGTTTCGGCCTTGGCCAGCACGGCGATAGCATCTTCGAAATGGTCTTCATTCAGCGTGCGCGAAATGTCGTTGAGCGAGGTGCTGGCTGCGGCAACAAAACCATCGAAAATCGCGCGGTGGCCGGCGCCTTCCTCGGCCTTGGCGCGCAATGCCGCCAGCCTTTCATCATAGGACGAGTTGCGCTCGCGCAGACGCTCGCGAAACACCAACTGCAGGCTGGTGAAACCATCAAAACCAAGCTGCTGGGCAAAGCGGATCAGGGTCGAAGGCTGGACACCGGCGGAAGCGGCGATGCTGGCGGCGGTGCCGAAGGCGATATCGTCTGGGTTGTCGAGCGCATAGGCGGCGATCTGGGCGATACGTTTCGGCAGGCTCTGGCGCCGCTCCAGGATCGTCGCCCGCAGCGTCTCGAAATCGCGCGGCACCCGTTCGTCCATCGTCGCTCCGCCCAGGCTCATCGTCTGGTTCCCTCTGTGCCCCATCATAGCGGGCCTGTGCAAGAACACCATAAAAAATGAGACAAGCGTTCCATCTGCAGACAAAATGGACTAATTCATCCACACAAACTTTGCACACAGGGAGGCAAGCGGATGGTCGGGGTAGGTCTTATCGGCACGGGCTTCATGGGCAAGTGCCACGCCATTGCCTGGAACGCGGTCGGCACCGTCTTTCCCGATGTGGCCAAGCCAAGGCTGGTTCATCTGGGCGAGGTCAACGAGGACCTTGCCAAACGCCGTGCCAGCGAATTCGGCTTCGCCAAGGCGTCCGGTGACTGGCGCGCGGTGGTCGACGATCCCGACGTCGATGTCATCTCGCTGACCACGCCGAACCAGTTCCACCCGGAAATGGCCATCGCCATCCTCGAAGCCGGGAAGCATCTGTGGTGTGAAAAACCGATGGCGCCGAGTTTTGCGGAGGCGCAAGCAATGGCTGCGGCAGCCCAAAAGTCCGGCAAAGTCGCCGCGCTCGGCTATAACTACATCCAGAACCCCGCAATCCGCCATATCGGCGCGCTGCTCGACGAGAAGATCATCGGCGAGGTCAACCATCTGCGCATCGAGATGGACGAGGACTTCATGGCCGATCCGGAAGCGCTGTTCTTCTGGAAGCACGAGGCGGCGTCCGGTTACGGCGCGCTCGACGATTTCGCCGTGCATCCGCTTTCGCTCATCGCCGTGCTGTTCGGCCGCGTTGCCCGCGTCATGTGCGACATGGCCAAACCCTATGCCGAACGCCGCGTCGCCTCTGGCGGGCGCCGCGCGGTCGAAACCTACGACATCGCCAGCATCCTGATGCATCTCGAAAACGGCATCGCCGGCACGCTGCTGGTCAACCGTTCGGCCTGGGGCCGCAAAGGCCGGATCGCCATTCAGATTTTTGGCTCGAAGGGCTCGATCCTGTACGATCAGGAGCGGATGAATGAGTTCCAGCTCTATCTGACAGCCGACCGGCCGACCGAGCAAGGCTATCGCACCATCCTGGTAGCGCCGCACCACAAGCCCTACGACGCCTTCCTGCCGGCACCCGGCCACGGGCTTGGCTTCAACGACCTCAAGATCATCGAATGCAGGGAACTTTTGACGCGGCTGGCCGGCAAGCCGGCGCGCATCATCGACTTCGACGAAGGCCTGGAGATCGAGCGCACCGTGCACGCGATGGCCAGGTCGTTCAGTGAGAGCCGCTGGGAGGACGTGAGGTAGCCCCTCCCCCGGCATCCGATTCACAGTGGCCGCTTCAGCCGCCTGCGGCTGAGGTGTCCGTTTCCCACCCGTTCACCCAGACCTGCCGCAAACCGTCGCCTTCACCCTTGAACCATAGTCCCGTCGCCTGGCAATCCTCGATCCGGTCGCTGCGGAAATTGCGGATTGCCTGGCGCAGCTCGCACCAGGCAACGATGTTGGCGGTTTCGGAGTAGTAGATGAGGGCGATCGGACAGATGATGCGGTCGGTGGCTCGGCCCAGTTCGTCGCGGTAGGAAAGGTCCAGCTTGGCCTCGTCGCGGATGGCACGGCGCACCAACGCCAGATCGACCGCGGAGGCCGATGGCGCGGCAAAACCCCATGCATGCAACTGATTGGCGTCGAGCGTTTGGCGCAAAGGCGGCGGCACCGCGCCGGCGATCTTGGCGCTGACGCGCTTGGCCGCCTGCTTGAGCTCGCTGTCGCCCGTGCGTTCGAGCAGCGCGAGAGACAGTACGATCGCCTCCATCTCCTCGATCGAAAACATCAACGGGGGCAAGTCGAAGCCAGGACGCAGTATGTAGCCGATGCCGCGCCCGCCCTCGATCGGCACGCGCATCGCCTGCAGCGCGGCAATGTCACGATAGACCGAGCGCACCGTCACCTCCAGCCGCTCGGCGATCATTGCCGCCGTCACCGGTCTCCTCGCCGGCCGCAGGATCTGGATGATCTCGAACAGACGCGACGCCTTGCGCATTCCCTCACTCGGCCCGAAGGCAACTGACAACACCTCGTCAGTTGGACTGACCTATAGGATCGCCTATCGGATTGAAAATCAACAAGTTCCTCTGCAGCTCGCCTGCATGAGGCGACAGGCAACTGACATGGACTACGCGGCAAACCTCTGGCTCTTTTTTCTCCTCCTTGTCGGCATCATCATCGTGCCCGGCATGGACATGCTTTTCGTGCTTGCCAATGCGCTGACCGGCGGCAGCAGCAGAGGGCTTGCGGCGACCGGCGGCATCATGCTGGGCGGCGTGGTGCATACGCTGAACGGCGCGCTCGGCGTCGGCCTGCTCATGCATTTCTTGCCGATCCTCTTCAATCCGCTGCTGATTGCCGGCGCCGCCTACATGGCCTTTATCGGCATCACGCTGATGCGCAGCTCCATCACCGTCAGCCATGACGGCCCTGCCGCCAGCCGCTCCGCATGGAAGGCCTTTCGCCAGGGGATCATGACCTGCCTGATCAATCCAAAGGCCTATCTCTTTGTTCTTGCCGTCTATCCGCAGTTTCTGAGGCCGGATTACGGCCCGATCTGGATGCAGGCGATCATCATGGGGCTCATGACGATCGCCACGCAGTTCGCTGTCTATGGCGGACTCGCAATTACCGCCGGTCGCAGCCGCGATCTGCTGGTCGCCAATCCAAGGGCAACCGCTCTTGCCGGCCGGGCGGCCGGACTGCTTCTCGTTGCGGTTTCGGCGCTCACCGTCTGGGAAGGCTTGAAGGCGGCGTGAATTCCGCGCCCGAAGGGCGCAACGTCCATGGCAGCGGCGCCGGCCGGGTCAGGCGGCTCCCGGACGGCTTGATATCATGGCGCGGCGCACCGACCGGCGCCGCTCGACCGCGTCGGCAAGGCCGTAAAGCACCGTCTCGGTGGTTGCCCAGTCGATGCAGCCATCGGTGATGCTCTGGCCATAGACGAGCGGCCTGCCGGGCACGACATCCTGCCGGCCGGCGACAAGGTTGCTCTCGATCATAACGCCGATGATGCGCTCGTCGCCCGCCGCGACCTGGCCCGCCACCTCGGCTGCCACCCCTGGCTGGTTTTCCGGCTTCTTGCTGCTGTTGGCGTGGCTGACATCGATCATCAGCCGCGGCGCCACGCCGATCCGGCCGAGTTCCGCGCAGGCAGCAGCAATGCTGGCCGCGTCATAATTCGGCACAATACCGCCGCGCAGGATGACGTGGCAGTCCTCGTTGCCGGTTGTCGTAGCGATGGCGCTGCGCCCACCTTTCGTCACCGCCATGAAATGATGCGGCTGGGCGGCGGATTTCACGGCTTCGGCGGCGATCCGCAAATTGCCGTCGGTGCCGTTCT
The DNA here is from genome assembly GCF_040319465.1 of Mesorhizobium sp. M0910. Lineage (NCBI taxonomy): Bacteria > Pseudomonadati > Pseudomonadota > Alphaproteobacteria > Hyphomicrobiales > Phyllobacteriaceae > Mesorhizobium > Mesorhizobium sp. M0910. The sequence goes on from NZ_JAMYNZ010000002.1 coordinate 589,705, forward strand.
TGAAGCCGACCGGGCAGGACAGGCCTGACGCCAGTTCGCGATGGATCTGGCTCTCGGTCGTACGCGCGCCGATCGCGCCCCAGGCGACGAGGTCGGCAATATATTGCGGGGTGGCCATGTCGAGGAATTCGGTGGCCGCCGGAAGGCCGAGATTGTTGACCGCGGAGAGCACGTTGCGGGCCATCCGCAACCCCTTGTCGATGTTGAAGCTGCCGTCGAGATCGGGATCGTTGATCAGGCCTTTCCAGCCGACCGTCGTGCGCGGCTTCTCGAAATACACCCGCATCACGATCTCCAGCCGGTCCGACAGGCTTTCGCGCAGCGTCGCCAGACGACTGGCATAGTCTACGGCAGCGGCCGGGTCGTGGATCGAACAGGGGCCGACGACAACCACCAGTCGGTCGTCGGCGCCGGTCAGCACGGCGTGGATCGCGTTGCGTGATGCGGCAACGGTGCGCGTCGCCGTCAGCGTGCGCGGTATCTCCCGCATCACCTCGTCCGGCGTGCTCAATTCCCTTATTTCTTTGACCCGAAGATCGTCTGTGGTCGTCAACACGGCTTTCTGCTCCTGTTTGTTTGGAGCATGATCTTTTCCGAAAACCGGATGCCACTTTTCGGGATCATGCTTTAGGAGACCTGCCGGCAAACAAAAAAGCCGCCAGGTCTGGCGGCTGTTCGGATTTTTGATGCTGCAATCTTCAGATCGAGCGCAATCCTCCCGCCGCCAGCGAGCTGCTAAAGTACCAATAGGTGGCGGTCAGGTTGATCATGCGGCTCATATAATCGATGCCGGGGCGTTTGTCACGTGGGTGATGAGGCGAAGCAGTGTCTCAGTTTGAAATGTGCTCCTGGCCTTGGGGAAACCAGATGCCACGCCGAAACCAGTTGGCCACGCCCAGATTGGGTATGACGTGATTCTGGTCAAGGTCATTCATGTCCTTGATGATCTCGATGCCGACAACATTCTCGGCAGACCCAAAGGCAAGCGAAAAGAGTTGTAGCGCGTCGGCTTTCGATTGCGCGGTGACGCCAACCCCGAGGTGGCCGCTTACCTTGATCCAATAGGGATGCATCAGACGTGCTCTTGCCGCCCCAGCGGTTCGTCACGCTGACGCCCAAGGTTGAGATCGGCGCCGCGCAACGGGGAGTCCAACAGGAACTCCGCAAGCGTACCCTTGCGTGCGGTCTTGCGCTGCCATTCCTCGGCCGAGACGACAACCACGATCGGTTTGCCGTTTCTGGTGATCGTCTGCGGCGCCGACTGCGCGCGCTCGATGACCTCTGAGAGCCGGGCTTTTGCCCCGGCGACCGTCCAATTGGTATTCTTAGGTGCAGGCGGCATCTTAATCCCGTGACTAGTCCGACTACGTTGACTATGCGGGAATGGCGATGCCGACGCAACAGACGCAGGGCCACTCAGCTGGCCTTACTCCGGCGACGCCCCCGCGATGCTCTGGTCGTAGTCGACCAGCGATCCGGTCATGACGCCGGACTGCGGGCTGATCATATAGCTGATCAACCTGGCAAGCTGTGCCGGTTTCACCAATTGACCCATCGGCTGCGCGGCCTCGGCCCGTTCCAGCCAGTCGTCCGGCGCGTCGTGCCATTTTTTCTGCACGATCGCTTCGCCCTCGGTGTCCATCCAGCCGGGCAGCACCGCATTGCAGCGGATGCGATTGCCGCGATAGGCATTGGCGACATTCTTGGTCAGTGTCGCCAGCGCACCCTTGCTCGACGAATAGGGTGCCAGGAACGACTGGCCGCAATGCGCCGACATCGACAGCACGTTGACGATCGAGCCCGGTGCCTTGCGCGCCAGCAAATGCGCCACCACGCCCTGCATCAGGAAAAACGGGCCGCGGACATTGGTCTGGAATATCTGGTCGAAGAGATCCTCGGAGGTCTCGACCAGCGAGCCGCGAGCCGAGGTGGCAGCGGCGTTGACCAGTGCGTTGACGGTACCGAAATGGCCAATCGCCATCTCGACGGCACGCTTGCAGTCGGCCACTTTTGAGACGTCGGCGCTGATGAAGATGGCATCGACGCCTGCCCGCTTGAGAACGGCGACAGCCTTGTCGCCCTTCTCCTGCGAGCGGCCGATCAGCGCCAACGCCCGGCAACCCTCGTCGGCCAGCGCTTCGGCCACGGCGAAGCCGATGCCTTGCGCGCCGCCGGTGACGATGGCGCGTGTTTCGGAATTGCGACCGGCTGAACCGTTCATCGCCTTGCTCCTGTGCTTGATAGTCAGATTGTTTTGTCGAGGCGGACGGTCTTGCCTTCCTTGGCCGATTTCAGCGCCGCATCTGCCAGCCTGAGCGCCACCAGGCCATCCCTGCCGCTCGGCACCGCCTTCTTGCCCGACGTCGCTGCCGCGATGAAGGCGGCGATCTCGTTGGCATAGGCGTCGAGATAACGGGTCATGAAGAAATCGTGCAGCGGCGGCCGCGTATAACCTTTCTCGTTGGCCAGTTCGATCGACACCGGCCGCTGGTTTTCGGCCGCGATCATGCCTTTCGAGCCATGCACCTCGATGCGCTGGTCGTAGCCATAGGTGGCGCGGCGCGAGTTGGAGATGACGCATTGCTTGCCGGAGGCGGTTTCGAGAATGACGCTGACGCTGTCGAAGTCGCCGGCTTCGCCGATCTTTTTGTCGACCAGCACCGAAGCGTGCGCGCTGACCGCCACCGGCTCCTCGCCGAGCAGGAAGCGCGCCATGTCGAAATCATGAATGGTCATGTCGCGGAAGATGCCGCCCGAGCGGCCGATATAGTCGAGCGGCGGCGGGCCGGGATCGCGCGAGGTGATCGTCACCATTTCGACGGTGCCGATGGCGCCGTCGTCGATCGCCTTGCGCACGGCGGCAAAATGCGGATCGAAGCGGCGGTTGAAGCCGACCATCAGGGTGGCGCCGGCCTTGTCGACGACGGCCAGGCAACGTTCCACCCTGGCGGCGTCGAGGTCGATCGGCTTTTCGCAGAAAATCGCTTTACCCGCTTTGGCGAAGCGTTCGATCAGATCGGCATGGGTGTCGGTCGGCGTGCAGATGACGACCGCATCGATATCGCCGGCCTTCTCGATGGCATCGATGCTGCGCACTTCGGCGCCATAGGCAGAGGCCAGATCGGTCGCCGCCTTCTCGAAGGCGTCGGCAACTGCAACCAGCCTGGCCTGCGGATTGGAACCAACGGCGCGAGCATGGACCTTGCCGATACGGCCGGCACCGAGAAGAGCAAAGCGAAGAGGCATGAAGAATTTTCCTTTGAGGATGGTTGGGAAGGGAAGGCGTGTCAGCGCCGGTGGCCTCGTTGCCGTTACGCCGCAAGCTCCGCCTGCCCGGTCTTGGCACCGGTGATGTAGGAGACGATATCGTTGCCGTCGGTGTCTTGCTTGCGCAAATTGGCGACGATGCGGCCGCGCCGGAAAACGACGATGCGGTCGACCAGGTCGAACACCTGGCGCATGTTGTGAGAGATCAGGATCAGCGGTTCGCCATTTTCCTTCAGCGTGCGGATGATGTTTTCGACCTGCATCGTCTCTTGCACGCCGAGTGCCGCCGTCGGCTCATCCATGATGATGAGTTTGGAAGCAAAGGTCGCGGTTCTGGCAATTGCCACGCACTGGCGCTGGCCGCCCGACATATGGCGGATGGTGTTGGAAAGATTGGGGATCTTGACCGCCGTGCGGACCAAGGCTGCCTCGGTCGCCTTGCGCATGAACTTGCGATCGAGGATCGAGAAGGGTCCTAGATTGAACAGCACCCGCTCGCGGCCGAGGAACAGGTTCGAGGGCACGTCGAGATCGTCGGCGAGCGCCAGGTTCTGGAACACCGTCTCGATGCCCGCCTCGCGGGCTTCGATCGGGCCGGCAAAATTCACTTCCTTGCCGTCGAACCACATCCTGCCGCTGGTGCGCTGCTCGACGCCGGTGATCTGGCGCACGAAGGTCGATTTGCCAGCGCCGTTGTCGCCCATGATAGCGACATGCTCGCCCTTGCGCAGCTCGAAGTTGGCACCCTCCAGCGCATGGACGCCGCCATAATACTTGGTCAGGTTTTCCGTCTTCAGGACGATGTCCGACATGGTCAAGCCCTCATTGCCCGCAGGCGCTGGCGCCACTGGTCGAGAACGACTGCGCCGACGATGATCACGCCTTTGACCATCTCCTGATAATAGGCGTCGAGGCGCAGAAAGGTGAAGCCGGAGATGATGACGCCGAAGATCAGCGAGCCGATCACCGTCCCAATAATCGAGCCGCGGCCGCCCGACAGCGAGACACCGCCGATAACCGCCATGGCGATCGCGTCGAGCTCGTACATCACACCCATGCCGGCCTGGGCGGTGAGATTCTTCGAGCTCAGCACCACGGCTGCGAGCGCGGCGAGGACGCCGGCAATGACGTAGACGAGGATCTTGTGGTTGGCGATGTTGATGCCGGACATGCGCGCGGCGTCCTCATTGGAGCCGATGGCATAGCAGTGCTTGCCATATTTGGTGTAGCTCAGGATCAGCTGAAACAGCACCGCGAGCGATATGAAGATGATGACCGGCATCAGCCCCTTGCCGATGGCGGCGAAACTCTCGGTCGGAAACGAGATCGGCTGTCCCTTCGACCACCATTTGGCGATGCCGCGCGCGGTGACCATCATGCCGAGCGTGGCGATGAACGGCGGAATGCGGGTGTAGGCGATCAATGCACCGTTGACCAGGCCGGCCAGCAGTCCGCAGCCGATCGCGACCAGCACCGGCACGATCACCGGCAGGTCGGTCCAGCCCTGGGCTATGAACATTGCCTTGGGGTTCGGGTTGCCGTTGACGGTCGCCACCTGGGCGAAGCTCATGGCGATCATTGCCGTGGCGCCGACGATCGAACCTGAGGACAGGTCGATGCCGCCGGTAATGATCACCTGCGTCACGCCGATGGCAATGATGCCGACGATCGACACCTGCAGGATGATGATCTGCAGGCGCGCTTCGTTGAAGATCGCATCGATATTGTCGCGGGTATTGAACAGGAAGCTGTCGCCCAGGAAGACCCGGCCGATCAGCTCGAAAGCGCCGACCAGGATGACGAGTGCCAGGAAGACGTTGAATTCGGCCGGCCACGCGCGCCGCTTCGCATCATAGCTGAGCCCGCCGACGCCTTGAGATGTCTGTGCCAATCGTGCTTCCTCCGTCAGCCACGGTCTCTTTCGGCCGCTCTTCAGGCCGAGAGAGAAGGAGGAGCGGCGCTGGTGCGCCGCTCCGGTCCGCTGCCTCAGTTCTTCTTCAGGAACTTGTCGATATTCGCCGGCGTGACCAATTGGAACGGGATGTAGACCTTGTGCTCGACCTTTTCGCCCTTCGCCAGCTTGAGCGCCGCGTCAAGCGCGCCGGCGCCCTGGCCGGCCGCATCCTGGAACACCGTCACATCGAGATCGCCCGCCTGCATCGCCGCAAGCGCGTCCTGGGTAGCGTCGACGCCGCCGACGACAACCGACTTCATGTCGATGTTGGCGGCCTTCATCGCCTGGATGGCGCCGATCGCGCTTTCGTCATTGTTGGCGATGACGCCGTCGAACGGCTTGCCGGTCGACAGCCAGTTGGTCATCAGGTTCTGCGCTTCTTCGCGCTTCCAGTTCGACGTCTGCTTATCGATGATCTTGATGAAGCTGCACTCCGGCGTGGCGATCACATCGTCAATGTCCTTGGTGCGCTGCACTGCTGCCTGGTTCGACAGTTCGCCCATGATCACATAGACGTTGGCTTCAGTCTTGCCGGCCTCCTTGAACAGGCGGCAGACCTCCTTGGTCTCGAGCGTGCCGGAATCGGCTTCGTTCGAGGCGACGAAGGCCTGATTGTCGGGCAGCGTGTCGACGTTGACCGGCTCGCGATTGACATAGACCAGTGGAATCTTGGCAGCGGCGGCTGCGTCCGACATCGCCTGGGTCGCCGAGGTGTCGACCGGGTTGACGATGATGGCGTCGACGCCCGAGGCGGCGAAGTTCTTGATCTGGTCGAGTTGCTTGGCGACGTCGTTCTGCGCATCCTCCACCTGCAGTTCGACGCCGTCCATGCCCTTGGCCTGCTCGATCATGCCGTTGCGCAGCACGGTGAGAAAATTGTCGTCGAACAACGCCATCGACACGCCGATCTTGGCAGCGAAGGCGGACGAACTCATCAGCGCCGCGAACGCGACGCCCAAAAGCAGTTTTTTCATTTTATTTCTCCTCCACATTGGTGTCCGGCTGCACCGATCTACCCGGAATCCCCGATCTCGCAGGGAATTCTCTCCCGATTGCCATGTAGTTCCGGAGGCATTTGCCTGAAACAGATCTTCCGGAACGAAAGAACCAAAATGCTCAGTTGGTGAAATATTTATTCCATTTCGCGTGGGCGTCAAGCGAGATTTCGCCATGAAGGATGGATTTTCGGCATTTCAAGCGCTTTTGGACGGACGCTCAGGCAAGCCAAGCCTGAAAGCGTTCTGATAGATTACATCATGTCTGCCGCCAATGACCGCGACGTCAGATGTTTTCCGGCAGATAGATGTCGAAGGGCAGAAAGGTCTGGCCCGGCGCATTCGCAGCGCCGCTCTCGATGGCATGCGCCATCAGCCCGACAAGCTCGCGGCAAAGCGCTGCCAGTGGCGTCGAGATGACCATCGTCAGGAAATTATCCGCCAGCGCCGAGCGGGAGTCGGGCGTGATCTCGTTGCAGACAACCGCCGGCACCTCTGCCGGCTTTGCCTCCCTCAGCGCCGAGATCGCGCCTTCCATGCCGCCACCGGCGACATAGCAGCCGACGAGATCAGGGTGGCGGGCTAGAAGCTCGATCATTGCATCATGCGTGATCTGGTTCGCTTCCAGATTGACCAACGTCTCGAGCAGAGTGAATTCCGGCGCCTGCTCGCGAAAGAAGGAGCGAAAACCGATCTCGCGAAGCTCATGGCCATGGAAGCGATGGCTGCCGACGAAGAGGGCAACCTTGCCAGGCCTCTTCGCAACCTTCGAGATTATCCAGGCGGCGGTGCGGCCGACCTTGCGATTGTCCAGGCCGACATAGCCCTCGCGAATACCGGACGCAAAGTCGGAAAGCAGGGAGAACGCCGGTACGCCATTGGCTTTGAGAGCCTCGACGGCGACCGTCAGCGTCGGGTGATCAGGCCCGACCAGGGCGACGGCCCTGGATTTGGCGGCCAGCTTGCGCATCCGCTCGACGATCTCGTCCGGCGCCAGCGAGCCGGCGAAGTCGATGGTCGCCACGCCGCGAAAGCGCGGCGACTGCGATACCGCCAGTTCAAGCTCGCGGGCAAATTCGCTGTAGAAGACGTCCTCCCGCCGCAACAGCAGGAACCCGAGCCGATACTCCGGCAATTCATGGCGCATCCGCTGCTTGATCAGCCCGGCTGCGTGATAGCCAATGCTGGTCGCCGCTTCATAGACGCGGCGCGCGGTTTCCTCGCGCACCGGCAACCGGTTGTTCAGCACCCGGTCGACGGTGGCAACGCTGACCCCCGAAATGCGTGCCAGGTCGGTAATCGTCGGCCGTTTCGCCATCGCTGCCTCGCTCTATTGTTCGGCTTTTACGCCATTATGATGTAAAATGATAGAAACTATCTTTGTGATGTTGAGCCTATCAGGCTTCGGCGTTATTTGAATGCGGACCGACTATGATCGAGGCCTCCGCCATGGTGGATATTGGACTCCGAACCGGGAACACGATCGCCACAGCAGCGTCCCGGCGTGACTACAGCCTGATCGGCCGCGACGCGAAGCTCGCCATCGAGAGCGGGCTGGCGGCGGCCGAGTGGTATCACACGGACGTGCCACGCAAGCAGATGAAGGAGCTGATGCAGCGCTCCGACGGCCCGGCGATCCGCGATACGGTCATGTGGCTCGGCGCCTTGATCCTGAGCGGAGCCGGCGGCGTCTGGTTCTGGGGCAGCTGGTGGTGCGTGCCGTTCTTCTTCGTCTACGGCGTCCTCTACGGCTCCTCCACCGATTCACGCTGGCACGAATGCGGCCACGGCACCGCCTTCAGGACGCAGTGGATGAACGACGTGGTCTATCAGATCGCCTGCTTCATGATCATGCGCAACCCGGTGACCTGGCGCTGGAGCCATACGCGCCACCATACCGATACCATCATCGTCGGCCGCGATCCTGAGATATCGGTGATGCGTCCGCCCGATCTGCTGCGCGTCGTGCTCAACTTCGTCGGCATTCTCGACGCCTGGCATGCGATGAGCGACATGCTGCGCAATGCAGCCGGTATCGTCAGCCCGGCCGAAAGAACCTTCATTCCCGAGCAGGAGCAGCCGAAGGCAATTGGCATTGCCCGCATCTGGACGACAGTCTATGCCGCGACCATTGTGCTGGCGCTCTACACGGGCTCGTTCCTGCCGCTGATGCTGGTCGGGCTGCCCAGGCTTTACGGCGCGTGGCACCATGTCATGGTCGGCCTGCTGCAGCATGGCGGCCTGGCTGAAAACGTCACCGATCACCGGCTCAACAGCCGCACCGTCTACATGAACCCGATAAGCCGCTTCATTTACTGGAACATGAACTACCACGTCGAGCATCACATGTTTCCAATGGTGCCCTATCATGCGCTGCCCAGGCTGCATGAGCTGATCAAGCACGATCTGCCGGCGCCGACACCGTCCATCCTGGCCGGCTACCGCGAGATGATACCGGCCTTCCTGCGCCAGCTGCGCAATGAGGATTATTTCATCAAGCGCGAACTGCCGCCGACGGCGAGGCCCTATCGCGAGCACTTCCACAACGACAACGCTACCGCTGCGGTGGCTGCCGAATGACAAGCCTATGCCGAGGCACCCAAAATCGAGGAACCGTAAATGAGCGACTGGGTCGAGGCCTGTGACGCCGAGGACATCGACGGAGAGGACGTGATGCGCTTCGACCATGGCGGCCGCACCTTTGCTATCTATCGCAGCCCCGACGACGAGTATTTCGCCACCGACGGGCTTTGCACGCATGAGAAGGTGCATCTGGCCGACGGGCTGGTCATGGACGACATCATCGAGTGCCCGAAGCACAATGGCCGCTTCAACTACAAGACAGGGGCTGCCAGGGGCGCGCCGGTCTGCGTCGACCTAAGGACCTATCCGGTCAAAGTCGGCGCCGGCAAAGTCCTTGTCCGGATCGGTTGATGATGACGAAGGGAATGGTCGTCATCGGCGCCGGCGAATGCGGCGGGCGCGCCGCCCTTGCGCTGCGCGAGCTCGGCTATAATGGCCCCGTAACCTTGGTCGGCGACGAGCCGCATCTTCCCTATGAGCGCCCACCACTGTCGAAAGACGCGATGGTCGCCGACGCGCCCCTGATCAAGGCGATCGCCAGCGACGCGATCCTGGCCGAGCGCTCTATCCGGCATATCCATTCGGTTCTGGCTGTGGCGATCGACCGCACGGCGCATGTCGTGCGCCTGTCAGACGGTTCCGCCCTGGCCTACGACAAGCTCCTGCTGGCGACCGGGTCTGTGCCGCGCAAATTGCCTATGCCGGGCCTTGGCGGGCGCTGCGTCTACCTGCGAACCTTCAACGACGCGCTGGCCATTCGTGCCCATCTCAACGCCGGCAATCGCATCGCCATAGTCGGCGGCGGCTTCATCGGGCTCGAGCTCGCCGCGGCGGCGCGCAGGCTGGGTGCCGCGGTCACCGTCATCGAGGCGCAGCCGCGCATTCTGATGCGGGGCGTGCCGGCCGAGATCGCGCAGGTCATCCATCAGGCGCATGAAGCCGAAGGCGTAAAAATCCTGTGCGGCCAGGGCATCGCGGCCATTGCCGATGACGGCGCCGAAGTGCGCATCGCGCTTGCCGGTGGGCACGACATTGTCGCCGATCTTGCCGTGATCGGTATCGGCGCCGTGCCGGTGACCGGACTTGCCGCGGAGGCGGGGCTGACCATCGACAATGGTGTCGCCGTCGACGCCGAGCTTCGCACCAGCGACCGGGATATCTTTGCAGCCGGCGATTGCTGTTCGTTTCCGCTCGCTATCTATGGCGGCCGGCGCGTGCGGCTGGAAGCCTGGCGCAATGCGCAGGAGCAGGGCGCACTCGCCGCAAGGAACATGCTTGGCGCCGGCGAGGCGCATTCGGCGGTGCCTTGGTTCTGGTCAGATCAGTACGGATTGACCCTGCAGATCGCCGGCCTGTCGGACGAAGGCCGCAGCATCGTTCGCCGCGACGTTGGCGACGGCGCCTTCATCCTGTTTCATCTGGCCGAGGACGGCAGGCTGGTTGCGGCAAGCGGCATCGGCCCCGGCAACGCGGTCGCCCGTGACATAAGGCTGGCCGAGATGCTGATTGCAAAGCAGGCAAAGCCGGCGCCGGAAGCGCTAGGCTCGCAAACGGTCAAGCTGAAGTCGCTGCTGGCGGCGTGAGCTGAGGGCGTGGATAGTTGGCCGAACGCGTTCGGCTAAAACAGCGCTTTCAGCTCCGGCAGCTTGTCGTTGACCAGCCAGCCATAGTAATTTTCCTCAGGCAATTTTTCCGGCTCGCCCGCAGCGCGGCGCTTGTCGTTCTCGGCCTTCAGCGCATAGGCGCGCTGTTCGGGGTTGCCGACATTGTAGAGCGTCGACGTGATGCCGGGGTTGCCTGATATGTCGAAGCCGGCGATGCTTCTATAGGCGTCGATCGACTTCCGGATCGTTGCTGCGACATAAGGCAGTGTCAGGTCAGGATCCATGATGGTCTTGTAGACCGCGTTGGGGTCGCCGACGTCGAGTTCCGGCAGGCCGGAAACCTTGTGCACGAGGTCGCTCATTTGCAGCGCCGTCAGCGGATTGAGCTGGCCAATGCCAAAAGTCTGGCCGGCATAATAAGGCTGGAAGAAAGTGGCACCGAAGCGGTCGTTGGGAAAGCTCTCGCCGTTGACGGTCTTGTCGCGGAACGACCGGTTCCACACCTGCTCGCGGCACTCCCATAGGTCGTAGCTATCGGACTTCCCTGCGCATTTGGCGAATTGCGGCCGCTGCACGAAATCGGTGATGTCCTCGCCGTCATAGGCGAAGGAGAGCTTGCTCGATAAATACGAGATCGCCTTGACGTAGTAGGTCTGCAGCCGGTCATAGGCATCGACATTGTAGGTGTGCTCGCCGACGATGGCGCCGACGATATGCATTGGGTCGATGCCATAGGCCGCGGCTGCCCGCTTGATCTTGCCGCGCAGCTCGGCATCGTTCTGGAGCAGCGCAAAGACTTTGCGGTATTTCGCCTGGAAGGTGGTGTTGGTCGCCTGGGTGCGCCGGCTCGATGCGCCCGGTATGTCAGGCTGCTCGGTGTTGCGGTTGCCCGGCGGCACCATCGTTGCCGCTTGCGCGGCGAACATCGCTGTCGCCAGCGTCAGCCCCAAAATGACGAGGATCAGTTTTTTCATGCGCCGCCGCCCAAATAGTCGGCGGCAAACTAGGTAATGCTCCACCGGGAGTCGAGAGACGCCTGCACCGGACGGGACGAAAGCTTGCCGGATGCTTCCATTTGGCCACACCTCCGGAATGCCGCGCCGAATTGACGGAGGCCGGGAGTAATTCCCCGGCCTCTTGGAGAATCAAGAGTCTCCTACAAGATGAAACGCGACAAGTCCGTGTTTCTGGAGAGGTCGCCGACATGCTTCTCGACATAGGCGGCATCGATTGTCACCGAGGTGCCGTTACGGTCCGGCGCGTCATAGGAGATGTCGTCCAGTACCCGTTCCATCACCGTCTGCAGCCGCCTGGCGCCGATATTCTCGACGCTGGCGTTAAGGTCCACGGCGATGCCGGCCAACGAATCGATCGCGTCATCGGTGAAGACCAGGTCGACGCCTTCGGTCTTCATCAGCGCGATATACTGCTTGATCAGGCTGGCTTCGGTCTCGGTGAGGATGCGGACGAAATCGTCCTTCTCCAGCGCCCGCAGCTCGACGCGGATCGGCAGGCGGCCCTGCAATTCCGGCAGCAGGTCGGAGGGCTTGGCGACGTGGAACGCGCCCGAGGCGATGAACAGGATATGGTCGGTCTTCACCGGTCCATATTTGGTCGCAACCGTGGTACCTTCGACCAGCGGCAGCAGGTCGCGCTGCACACCTTCACGCGAAACACCGGCACCGATGCCGCCTTCGCGCGAGGCGATCTTGTCGATCTCGTCAAGGAAGACGATGCCGTCATTCTCGGTCGATTCGAGTGCCCGGCGCACCACTTCGTCCTGATCGAGCAGCTTGTCGGACTCGTCGCTGATCAACAGCCCGTAGGACTCCTTGACGGTCGTCTTGCGCAACTTGGTCTTCTTGCCGCCCATCGCCTTCGACAACATGTCGTTGATGTTGAGCACGCCGATATTGGCGCCCGGCATGCCGGGGATCTCGAAGCCAGGCATGCCGCCATTGCCGGTATCGGCCACTTCGATCTCGATCTCCTTGTCGTCGAGCTCGCCGTCGCGCAGCTTCTTGCGGAAACTGTCGCGGGTGGCCGGGCTCGCCGTCTTGCCGACGAGCGCTTCGAGCACCCGTTCCTCGGCGTTGACGTGGGCACGCGCCTTGACGTCCTCGCGCATCTTCTCGCGCACCAGCCCGATGGCGATCTCGACCAGATCGCGGATGATCTGCTCAACATCGCGGCCGACATAACCGACCTCGGTGAACTTGGTGGCTTCGACCTTGACGAAAGGCGCACCGGCAAGGCGCGCCAGGCGGCGTGAAATCTCGGTCTTGCCGACACCGGTCGGGCCGATCATCAGGATATTTTTCGGCATCACCTCTTCGCGCATCTGGCCCTCGAGCTGCTGGCGGCGCCAACGGTTGCGCAAGGCAATCGCCACCGCACGCTTGGCGTCTTTCTGGCCGATGATGAAGCGGTCGAGTTCCGAAACGATTTCGCGGGGAGAGAAGGTGCTCATATCACTAAATTCCACTTTGCCACTGCCGAATGGACTCGAACGGATGCAGCAGCATGATCACGTTGAGTGTCAGATTGTCCCGGATGAGATAGCCGACACCGAATTCGAAGATGAGGGCGAGGGTGACGATCACCCATATAGGAAGCCTTCGCGCCATGACAAACCCCAGCACCATGGCCAGCGTGTCGGACACCGAATTGATGATGCTGTCGCCATAATAGTCGAGCGAGATCGTGCCGGCGCGGTAGCGGTCGATGATGAAAGGGCTGTTCTCGAGCAGCTCCCAGCCGCCCTCTATGACGACCGCAAACGCCAGCCGGAGCCCGATCGGCGAGCGCGGGAAAAGGAACCACGCCAGCGCATAGAACAGGAAGCCGTGAATGATGTGCGAGAAGCTGTACCAGTCGGAAATATGCTGGGAATTCTCGGAGCTTTGCACGATGCCGTGCCACAGCTTGACATAGCCGCAGGTACAGATCGGCGTCCGCCCCATGCCATAGAGGACCCCGGCCTGGAAGATGACCAGCCCGAGAACCAGCAGGAGCCCCATTCGCCAACTGTCTTCGTAGGCCGAGACGGTTTTGTCGCTGGATACGCTCATGCTGCTATTGCCCCTCTTCTGCGTCACCCTGTCCGGCATCACCCTCTGGGGCATCAATGGCCATCAGCACGGCATCGCCATATTCCGACTTCCTGCGATCGATAGCCGTAAAACCGGCCTTTTCATAGGCACGGATAGCCCGTGCATTGGCGGGGTCCGGGTCGATGATGACGCGCGGCGTACCTTCCTCGAAAAGCTGCTCGACGAACTGCCGGACGATCGCGGAGCCGTGGCCGACCCCGACAAGCTCCGGCACGCCGATCGACAGATCGATGCCGAGCGTGCCGAACGGCTGGTCGCTATAGGGATGGCCGTCCTCCAGATGCGGATCGTAGCTCTGCAAATAGCCGATGGGCTTTCCGTCCAGCTCGATGATCAGCGGCTCGACCGAAATGCTGTCGATATGCTCGCGGATCTCCGCAATCTCGGTCTCTGGGTCGTTCCACCACTCGGCGACATGCGGCTCGGCAAGCCAGCCGGCGATCATCGGCAGGTCCCTCTGGGTCACCGGCCGAAAACCATAGCGGAGGCTCCGCTCAGGCGGCATCGAGGGTTTCGACGACGAAGTTGTTGTTTGTGTAGACGCAAATGTCTGACGCGATCTGCATCGCCTTGCGGGCGATCTCCTCTGCGCCCTTGTCGCTGTCCATCAGCGCGCGTGCCGCTGCCAGCGCGTAATTGCCGCCGGAGCCGATGGCCATGACGCCAAATTCGGGCTCCAGCACGTCGCCGGTGCCGGTCAGCGCCAGCGACACCGACTTGTCGGCCACCAGCATCATCGCTTCCAGCCGCCGCAAATAGCGGTCGGTGCGCCAGTCCTTGGCAAGCTCGACGCAGGCGCGTGTCAGCTGGTCGGGATATTGTTCGAGCTTGGCTTCGAGCCGCTCGAGCAGAGTGAAGGCATCGGCGGTGGCGCCAGCGAAACCGGCGATGACGTTGCCGCCCTTGCCGATGCGGCGCACCTTCTTGGCGTTGCCTTTCATGATCGTCTGGCCGAGGCTGACCTGGCCGTCGCCGGCGATCACCACCTTGCCGCCCTTGCGCACGGTCAGGATGGTCGTGGCATGCATGGTCAGTTCATTCGACATTTCCTGCTCCGACAAGCACCGATCCCATCGAGGCGATCGGTGCGTTACGAGTGACTTGATCGGCCATATGTATGCATAGGCCGGACGATTGCAAACCGGCCATCCGCCGGGCCGGATAGTGCTCCGCAGCGGTAACTGGCAATCGCCGGATCATGCTGCTAGAAGGCTTTCGTTTTCAGGCCTGTGAACGCCTGACGTGCAAATCTGAAACAAGGATGAGGTCATGGCGCCCCGTTCCGCCGAGATAAGCCGCAAGACCAGGGAAACCGACATCTCCGTGTCGGTTCAAGTCGACGGCTCGGGCAAATCCGACATTTCGACGGGCGTCGGCTTCTTCGACCATATGCTGGACCAGTTGTCGCGCCATTCGCTGATCGACATGACCGTGAAGGCCAAGGGCGACCTGCATATAGACGACCACCATACCGTCGAGGATACGGGCATCGCCCTCGGCCAGGCGCTGGCCAAGGCATTGGGCGAGCGGCGCGGCATCATGCGCTACGCCTCGATCGACCTCGCCATGGACGAGACACTGACGCGGGCGGCAATCGATGTCTCCGGCCGGCCTTTTCTGGTCTGGAATGTTTCGTTCTCGTCGCCGAAGATCGGTACGTTCGACACCGAGCTGGTGCGCGAATTCTTCCACGCTCTGGCGCAGAATGCCGGCATCACGCTGCACATCACCAATCATTACGGCGCCAACAACCACCACATCGCCGAGACCTGCTTCAAGGCCGTGGCGCGTGTGTTGCGTTCGGCACTTGAGCGCGACCTGCGCCAGCTGGACGCGGTTCCCTCCACCAAGGGATCCCTGAAAGGGTAACGCCATGGCCATCTATGTCGTGATGGAGCCGCCAGGCCGCGGTGAAAGCGTGGACACCATCTTTATCCGTGACGGCTTTGCCTGGCTCGGCTTCGTGGTGCCGCCGCTGTGGCTGGCCTGGCACCGGCTGTGGGTTGAGGCGGCATTGGCGTTTGTCGCCATGGGCCTGCTCTCGATGCTGGGCGAAAGGCTGGACCTGGAAACAGCCGGCTCGCTTTTATCCTTCCTTGTCATGCTCTTTGTCGGGCTGGAGGGACAAGGCTTGCGAATTGCAGCCCTTCGTCGCCGCGGCTGGCATGAATGGGGTGTCGTCGAGGCCGACAGGCTCGACGACGCCGACATCCGCTATGTGTTGGAAGCCGCTGCGGATTCGGATTCACAAACTCATGCGCAGCGTATCGTCCCAGACGCAGCACATGCCCGGCCGGCGCAGATGGGCCTGGCACTGGGGCTGAACCATATTCCGGGAAAGCCCTGAGATGAGGGTCGCGATCATCGACTACGGGTCGGGCAATCTGCGCTCGGCCACCAAGGCCTTCGAGCGTGCTGCGCATGAAGCCGGCATTGCCGCCGCGATCGAACTCACCGCCGATGCCGAGCGGGTCAGGACCGCCGACCGCATCGTCCTGCCCGGCGTCGGTGCCTATGCCGATTGCGCCGCTGGACTGCGTGCGGTCGCCGGCATGTGGGAAGCGGTGGAGGAGGTGGCGATCGCCAAGGCTCGGCCGTTCCTCGGCATCTGCGTCGGCATGCAGCTGATGTCGGAGCGGGGCCTGGAAAAGACCGTCACAAAGGGCTTTGGCTGGATCGCCGGCGACGTCAAGGAGATCACGCCGGCCGATCCGACACTGAAGATCCCGCAGATCGGCTGGAACACGATTGACCTGAAGCGCAAGCATCCGCTGTTTTCCGGCATTGCGACGGGCGGCAAGGGACTGCACGCCTATTTCGTCCACTCCTACCATCTCGATGCACGGAAAGAGGATGAGGTGCTGGCGGTTGCCGACTACGGCGGCCCGGTAACGGCCGCTGTCGCCCGCGACAACCTGGCCGGAACGCAATTCCACCCCGAGAAGAGCCAGGCGCTGGGCCTGGCGCTGATCACCAATTTCCTAGGCTGGAGGCCCTGAACCATGAGCAAGAAGGGCTATTGGATGGCAATGGTCGATGTCCACGATCCCGAGATCTACAAGCAGTACATCGAGGCCAATGCCGCGGCTTTCGCGAAATACGGGGCGAAGTTCCCGGTGCGCGCCGGGCGGTATATCAGCCCGGAAGGACCGACAGGCAATCGCCACGTGCTGGTGGAATTCGAATCCTATGAAATGGCGCTGGAATGCTACGGCTCGCCTGAATACCAGGAGGCCTTGAAGTACAGGCTCGCCGGCTCGACCGGCCACTTTGTCATCGTCGAAGGCGCCTGAAGGTGATCCTGTTTCCGGCCATAGACCTTAAGGATGGCAAATGTGTGCGCCTCAGGCATGGCGACATGGCAACTGCGACGATCTATAACGACGATCCCGCCGCTCAGGCGCGCGCCTTCGAAGAGCAGGGCTTCGAATGGCTGCACGTCGTCGACCTCAACGGCGCCTTCAAGGGCCAGAGCGTCAACAGCGCCGCGGTCGGCGCCATCCTCAAGGCGACGAGCAGTCCGGTGCAGCTCGGCGGCGGCATCCGCACCTTGGCGCAGATCGAGGACTGGCTCGACCGTGGGCTGGCCCGCGTCATTCTTGGCACCGTGGCGGTGCGCGATCCGGATCTGGTCAGGCAGGCCTGCAAGGCATTCCCGGGCAAGATCGCCGTCGGCATCGATGCCAAGGGCGGTAAGGTCGCGGTCGAAGGCTGGGCCGAGGCCTCGAGTCTCGGCGTCATCGAACTGGCGAGGAAATTCGAAGGCGCCGGCGTCGCCGCCATCATCTACACCGACATCGATCGCGACGGGGTGCTGAGCGGCATCAACTGGGACGCCACCATCGATCTTGCGGAGGCGGTTTCGATCCCGGTCATCGCCTCGGGCGGGCTCGCCTCGATCGCCGACATCGTGCGCATGACCATGCCCGATGCGCAGAAGCTCGAAGGCGCGATCTCCGGTCGCGCGCTCTACGACGGCCGCATCGATCCGGCCGAGGCACTGGCGATCCTGCGTGGCAAACCGATGGCAGGGGTGTGAAACGTGAAGGTCTCGATTATCCTCGCTCCCTATGACAGCGGGCACTATCACGAAGGGTGCGGCCAGGGTCCGGACGCCATTGTTGGCGGTGGGCTCGTCGAAGCCCTGACCGTGGCTGGCCATGAAGTCGCCGTCGAAGATATCGGCAAGGTGGGAGACGAGCAGGGGCGCGAAATCGCAACCGGCTTCGCCGTCTGCAACGCTGTCGCGACCAAGGTTGGCCTCGCCCGCGATGGAGGACGCTTCCCCATTATCTTTGCTGGAAATTGCCTGACCGCCGCCGGTGCGGTTGCCGGTGAAGCTGCGGATTCGATCATCTGGATCGACCAGCATGGCGATCTCAACACGCCGGAGACGTCGGCCTACGGCTTTCTCGACGGCATGGCGCTGGCGGCGACTCTCGGGCTCTGCTGGCGTCCGATGGCGGCAGCGATTCCGGGGTTCCGGCCGATAAACCCGGCGCGCTGCATGCTGGTCGATGCCCGCGACGTCGATCCCGACGAAAAGCGCCTGCTGGAAACCTTGCCGATCGTGCGCACCGAATGTGCCGGTGCACTCGATATGATCGGAAAGCTCACGGCGACAGTGACTGTGCGGGCGCATCTGCATCTCGACCTGGACGTCGTCGATCCGAATGTGCTGCAGGTGAACCGCTACACGCATCCGGGCGGTCCGAGCCCGGAACAGTTACGGCAGCTTGCCTGCGGACTGGCCAGGTCTATCCCGATCGCGGGCGTTACGCTCTCGGCATACGACCCGGCCTTTGATTCCCAGTCCGAGGTTCCGCCCGTCGTCGGCCAGCTGCTCGTCGACTTTCTTGCGGCGATCGAGAGGATCTGATGCTGAAAGCCCGCGTCATCCCCTGTCTGGATGTCAAGAACGGCCGTGTCGTCAAGGGCGTCAATTTCGTCGACCTGGTCGATGCCGGCGATCCCGTCGAAGCGGCAAAAGCCTATGACGCGGCCGGCGCCGACGAGCTCTGCTTTCTCGACATCACCGCCTCGTCGGAAAACCGCCAGACCATTTTCGATGTAGTAGCCCGCACCGCCGAACAATGTTTCATGCCGCTGACCGTTGGCGGTGGCGTCCGTCAGGTCGCCGACATCAGGAAGCTGCTATTGGCCGGCGCCGACAAGGTGTCGATCAACACGGCGGCGGTGAAGACCCCAAATTTTGTCGCCGAAGCAGCGGACAAATTCGGCAACCAGTGCATCGTCGTCGCCATCGATGCCAAGAAAGTGTCCGCTGCGAGCGAGGCCGACCGCTGGGAAATATTTACCCATGGCGGCCGCGAGAAGACCGGCATCGACGCTGTCGAGTTCGTTCGGCGAGTGGTCGATCTCGGCGCCGGCGAGATCCTGCTGACATCAATGGACCGCGACGGCACCAAGGCCGGCTACGACATAGCCCTTACCCGCGCGGTCGCCGACGCCGTACGCGTGCCGGTCATCGCTTCCGGCGGCGTCGGCACGCTCGACCACCTTGTCGAAGGCATTCGCGACGGCCATGCCGGCGCGGTGCTGGCGGCGTCGATCTTCCATTTCGGCACCTACAGCATCGCCGAGGCCAAGCTGCACATGGCTCAGGCCGGACTGCCGATGCGGCTGGACTCGCCGGGTAATCGGTCCTAGAGCCTTTTCCGGCTAAGAAGAGGCTGTAAACGCCGTCATGACCGAGTTCTCGCTCTCCGATCTGGAGAAGATTATTGGCGAACGCGCGCGTTCCGGCGATCCGGATTCGTGGACGGCCAAGCTCTTTCAGCGCGGCATGAGCAAGGCAGCGCAGAAACTCGGCGAAGAGGCGGTCGAAACGGTGATCGCAGCCGTCAGCGCCGACCGGGACGCGCTTGTTTCGGAAAGCGCCGATCTCATCTATCATTGGCTTGTCGTTCTCGGCATAGCGGACATTCCGCTGAGCGATGTGCTCAACGAGCTTGAACGCCGCACCGGTCGTTCGGGCATCGCCGAAAAGGCGTCTCGGCTGGACCGGGGCTGATCGCTGCGGAGGAACTCGATGGACCAGCTCGCTCCTACCGAGAAGTATTCACCCTATCGTTTCTTCTCGGCCGAGCAATGGTCGCGGTTCCGCGCCGATACGCCGATGACGCTCACCGAGGACGAAATCCGTCGTCTGCGGTCGCTGAACGATCCGGTCGATCTCCACGAAGTCGAGCGCATCTATCTTTCGATGTCGCGGCTGTTGTCGGCTCACGTCGAAGCCAGTCAACTCCTGTTCAGGCAGCGCCAGGCCTTCTTCAACGCGCTGGACGCGGCCAAGACACCGTTCATCATCGGCATTGCCGGT
This sequence comes from Mesorhizobium sp. M0910, assembly GCF_040319465.1. Classification (NCBI taxonomy): domain Bacteria; kingdom Pseudomonadati; phylum Pseudomonadota; class Alphaproteobacteria; order Hyphomicrobiales; family Phyllobacteriaceae; genus Mesorhizobium; species Mesorhizobium sp. M0910. Next base: position 609,564 of record NZ_JAMYNZ010000002.1, read on the forward strand.
TCCGTCGCGGTCGGCAAATCGACCACGGCGCGCGTGCTAAAGGAGCTGCTGGCGCGCTGGCCGTCGAGTCCCAAGGTTGACCTGGTCACCACCGACGGCTTCCTGCTGCCGAACGAAGTCCTGCGCCGCAACAATCTGATGGAGCGCAAGGGCTTTCCCGACAGCTACGACGTCGGCGCGCTGCTGCGTTTCCTGTCCGGCATCAAATCGGCGCAGCGCAACGTCCGCGCGCCGGTCTATTCGCACCTGACCTATGACGTCATTCCGGGCGCGTTCCAGACCATCGACCGGCCCGACATCCTGATCTTCGAAGGCATTAACGTCCTGCAGCCGGGCAAGCTGCCGAAGGACGGCAAGATCGTGCCTTTCCTGTCGGATTTCTTCGACTTTGCCATCTACATCGATGCCGAGGAGGCGCTGATCCATCACTGGTATATCGCCCGCTTCATGCGGTTGCGCGAAACCGCCTTCCGCGACCCGGCCTCCTTCTTTCACCGCTATTCGCAACTTTCCGAGGATGCGGCCCGCGCCATCGCCGAGGGCCTGTGGACCAACATCAACCTGAAGAATCTGCGCGAGAATATATTGCCCACCCGCGCCCGAGCCGATCTCATCCTGCGCAAGGGCGCCAACCATCTGGTCGAGGAAGTGGCGCTCAGGAAACTGTAACGGCGCGGTTAACGGCGCCTTAGGCTATCCCGGCTAGTGTTCGATGGGCAATTCCAGCGGATCTGTCGGGAGCAGTCTGTGATCAACGCGAGCAGTACCGGAGTTCGTGCGAGGCAGCCCCGCTATTCCCTGGTCATTCCGATCTTCAACGAGGAGGCGGTTCTTCCACTCCTTATCCGGCGAATAGTCGCCCTGCTCGACGCGCTGGACGCACCGGCAGAGGCTATTTTCGTCGACGACGGCAGTACCGACACGAGTGTGATCTACCTGCGTGGGATGGTTGCCGAGGAGCCACGCTTCCGGCTGATCGAACTGTCGCGCAATTTCGGGCACCAGATTGCAATTACGGCCGGCATGGATGCGGCTGCCGGGGAAGCCGTGGTGGTCATGGATGCCGACCTCCAGGATCCCCCTGAAGTCGTTCTCCAACTGGTGGAAAAGTGGAAGGAGGGCTATGAAATCGTCTACGCGAGGCGTATGCGGCGCGAAGGCGAAACCTGGTTCAAACGGCTGACAGCCAGCATCTTCTACCGGCTGATGGAGAAGATGACTTCGGTCGACATTCCCCGCGACGTTGGCGATTTCCGACTAATCGGCCGCAAGGCTCTCGATACGTTCAAGCAGATGCCGGAGCGCAACCGTTTCGTGCGCGGCATGTTCGGTTGGATGGGATTCAAGCAGACGGCGGTTTCATTCGAGCGACCGGCGCGCGCCGCAGGTGAAACAAAGTATCCTTTCTGGAAGATGCTCCGCCTGGCTGTCCACGGGGTCATCGGCTTTTCGGAAAAACCATTGCGTATGGCGCTCTGGGCCGGGCTCGCTATCTCGGGGGTAGCCGCGTTGCTCGGGCTCTTTGCCGTGGCTTCCTGGGCATTCAGTTTCGGTGTTGTCCAAGGCTGGACGTCGACAGTTGTGATTGTTTCCTTCTTGTCCGGGATCAACCTGTTCATGACCGGTATCGTCGGCCTCTATGTCGGCGGGATCCACTCCGAGATCAAGCGCCGGCCGCTCTATGTCGTTGATCGCCTTACTGGCTTCGAGGACGCGCTCCGGGCGGAAGTCGACAATCGAAACACCGAGGCGACGTTGTCGGCGTCACGCGACAGAAGGTTTGGTTGATGGCCGAACTCTTCGATCAATATCGCACCACCTATAACAGGACTGTCGACGACTCGATCAGCTTCTCCGGGCTGAAGCATGACTTCTTCCTGCAGGCGAAGTCAGTCCTCCTTGCCGACCTGATCGCCGAGCGTGGTATTGCAAGGCGCGACGGTTGCGTTCGGGCGCTTGATGTTGGCTGTGGGGTCGGCGCACTGCATCCCTACGTGAAGCCGCTTTTTTCAGACCTTCATGGCTGCGACATTTCGAGGGAATCCATCGCCCGGGCGCGTGAGGAAAACCCCTGGGTCACCTATGCCGACTACACGGCTCCCGTGCTGCCTTACGCGGATGGCACATTCGACCTCGCATTCGCCGTTTGCGTCGTCCATCATGTGCCGCCTGAACATTGGCCGAGCTTTGTTTCCGAGATGCGGCGCGTCGTCCGGCCCGGCGGCGTCGTGTCGGTGATCGAGCACAACCCGTTCAATCCATTGACACGCCTGGCCGTCTTCCGCTGCCCCTTCGATGAAGATGCTGTCCTGATCAGTCGCCGCAAAGCCGGCCGTCTCCTGGAGGCGGCCGGCCTCACACAGGTTGCAGGCAGGCATTTCCTGATGTTTCCCTTCGCGAATTCCGTCGCGCGCAAGGTCGAGGGCTGGGTCTCGCACCTGCCGCTCGGGGCGCAATATGTGTGCAGCGGCCGTGTTTAGCGCCGGTTCGGGCTTCAGACTTGCAAAGCAGCCGGCGCGTTTCCTGATTATCGGCTTTGGCGCCACTCTGCTCTACGCACTGCTTGCCGCGGTATTTTCGATGGGGGACGCGGTGTCGCTGCGGCCGGCTTCGGCCTCGGTGCTCGCTTACGCCATCGCCGCCCTCTTCTCCTATGCCGGGCACAAGTATTTTACCTTCGCGTCCAGCGGGGCGCATCGTTTCGAGGCGCCTCGCTTTTTCGTGCTGACATTGCTTGGTCTGGCGGTGTCATTTCTTCTGCCCGCCGTGTTGTCCGGGATTCTGGGCCTGCAGGCGCAGATCCCGATTGTGCTGACATGCATCGTGGTCCCGCTCGTCAACTATGTGGTGCTTCGCCACTGGGTATTCGCCAGTGCTGGTCTAGGTTTGCGGAACGGCTCGAGATGATGCGATTCCCGGACCGCCCGAGATCGGCTGTTGGCGCTCCAGGCCTGGCGTGCGCGCAACGATGCAACGCACCGCCAGGCTCCGGGCTTGCAACCCTGGCCGGGCAGTGCCCTGCTGCTGGCCAAACGCTACAACGGCGGTCGTGCTACTGGCACCCCCGGCCACCTGAACAGCCTATTTCGGCATCGTCACCCGTCGCAGCGTCAGATTGATGCGGCCGCCACTCCTGAGCAATGCCGAGGTCGACGGGTAGATACGGTCGACGCCGTGAAAGCAGAGCCGCCCTTCGCCGCCAAGCACGACGACGTCGCCGCTCCTCAGCCTGAACGATTTGGTGGCGCCGTCGCGCGTCGTCTGGCCGATCCGGAACAGGCAATCCTCGCCGAGCGACACCGAGACGACAGGCGCGGAGAAATCGCTCTCGTCGCGGTCCTGGTGAAGACCCATCTTGGCATCCTGCGAATAGAAATTGACCAGGCAGGCTTCCGGCGGGTGCGCATAGGCAGATACATCCCGCCACAGTTCGAGCAGCATCTCCGGGATCGGCGGCCAAGGCCTTCCGGTCACCGGGTGGGTCGGCTGGTAGCGATAGCCGTGCTCCTTGTCGGTGACCCAGCCCAGCGGACCGCAATTGGTCATGCGCACGCTCATCTCCTTGCCGGTACGCGGCATCGCCGGCACGAACAGCGGCGCGTTCTGCACGACCTGCCTGATATTTTCCACCAGCACTTCCTGCATGGCGCGCGACAGGTAGCCGGGCATATGGCGGACGCCTTTGGGCAGTACGAGCATCGCGTCGCTTAATCCGTTGGTCTGGAGAAATCAGAATGCCACCGTCAAATGAAAACGGCGACCCGAAAGCCGCCTCCGACGGTGGCTGCGCGCTTTAACCGGCGATCTGAGATCGGAAGCCGCTTCGGCTGTCACTCATCCCCGACCCGGCCGCGCAGTTTCTTGATCGAGCCGCGCCCGGCCTTGCTCTTGAGCCGTCTTTCGACCGCGCCTTTGGACGGCCTGGTCTTCTTGCGCGGCGGTGGTGGTGGTTCGGCGGCCTTGGCGACCAGTGCCGTCAGCCGCGCCCGGGCGTCCGCCCGGTTCTGCTCCTGGGTGCGGAAGCGTCCGGCTTCAATGACGATGACGCCGTCCTTGGTGGCGCGCTGGCCGGCAAGCTTGATGGTCCGTTCGCGCACCCGCTCCGACAGGCCAGCCGCATTGGCGGCATCGAAGCGCAATTGCACTGCCGTCGCCACCTTGTTGACGTTCTGGCCGCCCGGGCCGGACGAACGGATGAAGTCCTCGTGCAGGTCGCCCGGATTAATCACCGCATCGTCGGTAATGATGATCTTGTCGTCGGCGTTCATGCCGCACTCATGGCGCGGCAGGCGAAAAAAGAAAAGGCCCGATCGAAGCCGGGCCTTGAAGCATCACCAGGGGCGACGGCTATTCAGCCGCTACCTGCATGCGTGGTGCGGCGCCGAGCACGGTGGCGTCGACATGGGCTTCGAATTTTTCGAAATTGTCGACGAACATGCCGACCAGCCTTGCCGCCTGCCGGTCGTAGGCGGGCTTGTCGATCCAGGTCGATCTAGGGTCGAGAATGGCGCGGTCGACGCCGGCAACCGTCACGGGAACGTCGAAACCGAAATTGGCGTCGGTGCGGAAGTCGGCCGCTTTCAGCGAGCCGTCGAGCGCCGCCGCAAGCAGCGCCCGCGTTGCTTTGATCGGCATTCGCTTGCCGGTGCCGTAGGCGCCGCCGGTCCAGCCGGTGTTGACCAGCCAGCAATCGACGCCGTGGCGGGCGATGAGCTCGCGCAACAGATTGCCGTATACCGACGGATGCCGCGGCATGAACGGTGCGCCGAAGCATGTCGAAAATGTCGCTTCGGGTTCCGTAACACCCTTCTCGGTCCCCGCCACCTTGGCGGTATAGCCGGAGAGGAAATGGTACATGGCCTGCGCCGGGGTCAGCCGCGCGATCGGCGGCATCACACCGAATGCGTCGGCGGTCAGCATGATGATGTTCTTCGGGTGGCTGGCGCGCCCCGTCTTGCTGGCGTTGGGGATGAAGTGGAGCGGGTAGGCGCAGCGTGTGTTTTCGGTCAGCCCGCCGTCGTCGAAATCCGGCACGCGGCCTGCGTCGAGCGCCACATTCTCCAGCACCGTGCCGAAGCGCTGGGTGGTGGCGAAGATCTCCGGCTCGGCTTCGGCCGAAAGCTTGATCGTCTTGGCATAGCAGCCGCCCTCGAAATTGAAGATGCCGTGCGGTCCCCAGCCATGCTCGTCGTCGCCGACCAGCGTGCGCGACGGGTCGGCCGACAACGTCGTCTTGCCGGTCCCGGAAAGGCCGAAGAAAACGGCCGCGTCGCCGACGGGCCCTTCATTGGCCGAGCAGTGCATCGGCATCACACCTTTTGCCGGCAGCAGATAGTTGAGCACGGTGAACACCGACTTCTTCATCTCGCCGGCATACGAGGTACCGCCGATCAACACGATCATGTGCGAAAGATCGACGGCAATCACCGTTTCGCCGCGCGTGCCGTGGCGGGCGGGATCGGCGCGGAACGACGGCAGGTCGATGATCGTCAAATCGGGCATGAAATGCTCGAGTTCGGCGGCGGCCGGTCGGATGAGCAGATTGCGGATGAACAAGGAGTGCCAGGCAAGCTCCGTGATCACCCTGGTCGGCAGCTTCAGTTCCTCGTCGGCGCCGCCGACCAGGTCCTGCACATAAAGGTCCTTTCCAGCCGCGTGGGCGCGAAAATCGGCAAGCAGCGTATCGAACTGGATCGGCGAAATCGCTTTGTTGTTGTCCCACCATATATGCGGCGCGGTGCTTTCGTCGCGCACCACGAATTTGTCCCTGGGCGAGCGGCCGGTGTGCTGCCCGGTCTCGGCGGCAAGCGCGCCATGCGCGGTGAGTCGGGCCTCGCCACGGCGGATTGCCTCCTCGTAGAGCGCGGCCGCGCCGAAATTATAGCGTACCACGCCCGTGGTTCTCAGGCCGATGCGATCGATTGCACATGCAGGATTGCGTTTGCCGGCTTCCGACATGGGTGTCCCTTCTTCGATTTACCGCGTCTTTACCGGCGAATTCCGGAACCCCCATTGCAGGAGCTAAAAACGTCAAAACCAGAAAAGGCGAATGATATCAAATCATTAATCGATTTAAATATTTTGAAAGTTGTTTAAATCGTTTATATGTGCAAAAACACTGATGGTTGCCCAAAGGATTGGCGATGTTCATTCGTCCAATCCATATCGAGGTACAATTGTGGCCGTCGACATGCCGCGCGTGACAGCGGATACAGCCTGTGCCACATTTTGTACCTAATTTGTCCTGCAAAAGCCCCTTCTCGACGAAAGAAGGGACAGCTCATGAGGGAGCCGCTTGAAATGGCAACAATCGCGCTTGTCGACGACGATCGCAACATTCTGACTTCGGTTTCGATCGCCCTTGAATCCGAGGGTTATCGGGTCGAAACCTACACGGATGGGGCATCGGCGCTGGAGGGACTGGCGGCGCGCCCGCCGAACCTCGCCATCCTCGACATCAAGATGCCGCGCATGGACGGCATGGAGTTGCTGCGCCGGATGCGTCAGAAATCCGACCTGCCGGTGATCTTCCTGACCTCCAAGGACGATGAGATCGATGAACTGTTCGGCCTCAAGATGGGCGCCGACGACTTCATCCGCAAACCCTTCTCGCAGCGTCTTCTGGTGGAGCGCGTCCGCGCCGTGCTGCGCCGCGCCAGCACCCGCGAGGCGGCGGCCAAGGCGCCCAACCAGCAGGCCCGGTCGCTTGAGCGCGGCCAGCTTGTCATGGACCAGGAGCGCCACACCTGCACCTGGAAGGGCGAGCCGGTGACGCTTACCGTCACCGAGTTCCTCATCCTGCATTCGCTGGCACAGCGTCCGGGGGTCGTAAAAAGCCGTGATGCGCTGATGGATTCGGCTTATGATGAGCAGGTCTATGTCGATGACCGCACCATCGACAGTCACATCAAGCGGCTGCGCAAAAAGTTCAAGGCCGTTGATGATGACTTCGAAATGATCGAAACCCTTTACGGAGTCGGATATCGGTTCCGCGAAGCATGAATAGGCAGTAGGCAGTAGGGAATAGTCGGTAGTCAGTTTTGAATGATGCGAGCGGCCACTCATGCATCGCCGCGATCTCAGCCAACCATTTCTCTATTCCTGCTGCCTACTCACTACTCACTAATTACCGAGCGGGAGCTGCTATTCGATGGCAGTGGAAGTAGAGCGAGTGAGACGGTCGGGCGCCGCCAGGCGCCCGCCGCGGATTCTGCCCGCCTTCGTGTCGAAAATTACGGTGCCGATGCGCCGGTTTCTCGGCCATCACATCTTTTCCAGCCTGACGCGGCGTATCCTCTTTCTCAACCTTGCCGGCCTTGCCGTCCTGGTCACCGGCATTCTCTATCTCAATACCTTTCGTGACGGGCTGATCGACGCCCGTGTCGAGAGCCTGATGACTCAAGGCGAGATCATCGCCGGCGCGATCGCCGCCTCGGCGACGGTCGAGACCGATTCGATCAGCATCGATCCGGAGAAGCTGCTCGAGTTGCAGGCCGGCGAAAGCCTCGGCCCGGGCTCCGATCAGCTCGACAACCTCGATTTTCCGATCAATCCGGAGCGCGTGGCGCCGGTGCTCAGGCGGTTGATCTCGCCGACGCGCACACGCGCCCGCATTTACGACCGCGACGCCAACCTGCTGCTCGATTCCCGCCATCTCTATTCGCGCGGCCAGATCCTTCGCTACGATTTGCCGCCGGTCGAAGAGGAACAGCCAGACCTTCTGGAGCGCATCCAGAAATTCGTCTTCGATTTCTTCCGCAACAAGCAGCTGCCTGTCTATCGCGAGCAGCCGGGTGGCAACGGCGCCGCGTTTCCGGAAGTGGTCAAGGCGCTTACCGGCAGCCCGTCGACGATCGTGCGGATCTCGGAGCAGGGCGAGCAGATCGTTTCTGTGGCGGTGCCGATCCAGCGCTTCCGTGCCGTTCTCGGCGTGCTGATGCTGTCGACCGAAGGCGGCGACATCGACAAGATCGTCGCGGCCGAGCGCAAGGCGATCCTGCGCGTGTTCGGCATTGCCGCCCTGGTTACCGCCATCCTGTCGATGCTGCTGGCCTCCACCATCGCCAACCCGCTGCGCCGGCTTTCCGCGGCGGCGGTCAGGGTTCGCCGCGGCGTCAAGAACCGCGAGGAAATCCCCGACTTCTCCGACCGCCAGGACGAGATCGGCAATCTGTCGATCGCCGTGCGCGACATGACCAACGCGCTCTACGCCCGCATCGAGGCGATCGAAAGTTTTGCCGCGGATGTCTCGCACGAGTTGAAGAACCCGCTTACCTCGCTGCGCAGCGCGGTGGAGACATTGCCGCTGGCCAGGAACGACAATTCGCGCAGCCGGCTGATGGATATCATCCAGCACGATGTGAGGCGGCTTGACCGTCTCATCACCGATATTTCCGATGCCTCCCGTCTCGATGCCGAGCTGGCGCGGGAAGATGCAGGAACCGTCGACCTCAAGAAGTTCATCACCGATCTGGTCGCCGTCTCGCGCGAGGCCACGCGCAACAAGAAGGCGGTCGAGATCGAATTTAAGGTCGCCAAACTGCCACAGGGCGTGAAAGGCTACTTCGTCGTCGGTCATGATCTGAGGATCGGCCAGGTGATCACCAACCTGATCGAGAATGCCCGCTCGTTCGTTCCCGAGGAACGTGGCCACATCACCATATCGCTGGCGCGCGCCGGCAAGTTCAACATCGTCACCATCGACGACAATGGACCCGGTATCCGTGCCGATAACATCGACCGCATTTTCGAGCGGTTCTATACCGATCGGCCGGCCGGCGAGGCGTTCGGTCAGAACTCGGGCCTTGGCCTGTCGATATCCAGGCAGATCGTTGAAGCCCATGGCGGCACGCTGAGCGCCGAGAACATCCCGGGCACCAAGCCTGGCGAGATCAAGGGCGCGCGCTTCGTGGTGACGCTGCCGGCGGAAGGCTGACGGATGAATTCCAATCACGCCTGGTCCTGTTGTGCAGCCTGAAAATATTCACGGCACCGCGATCCTGATAGGCGATCGCGGCATTCTCATCACCGGACCGTCCGGTTTGGGCAAGACGACGCTGGCGCTCGCCCTGATCGATCATTGCAGCCAGCGTGAGCTGTTTTCCCGGCTGATCGGCGATGACCAGCTCTATGCTGCAGATTGCGACGGGCGGCTGGTCTGCCGCGCACCAGCCAGCATAGCCGGCCTCGTCGAGGTGCCGGGATTCGGCCCCAAACCGATACAGTTCGAGCCAAGCTGCGTGATCGACCTCATTATCCGGCTGGTGCCAGCCGGCAAAATGGCCCGCTTCCAGGAAGACTGCAGCGAACTCGTTGTCGGCGTACCAGTGCCGCGCATCGATCTTGCCGGGCGCAATGTAGCGGCGGCCTTGCCGGCAGTGATGTCGCGCCTGTCGATTGCACCTTTCCTGTGATCCGATTTCGATTTTTTGCTGCAATGCGTCAAATTGGCTTGGGCCGGCGCAATTTTGGGCTTGTCAACGGGCCTTGCGTCGACAAGATAGCGCTCCCGCCACCTGGAACGGTCGGCGAGCATAAAATGCGCCTGTGAAGCGGCGATGACGGGAGCCACCAAAGAATGATCGGACTCGTGCTTGTAACGCACGGTCAACTGGCCGCCGAGTTCCGCAATGCCGTGGAACATGTCGTTGGGCCACAAGACAATTTCGAGACCGTGGCGATCGGTGCCGACGACGATATGGAACAGCGCCGCCGCGACATTATCGAGGCAGTCGGCCGCGTCGATACGGGATCAGGCGTCATCGTTTTGACCGACATGTTCGGCGGCACGCCCTCTAACCTCGCCATTTCCGTGATGGAATCCGGGCGTATCGAGGTCATTGCCGGCATGAACCTGCCGATGCTGATCAAGCTGTCCAGCGTTCGCAAGGGCGACAACATGACGGCCGCGCTGGATGAGGCGCAGGCTGCCGGCCGTAAATACATCAATGTCGCCAGTCAACTCCTGAGCAGCAAATGAGCGCGCTGTTGCCGGAAAAGGACAAGATCGTTCGCGACTTTCCGATCGTCAACCAGCGCGGCCTACACGCACGCGCCTCGGCCAAGTTCGTTCAAGTCGCCAGCGGCTTCAACGCCACGGTCCAGGTCGAGAAGGACGGCGTCAAGGTCGGCGGCACCTCGATCATGGGCCTGATGATGCTGGCGGCGAGCCCCGGTTATTCGATACGCGTCACCGCCACCGGCCCGGAGGCCGAAGAGGTCATCGATGCGCTGGAGCAACTAGTTGCTTCCCGTTTCGGCGAGGAGTGCTGACGGCTTCGCCGACGGCACCTGCTACGGCATGTTCGGGCGCAACCTTGCGGCGGTGAAGGAAATCGCATTTTTGCGCGACCGTCGCGTATTTTGTTCTTGCTTTGTGCCGGCAGCTATGCTACTAATTTCGTTATGGTGGCAATTGGCCCCGAAGACCCGCCCGCCGAGGCGGGTTTTTGTTTCCGGCTTTGAAAGTGTTGCCGATCTGAGGTCTGAGGGACGGCCACCTTGGACAGCACCCCTTCTGCGCGCTCTCATGGCCGCCGCCGCTGAAGACATGCACGGATAAAGATTTCTTTATATCCCATTGTCGTCCCACTCCCGATCTGCTAGTCAGGCCGGCAACTCGCGCCCTCCGAAATGCCTTCGGGGCGGGCGCGTCCCGCAATCAATTCGCATCGGAGCACTGCCATGACGGGTAGCAAGGACTATGTGGTCGCTGACATCGCGCTTGCCGGCTGGGGCCGCAAGGAGATCGAGATCGCCGAAACCGAAATGCCCGGCCTGATGGCCTGCCGCGAGGAATTCGGCGACAAGAAGCCGCTCAAGGGCGCGCGCATCACCGGTTCGCTGCACATGACCATCCAGACGGCGGTGCTGATCGAAACGCTGAAAGCGCTCGGCGCCGACATCCGCTGGGCTTCCTGCAATATCTTCTCGACCCAGGACCACGCTGCCGCGGCCATTGCCGAGGCCGGAATTCCGGTGTTTGCCGTCAAGGGCGAGACGCTGGAGGATTATTGGGTCTACACCGACAAGATCTTCCAGTGGGCCGATGGCGGCACCTCCAACATGATCCTCGATGACGGTGGCGATGCCACCATGTACATCCTGATCGGCGCCCGCGCCGAGGCCGGCGAGGATGTGCTGTCCAATCCGGGCAGCGAAGAGGAAGAGATCGTGTTTGCCCAGATCAAGAAGCGCATGCAGGCATCGCCCGGCTTCTTCACCAAGCAGAAGGAAGCGATCCGCGGCGTCACCGAAGAGACGACGACCGGCGTCAACCGGCTCTATCAGTTGCAGAAAAAAGGCCTGCTGCCGTTCCCGGCGATCAACGTCAATGATTCCGTCACCAAGTCGAAATTCGACAACAAATATGGCTGCAAGGAATCGCTTGTCGACGGCATTCGCCGCGGCACCGACACGATGATGGCCGGCAAGGTCGCGGTTGTCTGCGGCTATGGCGACGTCGGCAAGGGCTCGTCGGCTTCGCTCAAGGGCGCCGGCGCCCGCGTCAAGGTCACCGAGGTCGATCCGATCTGCGCGCTGCAGGCGGCGATGGACGGTTTCGAGGTGGTCACGCTCGAAGACGCGGCGCCGACGGCCGACATCGTCATCACCACCACCGGCAACAAGGACGTCGTTACCCTCGACCACATGCGCCTGATGAAGGACATGGTGATCGTCGGCAACATCGGTCACTTCGACAACGAGATCCAGGTGGCCTCGCTGCGCAACCTGAAATGGACCAACATCAAGCCTCAGGTGGACATGATCACCTTCCCGGACGGCAAGCGGATGATCCTTTTGTCGGAAGGCCGCCTGCTCAACCTCGGCAACGCTACCGGCCACCCGAGCTTCGTCATGTCGGCGTCCTTCACCAATCAGGTGTTGGCCCAGATCGAGCTGTACACCAAGCCCGGCCAGTACGAGAACCAGGTCTATGTCCTGCCGAAGCATCTCGACGAAAAGGTCGCGCGCCTGCATCTCGACAAGCTCGGTGCCCGCCTGACCGAACTGTCCGGCGAACAGGCCGCCTATATCGGCGTCACTCCGCAGGGACCGTTCAAGCCGGAACACTACCGCTATTAACCACGGCGAAACTTGCCACTAGATATTGGAGCCGGGCGATTGACTTTTCGCCCGGCTTTATTTTTGCGCTGATTGATTCTTCACGCCGATTCGCGCAAGCGCTATGGTGCTGATTCGCGGTCCGGGGACGAGGCCCGGGCGCACGCATCAGGGCGGTCTTGCATTCAGGCGGCGAAGAGGACCAAGACATGCCGGGGGATAACCCGCCTTGCGCGGGACAGGCCGTTTCCGGCGGCCATAACGATTGGGTCACGGGCTCCGCTGCCAGAGGCGGCAGCCTTTTGTGGCGTGCCGGCAGCCGTATCGGAGTGCTGCTTGCTTCGTCCGCGCTGGTTGGTCCGCTGCTTGGCTCTGCTGCACATGCCCAAACCCGCGCGGCGCAAAAGGCCGGGCTGTCGGTCAGCACGGTCGAGGTCATGCAACTCGCCATGTTCGTCGGCGTCATGGGGGCGGCATTGCTGTCGGCCATCTTTCTGATCCGCGAACGGGCGCGCACCGCGGCGGAAAATGCCGAGCTCAGGACCCGCATCGCCGACGTCAATGCCGCGCTGCAGCGCTCGGAGGCGCTGCTCCATTCCCGCGATCAGCGCGTGGTGGTATGGGCGGCCGAGAACAAGAAGCCCGAGCTTGTCGGGACATTGCCGATCGAGAGCGGCGCGCCGGAGGACCGGGCGGCCTTCCTGGCTTTCGGCCGCTGGCTGATGCCGCGTTCGGCGGCCGCACTCGAACATGCCGTCGCATCACTGCGGGACAAGGCAAAGCCGTTCGATCTGGTCATCGAATCGCAGGCCGGCCAGCCGCTCGAGGTTCACGGCCGCAAGAGTGCGGCGCATGTGCTGGTTCGCTTCGTCTCGCTTTCGGAGACACAGCGAAGCCAGGCCAGGCTGAAGATCGAGAACCAGCGCTTAGCCGCCGACCATGAGACGCTGATCGGCCTTCTGGATGCGCTCAAGATGCCATCATGGCTGCGGGCCGTCGACGGGCGGCTGAAATGGGTCAACCGGGCCTATGCCGAAGCGGTCGAGGCCGAGAATGCCGAAGCGGCGGTTCGTGACGGCAAGGAATTCCTCGGAGGCCAGGCGCGCGACACGATCGCTGAGCAGCACAAGTCGCACCCCGTCTTCGAACAGACGCTCTCCACGGTGATCGAAGGCGACCGCCGTATGTTTGCCGTGACCGATTTTGCCGGGGCGGATGGTTCGGCTGGTCTTGCCTGCGACATCAGCGCCATCGAGGCCATTCGCGCCGAATATGAGCGGACCGTGCAGAGCCACGCCGACACGCTCGATCAGCTCAACACCGCCGTGGCGATTTTCGATACCGACGAGAAATTGCGGTTTTTCAATCAGGCGTTCCAGAAACTATGGGGCCTCGACAGCGGCTTCCTGCACAGCGCGCCGGATAACGCCTTGCTGCTCGACCGCCTGCGCAGCGAAGGCAAGATCGCCGAGCAGCCCGAATGGCGACGCTGGAAAGAGAGCCTGCTCGGCGCTTACCGCGCGGTTGAATCGCAGGAGCATTGGTGGCATCTGCCGGACGGCAAAACCATTCGCGTCGTCGCCAATCCGCAGCCCAAGGGCGGCGTCACCTGGGTATTCGAGAACCTGACCGAGAAGATGGACCTTGAAAGCCGCTATCAGACCGCTGTGCGGGTTCAGGGTGAGACGCTCGACAACCTTGCCGAAGGCGTCGCTGTGTTCGGCCCCGACGGCAGGCTGAGATTGTCCAACCCGGCCTTCGCGGCACTGTGGGGGCTGGATGCCGATGCCTCAAAACCCAACGTCCATGTCTCGACGATCCGCGAACTTTGCGACCGCCGTGCCGTCGACAGTCCATGGGGCGGGTTCGTTGCCGCCATCACCGGCTTCGACGACGAGCGCCGCGACCGCCACGGCCAGACCGAATTGAACAACGGCACCGTTTTGCGCTACGCCGTCATCCCTTTGCCCAACGGCCAGGTGATGATGACCTTTGTCGACGTTACCGACAGCGTCAATGTCGAGCGGGCACTGAAGGACAAGAATGAGGCGCTGCAAAAGTCCGACCAGATCAAGAACGAATTCGTGCAGCACGTCTCCTATGAGCTGCGCTCGCCGCTCACCAACATCATCGGCTTTACCGAGCTTCTTTCACTGCCGTCGACTGGTCCGTTGAACCAGAAGCAACGCGAATATATCGGGCATGTCGGCTCGTCGTCCTCGGTCCTGCTCACCATCGTCAACGACATCCTCGATCTGGCGACGGTGGATGCCGGCATCATGGAACTCGACATTTCCGAAGTTCACATCAATCGAACCATTACGGCCGCCGCCGAACTGGTCGCCGATCGGCTGGAGGAACATGCGATCAAGCTTAGGATCGACGCGGCTGCCGCGCCGAAGACCTTCCACGGCGACGAGATCCGCGTCCGCCAGATACTCTACAATCTGCTCAGCAATGCCGCCAATTACGCGCCGGAGGCGAGCACCATAACGCTCGCTTGCCGCCAGCTTGCCGACGGCGTGGAATTTTCCGTTCACGATGACGGCCCCGGCATGCCGCCGGACCTGCTTGAGTCAGTGTTCCGGCGCTTCGAGCCGCGCACCAATGGCGGCCGCCGCCGTGGCGCCGGGCTCGGCCTGTCGATCGTCAAGAGCTTTGTCGAACTCCATGGCGGCAGCGTCCGCATCGAGACCGGCAGGGATAAGGGCACCACGGTTGTTTGCGCTTTTCCCGACACGCCGTCGGGCATTCGTGCGGCGGCCGAGTAGCGCGTCCGATGGCGGTATTGGTGCTGGAGCGTTTTCTCGCCGACGAGGCTGCGACGGCAAGGCTCGGCGAGGATCTTGCCATGTCGCTGCGCATTGGCGACGTGCTCGCTCTCAAGGGCGATCTCGGCGCCGGCAAATCGACCTTGGCACGGGCGCTGATCAGGGCGCTGGCCGACGATGCCGGCCTCGACGTGCCGAGCCCGACCTTCACGCTGGTCCAGAGCTACGACACGCGTGTGCCGGTCCATCATTTCGATCTCTACCGCTTGGGCACGGCATCCGAACTGGACGAGCTGGGCTTCGACGAGGCGCTGTCCCAAGGGGCTGCGCTGATCGAATGGCCGGAGCGGGCAGAGGCATATTTGCCGAAAACCTCGGTGCTGGTCGAACTTCTCCAGCGGGGCGACGGCCGACTGGCGAGACTGTCGGGAGAGGGCGCCGCCTTCGAGCGCGCGGCGCGATCGCTGGCGATGCGCGATTTTCTCGGGCAGGCCGGTTGGGGCGAAGCGCAGCGACGACATTTCATCGGTGATGCCTCGGCTCGCTCCTACGAGATCGTCACGCTCGCCGGATTTCCGCCGCGCGTGCTGATGAACTCGCCAAGGCTGGTGCTCGGACCGCCAGTCCGCGACGGCAAACCCTATGCCGAGATCGCCCACACGGCGCAATCCGTTTCGGCATTCGTCGCCATCGATCGGGCCTTGCGGGCCGGCGGTGTCAGCGTCCCGGAAATCCACGCCCAGGACCTCGACCAGGGTTTTCTCCTGCTGGAACATCTTGGTTCCCAAGGCTTCCTCGACAAGCGCGGCCAGCCGGTGGCCGAGCGTTATGCGGCGGCGGCCGAACTGCTTGCCATGATGCACGGCAAAACATGGCCGGCCCGCATGCAGGCCGGCCCCGGCGTCTTCCACGAGGTGCCGCCTTTCGACCGCGACGCCATGATGATCGAGGCCGAATTGCTGGTCGACTGGTATGTCCCGGCGATTTCACGCGCTCCGCCAAGCGAGGCGTTGCGCGCCGGTTATCGCAGCGAATGGAATGCGGTGCTCGATCGGCTCGAGGGGCGCGAATACACGCTTATGTTGCGCGACTTCCATTCGCCCAACCTGATCTGGCGCGCTGACCGTTCCGGTCATGACCGCCTCGGCGTCGTCGATGTCCAGGATGCGCTGATCGGACCGTCCGCCTACGACGTCGCATCGCTCGCCATGGACGCGCGCGTCACCATTTCACCTGAAATCGAAAAGCACACGCTCGCCGCTTATATCGCCGCGCGGCGCGCGGCCGGCGTCTTCGACGAGGACGAATTCCTCGAAACCTATGCAATCATGGCCGCACAGCGCAATTCCAAGGTACTCGGCATCTTCGTGCGGCTCGAAAAACGTGACGGCAAGCCTTATTATCTGAAGCATCTGCCGCGCATCCGCGACTATCTTCGCCGGGCGCTGGCGCATCCGGCGCTGGCCAGGCTGCAGGATTTCTACATCGCCCACGGCTTGCTGGAGGAACGCTCGATTTGACGGCTAAGGATTTAGGCCTGGCGGTGTCGGACGAGGGACCGATGCCAACGACCGCCATGGTGCTCGCCGCCGGGCTCGGCAAGCGCATGCGGCCGATCACCGACACCATGCCGAAGCCGCTGGTCAAGATCGCCGGCAAGACATTGCTCGACTGGGGGCTGGATTGCCTAGCCGAAGCCGGCGTCGCCAAGGCCGTCGTCAACGTCCATTACCTGCCGAAACAGATCGTTGACCATGTAGCCCGCCGCAGTGCGCCGAGAATCGTCATTTCGGATGAGAGCAGCGGCTTGCTCGACTCTGCCGGCGGTATCGTTAAGGCATTGCCCTGGTTAGGGGCGCCCTTCTATGTGCTTAACGCGGACACCTTCTGGATAGACAGCGGCGTTTCTAATCTCAGGCGACTTGCTCTTGCATGGGAGGGCGCGACAAGGGACATTCTGCTGATGCTTGCGGATCTCCAGTCGGCAACCGGACATACCGGCGGAACCGATTTCCTGATGGCGCCGGACGGCGCCTTGCGGCGTGCGAACAACAATCCGGCCGGCCTGATCTATGCCGGCGCCGCAATCATCCATCCGCGCATCTTCAAGGATGCGCCGGCCGGCCCGCTGTCGCTCAACGCCTATTTCGACGCGGCAATCACCGCCGGCCGCCTGTTCGGCATGAAGATGCAGGGTCACTGGATCACAGTCGGCACACCTGACGCGATCCCGCGGGCGGAAGCAGCGGTCGCCGCCGCGCTTGCCGGCACGCCCAATGCTGTTGCTGAGGCACCCGGCGCTCTTACCGAGTCGAAATGAGCGGCTCCCGCCGCGTTTTCTCGATTCCGCCCGGAGCGCCGTTCCTGCCGACGCTGGCCGAGGCGCTGCTTGCAGGGCGCCTGGTTCCCGGCTTTGCCTACGATGGCGATCCGCTGATGCTGGCCGATCTCACCATTTATGTGCCGACGCGCCGTGCGGCGCGGGCGCTTCGCGGCGAATTCGTCGATGCTCTCTCGCGCTCGGGAAGCCGCTCGGCGATCCTGCCGGTCATCCGCCCGCTTGGCGAGTTCGACGAAGATGAAGCTGCCTTCGAGGCAGGAGCTTCGGCCGCCATCGACCTTGCGCCGCCGATCGCCGCGGTAGAGCGCCTGCTGCTGCTTGCGCCGCTGGTGCGAGCGTGGAAACGCCGCCTGCCGGCACATGTCGCCGCATTGTTCGACGAGGAGATCGTCATCCCGGCTTCCGCCGCCGACGCCCTCTGGCTGGCGCGCGACCTGGCGCGGCTGATGGACGAGATCGAGACCGAGGGCACGGATTGGGCGAGGCTCGCCGACCTTGTGACCGGCAATCTCGCAGGCTGGTGGCAGGTGACGCTCGATTTCCTGAGCATCGTGACCGAGAACTGGCCGAAGCTGCTCGAGGAACGCCATCGCTCCAATCCCGCCGCGCATCGCAATGCTCTGATAAGGCTGGAGGCGGCGCGGCTCAGGCGCAATCCGCCGGCCGGGCCGGTGATCGCCGCCGGCTCCACAGGATCGATCCCAGCCACGGCCGAGCTGCTTGCCGTGATCGCCGGTCTGCCCAATGGCGCCGTTGTGCTGCCCGGGCTCGACCGGACACTGGACGAGCCGTCCTTTGCCGCCATCAGTGCGCTCGGTGCGCGCCCGGCCCTGCTTGGCCACCCGCAATACGGCCTGGCAAAGTTGATCGGCAAGATCGGCGTGCCGCGCGCCGACGTCGAGGACCTTGCTGTTGCGCCGCGGCCGCTTGCATTGCGCGCCGCACTCGTCGGCGAAGCGCTTCGCCCGGCGGAGACTACCGAGCTCTGGGCCGAGACGCGCGCCCGCTTTACGGCCGGTGATATTGCCGAGGCCTTCGCTGACGTGACGCTTCTCGAAGCCGCCAGCGAACGCGATGAAGCCGTGGCGATCGCCGTCGCGCTCAAACAGGCCGTCGAACGGCCCGGCCAGCGCGCCGCGCTGGTCACCGGCGATCGCGCGCTGGCGCGGCGCGTCTCGGTCGAGCTGTTGCGCTTCGGCGTCGCCGCCGACGATTCCGGGGGCACGCCGCTCATCAACACGCCAGCCGCCAGCCTGCTCAGGCTGGCGCTTCAGGCAGCCTTCCGCCCGGGCGACCCGGTCGCCTTGCTGTCGCTGCTCAAGCATCCGTTGCTTGGCCTCGACCGAGAGCGGGCAAGCGTGCGCCATGCGGCCGAAATCGTCGAACTCGTGGCGCTGCGCGGTGGCACCGGGCGTCCGGACGTCGCGTCGCTGCCGCAGCTCTTCGACACGCGGCTCCTCGAATTCGACGGCGGCGGCAATCGCCGCCCGCCTTTCTGGCGATCGCGCCTCTCGGTCAGGCGCATCGAACAGGCGCGCGAGCTGCTGATCCGGCTAGCGGCTGCGCTGGCGCCGCTGGTTGCTTTTCGCGGCGAGGAGAATGCCGATCTTGCCACGCTTGTGCGTGCCAGCGTCGTTGCGCTCGAAAGCCTCGGACGCGCCGCCGACGGCAGCCTGAGCGAACTCTATGCCGGCGATGCCGGCGAAAAGCTTGCCGAGCTCTTGCGCGGGCTGGTCGCGGCCTCGGTGTCGTTCTCCTTCGCGGCTGACGAATGGCCTGACGTGATGGAGGCGCTGATCGCGCCCGAGATGGTCAAGCCGGCACAGGGCACCGACAGGAACATCGCCATCTGGGGGGTGCTGGAAGCGCGGCTTCAGGATGTCGACACGCTGGTCGTCGGCGGGCTCAACGAAGGCGTGTGGCCGCGCAAGCCGGAGAGCGACCGCTTCATGTCGCGGCTGATGAAGACCGGCATCGATCTTGAACCGCCGGAGCGGCGCATCGGCCTTGCCGCCCATGATTTCCAGATGGCCATGGGCGCCAAGAAATTGGTGCTGGCCCGCTCTGCCCGTTCCGGCGACGCACCGTCAGTGCCCTCGCGCTGGCTGCAGCGTATCCTTACCTTCGTCGGCGAGGACCATGCTACGGCACTTCGCCGGCGCGGCGATGAACTGCTTGCCTGGGCGCGTGTGCTCGATGCCGGCGAAAAGCAGGACTTTGCGCCGCGGCCGCAGCCGAAGCCGCCGCTCACCGTACGGCCGCACCACTTCTCGGTCACCGAGATCGAAACGCTGCGTCGCGATCCCTATGCGGTCTATGCCAGAAGGATACTCGGCCTGATGCCGCTCGATCCGGTCATTCGCGATCCGGGCGCTGCCGAGCGTGGCACGCTGTTTCACGCAATTCTGCACCTCTTCTCGGCGAGGGTGGCCGACCCGCGCGCGCCGGAGGCGCTGGACGGGCTCATCGCCGCAGGCCGCTCCTGCTTTGCCGAGGCTGCCCTGCCCGCCGATGTCGAGGCGGTGTGGTGGCCACGCTTCGAAAAGCTTGCCGCCGGCATCATCGAATGGGAGCGCGGCCGGGCCGCAGCCGTGGCACGGCGGCAGGCCGAGGAACGCGCCGAAAAGACCGGGGTCGGCCGATCCGGCGTAACCCTGTCCGGCTATGCTGATCGCATCGATCTGCTGGCTGGCGGAATGGCCGACATCCTCGACTACAAGACCGGCTCGTCGCCATCCAAGGCACAGGCGCACACGCTGCTCGCGCCGCAACTGGCGCTGGAGGGCGCGCTGCTCAGGCGCGGCGCTTTCAAGGAGCTTGGCGCATGCGAGCCGTCGCAACTGGCCTTCGTGCGGCTGAGGCCGAGTGGCGAAGTGTTCGAGGAATCCATCCTCGAATACAACCGCAGGCCGCGAACCGCCGCCGATCTCGCCGAAGAAGCGTGGGCGCGGCTGGAAAAACTGCTGATCCACTACGCCGACCCGGCGACCGGCTATCTGTCGCGGGCGCTGCCGTTCCGCGAGGGCGAGACCGACGGCGACTATGACCATCTCGCCCGCGTGCTCGAATGGTCGGCCGGCGGCGACGCCGACGACGAGGGAGGGGAGGCGTGAAAAAGGCCTACCCCATTCCAAGCGACACTGCCGCGAGCCAGGCAAGCGCGTCCGACCCGCGCAATTCCGCCTGGGTGTCGGCCAACGCCGGATCCGGCAAGACCCATGTACTCGCCCAGCGCGTTATCCGGCTTCTGCTGCGTGGCACCGATCCGTCCAAGATCCTGTGCCTGACCTATACGCGTGCCGCCGCCGCCAACATGTCGAACCGGGTGTTTTCGACCCTGTCGCAATGGACGACCTTGGGCAATGCCGAGCTCTCGAAACGGATAGAGGCGCTGGACGGCCGCCAGCCCGGCCGCGAAACCATGCGCCGGGCGCGGCGGTTGTTTGCGGAGGCGCTGGAGACACCGGGCGGGCTGAAGATCCAGACCATCCACGCCTTCTGCGAATCGGTGCTGCATCAGTTCCCGCTGGAAGCCAATATCCCGGCGCATTTCGAAATGCTCGATCCGCAAATGGAGGCTTCGCTGTTCGCCGCCGCCCGCCGCGACATGATTTCGGGCGGCGTTGCAGGCGATGCGGCATTGGCCGAGGCCTTCGCCACCGTGCTTGAGCGCGGCGGCGAACATGGGCTCGACGCACTGCTGGCCGAGATCGTGCGCAAGCGCGATGGTTTGCGTGCGTTCATCGCCGCGGCCGGCGGCGATGGTTTTCAGGCGCTGTTCGACGAGTTTCAGTTCCGCGCCGGCCAGACGCCAGAAGGCATAGCCGCCTCCGTCTGGCCGCTGCCCGGCTTCCTGCCGGATTATCTCGTCACCTTTTCGCGGGCGGCCGAGGCCGCCGATGCGCGCGTGGTGCTGAACAATATGCTGCCATACGCCCGTCTCGCCTTCGCCGAGGAGCATCCGGTCCGTCGCCTGAATTTGCTCTCCAAGGCTTTCCTGAGGGCCGACGGCGAGCCTTACGATCCGGCAAAGACGTTCAAAAGGGCATTGCTTGACCGGTTGCCCGATCTTGCTGAACGATATCTGGCGGCGGTCGACGCCATTCTCGAAATCTCCGACCGGCTGGCCTTGTTCAGGATGCTGGAGGGCACGCGTGCGGCGCTGACCATCGCCGACTGGCTGATCGCCCGCTACGAGCAATTGAAGCGCGCCCGCGGCTTCCTCGACTTCAACGACCTGATCACCCGCACGGTCCATCTACTGGCGCGGCCCGACGCCGGCCCATGGGTGCAATACAAGCTCGACCAGGGCATCGACCACATCCTCCTCGACGAGGCGCAAGACACCAGTCCCGACCAGTGGGAGGTGGTCAAGCGGCTGGCGGAGGAGTTCTTTGCCGGACTCGGCGCACGCGACGCCGTCCACCGCACCATCTTTGCGGTCGGCGACGAAAAGCAGTCGATCTATTCCTTCCAGGGAGCCGCCCCGGACTCCTTTGCCGACAGCCGGATTTTGTTTGCCGGCAAAGTCAGATCCGCCGCCGCCGCCTTCGCCGATCTCAAGCTGACCTGGTCGTTTCGCTCGACCGACGACGTGCTTGCGGCGGTGGATCGTGTCTTTGCCGACCCGCACGTGCGGCGCGGCATCAGCCACGATCCCGATCCGCTCGACCACAAGGCGATCCGCAACGATGCGCCGGGCTATGTCGAGGTCTGGCCCTCGCTCGGCGCCGACACCGTCGACGAACCGGACGACTGGACGCAAGCGGTGGATCACGCCCACGCACCGGCGGTGCGCGTTGCCGAAAACGTTGCAGCGACCGTTGCCGGCTGGATCGGCGGCGGCGAGGTCATCGAAGGGCGTGGCAAGAAACTCCGGCCCGGCGACGTGCTGGTGCTGGTGCGCAAGCGCGACCGCTTCGTCCATGCCCTGACACGGGCGTTGAAGCGCCGCGACATCCCCGTGGCCGGCGCCGACCGGCTCAGCCTGCCTGGCCATATCGCGGTGAAGGACCTGATCGCACTCGGTCATTTCCTCATCCAGCCCGAGGACGATCTGTCGCTGGCCGCCGTGCTGCGCAGCCCGATCTTCGATGTCTCGGAAGAGCAGCTTTTCGCGCTTGCTGCGGAGAGGCCGTCGGGCGTCTCGCTGATCGCCTCGCTGCGCCGGCATGCCGGCGAAAGCGAGGCGTTGGCCGCTGTCGTCAGCCGGCTCGACACATGGTCGAACGAGGCCGCATTCAAGCCGGTGTTCGAATTCTATGCTGCAGCTCTCGCCCGCGACGGCCTGCGCAAGAAGATGATCGCGCGGCTCGGGCCGGAGGCCGGCGACATCCTCGACGAATTCCTGAATTTCTGCCTGGCCGAGGAGCGGACCGGCCTGCCGGGACTGGAATCCTTCCTGTCGACGTTGGAAAATGCCGGCCCCGAGATCAAGCGCGAAATGGACCAGACCCGCGACGAGGTTCGCGTCATGACCGTGCATGCCGCCAAAGGCCTGGAGGCGCCGGTGGTATTCCTTGTCGATGGCGGCTCCGCGCCGTTCAGCGACCAGCATCTGCCGAGATTGATGCCGTTCGAAGGCTCGGGCGACTGCTGGGAGGGCAAGGGTTATCTCTGGCGTTCGGCCAGCGATGTCGCCAATGGATTTTCACGCGCCGCATCGGCCCGCGCCCGAGAGCTCGCCGACGATGAATATCGCCGGCTGCTCTATGTCGGCATGACCCGCGCCGAGGATCGGCTGATCGTCTGCGGCTACCATGGCAAGCGGGCGCCAAATACCGGCACCTGGCATTCGATCGTCAGCCGCGCACTGGTCGGTGCCGCGGAGAGCGAAGCACGCCGGCATCCCGCCACCGGCGAGACCGTGCATCGTTTCCAGGCGACGAAACTGCGGCCCATGCCACTGGCGTCAGTGGATGAGGCACGACAGACTGAACGCTTTGCGCCATTGCCGGAAACCCTGTTCCAGCCTCTGCCGCCCTTCGAGGAATTGCCGCGGCCGCTCTCGCCGTCCGGCGCCTCGGTGCTGATCGACGAGGCGCGGCAAGCGGTGGCCGACATGCGTTCGCCGGTGCTGGATGCCGACGCCGAGCCCGGCTTTGCCGTCGTGCGCGGGCTGGCGCTGCACAAATTGCTGCAGATGCTGCCCGGCATCGACGAGGGAAAACGCCGGGATGCCGCCGAACGCTATCTGGCAAGAGCCGGCGCGGCATGGCCCGACGACGAGCGCGACAAGGCCCTGGCTGGCGTTTTCAGAATTCTTGCTGACAGCCGCTTCGCGCCGCTGTTTGCGCCAGACTCGCGCGCTGAAATCGCCATCATGGGCAGCCTGGAGGTGAGGGGAAAACTGCGCTCGATTTCCGGCAAGATCGACCGGCTGACAGTAACGCCGGACAAGGTTTCGATCGTCGACTACAAGACCAATCGGCCAGCGCCAGCTACGCTCGCCGAAGTCCCGCAAGCCTATGTTCTGCAGCTCGCACTCTATCGCGCGCTGCTTCAGCCGCTCTATCCGGGACGCGAGGTCTCGGCGGCGCTGCTGTTCACCGAGGCGCCGCGGCTGATCGATCTGCCGGCAGCGGCCATGGACGACGCGCTTGCTAGACTCACGGGAGCGTGACACAACACTTGCTTGAAGACGGACGCGATCACCACCACATTTGGTGCGACGAACAAATCGAAAGGATCTCAGCATGGCCACCGTCAAGGTCGACAAGAGCAATTTCCAGGCCGACGTGCTCAACGCCAAGGAGCCCGTCGTGGTCGATTTCTGGGCGGAATGGTGCGGCCCGTGCAAGATGATCGCCCCGGCGCTCGAGGACATCGCCATCGAACTCGGCAGCAAGATAAAGATCGCCAAGCTCAACATAGACGAGAATCCTGAGCTGGCCGCGCAGTTCGGCGTGCGCTCGATCCCGACGCTGATGATCTTCAAGGGCGGCGAAGTCGCCGACATGAAGGTCGGTGCTGCGCCGAAAACGGCATTGTCGCATTGGATCAACGGCAGCCTCGCCTGATCCGACCAGAATTTTGCAGAAAAGCCCGGCCTCGCGCCGGGCTTTCTTGTGGCGCCACCGATCCGCAGATCTGGCACTCGCCACTTGTCGTCTCATGCTCTTGTCTGGCTTAGAGCAGGAGGAGCGATATGACCGGATCCGCCAAGGCCACCGTCTTCATCGACAATGAGCGAGTCATTGTCACCGAATACCGTTTCGCCCCGGGCGACAACACCGGCTGGCACCGCCATGGCCACGACTATGTGATCGTGCCGTTGACCGACGGCAAGGTGAAGCTCCTGACCAAGGATGGGGAATCTTTTGCCGAAATGAAGAAGGGCGCGCCGTATTTCCGCAATGAGGGCGTCGAACATGACGTCATCAGCGCAAACGATGGCGAATTCGCCTTCATCGAGGTCGAACTGAAGTAGTCCACCAACCACCGGCTGCGCCGCTACAATTGTCCGGCGCGGCGCTATTCACCAATCCGCGATACGATCGCCGCCGACGAATTGTGCGCTTTTCTCAGTGTATTCGAACAGTTCGATCTTCACACCGTTGGGGTCGCGGATCCAAGCCTGGTAGGTGTCATCGCACGCGCGTTTCTTGGAAGTGACATCGACCCCCTTTGACCTCAGATGGGCGATCGCGGCGTCGATGTTTTCCACTTCGAGGCAGAAGTGGTTGATCTGGTTCAAGTCGCTATAGCTTGCGCCGTCTTTCTGGAACACCTCGACGTGGCTGCGGCTGCCGCAATTGAGGTAGAAGCCGAAAATCTTCCCCTCGCGCAGGAAATTGAACTGAGTGTCCATTCCGAGGACGTCCCGATAGAAGCTTCGCGTCATCTCCAGGTCATTCGCGAAAATGCAAACGTGTGCGAGCTGCTTTACCTTGATCATGATTGGCTCCTCGCGGTGATCTGACAGGTGTGGCGTCATCGCGGCCCGGGCGAACGCACGCCTCAGGTTGGCGGCGTGCCGTTTTCGGCCAGTACCGCGCCGGCCAGGTAAAGCGATCCGCCGATCAGGATACGCGGCGGCGGTCCGTCCCATGTGTCGCGCAGCAGCATCAGTGCGCTTGCAACGGAACTAACCGGTTCGGCCGACAAGCCTGCCTCAATGGCGCGGGTCGCCAGTTGGTCGTTCGGCACGCCGGCGTCGCTCATGCTCACCGGCACGGTGTAGACGTGCCGCACCAGCCCTTTGAAGGCCCGGAAATAGCCGCTCTGGTCCTTGGTGTTGATCATGCCCGAGATCAGGAACAGCGGCCGCGGGTTCTTTTCCTCCTGCTCCGCCAGGGCCTCAGCGACGACCACG
This sequence comes from Mesorhizobium sp. M0910, assembly GCF_040319465.1. Taxonomy (NCBI): domain Bacteria; kingdom Pseudomonadati; phylum Pseudomonadota; class Alphaproteobacteria; order Hyphomicrobiales; family Phyllobacteriaceae; genus Mesorhizobium; species Mesorhizobium sp. M0910. The sequence continues at coordinate 635,053 of NZ_JAMYNZ010000002.1, forward strand.
CCGGCGCCGGGATTATGGCCGCCGTCGAGCCAGATGTCGGCGCCCTTCGGCGCCAGTTCGCTCAACCGGCCTTGCGGCAGCTTTTGCATGCGGCCCGGCCAGGCGACATTCGCCATCGCCTTCTCGGCAGCGCGGTGGCTGATCTCGAAGCCGGCCGCCTTGACCGCCGCGATCGCCGCCGCCGCGTTGGCGAATTGATGGCGCCCCGGCAGGCGCGGCGGCGGCAGATCCATCAATCCATCTTCGTCCTGATAGACCATGCGGCCGTTTTCCTCATAGGCAAGGAAATCCTGGCCATAGACGAAGGCGGGGCAGTCGAGCCGTTCGGCGGTTTCGATGAGCACCTGCTGGGCCGTCTCGCTTTCCTGCGCGCCGATGACGACCGGGCACCCGCGCTTGATGATGCCGGCCTTTTCGGCGGCGATCAGCTCGACGCGGTCGCCGAGATAGGCTTCGTGGTCGAGCGAGACCGGCATGATCACCGACACGGCCGGCTCGGCGATGACGTTGGTGGCGTCGAAGCGGCCGCCAAGGCCGACCTCGAGGATGACGGCATCGGCCGGATGTTCGGAAAACAGCAGGAAGGTGACGGCGGTGAGAATTTCGAAGACGGTGATCTTCTGGCCTTGATTGGCCTCGGCGACCCGGGCGATGGCTTCGGCGAAGACCTTGTCGTCAACCAGCCTGCCGCCGCCATCGGCGGCCAGCCGGTAGCGCTCGTGCCAGTTCACTAAGTGTGGCGAAGTGTGGACGTGGACGCGGTAGTCGGCTGCTTCGAGCAGCGCCCGTGAAAAGGCGGCACAGGAGCCCTTGCCATTGGTGCCGGCGATGTGGATGACCGGCGGCAGCTGGTCCTGCGGATTGCCGAGGCGTTCGAGCAGCCGCGAAATGCGGTCGAGCGAAAGGTCGAAGCCCTTCGGGTGAAGCGCCATCAGGCTTTCGATTTCGCGGTCCGCGGCAAGCGTGGTCATGGGAGAATCCTAGGCGCGTGCGCAACGGCACACAACAGCCGCTCGCGCCGCGGGCTGTCGCGTCAGGCGTGCGGCCGGGCTTCGGCCGGAATCACCGACGGCGGCAGGATCTCCGGCTCCTGCGGTTTTTGCTCTTCCGGCAGCTTGAGCAGCATTCTCAGCAGCCGCGCAATCGTCTGGCGCATCTCCAGCCGTGACACCACCATGTCGACCATGCCGTGTTCCATCAGATATTCGGCGCGCTGGAAGCCTTCGGGCAGTTTTTCCCTGATCGTCTGCTCGATGACACGCGGTCCGGCAAAGCCGATCAGCGCGCCTGGCTCGGCAATATGCACGTCACCCAGCATGGCGTAGGAGGCGGTGACGCCGCCGGTCGTCGGGTTGGTCAGGACGACGATGTAGGGCAGGCCGGCCTCCTTCAGCCTGTCGACGCCGACCGTGGTCCGCGGCAACTGCATCAGCGACAGGATGCCTTCCTGCATACGGGCGCCGCCGGAGGCCGCAAACAGGATCAGCGGCCGCTTGCGCTGCAAGGCGACCTCGAAACCATGCACGATGGCGTCACCTGCCGCCATGCCGAGCGAGCCGCCCATGAAGGCAAAATCCTGCACCGTCACCACCACCGGCACGCCTTCGACCGTGCCCAGCGCATTGATGATGGCGTCTTCCATGCCGGTCTTGGCTTTGGCATCCTTCAGCCGGTCTGCGTAGCGCTTCTCGTCGCGGAACTTGAGCGGATCCTGAACGACCTTGGGGTTCTCGAGCGTCTCGTATTTGCCGTCGTCGAGGAAGAATTTCAGCCGTTCCTTAGCCGATATCTTCATATGGTGGCCGGAGGACGGGATGACGAACTGGTTCTGCTCCAGATCCTTATGGAACACCATTTCGCCGGTCTCGGGATCCTTGATCCACAGGTTTTCTGGCATGTCGGTGCGGCGGCCGAGCATCGAATTGATCTTCGGACGGACGTAATTGGTGATCCAGTTCATCGCTTCGGCTCCTGTCCCTTAAGAAGACGTAGGAAGATTATTCGGCGGCAGCAAGGCGAGCCGCGCGAACCCCTTGCGAAAGCCCGCTGACCAGTGTGGCGACGGCCTCGGCCGGATCGGCGGTCTTTTCGCCCTTCGGCCCGAGCACGTTGGCGACTGCATTGACAATCGCGGTGCCAACAACGACGCCGTCGGCCGACGCGCCGATGATGCGCGCCTGCTCTGCTGTCTTGACGCCGAAGCCGACGCAGACCGGCAGGTCGGTATGGCTCTTGATGCGTTTGACAGCTGCCGCCACCTTGCCGGTGTCGGCCAGCGCCGAACCGGTGATACCGGTCATCGACACATAATAGACGAAGCCGGAGGTGTTCTGCAGCACCTTGGGCAGGCGCCTGTCGTCGGTGGTCGGCGTCGCCAGCCGGATGAAATTGATGCCGGCCTTGAGTGCCGGGATACAAAGTTCCTCGTCCATCTCCGGCGGCAGGTCGACGACGATCAGCCCGTCTATGCCGCTGGCCAGCGCGTCGCTCAGGAAGCGCTCGACGCCGTAGATGTAGATCGGATTGTAATAGCCCATCAAGACGATCGGCGTTTCACTGTCGCCGGCGCGGAATTCCGAGGCCATCTTCAGTGTCTTGGCCAGTGTCTGGCCGCCCTTCAGCGCCCGCAGGCCGGCCGCCTGGATCGCCGGGCCGTCGGCCATCGGATCGGAAAACGGCATGCCGAGCTCGATGATGTCGCTGCCGGCGCCGGGCAGCGCCTTCATGATCGAAAGCGACGTGTCGTAGTCAGGGTCGCCACCCATGAAATAGGTTACGAGTGCCGGTCGGCCCTCGGCCTTCAGCTTTGCCATGCGGCGGTCGATACGGGTGGCCATGATCAGATCTCCATGCCCAGCATGTTGGCCACCGTATGCACGTCCTTGTCGCCGCGGCCGGACAGGTTGACGATGACGATCTGGTCCCTGTCCATGTCAGGCACGATCTTCACCGCCTGTGCGATGGCATGGGCCGATTCAAGCGCAGGAATGATGCCCTCGACGCGTGTCGTCAACTGGAACGCCTCCAGCGCCTCGCTGTCGAGGATCGGCACGTAGTCGACGCGGCCGGAATCGCGTAGCCATGAGTGCTCCGGCCCGACGCCGGGATAGTCGAGGCCGGCCGAGATCGAGTGGCCGTCCATGATCTGGCCGTCGGCGTTCTGCAGGAGGTAGGTACGGTTGCCATGCAGCACGCCGGGCGCGCCGGCACTCATCGAGGCGCAATGCTCGAGGCCGTCGAGGCCGCGGCCTCCGGCTTCTACGCCGATGATGCGCACCTCACTGTCATCGAGGAAGGGATGGAACAGGCCGATAGCGTTGGAACCGCCGCCGACACAAGCGATGATGGTGTCCGGCAGCCGGCCTTCCTGCTCGAGGATCTGGGCGCGCGCCTCGGTGCCGATCACCGACTGGAAGTCGCGCACCAACTCCGGATAGGGGTGCGGGCCGGCGGCGGTGCCGATCAGGTAATAGGTATCGTCGACGTTGGTCACCCAGTCGCGCAGGGCCTCGTTCATGGCATCCTTCAGCGTGCCGTGGCCGGCCGTCACCGGCCGCACCTCGGCGCCCAGAAGCTTCATGCGAAAGACGTTGGGGCTTTGCCGGGCGACATCGGTCGCGCCCATATAGACGATACAAGGAAGCCCGAAGCGCGCCGCGACCGTGGCGGAAGCGACGCCATGCTGGCCGGCGCCGGTCTCTGCGATGATCCTCGTCTTGCCCATGCGCTTGGCGAGCAGGATCTGGCCGAGGCAGTTGTTGATCTTGTGCGAGCCGGTGTGGTTCAGGTCCTCGCGCTTGAAATAGACCTTTGCGCCGCCCCCGACGCCCTTTGCCAAGGACACCTCACGAAGATGCCTGGTCAGGCCTTCGGCGAAATAGAGCTTCGACGGCCGCCCGGCGTAATGCGTCGAGAGATCGGTCAGTTCGGCCTTGAAATTCGGGTCGTTCTTGACCTCGTTCCAGTGCCGCTCCAGCTCGAGGATCAGCGGCATCAGCGTTTCGGCAACGAAACGACCGCCAAAAATGCCGAACATGCCCTGCTCGTCGGGGCCGGTGCGGAAGGAATTCGGTATCGCCGGCTTGTCCATCGCCGATCTCCTGGTCTGAGGTTTGAAGCGTGGTCAGGCGGCGCGGTTGTCGCGTGCTGCCCCGACGGCGCGGAAAAATTGTTCGATCAGCGCCGGTTCCTTGACGCCCGGCGCGCTCTCCACGCCCGAGGAAACATCTATTCCGGGCGGGTTCGCCAGCCGAAAGGCGTCGCCGATATTGCCGGCATTGAGCCCACCGGAAAGCATGTAATCAACACCGGCGTCAAGGCCAGCCAGAATGCGCCAGTCGAAGGCAAGACCGTTGCCGCCCGGCAATTCCGAACCCTTAGGCGGCTTGGCATCGAACAGGAAGCGGTCAGCAATGCCGATGAAGGGTTTGACCCGCCCGAGATCGGCAGCCTCGCTGACCGGCAGCGCCTTCATCACCGGCAAGCCGTAGCGGGCCTTCACCTCGGCCACCCGCTCGGGGGGCTCGGCGCCGTGAAGTTGCAGCATGTCGGGCTGCATCTTTTCAACGATCTCGTCCAGGAACGCATCGCTGGCGTCGACCGTCACGGCAACCGCCTTGGCCTTGCCGCGCGCCGCTTCGCGCAGGCGGCCGGCTTCCGCCGGCTCGACATAGCGCGGGCTTTTGGCAAAGAAAATGAAGCCGACATGGCTGGCGTCGCCGGCCAATGCCGCAGCCAGTGCCTTGTCGGTCTTCAACCCGCATATCTTGATGTCGAGCGCCATGGCGCGGGATTGGCACGAAACGGCCAAAGAGTCGAGAAAAAGCATCCTGTTTGCCGCCAGCGCGGAACGCGCTACCTTGCTAATGTAAGAGCGGAACGCGCTACCTTGCTGATATAAGAGCACAACGCTACTTGCTCAGGCACAAAGGCGGGAGAACAAAGACCATGCCGGAAAAGACCGTCGCGGAACTCAGGCAAAAGCTGGCGCAGGCCCATGAAGTCATCGCTCATTTGATGGACAAGGCGGCTTTCAACGGCGCCGAGGCGCACCGGGCGCTGGCTTATTTCAGCAACGAGACCTTCGAGAAGGATTTTCTGCCCTGGCCCCGCCATGTCGATGAGGGGTTGCGGCCGGAGGAGTTGAACGCGGCGAATGACGATTGATCGGACAACTACTCGAACGCGATCGCCTGCAGCGCGCCGCCATTGCGCTTGAGCCAATCCTTGCAGCGCTCGGTATCCGGGCAAAGCTGCTCGCATAACTTCCAGAATTTAGGCCCGTGGTTCATCTCCTTGAGATGCGCCACTTCGTGCGCGACGAGGTAATTTATCACCGGCCGCGGCGCCATCATGATGCGCCAGGAAAACGACAGATTGCCGTCCGATGTGCAGGACCCCCAGCGGCTCGACGTATCCTTGAAACGGATCGCCTTGGCCCGTTTGCCGATCGCCGCGCTGTGCTTGGTCACCAGCGCCTCGATCTCGCGCTTGGCTTCGCGCTTGAGGAAATCGGCGATGCGGCGCGGCAGATGCACGCGTTCGCCATGCACGATCATCAGCGGCCCGCGCTCGTCGCGCGACAGCGTGACGGTGCCGCGTTTCGACGGTTCATGGACGATGCGATGCGGCACGCCGCGCACCGGTATCTTGATGCCGGGCCGGACCTGCGGCCGGTTGGGCACTTTGGCCAGCCTTTGCTCCAGCCAGTCCTGATGGCGGTCGAGAAATTTTTCCACCTCGCCGCGCCGCAACCCCGGCGGCACGGTGATGCGCAGACCACGGCCACCGGAATCGATGCGCAGCGTCAGGCGCCGCGCCCGGTCGTTCTCGACGATCTTGAGCGGCAGCGTGCGGCCGGCAACGCAATGCTCGCGCTCCACGACGGGCGTGGGCTTGGGTTTCGTCGGGGTGCGAAAGAAGCCGAAGGACATTCCGGGACGATACGTGATTCGAGGGAAACGACTAGAACAAAAAAGAAACGGCGCCGCTGACGCGACGCCGTTGGATTATCTATCTGCGCACGGGACCTTACTCGTCGAGCAGGCCTGGCGTGGACTTGCCGCTGGGTTTGTTGTTCGTCGCCGACCCGGTCGTGGGGGACGTCGACTTGTTGCGATTGGCCATGAAGCGATCGAACTCTTCCTGGTCCTTGGCGCGGCGCAACTCGCGGGCATATTCGTCGAACTCGCTCAGCATCTCGTCCAGCTTGCGGCGTTCCTCGGCAAGACGCTCGAGTTCCTTTTCGCGCCAGTCATCGAAAGCGACGTTGCCGGTGCGGGCGGAGCCATGACCCCAGCGCGCGGCCTTGTCGGAACCGCGGCGGCAGCCGGCAAAGATGCCGTCGGTGGCGCGGTTGACGTCGCGCTTGAAGCCCTCGAGCCGGTCGCCCCAGATGATGTAGGCGAGCATGGCGAAGCCGAGCGGCCAGAACACCATAAACCCGATCACCATCAACGCGATGGTCGCCGGCGTCCAGGCCGGACGGATCAATGCAGATGTGTTCATTTCTCCCAATCCTTCAGTTGGAGACAGCCAAATCCGGCTGCGTTGAATCGAAATGGGATGGAGAAAACGGCGATTCAAGACAGCGATCGCCAAAACCGGACAAGCGGCTGAAATGATTATCGCTTTTTGAGCTTTTCGAGGAAAAGCACGACCAATCCGGCTATCAGCCCCCAGAACGCCGCGCCGACGCCGAACAGCGTCAGCCCCGATGCGGTAACGGCGAAGGTGACGGTGGCGGCCATCCGCTCGTCCTCGTCTTTCAAGGCGATCGACAGTGCATTGGCGAGCGGCGCCATCAGCGCCAGGCCGGCGACCAGCGCAATCAGGCTCTGCGGCAATACGGCGAAGATCGCCACCAGCGAGGCGCCGAACAGGGCAAAGACGAGATAGGCCAACGCATAGAACGGCCCGGTCTTCCAGCGCTCGGCCGGATCGGGATGCACGTCGGGCCCGGTGCAGATCGCCGCCGAGATTGCCGCCAGATTGGTGGTCGAGGCGCCGAACGGCGCCGTCAGCAGCGAAAACAGGCCGGTGACGCCGATCAGCGGCCCGGGTTTGGGATGATAGCCGGCTGCCCTCAGAACGGCGAGGCCGGACAGGTTCTGCGAGGCCATGGTGACGAGGTAGAGCGGCAAGGCGAGGCCGATGATTGCAGTGGCGGTGAACTGCGGCATCACCAGTGTCAAGCTCGAGAGTTCCGGTGCCGGCAGACCGCCGACCCGGCCGGTGAGGAAGGCGGCGAGACCGCCGCCGATCAGCACCAGCAGCACCGACAGCGCCGGGTTGAACAGGCGGATGACGAAGAACGCCGCAACCAGCGGCAGGATCAGCCAGGGGTCGACGGGAACGGTCTTGACCGCATTGATGGCGAAGGTGACGACGATGCCGGCCAGCATTCCGGACGCGACGGACGCCGGTATTCTGGCGATCAGCTTGGTCAAGGGCCCGAACAGGCCTGTGGCGATCAGCAGGACCGCGGTGACGACGAAGGCGCCAACCGCCTCACCCATCGAAAAGCCGGTCGACGCGGCGATCAGCGCCACGCCTGGCGTCGACCATGCGGTGATGACCGGCATTTTTGTGCGCCAGGACAGCCACAGGCTCTCGATCGCCATCGCCAGGCAAAGCGCCGTCACCCAGCTTGCGGTCTCGACCTGCGTTGCGCCGACCGCCTTGGCGGCGGCAATGACGATGGCCAGCGTACCGCCGAAGCCGACGATCGCCGCGACGAAGGCGGACACCGGAATGGAAATGCGCATGCCTCTATCCCGCCTGCCGCACCATAGCGTCCACCGTCCGCACCAGCATGTCGAGATCCTGTGGCCGCGAGAGGCGGTGGTCGCCGTCGGGGATGAGCGACAGCGTGACGTCGTCGGCCGGCAGCAGGCTGACCAGCTTCAACGCATGGCTCGACGGCACGTCGGGATCGGCCAGGCCTTGCAGGATGTGGACCGGACAGTGCGTGTCGATCGGCCCGGTCATCACCCGGTTGTTGCGGCCGTCCTCGATCAGTGCGCGCGTGTAGATGTACGGTTCGGCGGAATAGTCCGACGGCTCTTCGAAAAAGCCCTTTTTCCTGAGGTCGCGCTTCTGCGCCCCGGTCAGCACCGGCTCCACCAGTTCGAACGTGAAATCGGGCGCCGGCGCCAGCAGCACAAGGCCGGCGACGCTGTTCTCGCCCGCCTTGCGCAACTCCTGCACCATGCGCAGCGCGATCCAGGCGCCCATCGACGAACCGACCAGGATTTGCCTGCCCCGGGTGAAGCGGCGGAAAACCGCCAGGCTCTCGCCCAGCCATTTCGAGATGGTGCCGTCGGCAAAGGCGCCACTCGATTCGCCGTGGCCGGAATAATCGTGGCGCAGGAAGGCGCGGCCTTCTTTGCGCGTCCATTCCGACAAGGTTTCGGCCTTGGTGCCCAGCATGTCGGATTTGTAGCCGCCAAGCCACACGATGCCGGGCTCGGCACCTGCCGCATGCCTGACCGCGATGCTCGTCCCGTCGACGTCTAGGAAGATCGGGGTGGTGCTCATGATGTATTCCCTCACGCCGGTCTTTTGGCACAAGCGGGGGTTCAACGAAAAGTGCTCTGCTACTTTCTTCGCTTGGTGCAGAGGAGCATTCATCGGGCAGGTGATTTCCTGAGAATGCTGTGCTATTGACTCCGACCGCGCGCTCACCACATTGCGCGTTCGCAATTCTGAACTGAAGAACCCCTTAACGAAACGGCTCAAGGAGACCACGACCATTCGCAGACCTTTCAAAGCAGCGGCGCCCACCAAGGAAGGCCCGCGCTCCAACCGTGACATCCGGGTTCCCCGGGTCCAGCTAATCGACGCCGAAGGCCAGAACCGCGGCGATGTCTCCATCAACGACGCATTGCTGCTCGCCGAAGAGGCTGGGCTCGACCTGGTCGAGATATCGCCCAATGCAGTGCCGCCCGTCGTAAAGATCCTCGATCTCGGCAAGCTGAAATACGCCAACCAGAAGAAGGCGGCCGAGGCGCGCAAGAACCAGAAGGTCATCGAGATCAAGGAGATCAAGATGCGCCCGAACATCGACAGCCACGACTACGAAACCAAGATGAAGGCTGTCCGGCGCTTTTTCGAGGAAGGCGACAAGGTCAAGCTGACATTGCGCTTCCGCGGTCGCGAGATGGCGCATATGGAACTCGGCATGCAGCTTCTGAACAAGGTTCGCGAGGAAGTGGCGCCCATCGCCAAGGTCGAAGCCGAACCGAAGCTCGAAGGCCGCCAGATGATGATGGTGCTGGCGCCCCGCTAAAGCGCGTTGCGCTTTAGTTCTGTTTTGTGGATGTCCTTGTCGCAAAACCGCTGCGCACTTTTGGGCGACGTGCATAAAATCCGCCTGAATCATGTTGCAAGGCGTCCCGGCGATCGGCGGGGCGCCTGTTTTCTTGGCCAGACGCTGCGATCGCCGGCGAGAGCAAAGACGCTCTGGTTCCCTCGACGATCGGATTCCCGACATGGTCAATGACGTCAAGCATTCGGAAGCCAAATATGGGCTGGGCAGCTACCAGCACACGCGCAGGATGGTGCTTGCCGTCGTCGTCGTCGTCCTGTTCGTGATGCTTTTGTTCGGGCAGTCGGTTTTTCCGCCCGATACGCCTGTGCATGAAACGATCGAAATGGTTGGCGTCGTGCTGATCTTTCTCGGCATCGTCGGGCGCTTGTGGTCGACGCTCTATATCGGCGGTCGCAAATCCTCCGAAGTGGTGACCGGCGGCCCCTATTCGATCACCCGCAACCCGCTCTATGTCTTCTCTACTTTAGCTGCCGCCGGTGTCGGCGCACAGATCGGCTCGATCACCGCCACGATCGGCTTTGCAGCGCTCTGCGCTGGTGCCTTTTACATCGTTATCCTGCGCGAGGAGAAATTCCTCAAGGAGGTTCTCGGCGCGCCATACCAGGCCTACCTGGCGAAAGTGCCGCGCTTTTTTCCGAAGCTGTCGCTGTACCAGGAAGGCGACACCCGCGGCTTCAAGCCGCGCCTGCTGCGAACCACGCTGCTGGACGGTCTGGTCTTCCTGGTTGCCTTGCCGGCTTTCGAACTGATCGACGGCGCCCAGCAGTCCGGCATATTGCCGGTGCTGTTCCGTCTCCCCTGAGTGCAGTGTTGCTGAGTGCAGTGTTGCTCGGTACGGGGTGTTGCGCGCCAGCCCGCTTTGACGTATAGGACCGCCGTTCCCAAAAAACCGCCCGGCAGGGCATGCCGTGGCGGTTTCATTTGCTTTTCGGGCTTTGGTCGGCCTGAAGCGAACAAAAGGCGCATTGGTGCGCATATAAACGGAGTAGCAAAATGCCCAAGATGAAGACCAAGTCGGCCGCTAAGAAGCGGTTCAAGATCACAGGTACGGGTAAAGTTCTGTCGGCTGCGGCCGGCAAACGTCACGGCATGATCAAGCGTTCCAACAAGTTCATTCGAAATGCCCGCGGCACGATGGTTCTGGCTGAACCGGACGGCAAGAAGGTCATCAAGAATTTTCTGCCGAACGGCCTCTAAGGCATGATGCCAAAAAGTTGCAGACTTTTTGGAAACATCATGCGCCAAAATAAGAGCATTCGGTCTGGACACGCATTTGTTTTACGCAATTCCGAACGGAAAACCGCTAGGCACTTTTCCTGGAATTGCTTTTAAGGAGATCATGACATGGCACGCGTAAAGAGAGGCGTCACCTCGCACGCCAAGCACAAGAAGGTCCTGAAAGCCGCCAAGGGTTTTTACGGCCGCCGTAAGAACACCATTCGCATCGCCAAGCAGGCGGTGGAAAAGTCGCTGCAGTACGCCTATCGCGACCGCAAGAATCGCAAGCGTTCGTTCCGCGCGCTGTGGATCCAGCGCATCAATGCGGCGACGCATGAGCATGGCCTGACCTACGGCCGCTTCATCGACGGTCTCAACAAGGCTGGCATCGAGATCGACCGCAAGATCCTGTCGGACATGGCCATCCACGAGCCGCAGGCCTTCGCCGCACTCGTGGCCAAGGCCAAGGTCGCGCTCGAATATCTCAAGAACACCACGCCGAATGCTTTTGAAAGCGCTGTCGCTTAAGACCAGCGCTTCCCAAGCTATTCGACACTTGATTTGGGAAACCCGCGCTGGCAGGGCTGGCGCGGGTTTTTCTTTGCTTCCAATCGGATCTGGAACATGAGTGACATGGAAACTCTCGAACATTCCCTGATGGCCGAGATTGCCTCGGCCGCCGACGAGCAGGCGATCGAGGCGGTGCGTGTCTCGGCCCTCGGCAAGAAGGGCTCGGTTTCCGAGATGCTGAAGACGCTTGGCTCGATGAGCGCCGAGGAGCGCCAGGTCAAGGGCCCGGCGATCAACGGCCTCAAGAACCGCGTCACCGAGGCGCTTTCTCTTCGCCGCGCCGAGCTGAAGGACGCGGCGATTATGGCGCGTCTCGCCGCCGAGAAGGTCGACGTGACGCTGCCGGTCAGGCAATCGCCGGCCGAGCGCGGCCGCATCCATCCGATCAGCCAGGTCATCGACGAGATCGCGGCGATCTTCGGCGATCTCGGCTTTGCCATCGCCGAAGGTCCCGACATCGAGACCGACTATTACAACTTCACCTCGCTGAACTTCCCGGAAGGCCACCCGGCGCGCGAGATGCACGACACCTTCTTTTTCCAGCCGGACGCGCAGGGCGAACGCAAGCTTTTGCGCACCCACACCTCGCCGGTGCAGATCCGCACCATGGAGATGCAGAAGCCGCCGATCCGCATCGTCATCCCCGGCAAGACTTACCGGCAGGATTCCGATGCCACCCACTCGCCGATGTTCCATCAGGTCGAGGGGCTGGTGATCGACAAGTCGGCCAACGTCGCCAACATGAAATGGGTGCTGGAGGAGTTCTGCAAGGCCTTCTTCGAGGTGCCGAGCGTGAAGATGCGCTTCCGGCCGTCTTTCTTCCCGTTTACCGAGCCCAGCCTCGAGGTCGACATCCAGTGCGATCGTTCGCGGCCGGGCGAGGTGCGCTTCGGCGAAGGCTCCGACTGGATGGAGATCCTCGGCTGCGGCATGGTGCACCCCAATGTGCTCCGTTACGGTGGCCTCGATCCTGACGAATACCAGGGCTTCGCCTGGGGCATGGGCATCGACCGCATCGCCATGCTGAAATACGGCATGCCGGATCTGCGCGCCTTCTTCGACGCCGATGTCCGCTGGCTTTCGCATTACGGTTTTAGGCCGCTCGACATGCCAACGCTGTTCGGTGGCCTGAGCGCGTGACGAGCGGGCTGCAGCAGCAAATCCGCGGACAGCTCGCCTTCCTGCACATGTCGGACGCGCGGCCGCATAGCTTCAAGTGCAACGTGCCCAGACCAGACGGAACACAGTCATGAAACTCACCCTCTCCTGGCTCAAAGACCATCTCGAGACCGACGCCTCGCTGGCGGAAATCGTCGAGCGTCTCACCTCGATCGGCCTTGAAGTCGAGCATGTCGACGACCGGGCGAGCCTAGCCCCCTTCGTCATCGCCAAGGTGGTGACGGCGGTGCAGCACCCAGATGCCGACCGGCTTCGCGTGCTGACCGTCGACACCGGCGACGGCAAGCCGCCGGTGCAGGTCGTGTGTGGAGCGCCGAACGCCCGCGCCGGCCTGATCGGCGCCTTTGCGGCACCGGGCACCTATATCCCCGGCATCGACGTGACGCTGACCGTCGGCAAGATCCGTGGCGTTGAAAGCCACGGCATGATGTGCTCCGAACGTGAGCTCGAATTATCCGAAGAGCATGACGGCATCATCGACCTGCCGGCCGATGCGCCGGTCGGCACCAGTTTCGCCGCCTATGCCCATCTCGACGATCCGCTGATCGAGATCAATCTGACGCCGAACCGGCCGGACGCCACCAGTGTCCATGGCATCGCCCGGGATTTGGCGGCGAGTGGGCTTGGCACGCTGAAGAGCGCGCCGATAGAGCCGATCCCCGGCAAAGGCGCGACGCCGGTCAAGGTGACGATCGAAGCGCCGGAGCTCTGCCCCGGCTTTGCCCTGCGCCTGGTGCGCGGCGTCAAGAACGGACCGTCGCCGAAATGGCTGCAGCAAAGGCTTCTCGCCATCGGCTTGAGGCCGATCAGCGCGCTCGTCGATATCACCAATTACGTCACCTTCGACCGCGGTCGGCCGCTGCATGTTTTTGACGCTGGGAAGGTCACCGGCAATCTCACCGTGCGCCGGGCGCGTGACGGCGAAAAGGTGCTGGCGCTCGACGGCCGCGAATACACGCTGACGCCTGAGATGTGCGTGATCGCAGACCAGGACGGCATCGAATCGATCGCCGGCATCATGGGCGGCGAGCATTCCGGGTGTGACGAGAACACCACCGATGTGCTGATCGAGTCGGCGCTTTGGGACCCGATCGCCACCGCCCGCACCGGCCGCACGCTCGGCATCATCAGCGATGCACGCTACCGCTTCGAGCGTGGCGTCGACCCGGAAATGATGGTTCCCGGCGTGGAGCTGGCAACGAAGCTGGTGCTCGATTTCTGCGGCGGCACGCCGGCGCAAACCGAGGTCGTCGGCTATGCCGGCCATCGGCCGAAGATCGTCTCGTTCCCTTTGTCGGAAGTGAAGCGGCTGACCGGCATCGAAGTGCCGCGCTCGACGAGCCTCGACATTCTTGCCCGCCTCGGCTTCAGGCCGGAGGGCACGGGCGATGTCGTCAATGTCGCGGTCCCGTCCTGGCGGCCGGATGTCGATGGCAAGGCCGACCTGGTCGAGGAGGTCATGCGCATCCACGGCGTCGACAATATCGCGCCGCAGCCGCTCGGTTCCCACGATGCGGTCAACGCCAAAATCCTGACTGTGCTGCAGATACGCACCCGCGCCGCCAAGCGGGCGCTTGCCGTGCGCGGCATGATGGAGGCCGTCACCTGGTCGTTCATTCCGGCAAAACACGCCGAATTGTTCGGCGGCGGCCAGCAGGCGCTAAAGCTTGCCAACCCGATCGCGGCCGATATGTCGGATATGCGGCCGTCGCTGCTCCCGGGGCTGATCGCGGCAGCGCAGCGCAATGCCGACAAGGGCATCGGGGATGTCGCACTGTTCGAAGTGTCGGGCACTTACGAGGGCGACGGCGCCGACCAGCAGCGGCGCGTTGCCGCCGGCGTGCGGCGCGGCACCGCCAAGCTCGAGGGCTCCGGCCGCCATTGGGCCGGCAACGCCGGCGCCGTCGGCGTCTTCGATGCCAAGGCCGATGCGATCGCAGCACTCGAAGCCTGCGGCGCGCCGGTCGAGCGGCTGCAGATCGAGGCCGGCGGCCCGGCCTGGTATCATCCCGGCCGCTCCGGCACGATCAAGCTCGGGCCGAAGGTCGTGCTCGGCACATTCGGCGAATTCCACCCGAAGACGCTGGAAGGGCTTGACGTCTCCGGCCCGCTCTGCGGCTTCGAAGTATTCATTGATGCGGTGCCTGAGCCTAAGGCCAAGCCGACGCGGACAAAGCCAAGGCTCGATCTGTCCGCCTTCCAGGCGGTCAAGCGCGACTTCGCCTTCGTCGTCGACAAGGCGGTCGAAGCCGGCACACTCGTTCGCGCCGCTCTTGCCGCAGACAGGAAGCTGATTTCCGGCGTCTCGGTGTTCGATGTTTTCGAGGGTGCAGCCCTCGGCGCGGCGAAGAAATCGATCGCCATCGAGGTGTCGATCCAGCCGGTCGAAAAGACGCTGACCGACGAGGATTTCGAGGCGCTGGCCAAGCGCATCGTCGAGAACGTGCACAAGCAGACCGGCGGCGTGCTGCGCGGCTGAGGGGTTGCGAGCGCCTGGCGAATCGCCGTCCAAAGGGCGATGGGCCATTTGCGCTATTCAGGGCTGCCCTTCGAGGAACAGCGTGCAGTCTTTCTCGATATCGTCTCGTCCGATCCGCTGATCGGCGAGACGCTGTCGCGGGTGCGCACGCTTGACCTCCCCGACTGGCTGGTCGTCTCCGGCGCGCTCTACAACAGCGTCTGGAATCATCTGACCGGAAAGCCCTCGGGGTACGGCATCCGGGATGTCGACCTGTTCTATTTCGATGAGAGCGATCTGTCCTACGAGGCCGAGGATTTGGTCATTCGTTGTGCGGCGGAGCATTTCGAAGGGCTGAAGCTGCCGGTCGAGGTGCGCAATCAGGCGCGGGTGCATCTGTGGTATCCGAGCAAGTTCGGGCAGGAATGCCCGCGTTATATGAGCGCTAGCGAATCGGTCAGCTATTTTGCGTCGAAGACGCATGCCGTCGGCGTCCGCTTCGATGCCGAGGGGCGCCTCGACCTGGTGGCACCGTTCGGGCTCGACGACATCTTTTCGTTCCGCATCACGCCGAATAGGGTGCTGGATAATCAGCGGACCCATGAGATGAAGGGCAGGCGGGCACAGGAGTGCTGGCCGGAGATTACTGTCGTGCCTTGGTAGAATGTCGGCGCGAGGCACCTGCCCCTGCCGGGCATCTCCCGCAAGAAGGGCGATTGGCAGTTCCATCGCCCTGCCCGCCTTTCCGGCGCCGGTGATTGGCGAAAGCCGAGGTGACGTCCAATTTCCCTCCTTGAGGGGGAGATGTCCGGCAGGACAGAGGGGGTGCCAATTTCTCGCGATTATTTTGCACCGCTGCGGCATTCGAAACGGGGTGCCGAAACGCACCGTTTCGATTGCGCTGTCGATTGCAGTTCACCCGTCGACCAGGGCCAGCAGCTCCTCGGTGTAGCGCTTGCCGACAACCTTGTCCGGCGACAGCGCATCGCCGATGGCTGCTACCTCGGCCTGGGTCAGCACGATATCGGCTGCCGCCGTATTCTGTTCGAGATGTCGGATCTTGCGGGCACCAGGGATCGGCACAATGAAGTCGCCCTGATGCAGCACCCAGGCGAGCGCCAGCTGCGCCGGCGCCACGTCCTTCTCGGCTGCCATCTTTTCCAGCACGGCGACGACCACCGCATTGGCCGCCATGGCGTCGGCCTGGAAGCGCGGCAACCCCCGGCGCCAGTCGTCGGCGCCGAGAACATCGGGCCTGGCGATCGTGCCGGTGAGCAGGCCGCGGCCGAGCGGGCTATAGGGGACAAAGCCGATGCCGAGCTCGCGGCAGACGGCAAACACCTCCTCCTCCGGATCGCGGCTCCACAGCGAATACTCGCTCTGCACCGCGGCGATCGGATGCACGGCATGCGCCCGGCGGATGGTCGCCGCACTCGCCTCCGACAGGCCGAGCGCCCGCACCTTGCCCTCGCGTACCAGCTCGGCCATGGCGCCGACCGTATCCTCGATCGGCACGCTGGGGTCGACGCGGTGCTGGTAGTAGAGATCGATGATCTCGGTATCCAGCCGCTTCAACGACGCTTCGGCCACCGCCTTGACATGCTCCGGGCGGCTGTCGACGCCGGCCATGCGTTCGGTGCCGCTGCCTTCTTCGAGGATCTTGAAACCGAATTTGGTCGCGATCGTCACACGATCACGCACCGGCTTCAGCGCCTTGCCGACCAGGATCTCGTTCTCGTAGGGGCCATAGACCTCGGCGGTGTCGAAGAAATTGACCCCGATCTCGACGGCGTGGCGCAGCGTGGCAATCGCCTCCGCCTCCGGCTGGCCACCATAGGCAAAGCTCATCCCCATGCAGCCGAGGCCGACTGGGTAGACGTCGAGTTCATTGCCAAGCTTGCGGGTTTGCATCACGTGTCTCCTTGTTGTGATGGTTGTGATGCCACAGAGATACCGTCTTGCGCAGCGTTCGATAATCGCCTCTTATTTGCACGGGCTGTTCCCAAAAATAGATCAATGAAGCGAACACATCTTTCACAGCTTGCCGTGCTGGCAACGGTCGCCCAATGCGGCAGTTTTCGCGGCGCCGCCAAGGAGCTGGCAATCGCGCCGTCGGCGGTCAGCCACGCGGTGTCCAGCCTGGAAGCGCGCCTCGGCGTGCGCCTTCTGGCGCGCAGCACGCGCAGCGTCGCTCCGACCGAGGAGGGCGCGCAACTGCTCGAGCGCCTCAGGCCGGCGCTGTCGGAAATCGACCTGGCGCTGGAATCGGCGATCGAGGCGCGTGACCGGCCGGCGGGCAATCTCAGGCTGACCGTGCCGCGCACCGCCGCCCACCTGGCGCTGACGCCAAGGCTCGGCGCCTTTGCGGCTGCCTATCCCGACATCGTGCTGGAGATCGTCATCGATGACCGCTTCACCGATGTGGTCGAGGGCGGCTTCGATGCCGGTGTGCGGCTGGGCGAGAGCCTGCAGCGCGACATGATCGCAGTGCGCATCGGGCCGAACCTTCGCGGCGCGGTGTTCGGCACGCCATCTTACTTCGAGACCAGGCCCAGGCCGCAGCATCCGCGCGATCTCGCCGCTCACCGCTGCATCCGCTTCCGCTTCTCCAGCGGCATCATCTATCGCTGGGAATTCGAGAAAAACGGCGAGGAGATCGAAATCCCGGTGCAAGGGCCATTGATCCTCGACGAGGACCATCTGATTGCCAATGCTGCGGTTGACGGCGCCGGGCTCGCCTTCGTGTTCGAGGACTATGTCCGCGACCCGCTCGCCGCCGGCAAGCTCGTTCGCGTGCTCGAGGACTGGTGCCCGCCCTTTGATGGTTTCTTCGTCTATTATCCGAGCCGACGCCAGATGCGGCCGGCGCTCAGGGCCTTTGTCGATTTCTTCAAAGTGAGTACATAGGGGCACCGTCGGAACTGCGGAGGGCAATCTATTCAGGCGTGAATGCTCGTCTTACGGCCGTTGGCACCGGCAATTGGTCGTCTCCAAACATAAGTGGAAACCGCCTTTCCGGGATGGAAGAAAGCCGACCTGGCATTCGTTCACAGACCATGTCAGCACTGCCCAAACACCAGCCGACCGGCTACGGCTGGACAGCGATCATCCTTCACTGGCTGATCGCGGCGCTCTTTATCGGCCAGTTCGTGCTCGGCTTCGTCATGGTGCGGCTGTCCAGCCAGCGCACCGCCTTCGAGCTGATTCAGCTGCATAAATCTTTCGGTTTCCTATTGCTTGGGCTGGTCATCCTGCGCATCGCCTGGCGCCTTGGCAGACCGGCCCCGCCGCTGCCGCGCTCAGTCGGCCCTTTCGAGCGCCGCATGGCGCCGCTTGTCCATCTTGCGCTTTATGCTTTTCAGCTCGCTCTGCCGCTGTCCGGCTGGGCGCTGGTCTCGGTCTCGGTGCTGGAGATCCCGAGCGTGCCGTTCAATCTGTTCGTCATGCCCAATCTGCCGCTTGGTGAATCGGACATGGCAGAAAGCTTCTGGGCAGCGACGCACTGGTATCTCGCTTATGCCGGCATCGGTCTTGTCGCTTTGCATCTCGCCGCTGCGCTGCGTCATCATTTCTGGCTGAGGGATACCGTGCTGACGCGCATGATCAC
Source organism: Mesorhizobium sp. M0910 (assembly GCF_040319465.1). NCBI lineage: Bacteria > Pseudomonadati > Pseudomonadota > Alphaproteobacteria > Hyphomicrobiales > Phyllobacteriaceae > Mesorhizobium > Mesorhizobium sp. M0910. The sequence continues at coordinate 653,416 of NZ_JAMYNZ010000002.1, forward strand.
GGCTTCGTCACATCGCGAGACGGAATAGAGCGGGCGGCTCATTCGTTCATGGGGCGAGGACGCAAGAAAGCGTTGCCTGCCAAGAGGACCATTTCCATGTACGCGCGCATCTTCGGATTTGCGGCAGCCGCCGCTTGTTTTGCCATGCCTGTTTTTGCCGCCGTTGCCCTTGGCGAGGCGGCCGGCAGCTACACGATCAGCCCAGGGAGTTCCAGCATCCACTTCTCCATTGCCAAGCTCGGCGGCGGCGGGCTCGACGGTGCTTTCTCCCGCTTCAAGGGCAATATCCTTATCGACAACAGCGATGTCGGCCGGTCCCAGGTCAATTTCACCATCTTCCCCGAAAGCGTCGGTACCGGCCAAAGTCGCATCGATGCCTTTCTCCGCTCGGACGCGGTTTTCGACGCGACCAACAATCCGGAGATCCAGTTCCGTTCGACCAGCGTCAAACGCACCGGCGACACGTCGGCCCTTGTCACCGGCCGGCTGACGGCGCGCGGCAAGACCTTTCAGGAAAAGTTCACGGCCGAGCTCGGCAGCCTCAAGGCGGGCACGATAAAGTTCCACGTCACAGGCAAGGTGTTGCGGTCGCGCTATGGCATGGATGTCGGCACGCCGATTTATTCCAACGTCGTCGAATTCGACATGACGCTGACGGGTAGAAGGGGTTGAGCGGTTCTCCCTGCGATTTCACCGTCGCTGCAGGACCTGGGTTCCTCTCCCCACTTGGTGGGGCGAGGAACCATGCTCCCGCATTGGCTTTTCCGCCGATTTCAGGCAAACCTCCAGGCCTGCAATCGAGAGGAGAAATCTGATGTTCCGATGGGGTGTTTTGTCGACGGCCAAAATCGGCCGCGAGCAGCTTTTACCGGCAATCGTCGAGGCGGAGAACGGCGTGCTGTCGGCGATCGCCAGCCGCGATCTGTCGAAAGCTCGGGCGCTGGGCGAACGCTTCGGGGCGCGCCATGCTTTCGGCTCCTATGAGGAACTGCTCGCCTCCAGCGACATCGACGGCGTCTACATTCCGCTGCCGACCTCGCAGCATGTCGAATGGGCAGCCAAGGCGATCGAGGCCGGCAAGCATGTTCTGGTCGAAAAGCCACTGGCTCTCGACGCCAAGGACATTCCGCCACTGATCAAGCTGCGCGATGCCAGGAAGGTGCTGGTCTGCGAAGCCTTCATGGTCGTCTACCACCCGCAATGGATCAAGGTGCGCGAGCTGATCGGCAACGGCGCCATCGGCCGGCTGCGCCATGTCCAGGGCGCGTTCTCCTACTACAATGTCGACCCCAACAACATGCGCAACAAGCTCGATCTCGGCGGCGGCGCGCTGCCCGACATCGGCGTCTATCCGACGGTATCGACGCGCTTTTCGACCGGCAAGGAGCCGCTGCGCGTCCAGGCGAGGATCGAGCGCGACAAGACATTCGGCACCGACATCTATTCCTCGATCCGCGCCGATTTCGGCGACTTCGAGTTGTCGTTTTACCTGTCGACACAGATGGCGGCACGCCAGGTGATGGTCTTTCACGGTGAGAAGGGCTTCATCGAGGTGTTCTCACCGTTTAATGCCGGACTCTACGACCATCACCGTGTCGAACTGCACAACCAGAACCACAGCGAGGCGCAGGTCTTCCGCTTTCCCGGCACGCAACAGTACCGGCTGGAAGTCGAGGCCTTCGCGCGGGCGGCACAGGGTGGCAAGGATCGTGTCTTCACCCTGGAAGAATCGGTGCTCAACCAGAAGGTCATCGATGCCATCTTCCGCGCCGGCGAGAAGGAAGGCTGGGAGGCAGTCTAGGCCGGCCGTGATCCTGCAACGGGCCGGTTTTTTGGACGAGATCTTGGCCAAATAGATGCCCGACGATGCGGATGTGATCATCGTCGGCGCCGGCCTTGCCGGCTTTGTCGCGGCCGCCGAACTGACTGCGGCCGGCAAAGGCCGTCGAGCAGGAGCCGGAGCAGTCGCTTGGCGGCCAGGCATTCTGGTCGCTCGGCGGCATCTTCCTCGGTGGGGTGAACAAGCCCCGCCGGCGCCGTTGCGCCAAGGTGGCGGTCGCACCGAACGGCCAACTTTCCCTCTGAGCATTTTGCAGCCAAATGGAATCATTCGGCGCCCGCATAAATGCGGCAAAACAGATAGTTAGAGCCGGTTACCGGTTCCAGGAGAACCGCTCTAGGCGAAGGGCTGCAAATTGACGTCCCGAAGCTTGGAACCGGCAAGCAAAGCCTCGAGCACCTGCTTCTTGAGAAACAGGCACTGCGAACGGGCAAGTTTGACGATGCCGGAAACGTCGCCTGCCTCGCAGGCAAGAACCAGTTCCTTTTGCTGGGCGATGATCAACTGGGTGAAGTCGCGGGATTTGAACCCAAGGTGGAGAACCCGCGCCGACTGGTCGAGTATCTGGTCCAGTAGATGCGCCAGTCGTAAATTTCCCGAGAGCCCCGCAAGGGCCAGACGAAACGCACGATCCGCCGCCAGGAATGCAACATGACTACGCAACGTCTCCGGCTTCAGCACTTTTCTCGCTGCCAGCCCGATGTCCTCCAGCCCGCGCTCGGTAATGTTCGATGCCGCCACCCTGAACACTTCCGGTTCGATCAAGCTGCGGACATCGAAGATCTCGTTGACGTCCCGCAGGCTGAGCGTTGCAACGACGTAGCCGCGGCGCGGCTCGCTCCTGACCAGACCTTCCTGCATCAGACGGGCCAACGCCGCGCGGATGGTTGCCTTTTTGATCTGGTATCGATCGCCGATCTGTTTTTCGGTCAGCGCTTCGCCGGGGCGCAGCACGCAGGCAATGATGTCGTTCCTCAGCTGCTCATATGCCTGTTCCCTGCGAAGGACGTCGGCGGCTGACAGTGCTGTCGCCTCGACCGTGGCCGGCCTTGCCGGTTCGGCGGTCAACTTCGTCGTTTTCATATTTTGTCCGTTTGGCTGTCCGGTTGACGCTGGCATCGACATTCGCTAGCGTGAGCACCTCAGGTTGAAAATCTGAGCATCTCAGGGAGGATAACTGATATGCCTTTACCCGCCAACTCGCCTCTCTACGCTGTTGCCGATGATATCGTCAATGCCGCGAAGGGGCCAGATCCCCTCGAAGCGGTAAGGACGGTCCTGGGCGATTACATCAACCGTTTTCACGCATCGGGAACACTCGCTCACGAAGAAGACGACGACGAGGTTCTTTTGCATGCCAGCCCGAACCTGACGATCTATCACATCACGTTGTCGCCCGGCCTGCAGTACCCGCCCCACAACCACCTGATGGATGCCTTGATCGGCATCTACAAGGGCAGCGAGACGAACTTCATCTATCCCGTTGCCGGCAGCGAACTCGATGTTCCCGAAAGGCAGGACATCGCAGCGCCTGCCGTCGTGCACATGGCGTCGAATACCGTGCATGCGGTTGCGAATACGGGCAGCGCGCGATCCGGTGCGCTGCATGTCTATCTCGGCGATCTCACACGAACCCACCGGCAGCTGTGGAGCCCGGACAGCAACCAGGCCGAACCGTTTGACAATGATCGCTACCTGGCTGGCGCACGGCCCATTCAGCAGTCCGGGCACGAATGAGCAGAGGCGTCACGGGGCGGCGAAATTGGCCGTGATCAGCGAACCCGTCGGAATCGCGTCACACTTGTCACTCTCGCCAATCCGCTATCGCCCCTATCCTGGCTCATGACCGATCAGCAACACGTCGCGCCGGGAATGGTGCGACAACAGACCAGCAAGGGAGATGCACAATGACGGCACATCAGAATGGCACAGGCGAGCAGACGACGCGGCTCGCGATGAAGACACCACCGGTCGTTTCGCCTGATGCGTGGGAGGCCGCGCGCCAGCAGTTGCTCGTGAAGGAGAAAACCGTGACCCGGGCTCGCGACGCCTTGGCCGCCGAGCGTCGGCGGATGCCGTGGATGGCGGTGGAGAAGGCCTATACGTTCGAGGGCCCCAACGGAAAGGTGAGCCTGCTCGACCTGTTCGAGGGCCGCCGTCAGCTGATCGTCTACCGCGCTTTCTTCGAGCCCGGCGTATTCGGCTGGCCCGATCACGCTTGCCGCGGCTGCTCGCTGGGGGCAGACCAGGTCGGCAATCTTGCCCATCTGAACGCCCGCGACACCACGCTTGCCTACGCCTCGCGCGCACCGCAGGCCGACATTGCGCGGCTGAAGGCGCGGATGGACTGGAAGATGCCCTGGTACACCATCACCGACAGCTTCGATGCCGATTTCGGCGTTGACGAGTGGCACGGCCATAACGTGTTCATCCGCGATGGCGATCGCGTGTTCCGTACCTACTTCATCAACAACCGCGGCGACGAGGCGATGGGGACCGTATGGAGCTATCTCGACCTGTCGCCGCTCGGCCGCCAGGAGGTTTGGGAGGATTCGCCCGAAGGCTATCCGCAGACGCCGACGTACAAGTGGTGGAACTGGCACGACAATTATGGCGCCGAAACCGTTCCCGACAAAAAGTGGGTCGAGGTGTCGGACGCCGGAGAGGCCGCGTTCCGGAACCGCACCGAATAGAACGTTTGGCGTCGCGGAAATGCGGCTAGGACAATTGGAGGAGCGGGATGCACGTTCATTCGACGCATCCCGCTCGTTATGCAGGACTATGGCCATGAGCGAGATTCATGCAGGCGGATCCACCGCCGATGCGAGCCCGGCCGGCCTTGGCGCAGCCGATTGGCTGTCCTTTGCGGCCGCGCCGGCCTTCGCAACCATGGCGCTGCTGACGTTTCTTGGCGGAGCGCCGGATATGATGTGCTCGACCGGGCAAGATGCGTCGCCGCTGGGCGGCATGGTCCCGATGTACCTGCTGATGAGCGCCTTTCATTTGGGACCTTGGTTGAGGCGGGTCTCCGGCCGACGCCGCCGCAAGTAGAGCTATAGCGGCCGATAAAGGCCCTTCGCGGTGAGGAGGACAGCCCTCACCAGATCCATTCGCCCTTCCCAAGTACCGTCACGGCATCGACAATCCGGGTAAAGCTCGAGCGGGCGCGGCCGGCCGTGTGCCTGGCTCTGAGATAGCCGTGCACCAGCCCCGGCTCCTCGAGCCACCAGGCACGTCCGCCTGCGGCAACGACGCGGTCGCGATAGGCTTCGCCGTCCGACGACAACGGGTCGCATTCGGCGGTGATCACGACGGTAGGCGGCAGATAGGCGAAATCGGCGTCGGCGAGCGGAGACAAAGTGATGTCGCCTGTAGCGTCCACTCCGCCAGTCCGGATGTTTTTATAGAACTCCAGGTCGCGCATCGTCAGCATTGGCGCTTCGGCATGCGTGACATAGGAACCGAGTGAACGATCGCCACCAAGGCCAGGATAGATCAGCACCTGGCCGACCGGCTTTGTCACGTGGCCACGCGTCGCATGACTGACGGCACAGGCGAGATTGCCGCCGGCGCTGTCGCCGCAGAGCAGGACGGGGCATTCGTAAGTGGCGGTGGCCCATTCGAAGGCGCCCATCGCATCGTCGAAGGCGGCCGGGTGCAGATGTTCCGGCGCCAGCCGGTAGTCGACCGAGACCACCTCATAGCCGGTGCGGGCGCAAAGCTCGGCGCAGACATCGTCGTGGCTGTCGAGCCCGCCGAGGATGTAGCCGCCGCCATGGACATAGAGCACCATCGCAGAGGCGTTCGGCGCCGCGCTGCGATAAATGCGGATCGGGACGTCGTGCGCTGGCGCGGCAATGGCGGTGGTTTCAGCCGTCACGCCATCCGGATAGCCGGCAGAGAATTCGCGGCACATCCGGTCGTAGATCGCGCGCTGCTCGGCGATCGTGTAGTCGATCGTATCCGGCGGATAATACGAATTGGTCCGCTCGATGAACGCCCAGGTCTCGGCGTCGATGAGTTTCTTGTAGTTAGTCATGGGAACGGAACGGATAGTGACGAATCCGCCTGAACACCCTCCTCTGGGACGGAACGCCGTCGTTCCAGGGACACTCACTATCTGCCCTTCCACACCGGATCGCGCTTTTCGGCAAAGGCGCGAAAACCCTCGAGATTGTCCTCCGAGCCGTAGAGCGCGTCAACCGTCGGCAGTTGCCGGCGCGTCACCCGGTTCATGGCATCCTGGAAGGTCAGCGATTCTGCGACCCGGGCCGTTTCCTTGATCGCGGCGAAGACCAGCGGCGGGCCGCTGGCGAGCAGCCGGGCGATCTCCCAGACGCGGTCCTCCAGTCTTTCCTTGGGCAGCACCTCGTTGACCAGGCCCCAGCGATGCGCCTCGGCGACATCCATCCAGCGGCCCGTGAACAAAAGGTCCATGGCGACGTGATAAGGGATGCGCTTCGGCAGCTTGATCGTTGCCGCATCGGCCAGCGTGCCGGCGCGGATTTCGGGCAGCGCGAAGGAGGAGTGGTCCGACGCGTAGATGAGGTCGCAGGACAGCGCCAGCTCGAAGCCGCCGCCGACCGCCATGCCGTTGACGCAGGCGATCACCGGCTTGTTGAGGTCGCGCAATTCCTGCAGCCCGCCGAAGCCACCGACGCCATAGTCGCCGTCGACGGCATCGCCGCCAGCCGCTGCCTTAAGGTCCCAGCCGGCGCTGAAAAACTTGTCGCCGGCGGTCTTGACGATGGCGACGCGCAGGTCGGGATCGTCGCGAAACCCCTTGAACGTCTCGCCCATCAGCCGCGACGTCTTCAGGTCGATGGCATTGGCCTTGGGCCGGTCGAGCATGACTTCGAGGATCGTGCCCTCGCGGCGGGTGGTGATGACGTCAGACATTTTTGTTCTCTCCCAGCACCAGCAGCGCGTCGGCGATCCAGGCGCCCTTGCTCTCGGTGCAGACGATCAGAGGATTGATGTCGAGCTCCTCGATCTCGCCGGCATTTTGCTGCACGAAAGCAGCAATGCCCGATATCGCATCGATTGCAGCTGCGACATCGGCCTTCGGCCGACCGCGATAACCGTCGAGCAGCGGGAACAGCTTCAACCCGCGCAAAGCGGCCTCGATGTCATCACGGGTCGCCGGCAGCATCAGTGTGACGCTGTCGCGCAACAGCTCGACCAGCACGCCGCCGGTGCCGAGCGTCATCACCGCGCCGAACATCGGGTCGCGAGTGAAGCCGACCAGCAGCTCGGCGACGCCGTCGCGCACCATGCGCTCGACATAAAGGCCGGTGCCGAGCGGGCCGAGATCATGGGCGGCGGTGCTGACCGATTCGGCATCCCTGAGGTTGAGCCGGACCGCGTCGAGCTCGGACTTGTGGATGACGCCAAGAGCCTTCAGCGCCACCGGGAAGCCGAGCGCCATCGAGGAGATCACAGCTTCGACCGCATTGCCGGCGCGCTCGCCCTTCGGCACGGGGAGCCCGGCCTCGATGAGCCGCGCCTTCGCCTCGGCCTCGTCCGGCGTGACATGGTCGCCGGCCGGCGCGCCGGACGCGGAAGTGTCGATCGGCTGCGCCTGCGGCTCGCGCCACGCCCAGCCGATGAAGGCTGCCGCCTGGGCGGCGTCCATGGCCTCGGAAATGCCGAACAGCGGCACCATGCCCCGCGCCATCAGGCCGGCAGTGTATTCCTCGGGCAGGTTTTCCGGCAACGAGGAGACGATCGCGCCCTGCGCGCTGTTGGTCTTCAGCGCCGATTCGAAGGCGCGCAGCGTCGCCCACCAGTCCGTGTCCGAGCAGCGGTCGGGACGCGGAAAGTCGAGCACCAGCATATTGAGGTCGAAGCCGCCAGACACCATGGCGGTGAAGGCGGCGGTCATCGCCGGTTCGTTGTTCCAGATGAAGGTGTGATAGTCGAGCGGGTTGGCCACCGCGACCAGCGGCCCGAGCGTCGATTTGACCCGCGCGCGGTGCTCGGGGGTGAGTGGCGGAAACGTCACCCAGCGGCCTTCGGCGCTGTCGGCCATGACCGACGCCTCGCCGCCCGAGCAGCTCATCGATGACAGCCGGTAGCCGGGCAGGGGGCCAGTGACGTGCAATAGCTTGAGCGCCTCGATGAAGGCGGGAATTGAATCGATCCGGGCGATGCCGAGCCGCCTCAGGAAAGCGCCGGACGCCGCGTCCGAGCCGGCCAGCGACGCGGTATGCGAGACGGTCGCCTGCCGCGCCTGCTCGGAGCGGCCGACCTTCATGGCGATAACAGGCTTCTTCAGCTCGCGTGCCCGTGCCGCCAGCCTTTCGAAGCCGGCTACCGAATCGAAGGCCTCGATATGCAGGCCGAGCGCGGTGACGCGGTCGTCCTCGATCAGGCCGAGCGCCATTTCGGAAAGCCCGGTCTGCGCCTGGTTGCCGGCGGTCATCAGGAAGGCGATCGGCAGGCCGCGTTTCTGCATCGTCATGTTGATGGCGATGTTCGACGACTGGGTGATGATGGCAACGCCGCGACCGCCTTCCGGCAGCCTGATGCCGCCATGCTGGTCGGGCCACAAAAGCGCGCCGTCGGCGTAATTGATCAGCCCATAGCAGTTCGGCCCGATGATCGGCATTTGGCCGGCCGCCTCGACCAGTTCGGCCTGCAGCCGCTCGCCGTCTTCGTCATAGGCCTCGGTTTCGAGAAAGCCGGCGGCGAAGCAGACCGCACCGCCGGCGCCGCGCTCCGCCAGCGCCTTGACCACTTCGATGGTCAAGTGCCGGTTGACGCCGACGAAAGCGGCATCCGGCGCACTGGGCAATTCGGCCACCGAGCGATAGGCCTTGCGGCCGGCGACCTCGTCCTTGGTCGGATGCACCGGCCAGATCTCGCCGGCAAAGCCCATTTTGATCGATTGCGCGACGACGGCCGCCGCCTGCGCACCACCGAAGACAGCGATCGATTTCGGCCGCAAAAGACGTTCAAGCCTGTGCATTGTCATCTTTTCGTCTGAGCATGATCTTTTCCAAAGACCGGATTTCACTTTTTGGGGTCACGCTCTAGCCCCCGAACGGGCGCAGCAGCGCGCGCGAGATGATGTGTCGCTGGATTTCCGAAGTGCCTTCCCAGATGCGCTCGACGCGGGCGTCGCGCCAGATGCGTTCCAGTGGCAGGTCGTCCATCAGCCCCATGCCGCCATGGATCTGGATCGCCTCGTCGGCGACGAAGGCAAGCATCTCGGTGGCCTTCAGCTTGGCCATGGCCATGTCCTGGTCGGTGACGGTACCCTGATCGTACTTCCAGCCGGCTTCGAACACCATCAGGTCGGCGGCCTTCAGCTCGGTCGCCATGTCGGCGAGCTTGAACGACACGCCCTGGAATTTGCCGATCGGCTGGCCGAACTGCTGGCGCTGCGCGGCGTATTCGACGGCGTGGCCAAGCGCCCGCTCGGCGCGGCCGAGGCAGGTGGCGCCGACCTGCAGGCGCGTCGCGCCAAGCCATGAATTGGCGACGTCGAAGCCTTTGTGGACCTCGCCCAGAACCTGACTGGCCGGCAACCGGCAATCGTCGAATTCGAGGATGGCATTGGTGTAGCCGCGATGTGAGACGTTGCGGTAGCCGTCGCGCACGGTGAAACCCTTGGTGCCCTTGTCGACGAAAAAGGCGGTGATCTTCTTGCGTTTTCCACGCGAAGACTCTTCCTCACCCGAGGCCATGAAGACGATGGCGAAATCGGCGAGGTCCGCATGGCTGATGAAATGCTTGGTGCCGTTCAGCACCCAGTCGTCGCCGTCTTGCACGGCGGTTGCCTTCATGCCGCGCAGATCGGAGCCGGCGCCCGGCTCGGTCATTGCCAGGCAATCCCATTTCTCGCCGCGAATGCAGGGAAACAGATATTTTTCGCGCTGCTCCGGCGTGCCGGCGAGAAGGATGTTCGAAGGCCGCGCCACGCAGGTCCAGTGCAGCGCGTAATTGGCGCGGCCGAGTTCCTTTTCATAGAGCAGCCAGGTCACTGTATCGAGCCCGGCGCCGCCGACTTCCGTTGGCATGTTGGCGGCATAGAGGCCGGCTTCGATCGCCTTGGCCTTGATCTCCTCGATCAGCTCGCGGCGCAGCACGCCGGTGCGTTCAACCTCGCGCTCATGCGGGTAAAGCTCGTTCTCGACGAAGGCCCGCGTCGTCTCGACGATGAGCTTCTGCTCCTCCGAAAGACCAAAATCCATGGTCTCAGCCTCTCTTCTTTTTCTTCGGCTTTTCAGCCTTGGCCTTTTCGGCCGCCCTGGAGGCGCTGGGCTTCTTTGCCGCAAGCTTGGCCAACTGCCTGGTGTAGTCCCTATGCAAGGCGCCGGCACCCCAGCCTTTGCCTTTGTTCTGCTTCGACAGTGCCTCCATGATGGCGACCAGATTGTCGTCCCGGATCTTTTCGAGATCGCGGATCGACAGACCGTGCGCCTGGTCGTCCGACTGGGTCGCGATCAGCTCGACCAGCTCGTCGTTGAACTCCGGCACGTCCATCAGCTTGGTCCAGGGCCATTTCAGGCACGGGCCGAACTGCGCCATGAAGTGCCGCATGCCGGCCTCGCCGCCGGCGACGCGATAGACCTGGAACATGCCCATCTGCGCCCAGCGCAGGCCGAAGCCATAGCGCATGATGTCGTCGAGCTCCTCGACCGTGCAGATGCCGTCCTTGACCAGCCACAGCGCCTCGCGCCATGCCGCTTCGAGCAGGCGGTCGCCGACGAAGGCTTCGATCTCCTTGCGGATCACCACCGGCTTCATGCCGATCGAGGCATACATCTCCTTGGCGACGTCGATCGCCTCGGGAAAGGTCTGTTCGCCGCCGACGATCTCGACCAGCGGCAGCAGATAGACGGGGTTGAACGGATGGCCGACGACCAGCCGCTCCGGATGCTTCTTCATCGCCACCTGCATGTCGGTCGGCTTGATGCCGGAAGTGGAGGAGCCGACAATTGCGTTGGCCGGCGCATAAAGGTCGATTTCGGCCAGCACGCGGTGCTTCAGGTCGAGCCGCTCCGGCACGCTTTCCTGGATTAAATCGGCATCGGCCACCGCCTCGGCGATCGTCTTGGCGAAGGTGAGCTTGCCCTCTTTCGGCAAGCCGCCGGGCAGCATCTGCTTGTAGGCGCGTCGCGCTCCCTTCATCACCTCGCCGACCTTGCGTGATGCCTCGGGGTCGGGATCGAAGATCGATACGTCGATGCCGTTGAGCAGCAGCCGCGCGACCCAACCGGCGCCGATCACGCCGCCGCCGATGGCTGCCGCCTTGTTGATGATGCTCATGCGGAAGCTCCGGTTCTTGTGCTGGCTGTTGCGGGGTCGGTGAGGGCGACGCGTTCGCCGGCACGGATCACGGACGCGTCATAGGCCTTGCGCGCGAACACTTCGAGCACGAAGGGCCGGAAGAAATCGATCGGCAATGTCTCGTAGTCGGGATCGAAGCTCGACTGATCCCATCGTTCGCAAAACTCATCGCAATCGTCGAAGTAGATGTGCCCGGCGAAACGGTCGCGGGCGTGCGGATTGCCGCCGAGGTGATGGGCGTAATAGAGGCGCTGGAAGTCGCCGTGCTTTTCCACCACCCAGGTGCATTGCTCGCGAACGAAGGGTTTCAGGATCGACGCCGCATATTCGTCATGATTATAGGGCGCGTAGATGTCGCCGATGTCGTGCAGCAAGGCGCAGGCAATCCAGTCGGTGTCGGCGCCGTCGCGCCAGGCCCGCGTTGCCGCTTGCAGCGAATGGCCGAGCCGGGTGATCTTGTAGCCCGAGAGACCCGCATCAAGCTGGACGAGCGCGTCGAGCAGCCGTTCGCCGGTCTTTGCCGCGTAGTCGATCTCGTGCTCGGTGAGGAAGGCGTAATCCTCGCGGTCGCCGTCCTTCATGGCGGTGAATTTCACGGTCTTCATCGGCGGCTCCTCCCAACCGATTCCCTGTTCAAAGCGGTGCGCGCTTCGTCAGGTTGAGCTTCTTGCGGACTTCGTCCGGGCCGATGACCCTGGCGCCCATATTCGACACGATGCTGACCGCCCGCTCGACCAGCTGCGCATTGGTCGCCAGCACGCCCTTGTCGAGCCAGAGATTGTCCTCCAGCCCGACGCGGACATTGCCGCCGGCGAGCACCGCGGCAGCGACGTAGGCCATCTGGTTGCGGCCGATGGCAAAAGCCGACCAGTTCCAGGTCGCCGGCACATTGTTGACCATCGCCATGAAGGTGTTGAGGTCGTCCGGCGCCCCCCACGGCACTCCCATGCATAATTGCACCAAGGCGTCCGGCTTCAGCACTTCTTCCTCGACCAATTGCTTGGCGAACCACAGATGCCCGGTGTCGAAAGCCTCGATTTCCGGCTTGACGCCGAGCGCCGTCATCATGCCGCCCATGGCACGCAGCATGCCGGGCGTATTGGTCATGACATAGTCGGCCTCGGCGAAATTCATCGTGCCGCAGTCGAGCGTGCAGATTTCCGGCAGGCACTGGCGGACGTGCTCCATGCGGTTGCTGGCACCGCCCATGTCGGTGGCTTTTTCGTTCAGCGGCAGCGGGTTTTCCGGCGGGCCGAACACCATGTCGCCGCCCATGCCGGCGGTCAGGTTCAAAACCACGTCGACATCCGCCGCGCGGATGCGCTCCGTTACTTCACGATAAAGGTGTACGTCGCGCCTAGGCTTGCCGGTTTCGGGATCGCGCACATGGCAGTGGACGATCGCCGCACCTGCCTTTGCCGCCTCGATGGCCGAATCGGCGATCTGCTTGGGCGAACGCGGCACATGCGGGCTGCGATCCTGCGAACTGCCGGACCCGGTCACGGCACAGGTAATGAAGACCTCACGGTTCATCGCTAACGGCATAGGACTCTCTCCCAATAGGACGTAGGGCAAGAATGCCTGACTTGCCGGAAACTGTTTTGCGTTTTACGAAGATCGTGTGATCAAAAACGAAAAGCCGACGATCTTTCGTGCCGAACGTTTGCCGCTCAAGGTAACGCTGCTGGTATTCTCCGGCTCGTCGATCATGTGCGTAGCCTCGGCCGTCGATCCATTGCGCGCCGCCAACCGCATTGCCGATGAGACGCTGTTCGATTTCAGGCTGGTCTCGGTGACGGGCGAGGCGCCGGTTACCACATGCGGCCTGCCGGTGGCGGTCAGCGGCCGCTTCGATGCGGCTGACACAACCGACATGCTGGTCGTCGTCGCCGGATTCGGCACGCAGAACTATGCCACATCGGCCCTGCTGTCCGGACTGCGCCGGGCGGCGCGCGCGGCACGCGCCTGCGGCGGCGTCGAGGCGGGTACGTGGCTGGTGGCGCGCGCGGGCTTGCTGGAAGGGCGCAGCGCCACCACCCACTGGGAGGACATGGAGGATTTCTCGTCGGCCTTTCCCGGCGTCGACGTGCGCCCCGACCGCTACGTCATCGACGGCCCGGTGTTCACCTCCGGCGGCGCCTCGCCGACCTTCGACCTGATGCTGCATCTGATTCGCACGCGGCTCGGTATGGCCGTGGCGCTCGATGTCGCGAGCGTCTTCATCTACGACCAGGCGCGCGCTGCGACCGACGCGCAGCCGCTGGTCTCGCTCGGCCGTCTCGACGGCTACGATCCCAGGTTGGCGCAAGCCATCCGGCTGATGGAAGCGCATATCGACCAGCCGCTGACCATAGCCGCGGTGGCCAAGCGCGCCGGGGTGACGGCACGAACGCTGGAAAGTATCTTTCGCAAGTCGATCGGCGAAACGCCCGGCGCCTATTATCTCAGGCTGCGCCTCGGCGCCGCGCGCCGGCTGGTGGTCGACACGCGCGTGGCCATGGCCGATATTGCCGGGCGAACGGGGTTTTCGTCCGCCGCGGCATTTTCCAGAGCGTTTTCAAGAGCGTTCGGCGAAGCGCCGGTCAGGCTGCGTCGGGGATAATGCATGTCGCCCAAAAGTCCGTAACGGTTTTGGGACAACGGCAATGCATAGACAAAGGTAGATCAGGCAGCGTCCTGGCGGTCGCTGTTGCCGTCGATCTGCGAGCGCATTTGTCTCGCAAGATGGGTCTCGAAGCGGCTGGCGACCGCGCGATCCCATTCGTTCGCACTCAGCGCACCTTGCTTCGGGTGCGGCAGCGCCATCAGCCGGTCGATGATCGATCCGGCCTCGCCAGATGAGAGCAGGGCGTCGATTTCGCGTTCGTGCTGCATATCGTTTCGCCTCCTTCTTTCCGTTCCCGCCACGAACCACACTATAGGAGGTTCGTGACGGCTGTTTGAAGGCAAGAGCGAGGCGATTGATGGGCGGCGCCGGGCAAAGTTTTATCCGCCGCCGCCCATCTGGGGCACGATCGTTCCCGCAAGTCAGGCAGTGCTTCAGCCAAGCCGCATCGACAGCTCGACATCCTCGCTGAACGACGTGGACATGTAGCCGCTTCCGGTCGAGCGCACCCGCTCGAGGTATTCGGGGCAAAGATCGGCGTTGTCGGCAACGACGAAGGCGCCCGGCCTGAGGCGGCTTTCGACCAGACTCAAGATCTCTGGATAGAGCGCTTTGGCGCCGTCGAGCAGAAGCAGGTCGACGGTTTCGGGAAGATCGACGCTTAATGTTTGCACCGCATCTCCTTCTCGGATTTCCACCAGGTCGATGAGACCGCCTGCCATCAGATTGTTCCTGGCGCCCGCCACCTTGGATGGCTCGAACTCGCTGGTGATGAGGCGGCCACCGCCATTGTCCCGCAAGGCTGCGGCAAGGTGCAGGGTCGAGATGCCGAACGAGGTTCCAAATTCAACGATCGTCCTTGCGCTGCTGCCTCGTGCCAGCATGTAGAGCAGCGTGCCGGTCTCTCGCGCAACGGGAAGCCAGAGGTCCTTTAGCCGCCCATAGAAATCGAGGTATTCGGTCTTGCTTCGAACCAGGCGCATCCGATCTTCGGCGGAGAGCTCCGCCACCGCAGGGCTCGTTGCGGCAGCGGCTTCCTCGAACAGGCGATCCAGCAGGGGCGCGAGCGGCGTTGTCGACAGTGTAGTCATGTTGGTCTCCAGTCAGAATTGAATGCGTTCTTGCGCGGCACTCAAAATACGACTAATCATTCGCATTTACTAATCGCATTGGCGCGCCTCTCAATGAGCGATCACCGCAGTCCCCGGATTTCCTCGCGAAAACAGCCCAAGCAGGCCCGCTCGGCAGAGCTCGTTGCTGCGATTTTGCAGGCTGCTGTTCAGGTTTTGGCGAGGGAAGGCGCGCAGCGCTTCACCACGGCGCGGGTGGCCGAGAAGGCCGGTGTCAGTGTCGGATCGCTGTATCAGTATTTTCCGAACAAGGCGGCGATCCTGTTCCGGCTCCAGAGCGACGAATGGCGGCAGACGACCGATTTGCTGCGCGACATCCTCGAGGATGTCGGGAAACCGCCACTTGAACGGCTGCGCGCCTTGGTCCACGCCTTCCTCCGCTCGGAGTGTGACGAGGCCGCGGTGCGTGTGGCGCTCGACGACGCCGCACCGCTTTACCGCGACGCGCCTGAGGCGCAGGCGGCAAGGGCGTCCGGAGACCGCACCATCCAGCTCTTCATGCAGAAGGCGTTGCCCAACGCCGCGCAAGCGACTCGCGAATTGGCCGGCGACCTGGTCATGACGACGCTCAGCACGGTGGGGAAGCAGTTCTCGGAGTTGCCCCGAACCCCCGCGGAGATCGAAGCCTACGCCGACGCCATGGCCGACATGTTCTGCGCCTACCTGAGAGGCCTCGATCACGGCTAAAGGCAAATGCCAGGCCCGGTCAGCAAGCAGACCAAAAGTTTCGCACGGGGCGAACCTTGTCGGTTTCAGCCCCGCGGAAAGTCGTCTTTATCCCGCGGCCGCTGAACAATGCGGCCGCGGAATGGTACGCCTCAGACGTACCGGTTGACGATGTTTTCGAGTAGTTCCTGGCGGCCGGATCTGGGCTGCGGCTCGATCTTCTCCTTGACGACGCGCTCGGCGATTTCCTCCAGCGTGCGCTTGCCGGCAAGCATCGCCTTGGCTTCGGCCGAATCCCAGCCGGCATAGCGCTCGGCGAGCGGGGCGGACAGCGCCTTGTCCTCGACCATGCGCGCTGCCGCCTTGAGGCCGCGAGCGCAGCAATCCATGCCGCCGATATGGCCGATCAGCAGATCCTGCGGATCGAGCGACTGGCGCCTGAGCTTGGCGTCGAAATTGGTGCCGCCGGTCTTGAAGCCGCCGGCCTGCAGCACCTGATAGTAGGCGAGAGCCATCTCCGGCACATTGTTGGGGAACTGGTCGGTGTCCCAGCCCGACTGGTAGTCGTTGCGGTTCATGTCGATCGAGCCGAAGATTCCCAGCGCATTGGCCAGCGCCAGTTCATGCTCGAACGAATGGCCGGCCAGGATGGCGTGGCCCTGCTCGATGTTGAGCTTGACCTCATTCTCCAGTCCGAAACGCTTGAGGAAGCCATAGACGGTGGCGACGTCGTAATCATACTGGTGCTTGGTTGGCTCCTGGGGCTTCGGCTCGATCAGGATGGTGCCTTCGAAGCCGATCCTGTGCTTGTAATCGACGACCAGATGGAGAAAACGGCCGGCCTGTTCCTGCTCGCGGGCAAGGTCGGTGTTGAGCAGCGTTTCATAGCCCTCGCGGCCGCCCCACAGCACGTAGTTCTCGCCGTTCAGACGCTTGGTGACGTCGATACAGTGTTTCACCGTCGCCGCCGAATAGGCAAAGACGTCCGGATCGGGATTGGTGGCGGCGCCCGACATGAAGCGGCGGTTGGAGAACAGGTTGGCCGTGCCCCACAACAGCTTGACGCCGGTCTGCTTCATCTTTTCCGAGAAATAATCGGCGATCTCGTCGAGCCGCGCCGCACTTTCGGAAAAGTCCCGGCCCTCCGGCCGCACGTCGGCATCGTGGAAGCAGAAATAAGGCGCGCCCAGCAACGAAAACATCTCGAAGGCGACGTCGGCCTTGAGCTTGGCCAACTCCATCGTGTCGGTGCTGCCGGCCTTCGGAAACCACGGCCGGTCAAATGTCTGGCCGCCGAACGGATCGCCGCCCGGCCAGGCAAAGGAATGCCAATAGGCGACGGCAAAGCGCAGATGGTCTTCGAGCCGCTTGCCGGCGACGATCTCGTCGGGATTGTAGAACCGGTAGGCCAGCGGATTGGTCGAATCCGGTCCCTCGTATTTGATCTGTTGGATGTCGCCGAAAAAACCGCTGCTCATGTTCTTTTCCTCTCGCATGGTTCGGCCTGATTACCTCAGGCGTAATTGGTTTCGCGCTGGCGCTGGTCGAAAAGGCTCATGTCAAAGCCACCCAACGAAGGAGACAGACCATGACCGACCTCAACACCATTGCCGAAAACTACATCGCCGCCTGGAACGAGAGCGACGCCGCACGCAGGAAAGCCTTGCTCGAGGCGACCTTCACCGAGGACGTCGGCTACCGCGATCCGATCATGCAGGGCGACGGCCATGACGGCATCGCTGCGCTGATCGAAGGCGTGCAGCAGCGCTTTGCCGGCTTCAGGTTCTCGCTGAAAGGCAAGCCGGACGGCTTCGCCGATACCATCCGTTTCTCCTGGAATCTCGGGCCGGAAGGCGTCGAGTCCGTCATCGAAGGCACCGATATCGGCGTCATCGAAAATGGCCGGCTGAAAAGCGTCACCGGCTTTCTCGACAAGGTGCCGGCACAGTGAGGCCTTCTCGGCAGGCCACGGCGAGGGTGGGAAACCGCTCACGCCGTGGCGCTCCTGATCGCCGGGTAAAGCTGGCGGTAGCGCTGATAGGCATCTGCATAGGCACCGCCGAGGGCGGCGACCGGCTCGACCGTGGCGTCCGTCGCCGGCGCCGTGCACACGGCGCGCGGATCGGCGCCGGTCGCCGCGATCAGGCCAAGCCGGGCGGCGCCAAAGGCGGCGCCGAAATCGCCGTCGGCTGGAATATCGACTGGCAGGCCAAGCGCTGTGGCGATGGCCTTCAGCCAGTAGCGCGAACGCGAGCCGCCGCCGATCGCCGTCACCCGGGTCAGCGTCGTGCCGGCTTTGGCCAGGGCTTCGAGGCTGTCGCGGAAGGCGAAGGCGACGCCTTCGAGCACGGCCTGGGTCAGCGCCGCGCGGCCGGACTCGTGGGCAAGCCCGGTAAAGGCGCCCCGAATGACGGAATCATTGTGAGGCGTCCGCTCGCCTGACAGGTACGGCAGGAAGGAGACACCGGTCGGCGCCTGCAGCGCATCGCCGAGTTCGGCGGTCAACTCGACGGCGCTTTTTCCCGCAATTGCCGACAGCCAGTTGAGTGAATCGGTTGCCGACAGGATGACGCCCATCTGGTGCCAGGTGCCGGGCAGTGCGTGGCAGAATGTGTGCACCGCACTTTCCGGATTGGGCAGATAGGACGCGTTGGCGGCAAAAAGCACGCCCGACGTTCCGAGCGAGACGAAAGCCTGACCGGCGCCGACCGTGCCCATGCCGCAGGCCGAGGCCGCGTTGTCGCCGGCGCCGCCGGCGATCGGGATGCCCGTCTGCATGCCCCATTTCGCAGCCAGTTCGCCGCGCAAGGCACCGGCCTTGGCCGTGCCTTCGACCAATGACGGCATCTGCTTTTCGTCGAGCGACGTCGCTGCGAGCAGTTCGGAGGACCAGGCGCGTTTGCCGACATCGAGCCACGACGTGCCAGCCGATCCGACATTTCCGAAATATGGTCGCCGGCAAGCCAGAGCCGCAAAAAGTCTTTCGGCAGCAGGACCTTTGCCACCTTGGCAAAAACAGCCGGTTCGTTGTTTTTCACCCAAGCGAGCTTTGGCGCGGTGAAGCCGGGAAAGACGATGTTGCCGGTCAGCTTGCGAAAGCGCGGGTCGGCATCGAGTGCAGCCGCCTCGGCGTTGCTGCGTGTGTCGTTCCACAGGATGCAGGGGCGCAGCACCTGGTCGGCGGCATCGAGCAGGGTGGCGCCATGCATATGGCCGGAAAGGCCGATGCCCTTCACCGCCGCGAGCTCCTTCGCATGCATGGACCTCAGCTCGGCGATCGCCGCTTCGCAGGCGCGGATCCAGTCGGCCGGGTTCTGCTCGGACCAGCCGGGATGCGGGCGCGACACATCGAGCGGCGCATGGCCGGAACCGACGATGCCCTGCCTTGCATCGATCAGCAGCGCCTTGACGCCCGACGTGCCGAGATCGAGGCCGAGATACATGCTTCCTCCCATATCCGTCAGGCCTGGCGGCGACGGTCTTTCTTGCTTCCCAGCCCAGTCCTGCGACACGGGCGGCGAAGATATCCCGGCAATCGTGCTGCCGGAAAAACGCTCCAGTCAACACGCGAAGATTTTTTCGACGCTCGAAAAAATCTGGCCGGGGCAGTTTTTAAGGCAAGATTTAATCTTGGTCAATTCGCCGTGAGAGCGATTGCGCGCCGTGAAAACAGTGCCGACAACGGGCTGTCCGGCCGTGCCAGCGCGCGTTCCGCCGCAAGCGCCCTCGCCAGCGCGCCATCACCGGAACGCAATGCCGCCTCGATCAGCGTCAGGTCGATGACGTCGCGTTGGGCGTGGCTGCCGCCGAAGCGATGGGCGATCGCCCGGATCGGCCGGATCAAGCGTATCGTCCCGGCGTAATTGCCCTCGCCGAATGCCTTGATGGCGAGCGTCAGGGGATGGCCGACATCCCGGGTGAAAGCGGCGTTGTCGTCTTTGCCGCGCATCGCCTCGCGCTGCGCCTCGAGCAAGCCGCTGGCCGGCGCGTCGAGGCCGGCACCGACAAACGCCATCATTGCGTGGGCGTCGTTGAAGGCATAATGGCCGGCGCTGGCCTTGGGCAACCAGTTGGCGGCGAGCGCCGCCCAGCGGCTGCCGACATCGACGCCGCCGAGATGCAGCCGCCACAGGATCGCCGAGGCATCGACCATGTTGAGCGCCAGCGTCGAGCGCTCGCCATAGATCGGCCCGTCATAAAGCGCCAGCACCTCGTCGATTTCGCCGAGATCGTAGTGGAACAGCGACAGGTGCCACCAATTGTGCACCTGCAGGAAACTTTCCCGCGTCCACGCTTCGGGATTGGCGCGCATCCACAGAATGCCGTCCTTTTGCCGGCTCTGCATCTCCATGACATGGGCCACCGCATGCTGGGCCCAGCCGTCGCGCGGCTCGAGATCGACCGCCGTGCGGCCAAGTTTTTCGGCGCGCGCATAGTCGCCCATTTCCTCCAGGCCAAAGGCCTGCATGCCGAGTATGGCGTGATAGCCCGGCATGCCGCTCTGCCAGGACGGCAGCGCGCGGCCGATGCGGTCGCGCAGCATGCGCGCATTGCCGGTGAAGAAGTCGATCTGGTGCCCGGTCTGCAGCGCCAGCGCATCGAGCGGAAACTCGATGGCGATATCCTCCAGCACGCGGGCGGCCTCATGCCAGCGTCCCTCCGCAAGGTGGCCAAGGGCGGCGACATGCGCCTGCTCGCGTGTCGTACCGGCAAGCGGCAGCGCCGCCTCGTGACATGCCTTGGCCACCGCCGTCGCCTCACGCTCGGTGGCGAGGCCAAAGAGATAACCCTTGAACACCTGCGCCATGACGAAGCCGGGATCGTCGGCGATTGCCCGGTCAATGGAGCCGACCGGATCGCCGATGAAGCACTGCAATTCGCGCACGGCCTGGCTGTAGGACGAAAACCCGGCCTTCGTCGCGCCAGACAGTGTCAGGCCGAATGCATCCCTGACCGCCATGGCGTGTCCTCAGTTGCCCGATCGCATCGCCACCGTGGCGATGCCTGCGCCGACCAGCAGCGTGCCGCCAGTGCGGTTGAAGATGCGGATCGCCTTTGGATTGCGCACGACGTTGCGCGCCCTTGCGGCGATCAGCGCATAACCGAAGGCGTTGGCGAAGGCGAGCGTCAGGAAGGTCGTCTCGAAGATCAGCATCTGTGTCCAGAAATCCGCGTGCCGGTCGAGGAACTGCGGCAGGAAGGCGACGAAGAAGGTGATGCTTTTCGGATTGAGCGCAGTAACCAGCCAGGCATGCGCCGCCATTTTCGCCGATGACACCGCATCGGTGCGCGGTTCGGCCCGGAGCGCGCCGCCGGCGCGAAACAGCTTGATGCCGAGATAGATCAGATAGCCGGCGCCGATCACCTTCAGCACCGTGAATACGGTGGCCGACGCCGCCAGCAGCGCGCCGATGCCCAGCATCGACAGTGTCATCGCGGTGAAGTCGCCGAGCGCCACGCCGACTGCCATCGGCAGCGCGGTGCGCCAGCCTTGGCCGAGTGCATAGGAAACCACCAGCAGGATGGTCGGGCCTGGAATGACCAGAAGGACTGCCGAGGCGGCGGCAAACGCGGCCCAGTTTTCGAAGGACATTTTCTTCTCCTTGAGCTTAAAGAAGAGGATAAATCCTTGGCCTCGCGCAGATGTAAAGAGGCAAGAATCGAAAAAGCGCGTCGTTAACGCCAGGCGGCTGGCCTTCACGCTTTTTCAACCATGATTGGTGAAAATGCCTGCTATCCGGCCGGACCGTGTTTCCCGCCGACAGCGTAGGGTTTGGGTAAATGCGTGAGTTGCCGCACGGTCTGTCGCTGCCGCATAATGGCGACGCAATCGAAACCGAACTACAGCTTTCCCGCCGCACGGTGCTGTCCGGCGCCGGCGCGTTGGCGCTGCTCGGCGTCACAGGCTGCAGCCAGACGCTGGATCTGCCGTCGCTCCAGCTCGACGACGTCACCACCGGCTCGATCCGGCCCGTCCGTCCGAGCATCAGCGTCGACAAGAACATCACCAGCCCCGACGTGATGTACGCTTCGCTTACCGACGGTGGCTTCAACGTGCCGGAGGTGCCCTACCTCAAGATCAAGCCGGAGTTTCGCCGCCAGATCGTCGTCGATCCGACCGGCGAGCAGCCCGGCACCATCGTCGTTCACTCGCAGGAACGGCTGCTCTATCTGGTGCAGCCCGGCGGCGAGGCGATCCGTTACGGCGTCGGTATAGGCAAGGACGGATTCCGCTGGTCCGGCCGCGCCAACATCCAGTACGGCAAGGAATGGCCGGTCTGGACCCCGCCGCCCGAGATGATCGCCCGCAGGCCGGAACTAGTGAAGTGGCAAGGCGGACAGCCGGGCGGCCTCGACAATCCGCTCGGCGCGCGTGCCCTCTACATCTATCAGAACGGCAGCGACACCGGTTATCGCATCCACGGCTCGCCCGAATGGTGGAGCATCGGCCAGGCGATGTCGTCGGGCTGCGTGCGCCTGATCAACCAGGACATCATCGACCTCTACAGCCGCGTCTCCAAGAAGAACCCGGTCGTCGTCGTCTGAACGGCGGCTTCGCCTTCAGCGATCACTCTGCCGTTGCGCGATGCCGCAAGACAGGCGAATGTGCCTGCGATTTCATCGCCCGGGAGACGTGAACAATGGCCGGAACTTTTGTCATCGCGCAGGGCGGCGGCCCGACCGCCGTCATCAACCAGACCGTGGTGGGTGCTGCGCTCGAAATCCGCAAGCGGCATCCCGGCGCCAAGGTGCTGGGATCCATCCACGGTGTGCGCGGCATTCGTGACGGCAATTACGTCGATCTTTCCGCCATCCCCGAGGACCGCCTGCGGCTGATCGCGGCGACGCCGAGCGCCGCGCTTGGTTCGACGCGCGACAAGCCGGATGCCGCCTATTGCGACCTCATCCTCAATGGCTTGAAGAAAGCCGGCGCCGACGCCTTCATCTATATCGGCGGCAACGACACCTCGGGCACGCAGCAGATCCTCACCGACGCCGCCGGCGGCAAGATCGCCTTCGTGCATGCGCCGAAAACCATCGACAACGATCTCGAGGAGAACGATCACACGCCCGGCTTCATGTCGGCGGCCGAGTTCGTCGCTGGAGCATTCCTTTCGGTCGATCTCGATTTCCGCGCTCTGCCGGGCATCTATGTCGGCATCGTCATGGGGCGGCATGCCGGTTTCCTGACGGCCGCATCCGCGGCCTGGCAGCTCGACCAGGACAGCGGCCCGCATCTCGTCTACGTGCCGGAGCGGCCGTTCTCGGCGGCCGGTTTCATCGACGACGTGCGCGCCACGCTCGACCGCCACAAGCGCTGCATCGTTGCCGTCTCCGAAGGCGTCAGCACCGCCGACGGCAAGGCGCTGGTCGAAAGCCTGGTGCCGCCCGAAAGGCTGGAGCGCGACCAGCACGGCAACGTCAAGCTGTCGGGCAGCGACCTGCCGGCAGCCTTGGAGCGCGCGCTGGCCGAAGGATTGCCGGGCAAGCGAGCGCGCGTCGATGCGCTCGGCTATATGCCGCGCGGCTATGTCGGCGCCATCAGCGCGGTGGACGCGCAGGAGGCCTTCGATGCCGGCGCCTTCGCCGTCACCGTGGCCGACGAGGGCGGCGGTTCGGTGGCGCTGCAATATGACGGCAAAAAAACCGTGCTGAAGAAGGTGCCGCTGAAGAACGTCGCCGGCAAGACGCGCCATATGCCGGATGATTTCATGCTGCCCGACGTCAACCGGCTGTCCGATGCGGGCATGGTCTATCTGAAGCGGCTGGTTCCGCGAAAGTACAAGATCGGCAAGCCGTTCGTCTGATGCCGGCCTTGATCTGATGGACAGCTGGTTCAGCAAAACCATCGTCGACGCCAAGACGACGATGCTGACCGAGCCGTTCGTGCATGATTTCGTGCGCGCCAACATCTGGCATGTGCGCGGCCGCGATGTCGACCTGCTGGTCGACACCGGCATGGGGATCTGCCCGCTGGCGCCGCAGATCGACACGCCGGCCGGCAAGCCGCTGCTCGTCGTCGCCACGCATATCCATCTCGATCATGTCGGCTCGCTGCACGAGTTTCCGTTGCGGGCTGGTCCGCGCCACAGCGCCACGCAGTTCGACAGCATGGACGAAGCGGTGACCTACGCCTACATGTTCCATGATCTCGAAGGCGCCGTCTCCAGACTGCCGGCAAACGGCTGGAAAGCGGCCGATTACAGGATTCCACCGGCGCCGCTGGACCGGACCCTGGACGAGGGCGATAGGATCGACCTCGGCGACCGGCAATTCCGCGTCCTGCACCTGCCCGGCCACTCTCCGGATTCGATCGCGCTGTTCGATGAGGCAGACGGCCTGTTCTTCGCCGGCGACGCCATCTATGACGCGACGCTGATCGACGACCTGCCGGATTCCGATCGTGCCGCCTACCGCCGCACCATGCAGCGGCTGCGCGATCTGCCGATCCGGATCGGCCATGGCGGTCATGGACCGAGCTTCGACGGCAGGCGGATGCGTGAGATCGCCTCGGCGTATCTCAGGCGAACGGACGGGACAGCGGCATAGAAGCCTTGGCGGGGCAGTGAGGGGCGGCCTGAAGCGAATTGGCTTGGGCAACTATTTTGTTCTTGCTTTGTGCCGGCAGCTATGCTAGTAACTTGGGTATGGTGCTGATTTGCCCCAACGACCCGCCGTCAGGCGGGTTTTTGTTTTCGGGTTTCGGCGCAAGCCCGGCACGGCGGTTGCCAGCCGAAAATTAAATCTTCGTAACATTATCTGGAAACCATGATCGGCGCCCTAGATGCGGGGCTGTCGATCCGGTCGGCTGCCTGACAGGCGAGACAGGCAAGGCCGACGACCGACGCGCCGATGAATTGTTCCGGTGACGGAACGTTAGGGCGCTTCACCAATCTCTCGCCCGGACAACGGCCATGTCACCAATTCAGACCCTTCGCAGACATCGCGTCGCCGCTCTGCTGGGCGCAGCGTTGATCGTCAGCCCTTTCGCCCTGCCTCTCGCTCCCAGGCTGAATGATGTCCTGGCGGCAACGGTCACCCCTCCCGTCACCGGCATGACGGCGCCGAGCGGCTCGTTCGCGCCGGTCGTGGCGGCCGATAAGCCGGCGGTGGTGACCATCACGACGGTCATGAAAGTACAACAGCCCGACACCATGAGCGACGCCTCTCCCTTTGGCGGAACCTCCCCTTTCGACGACTATTTCCGCCATTTCTTCGGTGACCAGGGATTGCCCGCTCCCAAAACACCGCCGGAACAGGCGCCGCGCACCGAGGCGCTCGGTTCAGGCTTCATCGTCGCCAGCGACGGCACCATCGTCACCAACAATCACGTTGTCGATGGCGCCCAATCGATCAAGGTGACGCTCGACGACGGCACCGAGCTTCCCGCCAAATTGATCGGCCATGACGCCAAGAACGATCTTGCCGTGCTCAAGGTCAAGGCCGGCAAGCCCTTGCCGACCGTCAGATGGGGCGATTCCGACAAGCTCATGCCGGGTGACCAGGTGCTCGCCTTCGGCAATCCTTTCGGCCTTGGCACCACGGTCACGGCCGGCATCGTCTCGGCGCGCGGCCGCGACCTGCACAGCGGGCCGTTTGACGACTTCATCCAGATCGACGCACCGATCAACCGGGGCAATTCCGGCGGCCCGCTGACGGATGTGAACGGCAATGTCGTCGGCATCAACACGGCGATCTTTTCGCCGAATGGCGGCAGTGTCGGCGTCGGCTTCGCCATCCCCTCCGACCAGGCGCAAAAGGTCGTCGCCAAGCTGATGAAGGGCGGCTCCATCCAGTATGGCTACCTGGGCGTCCAGATCCAGCCGGTGACGCCTGATATGGCGAGCGCCATCGGCCTCGATCACCCCGCGGGCGTGCTCGTCGCGCAGGTCAGCGACGGATCGCCGGCCGCCAAGGCCGGCATCGAGACCGGCGACGTCATCACCAGCTTCGCCGATCGCGACATAAAGGACCCAAGGGACCTGTCGCGCGCTGTCGCCGACGTTGCGCCCGGCACGAGGGAAACCCTCAATGTCTGGCGCAAGGGCCAAAGCCTGCAGATCTCCGTCGAGATCGGGCGCAACGAAGACGACATGGCAACGGGATCGGTGACCGGCGATCAGGGTCAGCCGTCGACGGAGCAGGGCCTCCGTGCACCGGCGCTCGGTCTCCGCCTGATGGATGTCACCCCGGATGTACGCCAGGCAATGAACCTGGCAGGCAACCAGCACGGCGCACTGGTCGAGCGCGTCGACCCGAACAAGGCGGCATCGGCTTCCGGCATCCAGCCCGGCGATATCATCGTCGCCGTCGACCAGCATCCGGTGAGAAGCGCCAGGCAGGCTAACCAGGCGATTGTGCAGGCTGCCAAATCCGGCAAGAAATCGGTGCTGCTGCTTGTCCAGCGCGGCGACGCCCAGATGTTTGTCGCCGTCCCCTTCGTCAGTGGCTGAGGCAGGCGCCGCGCTGCCAAGATCGATGGAGGGCATTGCCGGCCGAGCCAAGATTTCGGTTGCCCGCGCGCGCGTCTTCGAGAAAACTGACAAAGGTCGATTGGACCTTGCGCAAACGGATATTCTCGATGGCTACCCGAGGTTTCTCTTCCGGACGAAAGCCGCCGACGGATACGGGTGCACGTATCCCGCCGGGGCAATATCTCGAGCAAGGTTTCCCGGTCCTGTCGGCCGGCCCGACGCCGCATGTTCGCACCGAGGATTGGTCGTTCACGCTTAAGCACGGGCCGCGGCCGATCAAGAAGTGGAACTGGGCCGAGTTCAACGCGCTGCCCCTGACCAAGATGACGCGCGACATCCATTGCGTCACCGCATGGACCAAGTTCGACACGGCGTGGCAGGGCGTGCTGGTCGACGACATCCTTGCCGACGCCGGCATCGAGCCGCCCACCGCCTTCACGCTGGCGTTGGGTTTCGACGGCTATTCCACCAACGTGCCAACGAAGGATCTTACCGGCGGCAAGGCGATGGTGGCGCTGCTTTACGAGGGCAAGCCGATCACCCCCGACCATGGCGGCCCGGCGCGGCTGCTGGTTCCGCATCTCTATTTCTGGAAATCGGCCAAATGGCTGAACGGGCTGCAGTTCACCGAGCGTGACGAGCCGGGTTTCTGGGAGTTGCGAGGCTATCATATCTATGGCGACCCGTGGCGCGAGCAGCGCTACACGAACGATCCATGAGCGACGCACCGGCGGCGCAGTCGCCCTGGCAGATAGTCACCATCACCCGCATCCAAAAGCGCACGCCGCGCGTCACCAGCTTTTTCCTGCAGCCGTCGCGGCCCTTCGCCTACCGTGCCGGACAGCATGTCGATGTCAGGCTGACGGCGCCTGACGGTTATCAGGCGCGGCGCTCCTACTCCATCGCCTCGGCACCGGAGACCGGCGAGACCATCGAGCTGGCGATTGAAAAACTCGAGGACGGCGAGGTCTCGCCGTTCTTTCACGAGATCGCGGCAGTGGGCGACGAGTTCGAATTGCGCGGGCCGCTCGGCGGCCATTTCGTCTGGTCCGACGGCGATGGCGGACCGCTCCTGCTCGTCGGCGGTGGGTCGGGCGTGGTGCCGCTGATGTCGATGGTCCGTCACCGGGCGAAGCGGGGGTCTCTGGTTGCCGCCGCCCTGGTGGTTTCGGCGCGGGTCTGGGACGAGATGATCTTTCGCGACGAGCTGATCGACCTCGCCGAGCGCCGGGATGGCTTCGACCTGGTGCTGACGCTGACGCGCGAGCCGGCCCGCCGTCCGGCGGATTATGCGCGGCGGGTCGACGCCGCGATGATGGTGCAAGCCATGACCAGGCTGCCCGCGCCGCCGAAGCTGGCCTTTGTCTGCGGCTCGAACGCATTCGTGACGGCCGCCGCCGAGGCACTGATCGATGCCGGGGTGCCTGCGGCTCTCATCCGCACCGAACGCTACGGGGTCTGACCCGGTTCTGCTTGCCCGGTTGCTGCCTTTGCCGGCCGGCCTAAACGGGCCGAAACCGGCAGAACGGCGAGGCCGCGCTTGGCTGAAATGGTTAACGATTCGACAAACAACCTCGGCTGCGACTTTTATCGGTTTAAAAAATCGAACCGAACGGTTCGTTTCTGTTGACAATGCGTGCAGGACGCTGTGAACGCTGCCTCCCAAGTCACCTTGCAGCCAGACCGAGGCGATGGGCTATCTTGTTGACATTAAACGATAAAAATGTGGCGAAGGGAATCCGTGGCGCAATTTCAAGGTGTAGATTCTTGGTCCACACCAAACAACTTCGTGATTGGAAACTGGCCATTGGCTTTCCCACATCGGGGCGGTCCGAACGACGCGAACTCCTCCCAAGACACGCCGCTAGACGGACTGAGACTAAGATACTGGAGTACTAAAATGAAAAAGATCGCTCTTGCCGCCGTCGCCGTTTTGGCCATCACCGGAAGCGCCCTCGCCGGCAGCGACAATTATGGTTCCAATGGTGCGAACCAGCCTGCCGCCTCGGGCGACAGCTCGTACACGGCTTCCATTCAGAAGCCGGCTGATGCTGACAAGCAGCCTGTTCAGGGCGCCGACCGGAACCTCTTCGGCAACAACTAACAGCCGATCCCAGCATCAGGGCGGCGGGCATATCCGCCGCCCGGGATCTGAAAAAATTCAGGAGTATTGAAATGAAAAAGATCTTTCTTGCCACCGTCGCCGTTTTGGCCATCACCGGCAGCGCTTTCGCCGGCAGCGACAATTATGGTTCCAACGGAGCCAACCAGCCGGCCGTCGCGGTCGACAGCTCGTACACGGCCTCCCTCAAGAAGTCGGATCAGGCTGAAAGGCAGCCGGTCGGCCAGGGCGCCGATCGCAACCTCTTCGGCAACAACTAACAGCCGATCCCACCATCAAGGCGGGCGGGCATGCCCGCCGCTTTGATCCGAAATCCAGGAGTATCCAAATGAAAAAGATTGTTCTTACTGCCGCCGCTCTCTTGATTGCCGCCGGCGGCGCTTATGCCCAAAACGACAATGTTGGCGGGACCGACATCAATAAGCAGTCGACCGTCAATGTCGACAAGACGCAGACATATTCGGTGCGTAACAGCAACTCGCCGATCTACAAGTTGCTGAATTCGTCTGGCGATGTGCCCAAGTCCGCGCCTCAGGGCGCCGACCGCAACCTCTTCGGCAACAACTAACAGCCGAACCGGAATTAAAAACACGAGCGGCGGGCCATGCCCACCGCTCGTGTCTTTTGCGTGGCGGAAAAACGCCTGCCTCAAGCCGCCTTTGCTTCTGCTTCATGGAGCGCGAAGGAGTGTCCGTCCGCGTCGAAAATATGCAGGTCGCCGGCATCCGCCGTCAGCCGCATCGACGCCCCGCGCTTGACCTCGACATTGCCCGGCAGCTTGGTCACCAGCGGCAGGTCGGCGCGGCCGATGTCGACATAGACGAGTTGGACCTCGCCGAGCTGCTCGACATAGTCGACCGTCCCTTCGAACAAATAGTCGGCGCCGGCTGCGGTCATCAGATCCTCCGGCCGCACCCCGAAGCTCACCGCAGCGCCTTTCGCCGAGGCAGGCGTTGCGATCGGCACCGTTGCCTTGCGGCCGCCGACATGGCTGACGACCGTCGGATTGCCGGTCCTGTCGATCGTCGCCGGCAGGATGTTCATCGCCGGCGAGCCGATGAACTGGGCGACGAACAGATTGCCGGGCCGCTTGTAGAGCTCCATCGGCGTGCCGACCTGTTCGATATGGCCTTCCTTCAGCACCACGATGCGGTCGGCCAGCGTCATGGCCTCGACCTGGTCGTGGGTGACATAGATCATCGTTGTGGCCGGCATCGATTCCTTGAGCTTGGCGATCTCGATGCGAGTGGCGACGCGCAGCGCCGCATCGAGGTTGGATAGCGGCTCGTCGAACAAGAAGACCTTGGGATTGCGCACGATGGCGCGGCCGATGGCGACGCGCTGGCGCTGGCCGCCCGACATCGCCTTGGGCAGGCGGTCGAGATATTTGGTCAGCTGCAGGATCTCGGCCGCCTGGCGCACCCGCTTGTCGATCTCGGCCTTGCTTTCCTTGCCGATCTTCATCGAGAACGCCATGTTGTCGTAGACGGTCATGTGCGGATAGAGCGCATAGGACTGGAACACCATCGCGATGCCGCGCTTTGACGGCGGCACGTCGTTGACAATCTCGCCGTCGATTTTGAGCTCGCCTGAGGTGATCTCCTCCAGCCCGGCGATGCAGCGCAGCAAGGTCGACTTGCCGCAACCAGACGGACCGACGAAGACGATGAATTCGCCCGACTTTATGTCGAGGTCGACGCCGTGCAGAATGTTGAGATTGCCATATGATTTCCTCACTTGCCTTAGCGTGACATCGGCCATGGTACTCTCCAGTTCTTCCTTGAATTCAGTCGATACGCCCGAACCAGGCGCCGTAGCCGCCGAGGCGGATAGTGCCGGCGCCAGTCTGTCCCGAAAACCCGTGTCCCGGCAAGGGCTGCAGTGAGCGGCCGCCAAGATCGACCTCGGCCGGCTTTGCGCCGAGATTGAAGGCGCAGACGATCTGCTCGTTGCCTTCGCGGCGTGTGAAGGCGACGGTGTCGCCGTCGCTTTCGATGAACTCGATATCGCCCTTGGCCAGTGCCGGATGAGCACGGCGGAAAGCCAGGAAGCGCCGGTAGTGCTCGAGCAGCGAGCCGTCCTTGCCTTGCTGCACATTGACCGCTTGCGCAAGGTGCTTGGCCGGCACCGGCAGCCAGGGCTTTGCCGTCGAGAAGCCGCCATTGCGGGCAGCGCCGTCCCAAACCATTGGTGTGCGGCAGCCGTCGCGGCCCTTGAATTCCGGCCAGAAACGGATGCCGTATGGGTCCTGCAGATCCTCGAAGCTGAGTTCGGCCTCGCTGAGCCCGAGCTCCTCGCCCTGATAGATGCAGACCGAGCCGCGCAACGACATCAGCAACGCCGAGATGACCTTGAGGTACGCGGTCGGGTCCGGCTCGCCGGCTGCCCAGCGCGAGGCAGGGCGCATCACGTCATGGTTGGAGAAGGCCCAGCACGACCAGCCGTCGCTGGCCACCTTGCCGAAGGTTTCCAGCACCGAGCGCACCTTTGCCGCGCTGATCTTCTCCGGCGCCAGGAAGTCGAAGGAGTAACACATATGGACGCGCTTGCCGCCGGCCGTATAGGCCGCCACGACTTCCAGCCCACGCTGCGAATCGCCGACCTCGCCAACCGCGGCCGTCGCCGGATATTCGTCGAGCAAGGCGCGGAAGCGTTCGAGGAAGCCGAGGTTTTCAGGCCGGCTCTTGTCGTAGAGATGGTCCTGGTAGTTGTAGGGGTTGACGGCCGGCGCCGTCTGGTCGTTGCGCTGCTCGGGCGGCAGCGGCGGATTGTCTTCCAGGCCCTGGCTGTGGAAGTAGAAATTGATGGTATCGAGGCGGAAGCCGTCGACGCCGCGCTCCAGCCAGAAGCGGGTGACGTCGAGCAGCGCATCCTGGACCGCGCGGCTGTGGAAATTGAGGTCGGGCTGCTCGGCCAGGAAATTATGCAGGTAATATTGCTGGCGGCTGGTGTCCCACTGCCAGGCCGAGCCGCCGAAGATCGAGAGCCAGTTGTTGGGCGGCGTGCCGTCCGGCTTGGCGTCCGCCCAGACATACCAGTCGGCTTTTGGATTGCTGCGGCTGGAGCGGCTCTCCTTGAACCAGGGATGGACGTCGGCGGTGTGCGAGAGCACCTCGTCGATCATCACCTTGAGGCCAAGCCGGTGCGCCTCGGCGGTCAGCGCGTCGAAGTCCGCCAGCGTGCCGAACATCGGATCGACATCGCAATAGTCCGACACGTCGTAGCCAAAGTCCTTCATCGGCGATTTGAAGAACGGCGAGATCCAGATGGCGTCGACGCCGAGCGAGGCGATATAGGGCAGCCGGTCGATAATGCCCCTGAGGTCGCCGATGCCGTCGCCGTTCGAATCCTGGTAGCTGCGCGGGTAGATCTGGTAGATCACGGCACCTCGCCACCAGTCGCGATCGATAGCGAGATCGGGCTTCGGGGTGGCCTTCAAAGCGGATTGCATGATCTCAACCTCCTTTCACCGAGCCGGCAAGCAGCCCGCGGACGAAATAGCGCTGCAGCGAGAAGAACACGATCAGCGGCACGATGATGGTAACGAAGGCCGATGTCGTCAGGATCTCCCAGTCGCCGCCGCGCGAGCCGAGCAACGCATTGAGCTTGGCGGTCAGCACGATCTGGTCGCCCTCGGTACCAAGGAAAACCATCGCTACCAGCAGATCGTTCCACACCCAGAGAAACTGGAAGATGGCGAACGAGGCCAGCACCGGGAACGACAAGGGCAGCACGATCTTGACGAAGATCTCGAAATCGCTGGCCCCGTCGATGCGCGCCGACTCCATGATCTCGCGTGGCAGGCCGGCGATATAGCTCCTCAACAGATAGATGGCGAAAGGCAGGCCGAAGCCGGTATGCGCCAGCCAGATGCCGAGATAGGTCTTCGATGGCACGCCGAAGAAGCTGCCGACGCCGTTGTAGAGCTTCAACAGCGGGATCAGCGACATCTGCAGCGGCACGACCAGGAGGCCGATGATGACGGCGATGAGCAGGGCCCGGCCAGGAAAGCGCATCCAGGCCAGCGCGTAAGCGGCGAACGCGGCGATCAGGATTGGAATGACAGTCGCCGGAATGGTGACGGTCAGCGAGTTCATGAAGGAGCGGCCGATGCCTTCCGAAAACAGCACCGTGTCGTAATTGTCGGTGGTGAATTTCGGCGGCGCCGAGGAGGCGTAATAGACGCGCTGGCCGCGTTCGCCTTCGAAAGCCTTCGGCGAGGTCATGACGAAACTGCCGTTGGCATTGAGCTGCAGGGTCACGCCCTCGCCGAGATCGGCTGTCGTGCCGGCGGGATATTGCGTCGGCGCTGCCGACTTGACGCCGAAGGCGCTGATATTGCGGGCCGGGCCGTCGCCGAAGATGTTGCCTTGCAGGACGAACTTGCCGTCCTTCTCGACCTGCGCCGACGCGGGCGGCAGCCGTCCGGCTTCCGTCTGGCTGGAACTGGTGAACGAGTTCCACCAGCCCGAAGCGATGATCTGGTCCTTGTCGCGCAGCGACGAGACCAGAATGCCGAGCGTCGGGATCGTCCAGATCGCAACGAAGATGAAGACGGCGATATGGACGCCGAAACGGCTGACAAAGGACTTTCCGGTCGCCACGGCCATCTCAATGTCCCTCCGTCTCTTTGTTCGCCTGGCGGATGTTCCAGACCATGATCGGAATGACCGCTATCATGATGATGATGGCGATGGTGGCGCCGCGGCCGAAATCGCCGCCGCCGCGGAACATCCAGTCGAACATCAGATTGGCCAGCACCTGGCTGTTCCACTGGCCGTTGGTCATGGTCAGCACGATGTCGAAAACCTTCAGCACCAGGATGGTGATGGTGGTCCAGACGACGGCGATGGTGCCCCAGATCTGCGGCACCATGATCTTCCAGAAGATCTGGAAGGGGTTGGCGCCGTCGATCACGGCGGCTTCCAGCGTCTCTTCCGGAATGCCGCGCAAGGCCGACGACAGGATGACCATGGCAAAGCCGGTCTGGATCCAGATCAGGATGACCATCAGGAAGAAGTTGTTCCAGAACGGCAGCGATATCCAGACCTGCGGCTGGCCGCCGAAATACTGGATGATGGCGTTGAGCAGGCCGATCTGTGTCTGGCCCTCGCCGCGATACTCGTAGATGAATTTCCAGATGACGCTGGCGCCGACGAAGGAGATGGCGAGCGGCAGGAAGATCAGGCTCTTGGCGATGGTGCCCCACCAGATCTTGTCGGTGAGCACGGCGATGATCAGGCCGAGGAAGGTGCAGGCGGCTGGCACCACCGCCAGCCACATGATGTTGTTGAGGATCGAATTGCGGAACTCACGGTCGCCGAACGCCCATTGATAGTTGGCCAGGCCGACGAAATGGGCGCCGCCGCGATCGAGGAACGACAGCCTCAGCGTCTCCACCACCGGGTAGATCAGGTAGATAGTGAGGATGATCATCGCCGGGCCGACGAACAGCCAGGGCCGGATCACCCCCTGCCAGCGCAGATTGTCGATCGCCGCCTTGCCGGAAACGCCGCGTGCCGGAAAGATCGTGTCGAGTGCCTTGTTGGCACCCCAGAAATAGGCGACGCAGCCGCCCACGCCGATGATGATGACGAATATCGCCGAAAAAATCTGAGCCGCCATGGGTCCCTCCCCCTGCGCACGGATCCGCCAGTCGAGAATGGCTTTGGCGACGGGATCATGCGCCGATTCAGTTGTCTGGAGCGCGACCAGCCGAAAAGCAGGTCACTGGGCGCGCGTCATGCCGGAATGCGTCGTGCTCACGACAATCGACGCGACGCCAGGCACCGAAGAAGGTCCGGGCCGTTTGAGGCCCGGACCGCATCACATGGGACTCGAGCCGGCCGCTTACTTGATCGCGTCCCAGCTTTTCTGGATGTCGGTGGCGACGTCCTGGGCGGACTTGCCACCGACCAGGTCGATCATGCCGGTCCAGAACGCGCCGGCGCCGATCTTGCCCGGCATCAGGTCGGACCCATCGAAGCGGAAGGTCGAGGCGTTGGCCAGGATCTCGCCCTGCTTCTTCAGCGCGTCGCTGGCATAGGCGTCCTTGTTGACCGACTTGAACGGCGTCACGAAGCCGCCCTGTGCCATCCAGATCTCATGAGCGAGCGGCAGCTTCAGGAATTCGATGAACGCGCGGGCACTCTTGCTATCTTTGGTGATCATGGCCAGCGTGCCGGCGCCGAGCACCGGAGTGCCGAGCTCGGGCTTGGAGGCGTAGGGCGGGTAATAGAAGAAGTCGGCATCCTCGCCGATCTTGGTGCCTTGCGGGAAGAAGGTCGGGATGAACGATGCCTGGTGGTGCAGATAGCATTTCGGCGGCACCGAGAAGAGGCCCTTCGGGCTGTCGCGGAAATCGGTCGCCGCAACCGCCTTGGCGCCGCCCTCGACCATCTTGTCGTCGGTCGCGATCTTGCCGAAAATGTCGATGGCGTTGACCACGGCCGGATCGTTGAACGGAATTTCGTTCTTTACCCATTTGTCGTAGATCTCGGGCGTCTGGGTGCGCAGCATGATGTCTTCGACCCAGTCGGTCGCCGGCCAGCCGGTGGCGCCGCCCGAACCAAGCCCGATGCACCATGGCGTGCCGCCGTCGGCGATGATCTTCTTTTCGAGCTCGGCAAGCTCTTCCTGCGTCTTCGGCACCTTGTAGCCGGCTTCCTCGAAATTGTCCGGCGAGTACCAGACCAGCGATTTCACGTCGGCCTTATAAGGAAAGGCGAAGAAGCCGGGCTTGCCGTCCTTGTCCTTGAAGGTGCCGAGGTCGACCCAGGATTGGCCCGCGCCGTAATTGTCCTTGACCCAGTTGGCCGTGTCGTCGCCGAGCGGCGTCAATAGGCCTTTCGATGCCAGATCCTGGATCAGGCCCGGCTGCGGCAGCACGGCGATGTTGGGCGGGCTGCCAGCCTGCGTGTCGATGACGATCTGCTGCTCGTAATTCTCCGACGAGGAATACTTGATCTCGGCGCCGGTGGCTTCGGAGAAGTAATCGAGAACGGTGCGGATAAGCCCTTCGTCCTCGCCGCGCCACGGCCCGAAGATCGTCAGTGTCTCGCCCTTGAGGTCGACCTTCTTGAGCTCTTCGTAGTTGGCCCAGTTGAAACGGGGATCTTCGCCCGGCTTGAACTTCAGTTCGGCTTGCGCGGGCATGGCCAGGGCGAGCGTGGCAAACGCAGCGCCCAGCAGAAGCATTTTTTTCATCGGTATTCCCTCCCAGTGGTGACAAACACCGAACGAAACCTCCATTCCGTCCGCCGGCGCCGCAGGACTGTGACTCAGTCGGAAAGGAACTGCAACCTTTCGTGGAGTCTTCCAAAGCGCTTTGGTCATTTTTGATCTCGCCACTGAATTGATCGCGAGTCAAGAGGAAGCCAGGCTAATCGATTTAATTTCTCCGGCCGGGTGCCGGCAAAAGTGCGCTGCAGCACAGTTTTCTGGCGGTGCAGCAGCAAATTCGGCTTCAAACCGGTCCGAACCGTGCGTATGGTCACTGCGCTCGGCAACGCGGCCAGATCGTTTCAGATTAAAAGCGCTTTGAGGTTTGGAGGCCTCCGGTGAACCTCAAGCAGCTCTCCCACATGCTAGCGCTTTCGCAGACCACGGTGAGCCGCGCATTGAACGGCTACCCGGAAGTCAACGAGGAAACGCGCCGGCGGGTGGTCGATGCCGCCAAGCGTCATGGCTATCGCCCCAATCCGAGCGCCCGCCGGCTGGCGACCGGCAAGACCGGCATGATCGGCTATGTGCTGCCGACGGGAACGACCGTTGATATCGACCCGCATTTCGTCGAGTTCCTGTCCGGCCTCGGCGACTATGCGCGTTCGCACGAGCTCGACCTGGTGCTGTCACCGGCCGATGCCGACGACCAGGAGACGACCTACCGCCGCATTGTTGCCAACCGGCAGGTCGACGCGGTCTATATCTCCTCGCCGAGGCCGGCCGACCGCCGGGTGGCGCTGGTCAATACGCTCGGCATTCCCTTCATCGTCCACGGCCGCAGCGAAGGCTTCGATTTCGACTATCCCTTCACCGACATCGACAATGAAGGCGCCTTCCACGAGGCGGCGCGGCTTCTCGTCCAGCTCGGTCACAGGCGTCTGGCGCTTATCAATGGCGACGATCGCGAGACCTTCGCCATACATCGCGAGCGCGGCGTGCGGCGCGCGCTTGCGGCAAGCGGCCTGGTGCTTCGTGATCAGCATGTCTGTTCCCTGACAATGACCGAGGAGAACGGTTATCGCGCCGCCAGGCGTCTGCTGGAACAAAGCGACGCGCCGACGGCGATCGCCTGCTCCAGCCTGATCATGGCGCTCGGCGTGGTGCGCGCGGTGCGCGATCTCGGCCTGACCATTCCGGGCGACCTGTCGCTGATCGCCCATGACGACGTCTTTCCCTGGCTGAAGCCGGAAAATTTTTCGGTGCCGCTGTCGACGACGCGTTCATCGATCCGCCTGGCCGGCGCACGCATCGCCGAACGGCTGGCGGCGCGGATTTCCGGCTTGGAGGAGGGCGCTCGCGGCGAGGTCTGGCCGGTCGACCTGGTGGTCAGGGGATCGGTCGCCGGCGCACCGGCCTAGGGATCAAAACTCAATTACCCTGAGCGACCGAGTTCGAGCCCATATCGGTCAT
Source organism: Mesorhizobium sp. M0910 (assembly GCF_040319465.1). NCBI lineage: Bacteria > Pseudomonadati > Pseudomonadota > Alphaproteobacteria > Hyphomicrobiales > Phyllobacteriaceae > Mesorhizobium > Mesorhizobium sp. M0910. The sequence goes on from NZ_JAMYNZ010000002.1 coordinate 690,185, forward strand.
TTGAGGTAACCGGCCGATTGAGTTTTGCCCCCAATATCTGATGCCCAACATTATGCAGCGGCTTCGGGAGAACGGCATGACGCCGACCGGGCGGCCATCCGGAATGCCGAAGCGCACCAGCGTGTTGCCGAGCAGCCGCCTTGGCGCAGTCGGCGTCGGCAGCACGTCCCCGGTTCAGGCAGTCGATCTCCGCCTGGGTGAGGTTAGGATCGTTGGTTTGTGCGACGGCAGACGTGGCGAAGATTGTAATCGTCGCCGTCAATCGAACGACCGCCTTAGCCGCCATCAGCCGGTTTCCTTCCCTCCAGGGCAGCTTCGGTGAAAGGCTGGGCGGCAATAAGGCCAAGCAGTTTCTGATAGTCGGCGGCGGTTTTGGCCGGAACGCCGAGCCGGAAAACGCCGTCGGCGGTGGGCCCGCCGGCGATCGTCAACTGGTTCTTGTCGAGAAAAGCGACGATGTCGGACAGCTTCGCATCCGGTTTGAACTTCACAAGGGCAAACGGCATTTTGGCCAGATCGTCGTCCGATCCGGCAATCTCGAAATCGCCATCTCTGTTGCCGGTCTGCACAAAGGATTGCGTGACGACCAGGGCCAGCAGCACCGCGGCCGCGGCCCAGGCAATGCCGGCGGGCGCCGCCATGAAGCGGCTCCAGGCCTGCGCCAGCCAGGACGATGCCGCCGGCCCGCGGGCGGGGCCGGCCTCGGCATCGAGCGCCTTGGCAAAGCGGCTGAGCGCATCGGCAGGCGGGCGGATTGCCTCGTTTGCGGCAGCGGTGCCGGAGAATTCGGCCTCGGCCTCGCCTAGTGCGGCCATCGCCGCCGGATCGCTTGCCAGCCATTCCTCGATGGCTTCGAGCTCGGTGCCCTCCAGCGAGCCGTTCAGATAAAACGGCAGCAGCATTTCCATTTCGTCGCGGCGCGACATCTTTTCAGCGGCGCTCATGGCCACCCCCTGTCGTAACCGGCGGCCTTGAGGGCTTCGCCGAGTTTCTTGCGGGCGAAGAACATCCTGGTCTTGACCTGGCGACCGGGATGCCGAGTACCTCGCCGATCTCGCTCACCGATTGCCCGTGATAATAGGCAAGGTCGATCACCGTACGGTGCTCTTCCGGTATGGCATCGATGAAGCGTCGCAAGGCAGCGGCCTTGTCTTCTTTCATCGTCACGATTTCCGGCGTGTCGGCACCGTCGGCGATATCGTCGGCCATCAGTTCCGATCCCGTCTGGCGTGCGGCGAAGCGGTAGACGCGCGCGTGGTGGCGCATGAACAGGAGCCGCACGGCGGCACGGTCGCCCTTCGCGACGCGCTCGACGAGCGCGCGATCGGTCTCCGCGGCAGTCATCGCCGGTCGAGCCGCCTGGCTCCTGCCTGCTCTGTCGCTGATCGGCCCAAAAAGGTTCACCGCATCCGCCGGTATATTTGCGGAGGCTAACTGAAGAGCGGGAGCGTCGCCAGAGGGAGAAGAGGGCGCGCGCTCAACTCAGGAACGGCTTTGCCTTCATGGTGACCGGCACCGGCACGCCGAGGCGCGCAAGCACTGTCGGCGCGAGCTGCAGCTGATCGAGCAGCGTATTGGCCTCCGGGCCCTCGCCCGATCCGAAGTAATAAAGTGCGAAATCCTGCATCTCTTCGTCGTGGCCACCGTGATGGCCGCGATCGGTCTGGCCATGATCGGCTGTGACGATCACCTCGTAGCCGGCCTCCCGCCAGCGCGGCAGGAAGCCGGCGAGCATGGCGTCTATTGCATAGACGGCATGATCCATCTCGCGGCAGTCATGGCCGAACCGGTGGCCCATCGAGTCCAGCGTGCAGCTGTGCAGGATGCCGTAGTCGATGCCGTAGCGCCTGGTCAGCAGGGTCAACGTCGCGAACAGGTCGACGTCGCTCGGCGTCATCTGGTTGCTGGCGTTGTAGCCGGTCATGGTGTGGAACCGGCCATGGCTGATCGGCCTGCCCGGCTGGTCGAACTCTATGTCCTCAACCAGGTCGAACGGATAGGCTCGGAAGAATTCGGACCAGTAGGAATGGGTGACCGCACCCGTCTTGCCGCCGGCCCTACTGACTTCGGAAAAAATGTCCGGCTGTTCGACGCGAAACCGGTTCTCGTTGGACAGGATGCCGTGCACTTGAGGCGGCACGCCGGTGTGGATCGAGGCATAGCAGGATGCCGAGGTCGACGGCAGCACGGAGCGCATCTTCCACACGCGCGCGTCGCCGGATTGCACCCAGCCTTCGAGATTGCCCATCAGCCGTCGCCAGTTCCGGTAAGGCACGCCGTCTAGGATGATGAGCAGAAGTTTTGTGTTGAGCGCCAAGGGCGCCTCCATGCGGCTTGATCGGAAAAGTCAGGGCGGGCCTGCCGTTCAATCCACGCCCGGACAGGATCGTCGGGCACAAGGGGCAGCCGGCTAGTTCCCCGCGCTGGCCATGCGCCGTCCCTTGATCGCTTTCTCTAACCAGCCAATCTCCATTTCGGGCACCGACGACAGCAAAAGGTCTGTGTAGGCGTCGAACGGCGGCGTCAGAACCTTGCTCTTGGGGCCGTAGCGCACCACCTCGCCGCGATACATCACCGCGATCGAATCGGCGATCGACTTCACTGTTGCGAGATCATGAGTGATGAACAGATAAGCGACGTTTTCCTCTTTCTGCAGCTCGAGCAACAGCTCCAGTATGCCGTGGGCCACCAACGGGTCGAGCGCCGATGTCACCTCGTCGCAGATGATGAGCTTCGGCTTGGCGGCGAGCGAACGAGCGATGCAGACGCGCTGCTTCTGGCCGCCCGAAAGCTCGGCCGGATAGCGGTCGACATAGCCTTTACCCATTTCGATCTTGTCGAGCAGTTCGGCGACCCGTTTGTCGCGCTCGCGCCCGCGCATCCCAAAATAGAATTCCAGCGGCCGGCCGATGATGGTGCCGACCGTCTGGCGCGGATTCATCGCGACATCGGCCATCTGATAGATCATCTGCAACTGGCGCAGATCCTCCTTCGGCCGGTCGGCAAGCCGGTTGGCGAGCGGCCGTCCGTCGAAGGTGACGGTGCCTTGTTCGGGCGGCAGGAGGCCGGTGATGGCGCGCGCCAGCGTCGATTTGCCGGAGCCGGACTCGCCGACCACCGCCAGCGTCTGGCCCGGGAAAATATCGACCGAGACGTTCTTCAGCACCTTGATGTGGCTGCGGCCATAGGCGGCGGTGATGTTCTTGACCGACAGGAACGGGCTCGGGCCGGGCTTCTGCTCCTGATGTTCGATCTCATGCACCGAAACCAGCGCGTTGGTGTATTCCTGGCGCGGCTCCTTGATGATCTGGCGCGTGCCGCCCCATTCGACCAGCCGGCCGTGGCGCAGCACCATGATCTCGTCCGAGACCTGGGCGACGACGGCAAGGTCATGGGTGATGTAGAGTGCCGCCACATGCGTGTCGCGGATGGCATCCTTGATCGCCGCTAACACGTCGATCTGCGTCGTCACGTCGAGCGCCGTGGTCGGCTCGTCGAAGACGATCAGGTCGGGTTCCGAGCACAGCGCCATTGCCGTCATCACGCGCTGCAGCTGACCGCCCGACACCTGGTGGGGGAAGCGCTCGCCGATGCTTTCGGGGTTCGGCAGGCTGAGCTTCTTGAACAGCGCCACGGCGCGCTTTTCGGCTTCGGCCCGCGTCGCCGTACCGTGCAGGAGTGCTGCCTCGACCACCTGGTCCATCAGCCTGTGCGCCGGATTGAAGGCCGCTGCCGCCGATTGCGCGACATAGCAGACCTCGCGGCCGCGCAATTTGCGGAACCCTTCGTTGCCGCCCTTCAGGATGTCGCGGCCATTGAGGATGACCTCGCCGCCGGTGATGCGCACGCCGCCGCGGCCGTAACCCATCGACGACAGGCCGATGGTCGATTTGCCGGCGCCGGACTCGCCGATCAATCCGAGCACCTTGCCCTTTTCGAGCGTCAGCGAGACATCGTGCACCAGCACGATGTTCTTCGGCGCCTCGCCCGGCGGATATACCGTGGCCTCGATGCGCAGATTGCGGATGTCGAGCAGCACGCCGGACTTCGGTTGCCCGGGCTTCGGTTGCCCGGGCTTCGGTTGCTTGTCGGCCATTACCCGCGTCCTCCCTTCAGGCTTGTCGTGCGGTTGAGCACCCAGTCGGCGACGAGATTGACGGAAATTGCCAGCGCTGCGATCGCCGCCGCCGGAATGAGGGCGGCGCCTATGCCGAAGACGATGCCATCCTTGTTTTCCTTGACCATGCCGCCCCAATCGGCGTCCGGCGGCTGCACGCCAAGACCGAGGAAGGACAGCGTCGACAGGAACAGCACGGCATAGATGAAGCGCAGGCCGAGTTCCGAAACCAGCGGCGACAGCGCGTTGGGCAGGATTTCGCGAAAGATGATCCAGCCGCTGCCTTCGCCGCGCAATTTGGCCGCCTCGACGTAATCCATGACGTTGATGTCAACGGCGACCGCCCTCGACAGGCGGTAGACGCGGGTCGAGTCGAGAACGCCCATGACCAGGATCAGCGTCACCAGATTGGATGGCAGCACCGACAGCACGACAAGGGCCATGATCAGCGTCGGGATCGACATTAGGAGATCGACGAGACGCGACAGCAGCGTGTCGAACCAGCCACCGAAAACCGCTGCCGAGAAGCCGAGGATGGCGCCGAGCGAGAACGACAGCGCCGTCGCCAGCACCGCGATGAACAGAGTGATGCGGGCGCCATAGATCATGCGCGACAACAGATCGCGGCCGAGATTGTCGGTGCCCAGCCAATGCGCCGCCGACATTGGCTCCCAAGGGACGTCGCTGACGATCTCGGCATTGCCGTGCGGCGCGATCCACGGCGCAAAGATCGCCGCCAACACAAACAGCGCCGTCAACACCAGTCCGACCAGCGCCGGGATGGGAATGCGTTTGATGACGAGCATACCCGACCCCCTCATTTCGGATGTCTGAGGCGCGGATTGGCGACGATTGCCGCAATGTCCGCGATGATGTTCAGGCTGATGTAGACGGCGGCGAAGATCAGCCCGACCGCCTGCACCACAGGCACGTCACGCTTGGTGACGTGGTCGACCAAGTATTGCCCCATACCCGGATAGACGAAGATCACTTCGACGACGACGACGCCGACGATCAGATAGGCAAGGTTGAGCATGACGACGTTGATGATCGGCGCAATCGCATTGGGGAAGGCATGCCTGCGGATAACCGCGAAGGCCGAAAGCCCCTTGAGCTCCGCCGTCTCGACATAGGCCGACTGCATGACGTTGAGGATCGCAGCGCGCGTCATGCGCATCATATGGGCGAGCACCACCAGGGTCAGCGCCGCCGCCGGCAGTGCTATGGCCTGGATGCGTTCGCCGAACGGCATCCCCTCATAGACGGTGGAAATGGCGGGAAACCATTGATGTTGCACTGCGAAGAAAAAGACGAGCACATAGCCGACGAAGAATTCCGGGAAGGACGTCGAGGCCAGCGCCAGTCCCGAGATCAGCTTGTCGACCCAGCCATTGCGGTAACGCACCGCGATCAGCCCGAGGATGATCGCCAGCGGCACCGCGACGATCGCCGCCCAGAAGGCGAGGAACAGCGTGTTCCACAGCCTTCCCTTGATCGAGGTTGCGATATCCTGACCGCTCGACATAGCCGTGCCGAGATCACCGGTCAGGATGCCGCCGAGCCAGCGAAAATAACGGATGTAGGCGGGATCATTGAGGCCGAGCTGCTCGCGCAGATTGGCGAGCGACTCCGGTGTTGCCGACTGCCCGAGAATGGCTTGCGCGACGTCGCCGGGCAGGATCTGGGTGCCGGCGAAGATCAGGACCGAAACGGCCAATAGAAGGATGATGCCCAGCGCAATGCGCTGGGCCACCAGTTTCACGATGGGTGAGGACATATCCGCAAGGCCGGGCTCAGGCTTCGAGCCAGCACTTCGCCAGAGCATATCCGTTCATCAACTCCTGATGCGGATCATCCACCCAGCCGGCAACCTTGGCGCCCGTCGCGTCGATGAACTGATTGAACATCGGCAGAATCAGGCCGCCCTCGTCGCGCACCATCACAGCCATGTCGTGGTACATTGCCTTGCGCTTGGCCTCGTCAAGCTCGGCGCGAGCCGCCAGCACCATCTTGTCGAAATCCGGACGCTTGAACCGTGTGTCGTTCCAGTCGGCCGTCGACAGATAGGCGGTAGAGTACATCTGGTCCTGCGTCGACCGGCCACCCCAGTAGGAGGCGCAGAACGGCTGCTTGTTCCAGACTTCCGACCAGTAGCCGTCGCCCGGTTCGCGCTTGATCTCCAGCTTGATGCCGGCCTTGGCCGCGCTTTGCTGGAACAGCTGTGCGGCATCGACGGCACCGGGGAAGGCGACATCCGACGTCCGGAGCAGGACGGCACCGTCATGGCCCGACTTCTTGTAGTGGAACTTGGCCTTGTCGGGATCGTATTTGCGCTGCTCGATCTCGGTGAATAGCGGGTACGATGCATTGATCGGGAAGTCGTTGCCGAGCGAGCCATAGCCACGCAGCACCTTGTTCAGCATTTCCTCGCGGTCGATCGCCAGCTTCAACGCCATGCGCAAGTCGTTGTTGTCGAACGGCGCGGTGTCGCAGTGCATGATGAAAACGTAGTGGCCCGGTCCCGAATGGTTGCGGATGGTGACGCCGGGCACACGCTTGATCAGATCGACGATCTTCGGCTCGACGCGGTTGATCATGTGGACCTGGCCGCCCTGCAGCGCCGCCGTACGCGCCGTGGCGTCGTTGATGTCGATGATCTCGATCTGGTCGGCATGGCCCATCTTGTCGCCCTGCCAGTAATTGGCGAAGCGCTCGCCGCCATGGCGCACGCCGGGCTCGTTGGTGGTGACCTTGTAAGGACCCGCCGAGATACCGGCATCGGCCTTATCCTTGCCGCCGTTCGGCTGGATGATCAGGTGATAGTCGCTAAGCAGATAGGGAAGATCGGCATTCGGCTCCTTCAGCGTCAGCACCACTTCCTTGCCGCTGGCCTTTATGCTCTCGATGCCTTTCATATAACCGAGCGCGCCGGACTTCGACTTCTCGTCCGAATGGCGTTCGAGGGTGGCGGCCACGTCCTCTGCGGTCACCTTCTTGCCGTTGTGGAACTCGACGCCATCGCGGATCTTCAGCGTCCAGGTCTTGGCGTCGTCCGACGAGCCGATCTCCTCGGCAATGCGGTTCTCGAGCTTGCCTTCAGGAGACAGTTCGACGATCAGTTCGCCCCACATCTTGCCGAAGGCGAACGGCACCTGCGTCATGAACAGCGCCGGATCGAGACTGTTGGTGGACTCGCCACCGACCAGGCCGGCCTTCAGCGTGCCGCCCTTGACCGGACCCGCCGCGCGGGAAGCGCTGGATAGCAGCGAATTGGCGAAGGTTGCGGTGACGCCAAGCGCAGCTGCCCGGCCGAGAAAATCGCGACGGCTCAGCTTGCCGGACGCAACGCGCCGGCTCAGATATTCCAGTTCGTTCGACATGTTAAGTTCCTCACTCTGTTGGTCCGACCTTATGGTCGTTTTTTCTCATTTCGATCGGGAGAATAATGACCGTAAGGGAAAGCGGTAAGCAAGACCGAATGCGACATGCCGTGGCGTAAATCGTGCGTCGCAATTGGACCAATCGCTATAAGCGCTCAAAGCAGTACGCGCGGGATTTTCTCCTTGAAGTTGCGCTCGAAGACCAGTTTCTCGCCTTCATAGGCTTCAATTCTGGCGCTAACCATGAAGCTTTGCGCGTCGGAGCGCATTTCGGCGAACGTTTCGGTGCGCATCGACCATTCATTTCGCGACAGCGTCTGGGTCCAATGCGTCTTGCCCGACGCTGACAGCGGATTGTCGGGATGGATCGCCCATGTCTCTCTGGCGATGCTCCCGTGGGTGAGGCCATGCTCCAGGTCGCGCACTTCGCCGAAATCGTCGACGATGGAAAGCGTGATCAGTCCGGTCTTTTCGTCGCGATCGACATGACGTTCGGAATTGGCGGGCCGAAGTGTCTCCGTTGCCCAGGGCGTCGCGCCTTCGGGGGCGGGGAAGGTGACCTCATCGCCCGTCGCCGGCGGGCGCAGCGGCAGCATCAATGTCGCGGCCGACAATTCGAGCCGGACCGGCTCCGGCGACGGCCAGATCATCGGCCAATAGCTGTTGGAGATGGCAACGCGCAAGCGGTGGCCGGCCGGCGCCCGATAGGCGCATTGGTCGAGCACCACCCGGGCGCTGACGGTTTCGCCGGGCACCAGCGCTTCGGGAAATTCGTGCGAGTTGCGATGCGTAAGGTTAAGCACGCCGTACGAGATCAGCTCCGACGCTCCGTCCGGGTGGACGTCGCACAGCCGAACCGCGATGTTCGCCTGGCGCCGGTCCGACGAGACTCTGACCAAAACTTCGGGAGCACCGACAATGTCGATCGCTTCGGTCAGCACCGGCTGGTCGAAACACACCGACAGCGCGTCGTCGGGGCGCTGGTCACCCGGCAGTTCCGGGCCGAAGGTGAAGGGGAAATATTCGCCGCCGGCAAGGCCGCAGTTTTGCGGCGACGCGACGATAGCGTGATTGCCTTCAGCGATAAGCTCAACCTCTTGCGTCCGGATGTTGGGTGACGGCCATTCCGATTCAGCGACCCAGCGGCCCGGCCGCGCGGGATGCCAGCGCGCCGGACGCACGCTGTCCATGAGATAGGCGCGGTAGGCGGGGTCGGCCTCGACGCCGGTGTCGATGTCCTTGAGCCAGCGGTCCCACCAGCGCAAGGCCTCCTGCAGGAAGCCGATGCGCGGTTCGGGCGCGGCGTAATGCGGGTATTTGTGGATCCACGGGCCGACGATGCCCTTGACCGGTGCCTCGATATTGGCGGCGAGATGGGAAATCGTATTGCGATAGCCGTCATGCCAGCCGCCGATCGACAGCACCGCGGCATGGATGGCGGAATAGTCCTCGCAGATCGAGCCGCGCTTCCAATAGGCATCGCGATATTGGTGCTTCAGCCACAGCGGTGCCAGAAAGGGCTGGTTCTCCAGCCTGGTCAGCCACAGGTCGCGCCATCTGTTGTCGCCGGCCAGCAACGGATCCGGCGGCCTTGACGAATAGGACAGCATGGTCGAGGCCCAGCCGAAATTCTCGATCAGCAGGCAGCCGCCCTTGTAGTGGATGTCGTCGGCATAGCGGTCGACCGTCGAACAGAGACTGATGACCGCCTTCAGCGCTGGCGGCTGCTTAGACGCCACCTGCAGGCAGTTGAAGCCGCCCCACGAAATGCCCATCATGCCGACATTGCCGTTGCACCAGGGCTGGTCCGCCGCCCAGGCGATGACGTCGCAAGCGTCCTGCAATTCCTGCTCGGAATATTCGTCGTCCATCAGCCCTTCGGAATCGCCATTGCCGCGCATGTCGACGCGGATCGAGGCGTAGCCATGGCCGGCAAAATAGGGATGCGTCAGCTGATCACGATAGATCGTGCCGTCGCGCTTGCGATAGGGCAGGTGTTCGAGGATTGCCGGCACCGGATCGTCGGCGGCATCGGCCGGCATCCACACCCGCGCCGACAGCCGGCAGCCGTCCGGCATGATGATCCCCATGTCGGGAAATTCAACGACCTTGCGCGGGAATTCAGTGACGGTTTTCATGCGGCCACATGATGGAGCCGCTGCCGATGCGTCGTGGGCCAGCCAACGAATTCGGCTGGTCAATCCGCGTCAACTCAGCGGAATGTCGTTGTCGGCCTTGCTAGCCTGGTAGGCGCCGGACAGTTCGTCGTAGCGTGCGGAGATTTTGCCGATCCGCGTCTCCAGTCGCAGGCGTTCGGTCTCAGGCAGCGATCGCACCAATTTGCGGATCGAAAAGCTCCTCCAGTAGGCATTCTCGGCATTGTAGCCGCCGGGATCGAGGGTGAAGACCTCCTTCAGGATCTTCAGATCGTGCGGGATGTCGAAGCTGTCGCGCGAATCCTCATGGCTGAAAAGATAGTAGAAATTGTCGAAGCCGGTCCAGGTGATCGCCGACAGGCAGAGCGAGCAGGGTTCGTGCGTGGCAAGAAAGATCGCGTTCTTGGTATCGACGCGTTCGGCCTTAGGCATTTCGTAGAAGCGCTTCAGGCAGTGCATCTCGCCGTGCCAGAGCGGATTTTCGATCTCGTTGTTGGTTTCGGCAAGCACCAGCGAACGGTCGTCCTTGCGCAGGATCGCCGCGCCGAACAGTTTGTTGCCGTGCGCGACGCCTTCGACGGTCTTCGGCACGATGTCGTGCTCGATGACATCGAGCAGGCGATCGATCAGCGAACTGTCGGTCATCACCGGCTCCCGTCGGGAAGATGGATTTCGTAAGGATGCGAGAAATGACACTCTTCGAGATTGGAGCCGTCGCCGCCGCGGTCGACGACCACAAAATCCTGGACGTCGCCGATCGGCGTCAGCACGCCGTGCCACAGATTGCGCGGGTAGTTGACGCCTTGCCCGGGCGCGGTGATGAAGGCGTGCGGCTCGCCAGGTCCTTCCTCGCCATCATGGCAGACGACGACCAGGAACGGCCGTGGTGACAGCGGGATGAAGGCCTGGCTGCCGAACGGATGGCGCTCCACCATTGTCAGCTTCAACGGCAGTTCATAGGGCGTGCCACGCACCATGGAGATCAGCACGCGCGCATTCGGCCCTCGTGCTTCCGCGGTGGCGAGGTCGTGGTAGCGCTCGGCCTTGCCGCCATTGATCGGATAATGGTTGTCGCTGCCCATATCGATGACGTCGCCGAATTCGGCGAAGGTCTCGCGGGTCAGCGGCCGGGCGACGATTCGGGTCATGGCGCGCGCCTCGCGACGCCGGCGCCGCCAAGCTTGGCATGCCGGTTGACGTCCTTGTAAAGCAGGTAGCGGAATTTTCCGGGGCCGCCGGCATAGCAGGCCTGCGGGCAGAAGGCGCGCAGCCACATATAGTCGCCGGCCTCGACCTCGACCCAGTCCTGGTTGAGGCGGTAGACCGCCTTGCCTTCCAGCACGTAGAGCCCGTGCTCCATCACATGAGTCTCGGCGAAGGGAATGACCGCACCAGGCTCGAGCGTGACGATGGTGACATGCATGTCGTGGCGCATGTCGGCCGGATCGACGAAGCGCGTCGTCGCCCATCGGCCTTCGGTACCCGGCATCGGCGTCGGCGCGATGTCCTGTTCGTTGGCGAAGAACGCTTGCGGCTGGTCGATGCCGTCGACTGCGTCATAAGTCTTGCGGATCCAGTGGAAGCGGACGGCGGCACCGCTTTCATTGCGCACCGTCCATCCGCTCGCCGGCGGCAGGAAGGCAAAGCCGCCCGGCCTTAAGCTATGTTTCTTGCCGGCAAGCGAAACGCATAGCTCGCCTTCGACCACGAACAGCGCACCTTCGGCGGCGGCGTCAAGCTCAGGGCGGTCGCTGCCGCCGCCGGGCGCGAGCTCGACGATGTATTGCGAAAACGTCTCGGCAAAACCCGACAGCGGCCGAGACAGCACCCAGATCCGTGTCCCATCCCAGAACGGCAAAGCGCTGGTGACGATGTCCTGCATCACGCCTTTGGGGATCACGGCATAGGCCTGTGTGAACACAGCGCGGCCGGTCAGCAATTCACTCTGGCCGGGATGTCCGCCTTGCGGCGCATAATAGGTTCGCTCGGCCATTTTCATCATATCCATAAATTCAAGCCTGTTGCGGAAGCCAGGGCCTATCGCGGCAGCCAAGGCCTATTGCGGAAGCATGTCCTTGAGACGAAGCAGCGCGATGCGCTCGACCTGTCTGCAGGCGGTTTCGAATTCGACGTCGTGGCTGTTGCCGATACGCGCTTCGAACTCGGCCAGGATCTCCGCCTTGGTCCTGCCTTTCACCGCGATGATGAAGGGGAAACCGAAACTGGTGACGTAGGCGGCATTGAGTTTTGCGAACAGCTCGCGCTCCTTCTCGGTCAGCGCGTCGAGCCCTGCCGAAGCTTGCTCCTTGGCCGATTCGTCCGTCAACCTTCTGGCCTGCGCCAGTTTTCCGGCAAGATCGGGGTGGGCATTGAGCACGGAAAGCCGCTCGGCCTCGCTTGCTGCGCGAAACACGCGGCAGAGCGCATTGTGCAGGCCGCCGGCACTGTCATGGGCCGGGCCGAGCTCCAGCCCATAAGCGCGCTCGGCAACCCACGGCGAATGCTCGAACACGCCGCCGAATGTGTGGACGAAGGCCTCGAATGCCATTTTCGACGGGCGCAGCGCCGGCAACCGGAACGGATGCGTCTCCTGCCAATGTTTTGCAATGTCGATGCGCCGTGCCAGCCAGACCTTGTCGTGCGATTTGACGTAGTCGATGAAGCGCTTCAGTGCCGCGACCCGGCCCGGCCGCCCAACCAGGCGGCAGTGCAGGCCGATATTCATCATGCGCCGCCGCCCTGCCTTGCCCTCGGCATAGAGCGTATCGAAACTATCCCTGAGATAGGCAAAGAACTGGTCGCCCGAATTGAAGCCCTGCGGCGTGGCAAAGCGCATGTCGTTGGCGTCGAGCGTGTAGGGGATGATCAGCTGCGGCTTCGCCGACCCGTCCGGTGTCACATGCTCGAACCAGTAGGGCAGTTCGTCGTCATATGTGTCCGACACATAGTCGAAGCCGCCCTCTTCCGCCGCCAGCCGCACCGTGTTGATCGAGGTGCGGCCGGTGTACCAGCCGGTCGGCCGCGCCCCTGTGACCTGATAATGCAGCCGGATCGCCGCCTCCATGTCGCGGCGCTCGTCTTCCGGGGTATGGTCGCGGTAGTCGATCCATTTCAGCCCGTGCGAAGCGATCTCCCAGCCGGCCTCCTGCATCGCCGCAACCTGGTCGGGCGAACGCGCCAGGGCCGTGGCCACGCCATAGCAGGTGATCGGCAACTGTGCCTCGCTGAACAGGCGCAGTAATCGCCAGAAGCCGGCTCGGGCGCCGTATTCGTAGATCGATTCCATGTTCCAGTGGCGCTGGCCGGGCCAGGGCGCGGCGCCGACGATCTCGGACAGGAAGGCTTCCGAAGCCTTGTCGCCGTGCAGGACGCAATTCTCGCCGCCCTCTTCGTAATTGACGACGAACTGCACCGCGACATGCGCCCCGCCGGGCCATTTCGGATCCGGCGGATTGGCTCCGTAGCCGCGCATGTCTCGTTCGTAACGCATTCTTGCTCCTGCCGGAAATTGTGATCAGGATAGTCGAAAGGAGTGCCTGCGCATTCCCCCGAAATTTTTGAAAGTGTTTTTGTCGCGCTCCGCTCGACCGGGACTTATGCATCGCCTTTAATTGGCGCACAATTCATGAATAGTGTTCGACCGTTCAGGGAATGGAGCAGCCAGTGGCGGAAACGTCGAAAGCCGAAGGCGGGCGCCTGACGACCCATGTCCTCGACACAGCGGCCGGCAAACCGGCGGCCGGTCTGTCGATCGAGCTCTATCATCTTGACGGGCAGGCCCGGACGCATCTGAAAACCGTTGTCACCAATGATGACGGCCGCTGCGATGCTCCACTGCTTGCCGGCGCGGAATTCCGCACCGGCGAATACGAACTGGTCTTTGCGGCCGGCGATTATCTGCGCGGGCAAGGGACAAAACTGGCGGAACCGGCCTTCCTCGACCATGTGCCGATCCGCTTCGGTATGGCCGAGCCGATGCACTATCATGTCCCGCTGCTTCTGTCGCCGTACGGCTATTCGACCTACCGGGGAAGCTGAGATGGCCGGGATCAAGACACGCAACGAAATCCGCTTCATCCTCAATGGCGAGGACGTCGCGCTCGGCGCGGTTGCACCCGACCAGACCCTGCTCGACTGGCTGCGGCTCGACCGCTCGCTGAGCGGCACCAAGGAAGGCTGCGCCGAGGGCGACTGCGGCGCCTGCACGGTGCTGGTCGGCAGGCTCTCGGCCGGCAGACTGGTCTATGAAAGCGTCAATGCCTGCATCCGCTTCCTTGGCTCGCTGGACGGCACGCATGTCGTGACCGTCGAGCATCTGCGCGGCGGCGCAGGAAAGCTGCACCCCGTGCAGCAGGCGATGGTCGATTTCCACGGCTCGCAGTGCGGCTTCTGCACGCCGGGATTCGTCATGTCGCTTTATGCGCTGTGGATGCGGTCGCCGGAGCCGTCGGACGCGGCAATAGAAAAGGCGCTGCAGGGCAATCTCTGCCGCTGCACCGGCTACGAGGCGATCATGCGCGCCGCACGCGCCATCTCAAGCTACGGCAAGGCGGCAAAGGATCCGCTGGCGGCGGAGCGCAAGGCAGTTACGGCCAAGCTCGAAGCGATGAAGGACGGTTCGCGCATCGAGATCGGCTCCGCCAACAAGCGGCTGATCGTGCCGGCCAATGCTGACGATCTGGCCAGCGTGCTGGTCAAGGAGCCGGGCGCCACTATCGTCGCGGGTTCGACCGATGTCGGCCTTTGGGTTACCAAGCACATGCGCGATATTGCGCCGGCGATTTTCATCGGCAATCTCGATGGTCTGTGCGGGATTTCCGAGGACAAGGGCGTCATCTCGATCGGCGCCGGTGTCACCTATAGCGAGGCCTTCTCGACGCTGGCGAAACGCATCCCGGCGCTGGGCCCGCTGTTCGATCGCATCGGCGGCGATCAGGTGCGCAACATGGGCACCATCGGCGGCAATATCGCCAACGGTTCGCCGATCGGCGACACGCCGCCGCCGCTGATCGCACTCGGTGCCCGCCTGACGCTGCGCCGCGGCGACAAGCGGCGGACGATCCCGCTGGAGGATTTCTTCATCGCTTATGGCCAACAGGACCGGCAGCCCGGCGAATTCGTCGAGGCCGTGCATGTCCCGGTGCCGGCCGGCGAGACGAAATTTGCCGTCTACAAGATCACCAAGCGCCGCGACGAAGACATCACAGCAGCGCTGGGCGCGTTTTTCCTGAAGCTCGCCGAGGATGGCACGGTGGCGGATGTGCGCATCGCCTATGGCGGCATGGCGGCAACGCCGAAGCGCGCCTTTGGCGTCGAAAAGGCATTGCTGGGCAGGCCCTGGACGGAAGCGACGGTCGAGGCGGCGATGGCCGCGTACGCCGGCGATTTCACCCCGCTTACCGACATGCGGGCAAGCGCCGAATACCGGGCGCTGGCGGCACGCAACCTGCTGCTGCGCTTCTTTGCCGAAACCACCGGCACCCGGGCGCCGATCCAGGTATCACGGCACGAGGCGGCATGATGAACAAGCACGCCACGCCAAACCTGAAGGCGCAAAAAATCGCCGGCGGCGTCGCCACTGACCAGCGCCATGATTCCGCGCACAAGCATGTCAGTGGCACGGCCGTTTACATCGACGACATGCCGGAACCGGCCGGCACGCTGCACGGCTGCCTTGGGCTTTCGACGGCGACGCATGCCACCATCACCAGCATGGATCTTTCGGCGGTACGCGCCGCACCCGGCGTCGTCGATGTGCTGACCGCGAGCGACGTGCCAGGCGAGAACGACATTTCGCCGACCGGCCGTCACGACGAGCCGGTGCTGGCCGACGGCAAGGTGCAATTTTTCGGTCAGCCGATCTTCTGCGTCATCGCTGAAACCCGCGAGCAAGCGCGCCGCGCGACAAGGCTGGCCAAGGTCGAATACGAGGAATTGCCGTTCGTCGCCGATATCGGCGAGCTCGATCCCGGGAAAGACAAGCTGGTCACGCCGCCGCTGACGCTAAAGCGCGGTGATGCAGCGGCTGCGATCTATGCGGCGCCGCGTCGGCTGAAGGGAAAAATGCGCATAGGCGGCCAGGAGCATTTCTATCTCGAAGGCCATATCGCCTTGGCCATCCCCGGCGAGGACCACGACGTCACCATCTATTCCTCGACCCAGCACCCGAGCGAAATCCAGCACATGGTCAGCCATGCGCTCGGTGTGCCGAGCCACGCGGTGACGGTGGAAATCCGCCGGATGGGCGGCGCTTTCGGCGGCAAGGAAACGCAAGGCAATCAGTTTGCGGCATTGGCCGCTATTGCCGCGAAGAAACATCATCGGGCCGTAAAAATCCGGCCCGACCGCGACGACGACATGATCGCCACCGGCAAACGCCACGATTTCCTCGTCGACTACGAGGTCGGCTTCGACGATGAGGGCAATATTCTGGGCGTAGATTTCATGTTCGCGGCGCGCTGCGGCTTCTCGGCCGACCTCTCCGGCCCGGTCACCGACCGCGCGCTGTTCCATTGCGACAACACCTATTTCTGGCCGGCGGTGCACGCGCAGTCGGCGCCGCTCTACACCAATACGGTATCGAACACCGCCTTTCGCGGCTTCGGCGGCCCGCAAGGCATGGTCGGCGCCGAGCGCGTCATCGACGAAGTCGCGTTTGCCGTCGGCAAGGACCCGCTCGAAATCCGCAAGAAGAATTTCTACGGCACCTCAGACCGCAACATCACGCCCTACCACCAGACGGTCGAGGACAACATCATCCACCGCATAGTCGCCGAGCTGGAGGCGAGTTCCAATTATGCGAGGCGCCGCCGCACCATCGATGCTTTCAATGCCAACAGCCGCTTCATCAAGCGCGGACTGGCGCTGACGCCGGTCAAGTTCGGCATCTCGTTCACCGCCACCCATTATAACCAGGCCGGCGCGCTGGTGCATGTCTATACCGACGGTTCGGTGCATCTGAATCACGGCGGCACCGAGATGGGGCAGGGCCTCTATGTCAAGGTGGCGCAGGTTGTGGCGGAAGAGTTCCAGATCGACCTCGATCAGGTCAAGATCACCGCGACGACAACCGGCAAGGTGCCGAATACCTCGGCCACCGCCGCGTCCTCCGGCTCCGATCTCAACGGCATGGCGGCGCAGAATGCCGCCCGCCAGATCAAGGACCGGTTGACCAATTTTGCCGTCGAGAAATACCAGGTGCCGCGCGACCAGGTGCTGTTCCTGCCCAACCGCGTGCGCATCGGCAACCAGGAGATCGCCTTCGCCGATCTCGTCAGGCAGGCCTATATGGCGCGCATCCAGCTTTCAGCGGCGGGTTTCTACAAGACGCCGAAAATCCATTGGGACCGCGACAAGGGCGAGGGCCGTCCCTTCTACTATTTCGCCTATGGCGCCGCGTGCTCGGAAGTCTCTGTCGACACGCTGACCGGCGAATATATCGTCGAGCGTACCGATATCCTGCACGAAACCGGCCGCTCGCTGAACCGCGCCATCGACCTCGGCCAGATCGAGGGCGGCTTCATCCAGGGCATGGGCTGGCTGACAACGGAGGAACTGTGGTGGGACGACAAGGGGCGGCTGCGCACCCATGCGCCATCGACCTACAAGATCCCGCTCGCGTCGGACCGGCCGAAGATTTTTAATGTGACTTTGGCCGACTGGGCGCAAGCAGGCGAACCGACGGTGTACCGCTCCAAGGCGGTCGGCGAGCCGCCCTTTCCGCTCGCAATGTCGGTGCTGCATGCGCTGTCGGACGCAGTGGCGAGCGTTGCCGGCCACAAGATCTGCCCACGCCTCGACCCGCCGGCCACGCCGGAGCGTGTGCTGATGGCGATCGAACGGCTGAAGCGGGAAGCCAAGACCGGCACTTGAATCCCGGAAACGTGCAATTCAGGCCGAAAAACTCTATATTTCCCGATAGGGAACACGAAATGATGAACGCGAAAGTGCAGAGCCTGAAAGCCTTTCTTGCCGGCGCCGGCCGGGTCGCCTTCGTTGAGGTGGCGGGGACAAAAGGTTCGACGCCGCGCGAGACGGGTGCCTTCATGCTCGTCTCAGGATCGGCCACTTTCGGCACGATCGGCGGCGGCCTGCTCGAATACATGGCGATCGACAAAGCGCGGCAGATGCTTTTCTCCCCCCTTGAGGAGGAGATGGCCGCGGAGCGGCCAGAGGGGGTCGTCTCAGAAGGCACCGCCGGTGCGTCGAGCACTGCCGCAGCGACCCCACCCGGCGGCTTCGCCGCCACCCTCCCCTCAAGGGGGAGGGATACCCTCGACATCGCGCTCGGCCCGGAGATCGGGCAGTGCTGCGGCGGCAGGGTCGAGCTGCTGATCCAGCTGGTCGACCCGGCGCTTGAAGCCAAGCTGGTTGCGGCGGCGGAAGCCGAGGAAGCGCAGCTACCGCATGTCTACATCCTCGGCGGCGGCCATGTCGGCCAAGCGCTGGCCTCGGCGATGGCCTTGCTGCCGGTGCATATCGTCGTTGTCGAGACGCGAGCCGAGGCGCTCAAAGGCATGCCGGAAGCAGTCGAAACCAAGCTGACGCCGATGCCTGAGGCGATGGTGCGCGAAGCCCCGGCTGGATCGGCCTTCGTTGTCCTCACCCATGACCATGCGCTGGACTTCCTGATCGTTGCCGAGGCTCTGAAACGCCGGGATGCCGCCTATGTCGGCATGATCGGCTCCAGAACCAAGAAGGCGACGTTCCGGAACTGGTTCCTGAAATCGGCGGACGGAAGCGAGGCGGAATTTGCCCGCCTCGTCTCGCCGATCGGCGGCGATGCCGTTAAGGACAAGCGCCCGCAGGTGATCGCCGCACTCGCCGTAGCCGAGATTATGACGGCGTTGGCCGGCCATGCGGCGGCACCGTCCGCTCAGTCCAAAACCCCTCGCCGCAAGGCGATGGCCGGCTGACGTTTTGGCTATTCCTTCTCCTGCGTGTGCGCCTCAAGGAACCACAGCAATTTGTCGAGCGAGCGTGAATAGGCGGTGAAGATGTCGGCGGTGTCGGCATCGCCCGCGCCAGCCGCCTCGTCGATCGCCGCGCGTGCCCGCTTGGCGGTTGCGGCATAGCGGTCGATCAGCGCCGCCAGATGATCCCGGGTCTTGTGGATGTCGGTCGGATAGGCCTCGAGCATAGTCGCCTTCGACACCTCTTGCGATGTGCCGAGCGCCGTCCCGCCGAGTTGTACGGCGCGCTCGGCAATGGTGTCGACATGGCCGTCGATCTCCTCGCGGAACGTGTCGAGCATCTCGTGAATGGCGATGAATTGCGGTCCCTTGACGTTCCAGTGCGCCTGCTTGGTGATCAAGGCCAGATCGATGGCGTCGGCAAGGCGGGCATTGAGAAGATCGATACACTCTTTCTTGGCATTGGATTGCAGGTCGTTGCGGGTGGCGATGGCATCCATGATCGGCTCCTGTGGCGGTTGCGTCCGCTTGGTTTAAAAAAGGGCGAAGTTTGTGGAAGGTCAATCGAACATGCGCGCAGACGCCCTCATCGCCGCGCGGCACAGCATCCCAAAACGGCGATCTCCGACTTTCGTTCCGCTCGTCGTTTACGCCGGCCTTTTCAAGCCCAGATGGTCGCGCAGCGTGCTGCCTTCATAATCCGTTCGGAACAGCCCGCGCCGCTGCAGCTCCGGCACGACTAGTGTGGCAAAGGCATCGAGTTGGCCGGGAAAATAGGATGGCATGACGTTGAAACCGTCCGCCGCGCCGCCCTCGAAGCGTGCTTCGAGCTCGTCGGCGATCTGGGCGGGCGTTCCGACGACGCGCCAATGGCCGCGCGCGCCGGCGAAATGACGGGCAAGCTGGCGAATGGACAGCTTGTCGCGGCGTGATTGCTCGATGACGAGCGCCTGCCGGCTCTGCATGCCTTCGCTGGCCGGCAGCTCGGGCAGCGGTCCGTCGATGGGATAGCGCGCGAGATCGGATATGCTGAGATAGCTGGAAAGCAGCGCGACACCGACATCGTCCGGTATCAGCTCCTGCAGTTCATCATGTTTTGCCCGGGCTTCCGCTTCGCTTGCCGCGACGACCGGCGCGACGCCGGGCATGATCTTGACGTCCTCCGGCTCGCGCCCATGGGCCGCCAGCCGTCCCTTGAGGTCGTCGTAGAAGGCCTTTGCCTCCTCGAATGTTTGCGCCGCAGTGAACACCACATCGGCGGTCCGGGCGGCGAGATCGCGGCCCTCATCCGACGCTCCCGCCTGGACCATAACCGGTGCACCTTGTGGCGAGCGCGGCAGATCGAGCGGGTCACGCGCCGAAAAACTTCTGCCTTCGTGTCCACCCTGGCCTTGCCAAAGGCCAGCAACCACGGCAGCGAATTCGCGCGCGCGTTCGTAGCGGTTCGCATGTGGGCGCAGTCCGGTCGAGCCGAAATTGGCGGCCTCGATCTGGCTGGCCGAAGTGACAAGGTTCCAGCCGGCTCGGCCGCCGCTCAGATGGTCGAGCGACAGGAAGGTTCGCGCAAGCCCGTAAGGCTCGTTATAGCTTGTCGACGCCGTTGAGACGAGGCCGATGCGCTCCCTCTGCACCGCGAGCGCCGCAAGCAGGCTGATCGGCTCGAAGCCGATCGAGCGCGACGTTTGGCTGGCGATGTTGACATTGGCCTCGCGCACGCCGGCGGCGTCCTCGCAGAAGATCATGTCGAACTTTGCCGCTTCCGCCGTCCGCGCCAGCTGGATGTAATGATCGACGTCGATGCCGGCCGTGACATGCGCCTGCGGATGGCGCCAGGCGGCGATGTGGTGGCCTGTCGCCCACAGGAAGGCGCCGAGCTTCATCTGGCCCCGACCGGCGCTCATTGCCGATCCTCCCCTGCAAGCCCGAGATGGGCGCGCAGTGTCGTCGTGCTGTACCCGGACCGGACAAGGCCGCGGCGGCGAAGCTCCGGCAGCACGAGACCGACGAAATCGTCGAGCGCCGATGTGAACGGCATGGCGACGTTGAAACCGTCGCAGGCTTTCGAGCGAAAGCACTCTTCGAGCCTGTCCGCAAAAAGGTCCGGCGCGGCGGTTATTTCGGCGCTGCCGGTAACGTTCATCAGCACTTTCAGCGCCTCCGGCCTGCGCCCCAAAGTAAGCGCACGGCGCTTCAGATCGCCCGACTTGGCCGGCTCGATCGATGGCTCATCCAGCAGGACGACATCGGCGGTGCGGGCGGCGATATCCATGGCGGGCTCGGACAGGCCGGACATGACCAGCACCGGCGTGTCCTGCGGCGACCGCGCCACGTTGAGCGGCCCGCGCACGGAAAAATATTCGCCCTTGTGGTCGAGAAGGTGCATCTTCTCGGGATCGAAGAAGCGGCCGGCAACTTTGTCGAACAGCAGCGCGTCTGCGTCCCAGCCTTTCCATAAACCTTGCACGATGCCGATGAATTCCTCTGCGCGCAGGCGGAGATCGTCGCCGAAAAACCCTTCCGGCCGGCTGAAATTGGCCGCCTCGCGCGGGTCGGGCGTCATGCTCGCGTTCCAGCCGGCGCGACCATGGCTGATAATATCGAGCGAGGCGAAACGACGCGCGAGATTGTAGGGCTGGTGGGCGACCGTCGACGCTGCCGCGACGAGGCCGATCCTGCTTGTCACCGTAGCCAGCGCTGCCAGCAAGGTCGTCGCTTCGAAGCGCATTTGCCGGTTCGGCCCACTTGCAACCGGCGCGGAATCGCCGAGCAACACCATGTCCAGGCCGGCCGCTTCGGCTTCTTGCACGAACCGCGCCAGCAGACTGAAGTCCGGGCCGGCGCCGGGCGGATGGGAAGGGGCGGCTTCCGGAGACAGTGAAACGGCGAGACACATTGTGGCGCCGTCGGCCATCGCTTTTCCCTGTTGAGCGAGATTCCTTGGGAATTATCTCGTCGGCTGGACGGAAAGCAACCGGCCAGCCGGCGATCATTTGCCGGCCAGAATATCCCGGATCAGCCGCTGGCAGCGCTCGGCCATGAAATCGAGCAGCAGCCGCACCTTCGGATCCTGCAGCTTTTTGTGTGGGTAGACGGCGGCAAACTGCACCGGCGTCGGCGGCGTGTTGCTCAGGATCACCTTCAGCCGCTGGTCGCGGATAAACGGCTCGACCTCGAAGCGCGGCTTGTTGATGATGCCGCGGCCGGACAGCGCCCAGCCGGTCAGCACGTCGCCATCATCGGTATCGTAAGGGCCGTGCACCTCGAACTTTTGCGGGCCGTTCGGCGTCTGCAGAGTCCAGACATATTCACGCGCGCCGGAATAGCGCAGCATCAGGCAATCGTGTTTCTTGCCGATCAATTCCTGCGGCTCGCTCGGCTCGCCGCGCACTTCCAGATATTGCGGGGCCGCTACCAGCACGCGCTCGCATTCCATAATGCCGCGCATCCTGAGGCTGGAATCCTCGATGATGCCCAGCCGGAAGGCAACGTCGATGCCTTCCTTCATGATATCGACATTGTGATCGGAAAGCCGGAGTCGTACCTCGATATCGGGGTACCTGTCGTGGAAATCCGGGATGCCGGATGCTACCAGCCGCCGCCCGAGGCCGAGCGGCGCTGTCACCTTTATGGTGCCGCGCGGCTGGCCGGATAATGCGCTGACCGCCGCTTCCGCCTCGGTGACCGCCTCCAGCACCTGCTTGGCGCCGGAGTAGAACACCGTGCCGTGCTCGGTCGGCATCAACTGCCGCGTCGTACGGTTGAACAGCCTGACGCCCAGGTGCTTCTCGAGCTCCTTGATCCGGTTGGAAGCGACCGCCGGCGAAATGCGCATGTCGCGCCCAGCCGCCGACAAATTGCCGAGCTCGACGACACGGACGAAAACGGCGATGTTATCGAGATAGGCCATGCGGCTTTCGTGGCTCTCATGTGGCTGCGTAGGATCAGCCTAGTATTTTCCAATTTTTTTTGAAAGTCATCGCGCGTCTCGGCCCTTTTCGTTTGCGCTCCAACCCGTAAAGTCAGCCGATCGGCAGGGACGATTTTTCATGATGGATTTCGCGATATTCTGGGATTGGCTGAGTTTCGCCGTGCGCTGGCTGCACGTCGTCACCGGTATCGCCTGGATTGGATCGTCCTTTTATTTCGTCGCGCTCGACCTCGGGCTGCGCCAGCGTCCGGGCATGCCTGCCGGAGCCTTCGGCGAGGAATGGCAGGTGCATGGCGGCGGCTTCTACCACGTGCAGAAATACCTGGTGGCGCCGGCCGAAATGCCCGAGCACCTGACCTGGTTCAAATGGGAATCCTACGCCACCTGGCTGTCGGGCTTCGCCATGCTGTGCATCGTCTACTATGCCGGGGCGGACCTGTTCCTGATCGATCCGAATGTGCTTGCCATGTCGGTGCCTGCAGGCATCTTGCTGTCGCTGGCGACGATCGGCGTCGGCTGGGTGGTTTACGATCTCTTGTGCCGTTCGCCGCTTGGCAACAGCGACACCGGCCTGATGCTGGTGCTCTACGGCGTGCTGGTGTTCATCGCCTGGGGCCTGACCCACCTGTTCACCGGCCGCGCCGCTTTCCTGCATCTCGGCGCCATCACCGCGACGATCATGTCGGCCAACGTTTTCATGGTCATCATCCCCAACCAGAAGATCGTCGTCGCCGACCTGATCGCCGGCCGTAAGCCCGATCCGAAATACGGCAAGATCGCCAAACAGCGCTCGCTGCACAACAACTACCTGACGCTGCCGGTTTTGTTCCTGATGCTGTCGAACCATTATCCGCTGGCGTTCGGCACAGAGTTCAACTGGGTCATTGCCTCGCTGGTGTTCATCATCGGCGTGCTGATCCGGCACTATTTCAACACCAGGCATGCGCGCAAAGGCAATCCGACCTGGACCTGGCTGGCCGCCGCCGTCCTGTTCGTCGTCATCATCTGGCTGTCGACGGCACCGAAGCTGCTGACCGGCGAGGTCAAAACGTCCTCGGCGGCACAGGTCTACGTCGCCTCGGCGCATTTTCCCGCCGTGCGTGATACGGTGCTTGGCCGCTGTTCGATGTGCCATGCGGCGGAGCCGTCCTACGAGGGCATTTACCACGCGCCTAAGGGCGTGATGCTCGATACCGATGCCGGCATCGCCGAGCACGCCGGCGAGATCTACCTGCAGGCCGGACGCAGCCACGCCATGCCGCCCGCCAACGTCACCCAGATCACCGACAAGGAACGGGCACTGCTGGTAGCCTGGTTCGAAGGCGCGGGGAAATAGCATGACCAGCACGCTCCTGCGCGGCCGCACGCTGTCGTTTTTGCGTTGGCCAGAAACTATCGACGACCATTCCGCCTGGCGCTACGAGCAAGATGGCGGCCTGCTGATGCGCGACGGAAGGATCGTTGCCGCTGGCGCCTATGCCGAAGTCGAGAAAAAGGCGGGCGAGGGAACAAAAAAGATCGACCATAGGCCACATCTGCTGCTGCCCGGGTTCATCGATGCGCACGCGCATTTTCCGCAGATGCAGGTCATCGCTTCCTTCGGCGCCGAGCTGCTCGACTGGCTGAACACCTACACCTTTCCGGAAGAGACCAAATTCCAGAACGCCCAGCATGGCCGCCGT
This sequence comes from Mesorhizobium sp. M0910, assembly GCF_040319465.1. NCBI lineage: Bacteria > Pseudomonadati > Pseudomonadota > Alphaproteobacteria > Hyphomicrobiales > Phyllobacteriaceae > Mesorhizobium > Mesorhizobium sp. M0910. The sequence continues at coordinate 714,360 of NZ_JAMYNZ010000002.1, forward strand.
ATCGCCAGGCTGTTCCTGGATGAAGTGTTGCGCCACGGCACGACGACTGTCGCCGCCTATTGCTCGGTGCACAAGGAATCTGCCGAAGCGTTCTTTGCCGAGTCGCATGACCGCAACATGCTCAACATCGCCGGCAAGGTGATGATGGACCGCAACGCGCCGGAAGGCGTGCTCGACACGCCGCAATCGGGTTATGACGACAGCAAGGCGTTGATCGAGGAGTGGCACGGCAAGGGGCGCCAGCACTATGCCATCACCCCGCGCTTCGCCATCACCTCGTCGCCCGAGCAATTGGAGATGGCGGGCGCGCTCTGCCGCGAATATCCTGATCTGCACATGCAGACGCATTTGTCGGAAAACCACGCCGAGATCGCCTTCACGCAGCAGCTTCATCCGCAGGCGCGCGACTATACCGATGTCTATGAGCATTACGGGCTGCTCCGCCGAAGAAGCCTGTTCGGCCATTGCATCCATCTCTCGGAACGCGAGGCGGACGCACTTTCCGATAGCGGCTCGGTGGCGGTGTTCTGCCCGACCTCCAACCTGTTTCTCGGCTCGGGCCTTTTCGATTATCAGCGCTATCGCCGCCGCGAGAAGCCGCTTCGCATCGCCGCCGCCACCGATGTCGGCGGTGGCACCAACTATTCGATGCTGCGCACCATGGACGAGGGCTACAAGGTGATCGCGCTGAACGGCGAGAAGCTCAATCCGTTCCAGTCGTTCTGGCAATTGACCCGCGGCAATGCCGAGGCGCTGTCGCTTGCGGAAAAGATCGGCACCCTCGAGGAAGGCAGCGACGCAGATATCGTCGTGCTCGACGCCCGCGCCACGCCGGCGATGCGGCTGCGGGTGGAGACGGCGGACACGCTCGCCGAGGAATTGTTTCTGCTGCAGACGCTCGGCGACGACCGCGCCGTGCGCGAGGTCTATGTCGCCGGCCGCGCGGCCAAGACGGACATGGCGGTTTAGCTGTCGCATGCGACCGGCTTGACCGTGCGGCAGCCATCCGGCAAAGCGTGCGGCGAAGTTGACAGGGGAACGACATGGCCGTTGCGGACGACATCGCTCTGATCAAGAAACAGGAAGCCACGCTTGTCTTTTCGGGCTTCGATGAAGCCGTCGCTTTCGAGATCGGCTCGGCGATCCGCGACCGGGCTCTCAAGGAAAACCTGCCGATCATCGTCGATATCAGAACCTTCGACCGGCCGCTGTTCTATGCGGCAATGCCCGGCTCGAACGCTTCCAATCCGGATTGGGCGCGGCGCAAGATCAACGTGGTGCGGCGGTTCCTGAAAAGCACCTACCGCATGGTGCTGGAGCAGCAGCGCCCCGACCGCAGCTTCAAGCCAGGCGAGGGATTGGATACTGCCGACTACGTGCTGGCCGGCGGCGGCTTTCCCATCTCTGTCAAGGGCGCCGGCGTCATTGGCGTGATCGCCGTCTCCGGCCTGCCGGAGCGTGAGGACCATGGCGTGGTCGTCGATGCGCTGTGTGAGCATCTCCGCATCGACGCGCGCGAGCTGGCATTGCCGGCGGAAGCAAAATGACAGAGGTAGACCCCAAATCCTTTCTCATTTCGATCTTCAACGCCGCCGTTGCCGCCGCCGATCCCCAGAGGACGATCAAGGATCATCTGCCGGCAAGGCCGAAGGGCCGCACGATCGTCATCGGTGCAGGAAAAGGCTCGGCGCAGATGGCGGCGGCTTTCGAGAAGGTGTGGGACGGGCCGATCGAAGGGCTGGTCGTCACCCGCTACGGCTATGGCGCGGCCTGCCGGCGCATCGAGATCATCGAGGCGGCGCATCCGGTGCCGGATGCCGCGGGGCTCGCAGCTTCCCGGCGGCTGCTCGAAAAAGTCCAGGGACTGACTGCGGACGACCTCGTCGTGGCGCTCATTTCGGGCGGCGGCTCGGCGCTGCTGCCGTCACCTGCCGAAGGCCTGACGCTGGCCGACGAGATCGCCGTCAGCGAGGCGCTGCTCGCCTCCGGCGCGCCGATCGCCGCGATGAACACCATCCGCAAACATCTTTCCACGATCAAGGGCGGCAGGCTGGCGGCCGCCGCATATCCGGCCAAGGTGGTCTCGCTGGTTGTTTCTGACATTCCGGGCGACGATCCGGCTCTGGTCGCTTCTGGTCCGACCGTACCGGATATAGGCAGTCGTAAGGACGCATTGGCGTCGATCGCTGCCTATGGCATGAACCTGCCGGCTTCGGTCATGGCGCATATCAATTCGCCGGCGGCCGATGCGCCACGACCGGACGACCCGCGTTTTATCCGCAACGAGGTGCATCTGATCGCTTCCGCCGGCGTCTCGCTGGAAGCCGCAGCGGCCGAAGCGAAGCGCCAAGGCATTCAGGCGGTCATTCTCTCCGATTCCATCGAAGGCGAGGCGCGTGAGGTCGGCGGCGTCCACGCCGCGATCGCGCGCGAAGTGGCAACGCGCAACCGGCCGTTTGCAAAACCGGTTCTGATCCTGTCCGGCGGCGAGACGACGGTGACCCTGCGTGCAAAAGGCAAAGGCGGCCGCAACTCGGAATTCCTGCTCGCCTTCGCCATTGGCATCAGCGGCATAGTCGGCGTGCACGCACTGGCCGCCGACACTGACGGCATAGACGGTTCGGAAGACAATGCCGGCGCCTTCGCCGACGGCTCGACGGTGTCGCGGATGCGTAAGGCGGGCGTCGATGCCAAGGCCATGCTTGCCGGCAACAATGCCTGGACGGCATTCAATGCCGTAGATGACCTTTTCGTATCCGGTCCGACCGGCACAAACGTCAACGATTTCCGGGCGATATTGATCAAATAGCTCAGGCGGCCATCAGCTTTTTCACCGCTCTCATATCCTGCAGGAACCGGTCGCGTTCTGCCTGCTTATCCGCCGGCTCGCGAATGCGCAGGATGAAGGACGGGTGGATGGTGACGAAGACACGCAAGCCATCGTCGCGCTCCACCACCGCCCCGCGCATCTTCATGATCGGCACCACCTTGCCGAGCAGCGCCTGCGCCGCCGTCGCGCCGAGCGCTACCGCCAGATTGGGCTTGATCAGATCGATCTCCTTGTCGAGCCACCAGCGGCATGCCTGCACCTCGCCGGCGTTGGGCTTCGAGTGGATGCGCCGCTTGCCGCGCGGCTCGAACTTGAAATGCTTGACCGCGTTGGTGACGTAGACTTTCAGCCGATCGACGCCCGCATCGTCCAGGATCGCGTCGAACACCTTGCCGGCCGGACCGACGAAAGGCTTGCCCGCCAGATCCTCCTGATCGCCCGGCTGTTCGCCGACGAAGATCACCTTGGCTTTATCAGGGCCTTCACCGAACACGGTCTGCGTGGCGTCGTGCCATAGCGGACAGCGGCGGCAGATCTTGGCCGTTTCGCGCAGTTCAGGAATCGTTCTGGCGTCGATTTCTGTCGTTTCCGGAGACTTGCTTGCAGGCAAGCTTCTTGCCTGCACCTTGGCATGGTGCGGCGTCGGGGTTGTCTGCATCCTGGCGATCATGACTAAGGCGGCCTTGTTCGCTCCTGCAATCAGATACGCAATGAGAAAAGCCCGCCGAAGGTTCCGCTGAAATTATTCCGCATGCGCCTTCGACGGCGGATGGCCGACGATGTGATGCCCTACACCTCGTGCAGATAGAGGTGATAATCCAGTTCGCTGACCGTGCGCGCCACGCGCAGATATTCCGATTGCTTGATTGCCACGAACGTCCGGTGCAGGTCTTCGCCCAATGCGCCCTTGAGGAAGCTCGACGCCCTTGCGGCCTCGATCGCGGCACGCCAGTCGACCGGCATCGTCGTGCGCGTGACGGCGGATTCGTAGCCATTGCCCGTGGTTTCGGGACCGGGGTCGAGGCCTTCGTCAAGGCCTTTGACGATGCCTGCCAGCACCGTTGCTGCCACCAGGTAAGGATTCGCGTCGACGCCCGACGGCCGGTGCTCGATGCGCCGATTTTTTGCGTCGCCGGCCGGCACACGCAGTGCCACCGAACGGTTGTTGACGCCCCAGGTCGGCGCCACCGGCGCATAGGATTGCGAGACGAAGCGCCGCCACGAGTTGGCATGCGGCGCGAAGACCAGCATCGATTCCGCCATCGTCTGGATCAGTCCGCCGAGGCCGCGCAGCAGCGGCAGCGACCAGCTTTCACCGCCGGTTTCGGCAAAGACATTCTTGCCGGCATCGTCCAGCAGCGAGACATGAAAATGCATGCCCGAGCCGGCATATTTCTCGATCGGCTTGGCCATGAAGCAAGCGGTGACACCATGACGGCGCGCCTGCGCCCGCACCAGACGCTTGAGCATGACGAGATCGTCAGCCGCCCGCATCACATCCTTGCGGTAGTTGAGCGTCAATTCGTACTGGCCCGGCGCATATTCGGAAATGACCGTCTCGGCCGGGATGCCTTGCACCTTGGCTGCAGCATAGATGTCGGAAAACAGCGGCTCCATGCCGTGCAGATGATCGACGGAATAGACCTCCGTCTTGGCCGAGCGGCGTCCGTCGAGCACCGCGTGCGCCGGCTGCACCTTGCCTTCGGCATCGCGCTCGTTGGCGAGCAGGAAGAATTCGAGTTCGAAGGCGCCGGCCGGATGCAGGCCCTTGGCCGCAAGCATATCTACCTGGCGGGCGAGCGCCAACCGCGGGTCGGACGACATTGGCTGGCCGTCGAGATGGTACATCGCCATCAGCACCTGGCCGCGCGGCGGCTGCGTGCCGAACAGCGGCACCAGCGTGCCAGGGATCGGCCATGCCCGGAGATCGCCGTCGCCAGTCGTCCAGATCAGCCCGGTCTCGTGCACATCCTCGCCGGTGATATCGAGGCCGAGGATCGAGATCGGCATGTGCCGGCCGTTCTCGAAGATGCTCATCAGTTCGTGCCGGCGCACGATCTTGCCGCGCCCGACACCGTTGGCGTCGGTCAGCACGATATCGAAGGCTTCGATCTCGGGATGGGCCTCGAGAAAGGCTCGCGCCTCTGCGGGCGTGGAACCCGAAGGTGACGTCACGATGGAACTCAAATCTGGCTTGCGTGCTTCTCTCATGTCGCAAGCTTGTCTCACGCCGTGAGCCTGGCCGCAACCGCCGCGAAGGCGGTGATCAGCCGGTTCACCTGGGCCGCACTCGTGGCCGGGGAGATCAGCATCATGTTGTGGAAGGGCGCGATCAACACGCCGCGATTGACCAGCGCGACATGGATCGCCGCTTCGAGTTCGGGCGCATGGGCTGCTTCCGCTTGGCCGCCATTCCTCAGCGGGCCGGGCGCGCAGATGAACTCGACGCGGGCGCCGACACGTGAGACATGCCAGGGCAGCCGGTAGCGGTCGATGACGGCGGTCAGTCCGGCGTCGAGCCGCCGCGCCAGATGATCCATATGGCCGTAGGCCTCGTCGGTCATCACCTCTTCCAATGTGGCGCGCATCGCCGCGAATTGCAGCGGATTGCCCGACAGTGTCGTCCCCATGCCTGAATAGCCCGGTTCCTTCACCCTGTTATAGGCGGCATAGCGGGTCGCGACGTCCTCGCTCATCCCCCACACACTGGCCGGCACGCCGCCGGCGATCGGCTTGCCGAGCACGAACAGATCAGGCTCCAGCCCGAATTTTCTCGTATAGCCGCCGGGACCGGTCGAGATGGTATGCGTCTCGTCGGTTAGCAGCAGCGTGCCGGTCGCACGAGTAAGACGCCGCAACCCATCATGAAAGCCGGCTTCGGGCAGCACCATGCAGGAGTTGGTCAGCACCGGCTCGGTGATGACGCAGGCGACATCGTTGCCCCGGAGTGCCGCGTCGAGCGCCGGCAGATCGTTGAACTCGACGACATCGGCTGCCCGCGTCAGGTCGCGGAACTCGCCGGCCAATCCCGGCCGGTTGACCGGTCTGCCGTCGACCAGCCGCACCATAGTCTCATCGACCGAGCCGTGATAGCAGCCGTTGAAGACCAGGATCTTCTCGCGGCCGGTGACGGCGCGGGCAATCCGCAGCGCAAAGCGGTTGGCGTCGGTCGCCGTCGTTGCGATCTGCCAGAAAGGCAGGCCGAAGCGCTGTTGCAGCAGCGGTCCGATGGCCAGTGCGTCTTCGCTGGGCAGCATATAGGTCAGGCCGCGTCCGGCCTGCCGGCGGATGGCGCGGGCGACCGGCGGCGGCGAATGGCCGAACATCGAGCCGGTGTCGCCAAGACAGAAATCGTCCAGTCGGTTGCCGTCGATGTCGGTGATCGTGGCGCCCCTGGCGCTGTCGACCAGAATCGGGAAAGGCGTCGGCCAGTCGTTCATCCAGTGCATCGGCACGCCGCCGAAGAAGCCGGGCAAGCCATTGCCGATTATGGCCATCGATTTCGGCCGCGCCTGGCGGAAGACTTCTGCCTCGGTCTCGTACAACTCGGCGATCCGGGCCGGGCCGATGCCGCCGATGGAAGTCCTTGCATGGTCGATGACGTTCATGGCGGCCCCTCTCAGTCGCAGTTTAGACAATCGGCATCCGCCACCGCAATTGGCCGGGCGGCTGCCCTGTGTTGGGTCAGCGGTCATTTAAATGGAAACAGGCGCTTGACCGCGAGCCGCCTTCGGGCGCCAATGGTACTTCGGCCGGAGGGGACAAGATGGTGCGGGCGATCGTCTGCGCAGCAACGCTGCTGTCGTCGGTTGGTGCGGCTCTGGGGTCGGGCGGCATCTGGTGTTCCGCCGAGGATGCAGCCGTCAAATTTCAGGTCGGTGCCGGGGTCACCAGAGGCATGGGCGGGCCGACCTTCAATTTTAGCGGCGAGCTCGAAATTCTGGGCAGGCCGGCTGCCGACAGTCTGCGCAAGACGGTGTTCGGGGATCAGAACCTCACGCAATATTGGCTCGACAACAAGGAACTGCGGCTGCTCGTCTACCACGAACGGCAGGTCGAGAACGCCTACGGCTATGTCGAACTGGCGATCCTGACCAAGGCCAGCGACGAAGGCGTCTATGACGGCCGCTATTTGCTCTCAATCTATGATGTTACGGCTGATGCCGAAAAGGACGGCAAACCGGATGAATTGACCGGCAAAGTATCTTGCGGAGCCGAGTAAGTAACAGGCTACGCCGAAATATCGATGACGCCGCAGTCACCCGCGGCGCTGCCAAAGGCGACGCGGCGCTCTTGCCTGTCCCACATCATCGAGGTGACGGCGCCCTTGCCCGGCCGGCGCAACAGCACTTCCCTGGCGTCCGCGAAGCGCACCGCCATCACCATGCCGTCATCATAGCCGACAGCAACGACGTCCTGGCTCGGGTGACAGGCGACGGAGGTGACCATCGCATTGCCGCGCGTGCCGAGTTCCAGCGGCGCCTTGCCCATTGGCCCGTCCTTGCCCGAAAACGGCCAGACGATCGCCGCCGGCGCGCCGGAACTCGCCAGCCATTTGCCCTTGGCGCTCCACGACAGGCTTTTGACCTTGCCGGGGTAGCCGGACATCCGCATGTGCTTGCCGTCGGCGAGCTTCCAGCCATGCAGCGCGTTTTCCTGCATGGTGGTGACGACGAAGCCGCCGTCCGGCGAGAAGGTGATGCCGGTGTGGGCACCGGCCCATTCGAGTTCGACCGGCTTGCCGTCGGCGGCCGGGAAATGCAGCGTCGCGCCATTGTAGCGGGCAACGCCGACGCGCATGCCCTTGGGCGAGAAGGCCAGCCCCTCGACCGAGCGCGGATGCGAGAATTCCCTGGTTTTGCCGTCGGCAAAGCGCACATAGACAATCTTGCCCGAAGCATAGGCAACAGCGCCTTGCGGCCCGGCGGCGACGCTGGTGATCCATTTTTTGCCTGCGGTCGCCAATTCCGCGGTATTGCCGCCAGCGGTCACGCCAAAGATCCTGCCGTCCTCACCACCGGTGATCAGCCGGTCGTTCGCCGCATCATGGAAGGCGGCGAGCATCCCGTCATTGGCCTGCACCGTCTTGTGGCCGTGGTCGAGCCGATGGATTGTGCCGTCAGCCAGCGCAAAGTGCGGCACGTCGCCGAGGAACACGGCGGCGAGGCAGTGGCCTTCGAGATCGAGCGGGGCGACTGTGGGCATGAGAGATAGTTCCGTCCGAGGTTTCTGCTACCTCACCCTTAAGGGGTTGAGCTGCCCGTCTCAACCCGTGCTTCGGATCGTCGTGAGTAGAGAGCGCCAGCGTTGCGGCTGCCCCTCCTCCCACAAGGGGGAAAGGAAGAAGGCAGCTAAATCAAGCGGCCTGGCAGGCCTCGAAGCTTGTCTTCAGCCGCTCGGCATCGAGTTCGCGTCCGATGAACACCAGCCGGCTCTCGTGTTTCTCGCCGTCCTTCCAGGCGCGCTGGTGGTCGCCCTCGATGATCATGTGCACGCCCTGGATGACATAGCGCTCGTCATCGCCTTTCAGCGCGATGATCCCTTTCAGCCGCAGGATGTTCGGGCCTTCCATCTGGGTGACCTTCTCGATCCACGGGAAGAACTTTTTCGGGTCCATCTCGCCACCGCGCAGCGACACCGACTGCATGGTCACGTCATGGATGTCGGAAGGGTGCGCATGATGATGGCCGTCATGATCGTGGTGATCATGGCCGTCGTGATCATGGTGGTGGTGGTCATGATCATGATCATGATGGTCGTGATCGTCATGAGCCTCGAGGAAGTGCGGATCGTTCTCCAGCGCTCGGGACAGGTCGAACGCACCGCGATCCAGCACCTCGGACAGCGCCACGCTGGCGCGCGTGGTGCGATGGATGCGTGCCGCCGGGTTGATGGCGCGGATCGTTGCCTCAACCTTGCTCAGCTCTTCGGGGGTGACGAGATCGGTCTTGTTGAGCACGACGACGTCGGCAAAGGCGATCTGGTCCTCGGCCTCGCGGGAATCCTTGAGGCGCAGCGGCAAGTGCTTGGCGTCGACCAGCGCCACCACCGCATCGAGCCTGGTCTTGGAACGCACATCGTCGTCCATGAAGAAGGTTTGCGCTACCGGCACGGGATCGGCGAGGCCTGTGGTCTCGACGACGATGGCGTCGAAGCGGCCGGGTCTGCGCATCAGGCCTTCGACGACGCGGATCAGGTCGCCGCGCACGGTGCAGCAGATGCAGCCGTTGTTCATCTCGTAGATTTCCTCGTCGGATTCCACGATTAGCTCGTTGTCGATGCCGATCTCGCCGAATTCATTGACGATGACCGCGTAGCGCTTGCCATGGTTTTCCGAAAGGATGCGGTTGAGCAGTGTCGTCTTGCCGGCGCCAAGATAGCCGGTGAGGACGGTTACGGGGATCTGCGTCTGTGCGTCGCTCATATTGTGCCTCGAATAGGGATTGTCGGCTCCATATAGGATGTGTGCTCGGCTTTTGCACGAGCCAAACCGGTGGACCAAAGAGAGGCTGGTATTGCCGAACTTTCCTCACATTGCCGAACTTTCATTGGCGCGGGTTGGCGGTGGGCTTAGACAGGCAAAGGGTCATTCACGAGGGCTGTTCGAATTGAAGAGACGCCAGATGTCCGACAAGTCCTTGCCACTAAGCCGTCGGCAGGCGCTCCGTCTCGTTGCGGTTACCGCTGGCGGCATATTCCTGCCCGCCGGTGCAAGGGCCGGGAAGGTTTCGCCCTATGCCGGGCTTGCTTTGTTCGAAGCAGGTGCCGGCGTCTGCGCCATCACGCCCGAGGTCGCTGAAGGGCCGTTCTATTTCGACCCGAAGCTCGAACGCGCCGATATCACCGAGGGCAAGAAGGGCATCGCCCTCAATGTGCGGCTGCAAATCGTCGACGCCGCCTGCCGGCCGCTTCCCGGCGCACGCGTCGACATCTGGCATTGCGACGCCCAGGGCGCCTATTCTGGTTATCCCGGACAGGGCGACGGGCAGGATATCGACACGTCCGGCCAGAGTTTTCTGCGGGGCTGGCAGAGAACCGATGAAAGCGGCATCGCTTCTTTCGCCACCATCTATCCCGGCTGGTATCGCGGCCGCACCACCCACATCCATTTCAAGATTTTCCCTGACGACCGCTCGGTAATGACCGGCCAGATGTTCTTCCCCGACAGCCTCAGCGAGCAGATATTCGCCACCGTCGCGCCCTATAAAGATCGCCCGGGCAAACGCGATACATCGAACGCGCGGGACGGCATTGCGCGGCAGGCCGGGCTGCTGTCGCAGGCAGCGCTGCGGGAAATGGCGGACGCCTTTCAGGCCTTGATGGTGGTCGCGGTGAAGGCCGGTTGAGAACGCCTCGTCATGTCCCATCCAGCCCTTCCAGAAAGTCGTTTGTCATCTAACTGAAATAAACATCTGGCATTAGCCACGGCGAACACCGCGATGCTTGCCGGCAAAGCTATTTTCCGAGCCGGAATGTTTTCGATGGTCATTGCCAACCGGCGGCCTGCTTCTATGCTGTCCGCTCCGGTTCGGCCGAGGAGGGATGAGCATGGCCAAGGCGGACAAGACTGCAACAATGAGCCGGCTGCATTCGGCGGCGCGGCTGGCGCGCACGGCGCTCGCCGCCCGGCTTCTGGCGCATGGTTTCTATGCCGGCCAGGACCAGATCATGCTGGCGCTCGACCGCGAGGACGGGCAGACGCCCGGCAACCTTGCCGGCCGCCTCGGCGTGCGTCCGCCGACCATCACCAAGACCATCAACCGGCTGCAGGCACAGGGTTTTCTGGAAAAGCGCGCCTCCTCCGCCGATGCCCGCCAGGCGCATATTTTCCTCACCGACACCGGCCGCGAAATCATCCACGCCATCGAGAAATCGGTGAAGAAGACCGAAAAGCAGGCATTGAAGGGTCTCGACAAGAAGGATCAGAAAGCGCTGTTCAAGCTGCTTGCCCGCGTCGAGGCGAACCTGTCGAACGGCGAAATGGTGCTCCCGGATGACGACCTGGATATAGAAGAAAAGATGCTTGAATAGCTCACGCGTTCGCCGCTGACGGCCGCCGCGTCAGTGCCGACCAACGTCCCGGTGTGACGCCGAACGCCTTCTTGAAATGCCGATTGAAATGGCTTTGATCACTGAAGCCGGCGGCGATGGCGATTTGCGCCAGCGGCTCGTCGGCTTCGATCATCCGACGGGCTCGCTGAAGCCGGCGCATCAACAGGAACCGGTGCGGGCTGGTCGAGAAGGTCGCGCGAAAATGCCGCGACAGGGCATAACGGTCCAACCCGGTTATCGCCTCCAATTCGTCTGAACGTACAATCCGCGCGACATTTTCCTCCAGATAGTCGCGCGCCAGGCTGGCGGCGCGCCACGCCGTTTTCGCTACCGGTTTCGCCGGCTGACCGGCGTGCCGGGCCAGGCTTTGCATAAGCTGCGTCATGAAATCGACGACAAACAGCTCGTCCAGTTGCTGATCCAGCGGCCCGAGCGCCGAAAGCAGATCGCGGTCTGTCACAACGGCATTCCTGACGAACGGCAGTGATCCGCCGCCGAGACAATCGAGCATCAGGGACGGCTCCAAATAGAGCATTCTGTATCGCAAGCCGTCTTCGGTGCCGGCACCGCCATCGTGCAGTTCGTCGGGATGAAGGATAATGATCTGGCCAGGCAGGCTCAGATGCATTTGGCCGCGATAGCGGAAGCGCTGCACGCCATAAAGCGTCACCCCGATCGCATAGGTGTCGTGGCGATGGAGATCGAAGGCGTTGCCGTGGAACCGGGCCTCGATGCGTTCCATGCCGGCAGCACGGGGTGCCGGTACGATGCAGTTTTCGGCTGCATCCACGCACAAACGTCCAAGACCCTGAAAGGCTTCCCCGTCTAGACCGTGCGGCATCGCTTTTCTCGCAGCCTCGGATTGGCCCCTTTCGGATTGGAAACTGTCGCATGTTCGATACGAAATTTGCAATCGTGCTCAAGGATGATCTTCCCGTCTGGCAAAAGCTCAATGTCACCGCCTTTCTGACCAGCGGCATCGTCGCGCAATTTCCCGACATTATCGGCGACCCCTACCGTGATCGCGCCGGCAACATCTACAACCCGCTGTCGATCCAGCCGGTCATCGTGCTTTCGGCGGACGGCCAGACACTCGGCGCGATCCAGCGGCGGGCGCTGGAGCGTGGTGTGACGGTATCGCTCTATGTCGAGGAAATGTTTTCGACTGGTTATGATCTGGCCAACCGTGCCGTCTTTGCCGAATTTGCGCCGGAGGATGCCAAGGTGGTCGGCATTGCGCTTCGCGCCGAAAAGAAACTCGTCGACAAGATCACCAAGGGCGCCCGCATGCACGCCTGACTCGCCGGCCACCAGCAACAAAACGTGAGCCTGTCGTTGTGCCAGCCTCTTTTGGCTTGCCCGCGGGCGACAATTCCCGCATGGGTGAAGGACTGCCTTGCTTCCCGTCCGGCCTGAAATTGAATGCTTCCCCAAGACATGACGAAAGCGCGACATCGCCGGCGGCGATCCTGTGCATGCTTTCCGTCTATGTGTTTTTCACCTTCCTCGACACCAGCAGCAAGTACCTTGTCCTGGCCGGCGTCTCGGCGCTGATCGTCGCGTGGACCCGCTTCGCGGTCCATGTGCTGATCGTCGGCGTTTTTCTGCGCGGATGGCGTGAGCCGCTGCGCTTTCGTCCCGCCAACCTGCCGGCGCACATCACGCGCGGTCTGCTCCTGTTCGGATCGACGATGTTCAACATTCTGGCGCTGCGGACGCTGCAACTGGCGGAAACCACCTCGATCTACTTCTTCGGCCCGATGGTGATCACCGCGCTTGCCGGTCCGTTGCTCGGCGAATGGGCCGGCTGGCGGCGCTGGCTGGCGATCATGAGCGGCTTTGTCGGCGTCCTCGTCATCACCCGGCCGGGCGTCGGCGTTTTTGGCGTCGGCCATCTCTTTGCGCTCGGCTCGATGCTGTCGAACAGTTTCTACGTCATCATGACGCGCCGCATGTCGGCTACGGAAACCTCGGAAAGCCTCATCCTGTTTTCGGCGCTGGCGCCGGCCGTGCTGCTTTTGCCGACACTGCCGTTTTCGCCTTCGCTGCCGCAGGATGGCTGGCACTGGTTCATATTGCTGATGCTTGGCGTCTTCGGCGCCATCGGTCATTGGCTTCTTGTGCAGGCTTATCGCCTTGCCACCACCACGGCCCTGGCTCCCTATCCCTATTCGCAGATGATCTGGATGATCATCTCCGGCCTGATCGTCTTCAACCAGTTTCCCGATCGCTGGACGCTGGTCGGTGCCACAGTCATCGTCGCCAGCGGCCTCTACATCGTTCACCGTGAGCACCGGCTTCGTTTGCGCAACCGCGCAACGCTGGACGCGGAGGCGGAAGCGCTGGCAAAAAAACTTTGATTTGCTCGGAATCGATGGCATAAGAGCCGGCCTTTAAACAGTTTAAATTGCTTCGGGAGCCCAGGGCGCTGGCACAGAAGATCAAGCTTTCGACCATCGCGGATGCGCTCGGCGTGTCCACGGCCACGGTCTCGCTGGCCTTGCGCGACAGCCCGCTGGTCGCCGGCGGCACCCGCGACCGCATCAAGGAACATGCCCGCGCCATCGGCTATATCTACAACCGCCGCGCCGCCAGCCTGCGCACCTCGCGCTCGGGCATAGTCGGCGTCGTCGTCCACGACATCATGAACCCGTTCTTTGCCGAGATATTGCGTTCGATAGAGAGCGAGCTCGACCGCAGCCGGCAAACCTTCATCCTGTCGAACCACTACGACCAGCTCGAGAAACAACGCACTTTCATCGACACGCTTCTGCAGCTCGGCGCTGACGGGGTCATCATGTCGCCGGCCATCGGCACGCCGCCCGAAGACATAATCATGGCCGAGGAGAACGGTCTCCCGGCAGTGCTGATTGCACGCACCGTCGAAGGTGCCGACGTGCCGGTGTTTCGCGGCGACGATGCCTATGGCACCGGGCTTGCCACCAACCATCTGATCTCGCTTGGCCACAAGCGCATCGCAATGATCGGCGGTACCGATCAGACGTCGACCGGCCGCGACCGCTATCAGGGATATGTCAACGCCATGGAGGCGGCGGGGCTTGAGGTCAGGCCGTCCTGGCGTATCGCGGGCCCGCGCACCAAGCAGGCCGGCTTCGAGGCTGCCGGGCAGTTCCTGGCGCTAAAGGACAGGCCGACCGCGGCCTGCTGCTGGAACGACCTCGTAGCCATCGGCCTGATGAACGGCATTGCCCGCGCTGGTCTGGTGCCGGGCATCGACATTTCGGTCACGGGCTATGACGACCTCGAGGAGGCGGCGATCGCGACGCCGGCGCTAACCACGGTCTGGAACGGCCAGCGTGAGGTTGGCCGCCGCGCTGCCAGCGCGCTGCTCGACAAACTCAACGGACAGACGGTGCGGCCGTCGCAGGAACTGATCAAGCCGGAACTGCATGTGCGCCAGTCGACCGGCAAACCGGTGGAACGTGCATGACAAAAACCGACCAGCAAGCTGTTACCATTCTGGTGCCGGGCCAGTTCAACGACCATGCGGTCGGCCGCATCGACGGGGCGTTCAGCCGCGTCCGGATCGAACGCGCCGATCCGTCGCTGGTCACCGACGAGATGCGCCTTACCGTGCGCGGCATAGCCGCCTTTGGCGGCATAAGCGCCGCGTTGATGGACGCGCTGCCAAAGCTCGAGATTATCGCCAATTTCGGCGTCGGCTATGATTCGGTCGATGTCCACCACGCCGCACGGCGCGGCATCATGGTCACCAACACACCGGATGTGCTGACCGAAGAGGTCGCCGATACGGCGCTCGGCCTGTTGATCAATACCATCCGCGAACTGCCGCGCGCCGAGGCCTGGCTGCGCGATGGAAATTGGCTGCGCAACGGCAACTATCCGCTGAGCCGGCTGACTTTGCGCGGTCGCCATGTCGGCATCTTCGGCATGGGCCGCATCGGCCTCGCCATTGCCCGCCGGCTCGATGCTTTCGGACTGCCCATCGCCTATCACAACCGGCGCCGCGTCGAAGGCCTGCCCTATGACTATCACCCGACGCTGAAAGGTCTCGCCGAGGCGGTCGACACGCTGATCTCGGTGGCGCCCGGTGCGGCCTCGACGGACAAGGCCGTCAATGCCGAAATCCTCTCGGCTCTGGGGCCGAACGGCGTCTTCGTCAATATCGGCCGGGGCAGCACGGTCGACGAACCAGCTCTTGCCGCCGCACTTGCCGGCGGCAGCATCGCCGCTGCCGGGCTAGACGTTTTTGCCGACGAGCCGAACGTGCCTGCGGCGTTGCTTGCCGCGCCCAACACCTCGCTTTTGCCTCATGTCGGCTCGGCCTCGCAGCACACCCGCCGCGCCATGGCGGACCTGTGCGTCGACAATCTGGTCTCGTGGTTTTCGCAGCGCAAGGCGCTGACGCCGGTGCCGGAGACGGCAAACGTCAAGGCGAGGCCGTGACCGCCCTATTGTTAACTTCAGCTTAACCCTTCGGAATCATTCTGCCTCCTTGGCTAGTGTATGTCCCCTTGACAGCACATGGCAGCAAGATGAAGCGCGCCTCCTCCTGATGACATCGAACACGGCGCGCTTGAAATGCGCGGAGAAACAGGATGAAAACGCTTCCCGCATTGATGGCGATTGCTGCGCTGTTAGGCAGCGCCCAGCTGTTTTACGCCGGTAGCGGTCAAAGCCGCGCAGCCAGTGAGCCAGCACCTTCGTCCAGCACCTACAGGCTGGTAGCCCATGGTGACGAGGCGTCTTGTGCGGTCACCCGTGGCGCCGAGATTTCGCAAGGCCTGTCGCTGTTGACGGTCGCCGCGAATTGCCGCCGGGTGTTGCCCGGTGTCGAGCAGGCGAAGTTCTGGCGAGAGCAGGATGACGGCACGGTCACATTCAGCGCCAACGGCAACGATCCGATCGTCATGTTCTCGGTCGCCGATGGCGACGGTTACGAATCCTACGCGCCGGTGCTGCCGCTGCTGACCCTGGCGTCGGCCGGCAACTGACGAGCCCTATTCTGCCGCAGCGCGCGCACCCGATTTCGCCGCCTGATGCAGCCGCACGGCGTCACCGAAAGCGCGAAATATCTTTACCGAGATGCTGTCCGATTTGACCCAGTATTCGGGATGCCACTGGACGCCGACGGCGAAAGCCCGTGCATCGCGCACCGAGACCGCCTCGACAGTGCCGTCGGCGGCGACCGCTTCGACCTGCAGCTTTGGGCCAAGCCGGTCGACAGCCTGGCGATGCACCGAATTGACCATGATGTCGCCGGCGCCGAAGACCCCGGCCAGGCAGCTGCCGGGTTTTATCGACACGCTCTGGCGGATGGCGAAGCGTTCGTCCTGATTGTCGCTTGCAGGCGCACGATGATCGAGCGAACCGGCGCGTTCCTGGATTTCAGTGGCCAGCGTGCCACCCAGCGCCACATTCATCTCCTGGATGCCGCGGCAGATCGCGAGCAGCGGTACTCCGCGCTCCACCGCCCTGCGGATCAGCGGCAGCGTGGTGGCGTCGCGGGCGGGGTCGTAGGGACCATTGGCTTCACTGGCGTCACCGCCGTAGAGCGAGGGATGAACGTTGGACTTCGAACCGGTGACCATGACGCCGTCGACGGCGGAAAGCAGTTCATCGAAGTCGAGCCGGTCGCCGAAGGACGGTACCAGCAGCGGGAACACGCCTGCCCCTGAAAGCGCCGCTTCAAGATATTGCTGCGGCGCGGCATGCCAGGTGTAATTGTCGAACTGGCGGACGTCGGTCGATATGGCGACGAGCGGCTGGTGCATTTGGTCCGGATCCCATCGGGTGCAACGAATTATCTGCCTGCAAAATAGGCGATCCGAAGGCGCATTTCCATGGCAAGTTTCGGCGTGTCGCGTAGGCCAGTTAATCGACGTTAGACTATAGTTGCAAGATCTGGCCCAACGCCGTGAATTTCTCCGAAATGCGCCACTCAAACCGGGCTGCCGCGCTGGACTCGACTCCTTGCCTGTGTATTGTCGGCTCGAAGCCGATGCGGGCGCCGAAGCGTCCCGAACGTCGGTCAGTTGATCCAAACGGGAGGAACTTCATGGATCGTCGTTCGTTCATCCGCAAGGCCGGCACCACGGGTTTCGGCGCTGCGGCCGCTGCCGCGACACTTGCTGCGCCGGCCATCGCCCAGTCCAATCCGAAAGTAACCTGGCGGCTGGCGTCGTCCTTCCCGAAGTCGCTCGATACGATCTACGGCGGTGCCGAAGTGTTTTCCAAGATGCTTTCGGAGGCGACCGACGGCAACTTCCAGGTCCAGGTCTTCGCCTCCGGCGAACTCGTTCCCGGCCTGCAGGCCGCCGATGCCACCACAGCCGGCACGGTCGAGGCCTGCCATACTGTGGCATACTATTACTGGGGCAAGGACCCGACCTGGGCGCTGGGAGCGGCGGTTCCGTTTTCGCTCAACGCGCGCGGCATCAACGCCTGGCACTATCATGGCGGGGGCATCGATCTGTTCAACGAGTTCCTGGCGACGCAGGGTCTGTTCGGGCTGCCGGGGGGCAATACCGGCGTGCAGATGGGCGGCTGGTTTCGCAAGGAGATCAAAACGGTTGCCGACCTTTCCGGCCTCAAGATGCGCATCGGCGGTTTTGCCGGCAAAGTGGTGCAAAGGCTCGGCGTGGTTCCGCAGCAGATCGCCGGTGGCGACATTTATCCGGCGCTGGAAAAGGGCACGATCGATGCCGCCGAATGGGTTGGCCCTTATGATGACGAGAAGCTCGGCTTCTACAAGGTTGCGCCCTATTACTACTATCCCGGCTGGTGGGAAGGTGGACCGACCGTCCATCTGATGTTCAACAAGGCGAAATACGACGAACTTTCGCCGGCTTACAAGTCGCTGGTGCACACTGCCGCCCAAGCGGCCGATGCCAACATGCTGCAGAAATACGACTACCTCAACCCGGCGGCGGTGAAGCGGCTGGTTGCCGGCGGCGCCAAGTTGAGTCCGTTCAGCCAGGAGATCATGGCCGCCTGCTTCGAAAAGGCCAACGAGGTCTATGCCGAGATGGAAGCCTCGAACGCGCCGTTCAAGAACATCTGGGACTCGATCAAGGCGTTCCGCAAGGAGCATTATCTCTGGGCGCAGGTGGCCGAGTACAACTACGACACCTTCATGATGGTCCAGCAGCGCAACAGCAAGCTCTGAACCTTGCTGCTCTGCGGCGCCGGCGTTCCTTCGGGACGCTGGCGCCGCAGCGCATTCCGTTTGCGATCAGCCGGGCACCACCAGAACCTTGACTTCGCCTGGCGCAGGCGGATTGGCGATCACTGCAGCTGACTCTTCAAGCGTGACCTGCCGCGATATCAGCCGGTCTACCTCGATAGCCCCCGAAGCGATAAGATCGGCGGCCCGGCGATGGGTAAAGGGATTGAGGAAGGAGCCCAGGACCTTCAACTCGCGGAACAGCAGGTCGAACGGTTCGAACGCCGCTTTCATGCCTTGCGGCATAACGCCGACGACGACAATTGTGCCGCCCGCTTTGGCCAGCCGCATCGCCTGCTCAACAGTGTCTTTCACGCCTGCGCATTCGAACACCACGTCGACGCCGCCCGGCATCAAACCCGACCGGCCGACGATCGCATCGGTGACATCGAAGGCGCTGGGATCGACCGTCGCCGTTGCGCCAAGTCGCTCGGCAAGAGCCCGCCGCGAGGCCTGACGCGTCGACAGGATGATGGTCGTCGCACCGGCGAGCTTTGCCAGCTGAACGGTGAGCAGGCCGATCACGCCGCCGCCGAGCACCGCGACCGACGAGCCTGGTTTGATCGCGGCAAGGTCCACGCCATGCAGGCAGCAGCCGAGCGGCTCGCAGAAAGCACCATGCGTAGGCTTCAGATCGGCTGGCAAGGCGAAGGCCTGTTTCTGCGGCAAGGCAAGATATTCGGCAAAGCCGCCGTCGCGATGGATGCCGATGGCACGCAGATTGCTGCAGAGATTGACTCGGCCCGCTTGACAATGCGCGCAGCGCCCGCAGGCAATATTGGGATCGCCGGTGACGCGGTCGCCGACCGAAAAGCCGGATACCGCAGGTCCGATCGCCTCGACGATGCCGGAGAATTCATGCCCGAGCGTCACGGGCGGCGTGCACGGGAATTCACCATGGAAAAGATGTCTGTCGGTGCCGCAGACGCCGCACGCCTCGATCCGTACCAGCAGATCGCTCGGCCCGGCGGTCGGTTTCTCGACCTCGCACACGGCGAGGCCGCCCACCCGCTCCAACCGAACCGCCTTCATGGCTGCAGGGCCTTCCTCAGTTGAAACTCGCCTCAGTTGAAACTCGGGGGTTGCGACAGATCGATTGCCGGTGCCGCCGGCTTCGCGGGCGGCTTTTCGTCGAAGCTCGGCGGCTGCGACAAATCCGGTGTGGAAGGTGAGGCCGGGGCAGTGCCGCCGTTGGCCGGCGGCGTGCCAAGCGGCGACAAGCCGATGCCAGGCGTTTCCGGCACCTGGTAGTTGATGGTGCCCGGATCGACGACGGTGCCTTTGTAGTGCATCACCATCTGCGGGAAGGCGATGGTCAGGCCGATCATGATTACCTGGATACAGACGAAGGGCACTGCGCCCCAATAGATCTGCCCTGTGGTGACCGGCGCGATCTGCTTGCCGGTGAGCCGGTCGAGATAGGGCACGCGCGCGGCGACCGAGCGCAGATAAAACAGCGCGAAGCCGAAGGGCGGATGCATGAAGGAGGTCTGCATGTTGACGCCTAAAAGCACGCCGAACCAGATCAGGTCGATGCCGAGCTTGTCGGCCGCCGGCGCCAAAAGCGGCACGATGATGAAGGCAAGCTCGAAAAAGTCGAGGAAGAAGGCGAGCACGAAGACGAGGATGTTGACGCCAATCAGGAAACCGACTTCACCGCCCGGCAGCGAGGTCAACAGGTGCTCGACCCAGATGTGGCCATTGACCCCGTAAAAGGTCAGCGAGAACACCCGCGCGCCGATCAGGATGAACAGAACGAAGGACGACAGCCTGGTCGTCGAGGCCAGCGCCTGCTTGACCACGTCGAGCGACAGCCGCCCCTTCATCGCGGCCATTGCCAGCGCGCCGACGGCGCCCATGGCGCCGCCTTCCGTCGGCGTGGCGATGCCGAGGAAGATGGTGCCCAGCACCAGGAAGATCAGCGCCAGCGGCGGGATCAGGACGATGATCACCTGCTGCGCCAGCCTCGACATCAGGTTGATCTTCAGGCGCTGGTCGACGATCGCCACGACATAGATGAAGATGACGCCAATAGTGGCGCCGAGGATATCGGCGTCGCCGCCATGGTTCGGCGCAAGGTAGCGATACGCCGCATAGGAAACCACCACCGCCGCCAGCACCGCCGCCAGCAGCGACAGCACGCCGTGGCCGAGCGTGCGGGCCTCCAGCGGCAGGGCCGGCATCGACTTCGGCCGGAAGATCGACATGAGCAGGATGTAGAGCATGTAGATGCCGGTCAAAATGAGCCCGGGGATCAGCGCTCCCTTGTACATATCGCCGACCGAGCGGCCGAGCTGGTCGGCCAGGACGATCAGCACCAGCGACGGCGGGATGATCTGGGCGAGGGTCCCGGACGCGGCAATGACGCCGGATGCCAGCCGCCGGTCGTAGCCGTAGCGCAGCATGATCGGCAGCGAAATCAGACCCATGGCAATGACGGAGGCCGCCACCACGCCGGTCGTCGCGGCAAGCAGCGCGCCGACGAAAATCACGGCATAGGCAAGGCCACCACGGACCGGTCCGAACAGCTGGCCGATGGTGTCGAGCAGGTCTTCGGCCATGCCGGATCGTTCGAGCACGATGCCCATGAAGGTGAAGAACGGGATCGCCAGCAGCGTATCGTTCGACATCACCCGGCTGCCATAGAAATTATCCGGCAACGCGTGCAGCAACGGCCAGGCGAGATTGATGGAGCCGCCCGAATAGGGCGACAGCAGCACGCCGATGAAGAAGAACATCAGGCCGTTGGCGGCGAGCGAGAAGGCGACGGGGTAGCCGATCAGCAGGAAGACGACCAGCGAGGCAAACATGATCGGCGCCATGTTCTGGGCGATGAACTCGATCACGAGCGCACCTCTTCCACGAGCGCCTTGGCTTCTAGCTCGGCCTGCTCATGCACCGATATGAACGGAGTGGGATCGTCCATCTGACCGCGCATGATGGCGATCTTTTTGATGATCTCGGAAATGCCCTGCAGCGCGAGTAGAAAAAAGCCGGCCAGCAGAATCGCCTTCGCCGGCCAGATGATCAGCCCGCCGGAATTGTTCGACATCTCGCCGCTGCGATACGACAGCGACACATAGGGAACGAAATAGACGACCATCAACGTCACGAACGGCATCAGGAAGAAGACGTGACCGAAAAGGTCTATCCAGTGCTGCACACGGCGCGAGAACATGCCGTAGACGATATCGATGCGGATATGGTCGTTCTGTTTCAGAGTGTAGGCGGCGGCCAGCATGAAGGCGGCGCCGAACAGATACCATTGCAATTCCAGCCAGGCGTTCGAGGACATGTCGAACACCTTGCGGATCACGGCGTTGGCGGCGCTTACCAGGATCGCCAGCAGGATCAGCCACGAAACCCATTTGCCGATGAATTCGTTCAAACGGTCAATGGCTCTGGAAAGAGCGAGAAGCCCTGCCATGCATTCCTCCCTTGTGTCGGAGCGCGCCGGTTCCCTGTCCGTCGCGTCGCTGTGGACCAACGGTATGCAGTGCGTGGTTCGGCGGGTCAACATCGGACAGCCCGCATAAACACAGTTGTGAGGTGGCCGCCGGCAAAATGCTGCCGCGTCCTTTGCATGTCCAAGGGGACATGTGGTTCATTCATCCAACCAAAGTCGGATGCGGCTCAGGCGATCTTCTGTTGGTCGCGGCCGGAGCCGATCAGCACAAGCATAGCGACGAGGAACAGGTACATCCAGCCGTCCCGCCATTCGAGCGGGAAATAGCCGGACCATAGCGATTCGGCCATGCCGAAAGCGGCGGCGCCTAGTGCCGCCCGCAAAGGCGAGAGATAGCCGCCCACTGCGGTCACGAACAGGATTTTCAACCCGTAGACCAACCCTGTGCCGAAGCTGATGTTGCCGTAGTAGAAGGCGGCGAGCACGCCAGCCATTGCCGCGCAAAGGCCGCCGAAAAGCACCGCACGCCGAAACACCGCGCGGACATCGACGCCGCACATCGCAGCGGCGTTTGGATCGTCGGATACGGCACGCCAGCTTCGGCCGAAGCTGGAATGTGTGAACCCCCACGCAGCCAGCGAAATAGCCGCCAGGACGGCGGCGCAATCGAGCAACTGAATCAGTGTCAACGTCGCCTTGAAGCTGGCATTCTGCGCGAAGACGATGGTCTGGGCCAGCATTGGCGGCAACCATAGGTCATGGGTATCGGCGGCGATGCGGCTGGCTTCCGACAAGACCAGCAATATGCCGAGCGTGGTCACCACGATGGCGTTGGGCGAGCGGGCGGCCAGCGGTTCGAAGATGCTTCGCGACAGGACATGGCTGAGCAGCGCCGCATAAAGGAATGCCGCCACTACGCCGAGCGCGACCGATGCAAACAGCGTCAACCACAGCGCCTGATAGCCGAACGCCGCGGTGAGGATCATCGTATGCCCGCAAAAGGCGAACAGCGCGCCATAGGCAAGATTGGTGCGGTGCAGGATGCCGTTGGTCAGCACGTAGCCGAAGGCAAGCAATGCGTAGAGCGCGCCCGAATGCAGCCCGTTCAGAACCTGCTGGAAGAAATAGAGCATGCAAGACCCTCGATGCATGCCCCACAATCAGGGCGGGGCTTGAGACGACGACATTCTCGATACGGCGATCGCCTCACTGACGAGCGTTGCACCCGGAATCTAACTTGTCAAACGCGATTTATCGGTTAGATTCGCGATATGACAGTATCCTGGACTCCGCACCGCTTCACCGGTGGTATGCTGGCGCTCGACACGGCGAACACCGTCGTTTTGCGGAACGATCCGGAGGAAACTTTCGACCGTTTCGACGATCCGGCCGAGATCGCCCGCTTTGCCGAAGCCGCGAGTGGCTTTCGCGCCGCCGAGCTCGGCGGCAGGCGGCTCGTAGCGCCGGCGCCTGAAAAGATCGCACCGGTGGTGCTGTCGATTCGCGAGACGACCGATCGGCTGTTTCGCGGCGCGGTATCGAAAGGTGCGATCGACACCGCCGACATGCCTGAATTCCTGGAAGCCTGCGCCGATGGCCTCGCCCATGGCCACACCGAAATCGGCATGCCCGGAAAACCGTTCGGCGATCCGGCAACGCCGATCGCCTTCGAGGCGGCGCTTGCGGTCTCGGCGCTGTCGCTGCTGCGCAGCGACACCATCGCCAGGCTGAGGATATGTCCGAACTGCAGCTGGCTGTTTGTCGACAAAAGCCGCAATTCCAGCCGCCTCTGGTGCGATATGGCGGTGTGCGGCAACCGCCAGAAGGCAAACCGATACTATCGCCGCCGGACCGCGGCCAGGGAGGTCACCAATGCCTAAGAAATATTCGCGCGCGATGATCGTCGTCGCGGCGTTATTCGCGGCGACCGCGCTCGGCGCCTGCCGTGATTCCGGCAAGGACCAGCTGTTCGCCATTTCCGGGAAGCTGTTCGAGTTCAACTACCGGCTGGGTATCGCCACCTACGTCATCACCCTCAATCCGCTGCGGCCGGTGGGTGAGGGGCAGGTCGCCGTGGTCTCCTTCCAGAACCCGGCCGGTGGTGATCCGATCATCGTCACCCAGAAAATATGGCCGAAGCTGCCGCATGTGACGCTCACCAGCCCGCCGCTCACCTGCGTTGTCAAGGACAAGCCCTATGCGGTGTCGATCCGCATCGAGGATTCCAGCGGCCAGTTGCTGCAGAGTTTCGAGACCACTCTGACGTCCTCGCTCGACCAGTCGGTCCTGCCCGACCGGCCCCTGGTGGTCGGGCCAGTCTACGAGCTCAACAAGGACTTGGCCGGCCATGTCGACGGCAAGCTGCCCGGTGAACCGAAGCCCAGTTGCCCAAAGGCTGCATGATGCGTCACCAGCGGCACCGACCGCCGCCGGAGTTTTCGTGCTCGGCCATCCTCCCCGACAGGCGTTTCGTGGCGCCACACGGCCGCGCACCGATCGTTTGTTGCGGACCGCCTGGCACCTTCGATTTCGTTTGACCTCCCCGGCAAGGGAAGAAAGACTGTAGGCACTCGACTCCGACGTTGGCCGTGCACCTCCTGGCACGGTCTCCGCACAGGAAACGCCTGATGACGCTGCACAACGTCGCGCTCGACGACAAGTTCGACCTGGCAAAGGAGCGCATCTTCCTGTCGGGCGCCCAGGCAGTCATCCGCATGCTTCTGATGCAGCGCGAGCGCGACCGCCGGGCTGGCCTGAACACCGCCGGTTTCGTCTCCGGCTATCGTGGCTCGCCGCTCGGCGGCCTCGACATGCAGCTGTGGAAGGCCAGAAACCAGCTCGCGCAGTCGGACATCGTCTTCCAGCCCGGTCTCAACGAGGAGCTCGCCGCCACCGCGTGCTGGGGCTCGCAGCAGGCGGAATTGCTGGGCGAGGGTACCCATGACGGCGTTTTTTCGGTCTGGTACGGCAAGGGTCCGGGCGTCGACCGCTCCGGCGACGTGTTCCGCCACGCCAATCTCGCCGGGTCGTCGAAACATGGCGGCGTGTTAGCCCTGATGGGTGACGACCACATGGCCGAATCCTCGACCAACGCGCATGCCACCGAGTTCCTGTTCGTCGACACCATGGTGCCGATCCTCAATCCGGCCGGCGTCCAGGAGATCATCGACTACGGCCTCTACGGCTTTGCCATGTCGCGTTTTGCCGGCACCTGGGCGGCGATCAAATGCGTCAAGGACAACATCGAATCGACGGCCTCGGTCGATGCCGCGCTCGACCGGCTAGATATCGTCGTCCCGGACTTCGACATGCCGCCCGGCGGCCTCAACATCCGTAACGAGATCGACATGCTCGGCCAGGAGGAGCGGTTGCATGAATACAAGCGCGCCGCAGCTTCCGCCTTCATCCACGCCAATGGGCTGAACCGGATCGTCTATTCGGGCGGCAGCAGCGCCAGGCTTGGCATCGTCACCATCGGCAAGAGTTATCTCGACGTTCGCCAGGCGCTGGAGGATATCGGCATCGACGAAGCGGCCGCCAATCGTATCGGCATCAGGCTGTTCAAGGTCGGCTGCCCGTGGCCGCTCGACCTGCAGCACGTCGCCGACTTTGCTCGCGGCCTCGATACCATCGTCGTCGTCGAGGAGAAACGCTCGCTGATCGAGGTGCAACTGCGCGAGAACCTTTACGGCACCGCGACGCAGCCGGTCATCGTCGGCAAGAAGGACGAGCGCGGCGACTGGCTGTTCCCGGCCAAGGGCGCGCTCGACCCCAACGACATTGCCATCGCGCTCGGCGAGAGGATTTTGCGAACGATCGGCCCGTCAGAGGAAATCGCCGCGCGGGTGGCGAAATTGCGCCAGTTCCAGGCGATGCTGGCCGACACGTCAGACATCGCCTCGCGCACGCCGTTCTTCTGCTCCGGCTGCCCACACAATTCCTCGACCAAGGTGCCGGACGGCTCGCTCGCCGCCGCCGGAATCGGCTGTCATTTCATGGCGTTATGGATGGACCGCAATACCGTAGGCTTCACCGCCATGGGCGGCGAGGGCGCGCAGTGGGTCGGCCAGGCGCCGTTCTCGAAGCGCGAGCACATCTTCCAGAACCTGGGCGATGGCACCTACAACCATTCGGGCGTGCTGGCGATCCGCTTCGCGCTGTCGACCGACGCCAACATCACCTATAAGATCCTCTACAATGACGCCGTCGCGATGACCGGCGGGCAGCCGCACGAGGGCGGCCTGACGGTGGACATGATCGCCAGGCAGGTGCGCGCCGAGGGCGTCCAGCGCATCGCCATCGTCACCGACGAGCCGGACAAATATACCGGCAAGGTGGAATTTCCCGCCGGCGCCACTATCCATCACCGCGACGACCTCGATCTCATCCAGCGCGAGTTGCGTTCGGTCAAAGGCGTCTCGGTGCTGCTCTACGACCAGACTTGCGCTGCCGAGAAGCGCCGTCGGCGCAAGCGCGGCACCTTCCCCGATCCCGACAAGCGTATCTTCATCAACGAGCTGGTCTGCGAAGGCTGCGGCGATTGCGGCGTGCAGTCGAATTGCGTCTCGATCCAGCCGGTCGAGACCGAATTCGGCCGCAAGCGCAAGATCGACCAGTCGAGCTGCAACAAGGACTTCTCTTGCGTCAACGGTTTCTGCCCGTCCTTCGTCACCGTCCACGGCGCCAAAATCAGGAAAGCCGAAGGCATAGCCGGCGCGGCCGACCCGCTCGCGGGGGTGCCGGCGCCGGCGCAATTTACGCTCGGTGAACAAGGCTGGGCGGCGATCATCGACGGTGTCGGCGGCACCGGCGTCGTCACCATAGGCGCGGTGCTAGGCATGGCCGCGCACCTGGAAGGCAAGGGCTGCGGCATGATCGACATGGCCGGCCTCGCCCAGAAGGGCGGCTCCGTGTTCACCCATGTCCGCATCGCCCGCACGCCGGACGACATCCACGCCATTCGGGTATCGGCCGGCAAGGCCGACCTCGTGCTTGGCTGCGATCTCGTCGTTTCGGGTGCCAAGAAGGTGCTGGCCGCGGTGCGCGAAGGCCATACCATCTTCCTCGCCAACACCGCCGAGATCATGCCGGGCGAGTTCGCCCGTTCGGCCGATTTCTCGCTGCCCGTCGAGCGGCTGAAGAAAGCGATAAGAACGGCCGCAGGCGACGACAAGGCGCATTTCTTCGACGCCACCCGCACCGCCACCGCGCTGTTCGGCAGCTCGCTTGGCGCCAACATGTTCATGCTCGGCTTCGCCTTCCAGCATGGCGGCCTGCCGCTGTCGGCGGAGGCGGTCGAGAAGGCGATCGAACTCAACGGCGAGGCGGTGGCGATGAATGTCGCGGCATTTCGCTGGGGCCGCCGCGCCGCCCACCAGCCGGATTTCGTGCGTGGCCTTCTCGCCCAGCCGGGCAAGGCCACGCAGCCTGCCGCCATTGCCGAGACGCTGGACGACATCATTGCCCGCCGCGTCACCTTCCTGACCGCCTATCAGAACGCCGCCTATGGCAAACGCTATGCCGACAGACTGGCGGCGCTGCGCAAGGCCGAAACCGATGCTGTGCCCGGGTCGACCGTGGTGACCGAGGCTGCCGCAAAGAACCTGTTCAAGCTGATGGCGATCAAGGACGAATACGAGGTGGCGCGGCTTTATACGGACGGCTCCTTTGCCGCGGAGCTCGCAAAGCAGTTCCAGAGCTACGGCAAGCTCGAATTCCATCTCGCACCGCCGATCATGGGCAGGCGCGGCAGTGACGGGAAGCCGAAGAAATCGAGCTTTGGCCCGTGGATGATGAACGGGTTCCGCCTGCTGGCGGCGATGAAGGGCCTGCGCGGCACCGCTTTCGACCTGTTCGGCTACAGCGCCGAGAGGCGTATGGAGCGGCAGCTTCTTGCCCTCTATGAAGCCGACCTGGAGCTTGTCGCCGGCGCGCTGACGCCGGGCAAGATCGAGGCCGCTGCCGCGCTTGTTTCGGTACCGGCGCTCATCCGCGGCTTTGGCCGCGTCAAGCAGGCCAGTGCCGAAAAAGCCGCCGGCGAACGCCAGCGTCTACTCGACCGCCTCTCGAGGGCGCCGCTGCGGCCGCAACTTCAAGCCGCCGAATGATTCCGCGCTCTGATACCCCTTGTTTACCTGAACTGTAGTTTCCCTGCTTCCGCAGCGTCACCAATGGATGACGGCAGGGCTCGAAACGCCGCTCTAAACCTTTCTTAAGGCCAATGTGACACTGCTGGGTTCCCCAGGGTTGGGATCCAGGCGTGCATCTGAGACGAAAAAACGAGATTCCGGTCGACGTTTACATTCCGTTCGTGGAAACACTGTTTCGCGACGGGTTCACGCTGTCGATCGGCCTTGTTGCGCAGACACTTCTCGTCATTCTGGTCTATTGGAAGACCATGGACCTGGCGTATCTTTTGGTTGCTGCTGGGCTCATCATCGTCGGTACTCTGCGCCTTCGCAACATCCGGAAATACGGGCGACTTCCTTCCCCGACGACGTGGGAAGAAGCCCATGATCGCGAAAATGATTACATAATTTTCGGTTCGATGCATGGTTTTATGCTTGGCGCGTTCTGTTTCGTTAGTATCTATCTGGCAAATGACAGCCACGACAACTATGCCGAAATAGCCTCTGTCTGCGTCACTCTTGCATCGGTCACGTCGATTGCCGGCCGCAATTATGGGTCGCCGCGCATGGTCATGATTTTTATCATTACCACCACATGGCCCATATCGCTTGGCTTTATCCTGCGCGGCGATATCTACCACATTATCCTCGGTCTGATGTCGGCCCCTTTTCTGTTTGCAATCAAGCGATTCGCCGACATCGTCCGCGAAGTCCTGTTTACCGCCCTGTCGGAGGAAAAGAAGGCGAACCGCATCGCGCAGCGTTTCAACCGCGCGCTCAATACCATGTCGCATGGCCTTGTCATGCTTGGTCCCGACGGCCGGGTTGCGGTGGCCAATGCCGAAGCCGCGCACCTGATGTCGCTCAAATCGGCCGATGCGCTGCTCGGCCGCTCGATCCACGGTCTGCTGATGCGCGGCGCTGCAGGCGGCATGCTGGCGCCGAAAGATTGCCGTTACATCGAAGCCCAACTGACGCGTGCGTTGCGCGAGGGCCGCGACCGCAAGGTCCTGGTCTCGCTCACCAACGGCCAGCACTATGAATTTTCGGCGCGCGAAGGCAGCCAGGAACTGGGCGTCGTCACTTTCGAGGATGTGACCGCCCGGGTCGAGGCGGAAGACAAGATCCGCTTCATGGCGCGCTACGACAGTCTCACCGGCCTGCCCAACCGCGGCTACTTCCACGAGTTGGTGGTGGAAGCCATGGCCTCAGGGGATCCCGCGCGTCTCTGCGGGCTGGTGGTGCTCGACCTCGACGATTTTAAGAGCGTCAATGACACGCTCGGCCATCCGGTCGGCGACGGATTGATCTACGCCGTTGCTGAGCGGCTGGCCGCGGTCGCTGGGCCAGGCATCACCGTCAGCCGCTTCGGCGGCGACGAGTTCATGATCTTCTTCGAGCGCATCGAGGATGAAAGCCACCTGATCGGCCAGGTTGATGAGATCTTTGTCAATCTACAGGGCGAGGTCGATGTCGCCGGCCACGGATTACGCATCCAGGCCAGCGGCGGCGCGGTGCTGTCGCGGGTCAAGGATACCGACGTCGACGCCATGATCGTCAAAGCCGACCTTGCACTCTACAAGGCCAAGGAGCTTGGCAAGAACGGTTGGCGGCTGTTCGAGGCCTCCATGGATGCTGCCTTCCGCAGCCGTCAGCTGATGAAGGCGGACCTGCGCAGCGCCGTGGAAAACAACGAATTGCGGGTGGTCTATCAGCCGATCGTGGCGATGAGCACGATGCGTATCGCCAGTTGCGAAGCGCTGTGCCGCTGGGATCATCCCGATCTCGGGCCGATTTCCCCCGGTATCTTTATTCCGCTGGCGGAGGAAATGGGGATTATTTCCGACATCAGCACCTTCGTCCTGCATGCGGCCTGCACGGAATGCGCGAAATGGCCGGCCCAGACCAGCGTGTCGGTCAATCTCTCGGCCAAGGATTTCCGCAACCGTGATGTCATCCAGAAGGTTCGCGACGCGCTAGCTGAATCCGGTCTTTCCGCCGGACGTCTGGAGATCGAGGTCACCGAGACGGCGCTGCTCGACGACAAGTCGCTGACACGCCAATATATCGAGGAGTTGAAGCGGCTCGGCGTGCGCATTGCGCTCGACGATTTCGGTACCGGCTATTCGAGCCTGAGCTATCTCCACAAGCTGCCGCTCGACAAGATCAAGATCGATCGCTCGTTCCTGATCGACGTCACCCAGAACAGCCGGTCGCTCGAATTGCTGAAGGGCATCGTCAACCTGTCGCGACCGCTGGGACTTTCAGTCACTGTCGAAGGTGTCGAGACCTTCGAACAGCTCAAGATCCTGGCATTGCAGGTCAAGCCGGACCTGGTCCAGGGCTTTCTGTTCGGATCTGCGCTCAGCGCGTCCGGCATCGAGACCATGTCGAGCACCGTCTGGCCTTTCGCCAAGGACATCCAGACGGCAAGGAAGGCGCCGCGGCGCTGACTTCGCGCTGAAAACCGCGTATTTTAGTATAATTTTATTAATTATTAACCTTAACGGGCGGTAAACGACCTCCTACTTATTTTCATCTTTACATCTCATGACCCGTCCGTAGTGTCGGCTGGTGGCGGCAATCGCGGGGAATAGAGTTCATGTGTGCCCAGTTGAGTTCGCTCGGCCATGCGGCGGGCGCTGGTGGGAAAGATGCGTCCGAGACCATGTCCAGCTTCGCGCAACATGTCTATGCGCTGCTTGACCGGACGGAGTACCGACGCTGTGAAAGCGGCGAGGACTTCGAAAGCATTTACAGGCTGCGCTACAATTCCTATCGGATGAACGATCTGGTGCCCGAGAATGCGTCCCGTCAGGTCCATGACGAGTTTGACGAACTGCCCAATTGCCATACGTTTGGAATCTACATCGAGGGGCGGCTGGTCAGCACGATGCGCCTGCATGACGTGTCTGCTGATAACGCCACATCACCAGCGCTCAGCGTATACAAGGACTTGTTGATGCCGCGTCTGGCGGCCGGCGAAGTCTTTATCGACCCGAGCCGTTTTGCCGTGGACGCCGAATGGTCACGGCTTTACCCTCAGATCCCGTATGTGACGCTGCGCCTTGCCGGCATGGCGTGCTTCCATTTCGGCGCGCCTTATTGCATATCCATGATCCGTGAGGACCATGCGGCTTTCTACAAGCGCATCTATCGGGCGCGACCGATCGGTGATGCGCGGCCCTATGCCGGCGTGATCAACTGTTTTGCGCTGCTTTATCAGGCCGATGTCCTGGCGATCAAGAATGAAACCTACGCTCGCTTTCCGTTCTTCCGTTCGACGCCGATGGAGCAGCGCATGTTGTTCGATAAGCCCGGCGCCGGCGAACTCGCGCCGCTGACCATCCTGCCCACCGCCAAGTATTTTCGCGAAGCCGCCTGAACGAGCCCATGGAGCCTTCCGATCGCTTCGGCGTTCTGGGCAAGGGTGTTGGTAGGTCGGCATGGCCGACATCCATCACGCACCGCTTCGATAGCGATCCGATCAAAGGAACCGATATGACCATTTCCACGCTCGCCCTTACCCCGCTTATCTCGCTGATTGCAGGCGTGCTGATCCTGGTGATCCCGCGGCTACTCAATTATATCGTCGCCCTTTATCTGATCGTTGTCGGCCTGCTCGGTCTGTTCCCGCATCTCGCCGGCTAACGACATCGGCAATAGCGGACCTGCCATCCATTAGGATTGGTATCGCCGCGCTCCGCGCAGCGATTTCAAGTTTTGCTTGAGATTGTTGGCTGCGGCGATGCGGCAATAGCGCCATTGCCCTTAACGCGGCTTTTCGCTATGTGCCTGAAAGATGTCTTCGAAGGGGTATTCCAATGGCTGAACATACGCCGACCGGTCCTGTCGAACTGGGCGCGAAGATGGACTATGCCGAGCACGACCGCACCTATGCCGGCTTTGTGATGCTGGCCAAATATGGGTCGCTATTTTGCGCCGCCGTGCTTCTTGCCATGGCGTTCGGCTTCTTTGTGGGCGGCTTCTTCTCGGCGACTATCCTGTTCGTGCTGATCCTGGCCATCGGCGCCTTTATTCTCCGATAACTCCTCCAACCTTTGTCGAAGGCGCCGCCGCGGACGGTCGGTGTCTTGCGGTAACAGGGTTCCGGCCGAAAGGATCGTGCGGTGGGACAGACGGTTTTCATCCCTCGTGAGCTCGACGCAAACGAGCCTCGCGTCGCGGCCTCGCCCGATACGGTGAAGCGGCTGGCAGCGCTGGGTTTCGACGTAACCGTGGAAACCGGCGCCGGCACGGCGTCGCGCATTCCCGACGAGGAGTTTGCCAAGGCGGGCGCCGCGATCGGCAAAGCCGGCGATGCTGCCAAGGCCGACGTGGTGCTAAAGGTGCGCCGCCCCATGGACGTCGAGCTGAAGGGCTACAAGTCCGGCGCCGCCGTCATCGCCATCATGGATCCCTATGGCAACGATGCTGCCGTCGCAGCCCTTGCCAGGGCCGGTGTTACTGCCTTCTCCATGGAGTTCATGCCGCGCATCACCCGGGCGCAATCGATGGACGTTCTATCCAGCCAGGCCAACCTCGCCGGCTACCAGGCGGTGATCGATGCGGCTGCCGAATATGACCGGGCGTTGCCGATGATGATGACGGCGGCTGGCACGGTGCCGGCTGCGAAGGCGTTCGTCATGGGCGTCGGCGTCGCCGGTCTGCAGGCCATCGCCACCGCGCGCCGCCTCGGCGCCGTGGTCACCGCCACCGACGTGCGCCCGGCCGCCAAGGAGCAGGTCGCCTCGCTCGGCGCAAAATTCCTGGCCGTCGAGGACGAGGAGTTCAAGGCGGCCGAGACGGCTGGCGGCTACGCCAAGGAAATGTCGAAGGAGTACCAGGCCAAGCAGGCGGCGCTGACCGCCGAGCACATCGCCAAGCAGGACATCGTCATCACCACGGCGCTGATCCCCGGCCGGCCAGCGCCGAAGCTGGTTTCGGCGGCGATGGTCGCGTCGATGAAACCCGGCTCCGTGATCGTCGACCTCGCGGTCGAGCGCGGCGGCAATGTCGAGGGCGCCGTGCCCGGGAAGGTGGTGACCACCGCCAACGGGGTAAAGATCGTCGGCCATCTCAACGTTCCCGGTCGCGTCGCCGCCTCGGCCTCGCTTCTCTATGCCAGGAACCTCTATGCCTTCCTTGAGACGCTGGTCGATAAGGCGACGAAGACGCTTGCCATCAACCGCGACGACGAGCTGGTCAAGGCAACCATGCTGACCGATGCCGGCAAGGTCGTGCATCCCGCGTTCGTCAGGGCTGAACAGGAGCCACCAAAGGGCCAACATGTCGAACCACCGGCCATTCCGGCGAGGACGATGGTTGCCGAGGCTTCGGCGAAGCCGGCTGCGAAGAGACCAGCCGCTTCGAGGAAGCCCAAGACCACCGGAGGGATCGCGTGATGGATCAGACTCTGCAGAAAGCCCTCGACCAGCTCGACCAGGCGACAGCTGCCGTGCGGCTCGCGGTTCAGAACCTAGCCGCCGCGCCCGGCACCGAAGCGGCGGGTGACGCCGCTCACGCGCTGTCCGGCGGTGCCATCGATCCCTTCGTCTTCCGCTTCGCCATCTTCGTGCTGGCGATCTTCGTCGGCTACTACGTCGTCTGGTCGGTGACGCCGGCGCTGCACACGCCATTGATGGCCGTCACCAACGCCATTTCCTCCGTCATCGTAGTCGGCGCGTTGCTGGCCGTCGGCATCTCGGCCTCGGGCATCGCCACCGGCTTCGGCTTCGTTGCGCTGATGCTGGTATCGGTCAACATCTTCGGCGGCTTCCTCGTCACCCAGCGCATGCTGGCTATGTACAAGAAGAAGGAAAAGTAGGCCGCTATGAACGCCAACTTCGCTTCCTTCCTCTATCTGGTCTCCGGCATCCTGTTCATCCTGGCATTGCGCGGCCTGTCGCATCCGACCACCAGCCGCCAGGGCAACATGTACGGCATGATCGGTATGGGCATTGCCATCGCCACGACGCTGGCTCTGGCCACCCCTTCCGCCGGCCGCTTCGCGCTGATCGTGCTCGGGCTGCTGATCGGCGGCTCGGTCGGTGCGGTCACGGCACGGCGCATCGCCATGACCTCGATGCCGCAGCTGGTCGCCGCCTTTCACTCGCTGGTCGGTCTTGCTGCGGTCATGGTGGCGGCCGCCGCCATCTATGCACCGGAAAGCTTCGGCATCGGCACCGTCGCCGATATTCATGCCCAGGCGCTGATCGAGATGAGCCTCGGCGTTGCCATCGGCGCCATCACTTTCACCGGCTCGGTCATCGCTTTCTTGAAGCTCGACGGCCGCATGTCGGGCAAGCCGATCATGATCGGTGGCCGCCACTTCATCAACGCGGCCCTGGGCATTGCGCTGATCGTGCTGATCGTGCTGCTCGTCACCACCGAGTCCAAGCTGGTGTTCTGGCTGATCGTTGCCGGCTCGCTGGTGCTGGGCGTCCTTCTCATCATCCCGATCGGCGGCGCCGATATGCCGGTGGTGGTGTCGATGCTGAATTCCTATTCCGGCTGGGCCGCCGCCGCACTCGGTTTCACGCTCGGCAATCTGGCGCTGATCATCACCGGCGCTCTGGTCGGTTCATCGGGCGCCATCCTGTCCTACATCATGTGCAAAGGCATGAACCGGAGCTTCATCTCGGTCATCCTCGGTGGCTTCGGCGGCGAGACATCAGCCATTGCCAACGACGGCATCGAGCGCACGGTCAAGCAGGGCTCGGCCGAGGATGCCGCCTATCTGATGATGAATGCGCAAAAGGTCATCATCGTGCCGGGCTACGGCATGGCCGTCGCCCAGGCGCAGCACGCGCTGCGCGAGATGGCCGACAAGCTCAAGGCCAACGGCGTCGACGTCAAATACGCCATCCACCCCGTCGCCGGCCGCATGCCCGGCCACATGAACGTGCTCTTGGCCGAAGCCAACGTGCCTTATGACGAAGTGTTCGAGTTGGAGGACATCAACTCTGAGTTCGCGCAGGCCGACGTCGCCTATGTCATCGGCGCCAACGACGTCACCAATCCCTCGGCTCGTGACGACAAGTCCTCACCGATCTACGGCATGCCGATCCTCGACGTCGACAAGGCGCGCACTTGCCTGTTCGTCAAGCGCTCGCTTGGCTCCGGCTATGCCGGCATCGACAACACGCTGTTCTACAAGGACGGCACCATGATGCTGCTCGGCGACGCCAAGAAGATGACCGAGGAGATCGTCAAGGCCATGGATCACTGAAAAGGCCTCGTTGCCAATTCACTGCCGATCGTCGAATACAGCTCGGCTCCGCGCCGGGCTTTTTCTTGGCTGTTACCGGTTCTGAAGCTACGATGCCGACCCGTCGTCTTGCAAACGGCGTCATCGTGGAGGTGCTGGTGCCCGACCCTGGTTCTGCTGCATCGCCGGCCGCCGATCTGACCGCAGCAGAGAAGGCGCCACGCAAGCGCAGCCAGGCGGTAGTGGTCGTGCACGGCATGGGCGAGCAGCGGCCCATGGACACGTTGAGGGAGTTTGTCCAGGCCGTATGGAGCCACGATCCGGCCCGTGCACCGTTCTATGCCCATGTCGCCGATCCGGCCGACCCGATGGGTGCGAAGATCAACCAGAGCTGGATCACGCCCGACAGCCGGACCAATTCGCACGAACTCCGCCGGATCACCACGCCCTATGATGTCGATGGCCGCCGCACCGATTTCTACGAGCTTTACTGGGCCGACATCACCCAGGGCACGACCCGAAGCCGCCTTGCTGCCTGGGTGACGACCCTGCTCTGGCGCAAGCCCGTCGATATTCCGCGCGATGTGCGCAAACTCTACGTCGTCACGCTTTTGGCCACCATCGTCGTCCTCGGCGCGGCGCTGGCGCTCGCAACGTCGACCTGGCAAGGCTACATCTCCTGGACGACCGGTGTGCTTGTCACGGTTCTGGCGTCGTTCGTCATCTGGTCGGTGGACCAGTTTGGCTTGCCTTATTTCGGCGACGTCGCCGCCTATGTGCGGGCCGAAGCGGCAACGGTCGAGAAACGGGCGCTGGTCCGCGAGCGTGGCCTCAAGCTGCTGAAGCGTCTCATGATGGACGATGCCTATGATCGCATCGTGCTGGTCTCGCACAGCCTCGGGTCGATCATCGCCTATGATCTGTTGCAGATCTTGTGGGCTGATTTCAGGCCTAGAAAGCTGGAAGCCATTCGCGACAAAGCGCGGCTGAAGGCGATCCACGCCGTCGACAAGGCGACGCTGGCCGCCGATGCCTCCGCCTGGCCCGACAGCCTCAATGATCTCCCCGCATTCCGGCGCCACCAATGGGAGCTCTACCGGCAGCTTCGCGTCGGCGACGCCGATCATCCGCTGCCGTGGAAGATCAGCGATTTCGTCACGCTCGGCAGTCCGCTGACCCACAGCGAGTTCCTGGTGACCTACAACCTCGCCGAATTCAGGCGCGGCATCGCCGAGCGCCTGTTTTCGGCATGCCCGCCGATCGCCGACAGGGCGGCGGGCGGGACCATGCTCTACCAGGAAGGGCGCAGCCATTCCGGCAAGCCGCAGCGGGCGGTGCATCATGGCGCGGTGTTTGCCGCAACGCGCTGGACCAATATTTTCGACAGGGGCAATGGCTGGCTGACCGGCGACCCGATCTCAGGGCGGATGACGGAAAACTTCGGTCCCGGCGTGGAAAACATCCAGGTCGAGCTGCGCGGCTCGCTTGGCCGCGTCTTCACGCACAGGCTCTATTGGTCGCTGACGGCGAGCGGCGTCGAAGTCAATGCGCCGGTCGGCGCACGGCCGCGCTCGCACCTTGCCGTGCTGCGCGATGCGGTCGATCTCGGCCGCAAACTGGAAGCTGAGCTGTAGGCGGTGAGCACGACAATGCCGCGGCGGCACTTCAAGGCAAGGGTCCGCTTCGGGCGTAATCTTCCCGAAGCGGACCGAGTTCGCCTAGTCACCGATCAACGATTGGTCAGGAAAATTGCTTCCTCGTCGTCGCGCTGCCTGCCGCCAAGTGCTGCGGCCGCACTGGCAATGAAGGCGCCGATGACCAGCGACAGCGCGCCAATCAGCGAGAAGGTGGCGCCTGCCTTTCTGGCGGTGTCGGCCGCCTGCTGCGCCTTGACCTTGGCCTCCTGCGCTCTGGCGATTACTGCATCGACGCGAGCGGTGGCATCCGCTTCGGACAGGCCTGTGCGGGCGGCCACCAGCCGCGACAGATAGGTCTTGTCGTCGGCCGATATTTCGCCTGCTGCGGCACTCGCGATCAGAATGCGCGATGCCTGCGCCGATGCCGCGGCGTCGCTCTCCGGATTGGCGGCAGCGAGCCTTGCCGGATCGGCCGGGCGAAACAGCGTATCGACGAAATACGACGTGGCGTCGTTAGTCGAGGCGCCACCAGCGTTTGCGGCAGCACCTGCCGAAGCGCCCATTGCCGCGCCCGATGCCACAGTCGAAGCAGCCTGGACACCGCTGCCTATTGCGGCCGAAAGCGCCGTGCCGAGCACGCCGGCGACGAGCAACGTCGCCAGCGCCCAGGCCAGGAAACCGTGAGCGGTATCGCGGAAGAAGACTTCATCGGTGTGGATGCCGACCCATTTGGTGCGCAGGCGTCCGGCGAGGTAGCCGCCCAGCGCCGACGACAACCACTGCACGACGATCAGCCAGACGGCAGTGGAAACTGCGAAAGTGGTGACTGACGCACCCGAGCCGGACCATGGCGACACCATGCTCAGCCCAAGCCCGGAGCCGAGCAGCATCAAGATGAAGGTAAGCGTCGACGCAGCAAAGGCGCCGGCGACGATTGGCCCCCAGCTGACAGCGGGGGAAGCGGATTCCGTCGGTGCGGAAACGTCGGCAGTCGTTAGGGTGGACGGCATCGAAGCCCCCTACCTTGCAAACAGCATGATCAGAATAATGATCGGAATCGGGACTCCGAGAAGCCAGAGCAAAATGCCACGTCCCATGGATGCCTCCTGCGGCGATTGTGATCAACTACAATGCCTTGAAAGCCTTTCCGTTCCGGCGGTCCTGCTGATCTCTGTTGCTTGCAACAGTCGGCATCGGTGCGCCAAGGCGCACCAATGCACTTCATGCCTGCTGGCTGGGTATCTGAGATCGTGGCTCAGATGTCCAGATTGGCGACCGACAGCGCGTTTTCCTGGATGAATTCGCGCCTGGGCTCGACCTCGTCGCCCATCAGCCGCGAAAACAAGCTGTCCGCATCCGTTGCGTCATTGACCTTGACCTGCAAGAGCGAGCGCACATTCGGGTCAAGCGTCGTTTCCCAGAGCTGCTCGGCGTTCATTTCGCCAAGGCCCTTGTAGCGCTGCATGGTGAGGCCCTTGCGGCCGGTGGCAAACACGGCATTGAGCAGTGCCAGCGGCCCCGAAATGGTTTCCGAGACATCCTTGCGGCGCAGCACCGGCGGCTCGCCATAGATTTCCGCCAGACGCGGCGCATAGCGGTCGAGCTGGCGTGCGTCGGCGGAATTGATCAGCGCCAGGTCGAGATGTGCGAACTCCTTGACGCTGCGCACCGTTCGCTCGAAGACATAGCCGCCAATGCCCTCGTTCGAGGTCGACATGCGGCCGATCCAGCCGCGCTCGGTGTCCTCGGCGATAATGTCGAGACGGCGGGCAACACGCTCGGCCGTCTCATTGGCGCGGCCGAGGTCGGTGAAGATCTCCGGGTTGAGCGCGCCGGCAATCGCTGCCTGCTCGACCACGCCTCTGTTATAGCGGGTGTGCAATCCGTTGATGAGCTGGCGGACAGCCAAGGCGTCGTCGATGGCACTGCGCAGGTCCTGCCCGGCCCGCACCTCGCCCGTGCTGAGCGCAAGCGACGCTTCTTCCAGCCCGGAGCCGATCAGGAATTCCTCGAAGGCGGCTTCGTCCTTGATGTATTGCGAGCTCTTCCCGCGCGTCACCTTATAGAGCGGCGGCTGCGCGATGTAGAGATGACCGCGTTCGATCAGTTCCGGCATCTGGCGAAAGAAGAAGGTCAGCAGCAAGGTGCGGATGTGGGCGCCGTCGACATCGGCGTCGGTCATCAGGATGATCTTGTGGTATCGCAGCTTGTCGGCATTGAACTCGTCCTTGCCGATCGAGGTGCCGAGCGCAGTGATCAGCGTGCCGATCATGTCGGAGCCGAGCATACGGTCGAAGCGGGCGCGCTCGACATTGAGGATCTTGCCGCGCAGCGGAAGAATGGCCTGGTTCTGGCGCGAACGGCCGCCCTTGGCCGAGCCGCCGGCGCTGTCGCCCTCGACGATGAAGATCTCCGATTTTGCCGGATCGCGCTCCTGGCAATCGGCCAGCTTGCCGGGCAGCGAGGTGACGCCGAGCGAACTCTTGCGGGTAATGTCGCGTGCCTTGCGCGCGGCTTCACGCGCGGCCGCGGCCTGGATGACCTTCTCGATGACCGCCTTGCCCTCGGTCGGGTGCTCCTCCAGCCAGGTGCCGAGCGCTTCGTTGACCAGCCCTTCGACCACCGGACGGACCTCGGACGACACCAGCTTGTCCTTGGTCTGCGAGGAGAATTTCGGGTCGGGAACCTTGACTGACAGCACCGCCGTCAGCCCTTCACGGCAATCGTCGCCGATCAGCGCCACCTTTTCCTTCTTGGTCAGGCCCGAAGAGTCGCCATAGCCGGTTATCTGGCGTGTCAGCGCACCGCGAAAGCCTGCCAGATGCGTGCCGCCGTCGCGTTGCGGGATGTTATTGGTGAAGGCCAGCACGTTCTCGTGGTAGCTGTCGTTCCACCACATGGCGACTTCGACCGTGATGCCGTCGCGCTCGGCGCGGATCGATATCGGCTTGTCGAGCAACGGCTTTTTCGTCCGGTCGAGATATCGGACGAACTCTTCGAGGCCGCCATCGTAGTGCAATTCATGGCGCACGATGTCGGCATGGCGGGCATCGGTCAAAACGATGCGCACGCCGGAGTTCAGGAAGGCGAGTTCGCGCAGCCGATGCTCCAGCGTACCGTAGTCGAATTCGACCATGGTGAAGGTTTCGGACGACGGCAAAAACGTGATTTCGCTGCCGCTGCGGCCTTCATAGGTGCCGGGGACCTTGTCTTGTTCATAACTGCCGGTGACGCGCAGCGGCGCGTCGGCATTGCCATGCGTGAAGCTCATCTCGTAGATCTGGCCGTTGCGGCGGATCTTCAGTTTCAGCCAGGCCGACAGCGCGTTGACGACCGACACGCCGACGCCGTGCAGGCCGCCCGACACCTTGTAGGAGTTCTGGTCGAACTTGCCGCCTGCATGCAGCTGCGTCATGATCACTTCGGCCGCCGAAATGCCTTCGCCGGTGTGGATATCGGTCGGAATGCCGCGGCCATTGTCGATGACCGTCACCGATCCGTCCGGATTGAGCGTCACCGTCACCAGGTCGGCATGGCCGGCCAGGGCTTCGTCGATGGCGTTGTCGACGACTTCATAGACCATGTGGTGTAGGCCCGAGCCATCGTCGGTATCGCCGATATACATGCCCGGCCGCTTGCGAACGGCATCCAAGCCCTTCAAAACCTTGATGGAATCGGCGCCGTACTCGGCTTCAACGCCGTTGGCGATGTCGGTCTGTTCGCTCATGAAAACCTGTCTGATTGATGCCGTGTGCAGAGCGCGAAAAATCGGCTTCGAATCGCGCATTTCTAATGTCGTAGATATAGGCGCAAAAGGCGGTTTTTCCAAGGTTTGCAGGCATTTCCGGACGGAATGACGGTCGCGTCGGCCGGCTACTGGCGCTTGGCTTCGATCCTGGCCAGCCGCTGACGCAGGAACTTGATCATGAATTTGTATCGCGGCGCCAACCGCCCGCTTCGGTCGAGCTCGAGCGTCATGTCGAGCGCCTTGGAAAGCACGGCTTTCGGATTCTTAGCGACTTGCGCGTAGTCGATATAGGCGACCACCAGGTCGCGCTGCCAGGTGGCGTTGTTCGGATCGGACCGGGCAAGTTTCTCGCGAATGGCCAGGCTGTCCTGAAAGGCTTGCCGGGCTCCGCTGACGTCGCGCTGCTTTAGGCGCAGGGTGGCGACTTCGGACAGCGTTATCGACAAGTCCCGCTGCCAGTCGGAATTGGCGGGATCGAGCTTGGCCAGCCGCTGTGCAATCGCGTAGCTGTCCAGATAGGCTTTCAGCGCGCCTTTGTGGTCGCGCTGTATCGCCAGGACGCCGGCGACTTTCTCGAGGCAGACGGATAGGTCGCGCTGCCATTCGGTGTTGTTCGGGTCGCCGACGGCGAGCGCGCTGGCCTGCGAAAGTGCCTCACGATAAGCCGAAAGTGCCGCCGGCCAATTCTGCTGGTCGCTCAGCGCATTGCCGATCTTGGCGTTGCCGACCGACAGGTCGCGTTTCAGCTCGGTGTCGCCCGGATCGCGTTTCGCCAGGTGCTTGACGATCGCGAGGCCTTCCCTGTAAGCCGCCAGCGCCCCGGCGGCGTCGCCGCGTTCGCGCAGCAGGTCGCCTATCGTATCGTGGCTGACCGAGACGTCACGCTGCCGGTCGGCGTCTCCCGGTTTGTCCGCCGCCAGCGCCAGCCGCACCTTCAGGCTCTCTTCATAGGCCGCCTGTGCGTTGTCCAGTTGGCCTGCGACATGGGCAAGGTGACCGATCTCATCGTAGGTGATGGTCAGGTCGCGCTGCAGTTCGGCACGGTCGGGCTCTCCGGCGGCGAGCTGTTTCTTGATCGACAGACTTTCCTGGTAGACCTCTGCGGCGCCGGCCAGATCGCCTTGCGTCGCCAATACGTTGCCGATCTTGTCATTGGCCATGGCGAGGTCGCCGAACCACTCCAGATTGTCCGGTTCTGCCTCGGTCAGGCCCTGCAGAATGGTCTTGGCGGTCTCATAATTCTGCAGCGCTGTCGGCAGATTGCCTTGCGCCATCCGCACATTGCCGAGCTTGACGTGGCTGACGGCGAAGTCGCGCTTCACGTTGGGATCGGTTTCATGATGCAACCGCCGTTCGAGATCGGCTTGCAGCGCCTCGAAGGCGCGGCCGGCCGCCTCGATATTGCCGACCGTGGTATAGAGCTTGCCGAGTTCGTCCAGCGTGCGGATCAAGCGGTCGGCATCGTCGAGCGACAGCACCACCTGTCCGGCTTCGCCATAAAGCGCGAGCACGGACTCGTAGTCCCTGATGGCTGTGGCGTAGTCGAGGTCGGCGCGCGCCGCCCCGCCGGACAGATAGCGCGTTGCGGCCTCGGAGAGCGTGCGGCTGACGAAATTGGCCTTCAAAGCGTTCCGAGAGACATTATCGATCTCGGCTGCCTCGGCGAGCTTTTTACGCGCCGCATCGAACGCTCCCAGCGAAAGCTGCTCTTCGGCCTGCCGGCGCAACGCTGCCACCCGCAGATCGTCGGATCCAAGCGTCTGCATTTCGCTCCGCACCTTGACGAAGGCGTCGGCTGCCTCACGCAGCCTGGCGTTCAGACTGTCGGCGGAGAGGTGGCCGGAATCGGAACTGATCAACGCGCCATAGAGCGGTGCCAGCGGCATGTCGGCGTCGCTGGCGATCTTCTCCACCTCGCCGCGCATCTGAGGCGTCACCTCAGCCATAGCGAGCAACAAGCGTTCGCGCTCGGGCAGTTTCTCCTTGGCTGTCGTGGCAAAGAACAGCTGCGGCAGGCCGCTCTCGACATAGGGCAATTGCTTGCCGCGCGAGAGGTCGTAGACCTCCTGCTGCACGAGCGTCAGCACGGAGCGGATCTCGAGTCCATCGGTGCCGAGATATTTCGTCAACGCCGCAGTGAACGGCGAATTCTGGCCGGTCCCATCCGCGGCGGTCTCGCCGGGCGCCGCCGAGAAGGCAAACAGAATGTTTTCTGCCCGCCCGACGCGGCCAAGACCCGGCCGGACCTTGACGCCGACCTCTTTTGCAAGCGCCGTTGCGCCGCGGCCTTCGCCGCCCGTAGCCGCAAACGGATCGCTGCGGCAGGCATCGAGCACGATCAGTCCGACCTTGCTGGTGGCGGCGACGGTCGTGCGGATCTCCTCCAGCGGCAGGCTGGTCTTTTCCAGTGCGTCGAGCGACGACGCGTCTGCATCGACCGGCAGGAGCCGATTCTCGCCGGCGATCTCGACCCCGTGGCCGGAAAAGAACACCAGTACCACGTCGGCGCCTTTGGCATCCTCGCGGAAATCGTCGAGCGCCCGGCGCATGCGCCGCAGGTCGCGGTTGGTTTCGAGGAAGACCTCAAAGCCGAGCTTCCTCAGCACCGTTTCCATCACCTCGCCGTCGTTGACGGGATTGGCGAGCGGCCGGATCAGCCGGTAGTCGTTCTCGGCGATGACCAGCGCAACGCGCCGCTCCGCCACGGCAGCGGAGGCCGTCGAGAGGATCAGCAGTAAGGCAAACAGAAGACGCAAATCGAACCGCCCCGGCCCGGTCGTTTGCCGGAGCATTCCATCTCTTTATGGCATGAGCAAGTTATGGCATCGGCAAGCTCGGCCGTTCGCGTTGTCAGCCGATCCGCATCGGCTTCAGCGCTTCGCTCCAGCGGAACAGCTCGTCCAGCATGGTCCTGGCCCCGCCGAGCACCTGCTCGCTGGGCAGGAAGGCGCCGGTCTCGTCGAGCAGCTTCTGGTACATCGGCAGCGCCACGCCCTCCGGGATCGGCATGACGCCGACGGAGGTCAGCAACGGTTTGACCGCCTGCGCCGCACGCAAGCCGCCGGAGACACCGCCGTAGCTGAGGATGGCGGCCGGCTTGTATCGCCATTCCCTGAGCAGGTAGTCGACCGCGTTGATGATCGCGGGGGCGGCGAAATAATTGTATTCCGGCGCTACGAAGACGAATGCGTCGGCGGCGTCGATTGCTTTCGACCAGGCTTTCGTGTGGCTGTTTTCGTATTTGCCGAGTCTCGGATGGTGCGGCTCGTCCAGCACCGGCAGGTTGAAGGCGGCGATATCGGTGAGCAATGGCTCGAATTTGCCGTGTTCGCGCGCAAAGCTTTCCAGCCACTTTGCGAAAATCGGTCCAGCGCGGCCCGGCCGCGTGCTGCCGATGATGACGTTCAACTGGTGCTTCAAGGCGGGGCTCCTGCCGGTTTCTGACATCTGTGGTGCTGCCACCTAAGACACGCAGCCGGACACAGCAAGCAGGCACTTTCCGGTGCCCGGGTCACATTCCAGAGAGCGGATGCATCACCTTGTCGTCCGCTCACATGGACGCCTGCCTTGCCCGCCACTACATTGAGGTGTCAGCGGAGCAAGTCATGGACAGTCAGCCCGTCCCCTTCGTCCCGCCGGCGCCGAAGCCGCGCACCGCGCCGCCCTCGACGCTGGAGATGATCCGCATCGTCTACCGCAATCCGCTCGAACTGTGGGGCGAGCCGACCTACAACGAGCCCTGGATTTCGGTGACCGGCATCGGCGGGCCGCTGGTCATCGCCAACGACCCCGGTCTCATTCGCCACGTGCTGGTCGATAACGCCAAGAACTACAAGATGGCGACGGTTCGCCAGTTGATCCTGCGGCCGATCCTGCGCGACGGCTTGCTGACCGCCGAGGGCGAGGTGTGGAGGCGTTCACGCAAGGCGATGGCGCCGGTGTTCACGCCGCGCCATATCTTCGGTTTTGCCGAGCCGATGCTGAGGCGCACGCGGGAGTTCGTCACGCGCTACGAGGGCGGCGGCACGTTCGACATCGCGCACAACATGACGCTGCTCACCTTCGACATCCTGGCCGAGACACTGTTTTCGGGCGAGATATCGGGCGAGCCCGGCAGCTTCGCCAAGGAGATCGATCGCCTGTTCGAGACGATGGGCCGGGTCGATCCGCTCGACCTTTTGCGTGCGCCCGACTGGCTGCCGCGCCTGACCCGCATCCGCGGCCGCAAGACCATGGCCTACTTCCGCAAGATCGTCACCG
Source organism: Mesorhizobium sp. M0910 (assembly GCF_040319465.1). Classification (NCBI taxonomy): domain Bacteria; kingdom Pseudomonadati; phylum Pseudomonadota; class Alphaproteobacteria; order Hyphomicrobiales; family Phyllobacteriaceae; genus Mesorhizobium; species Mesorhizobium sp. M0910. The sequence continues at coordinate 758,838 of NZ_JAMYNZ010000002.1, forward strand.
ACACGGTGCAGATGCGCGAGGCGCGGTTGAGGCGTGCTCCGGACACGGTGCCGCAGGATTTTCTCACGCTGCTGTTGCGGGCGGAGGGACCGGGCGGGCTAACCCGGTCCGAGGTCGAGGACAACATCATCACCTTCATCGGCGCTGGCCACGAGACTACGGCCAGGGCCCTCGGCTGGACGCTCTACTGCCTTGCCGAAGCGCCGTGGGAGCGCGAAAAGATCGAGCACGAGATCGATGCGGTGCTGGCGCGTGAGCCCGACCCGACGAAATGGCTCGACGCCATGCCGCTGACACGCGCCGCCTTCGACGAGGCGCTCAGGCTCTATCCGCCGGCGCCGTCGATCAACCGCGAACCGATCGAGCCCGAAACCTGGAACGGCCTCTACATACCGCGGCGTGCCGCGGTGCTGGTGATGCCGTGGGTCGTCCACCGCCATCGGAAATTGTGGGACCGGCCGGACGCTTTCATGCCGGAACGCTTCCATCCGGGGAATCGCGAAAAGATCGACCGTTTCCAGTATTTGCCGTTCGGCGCCGGGCCTCGCGTCTGCATCGGCGCCAGCTTCGCCGTGCAGGAGGCAATCATCGCGTTGGCGATCATGCTTTCGCGCTATCGTTTCGATACCACCGCGCAAACCCGACCCTGGCCGGTGCAGAAGCTGACGACGCAGCCGCAAGGCGGGCTGCCGATGCAGGTCACCAGGCGCGCGCCGTAGGCAACCGGACGTCCGTTCGTGTTATACGGCGGACTTGCGCTGGAACTGGCCGGCGGCGCGGTAGCGCCAGAGATAGCTTGGCAGGATGGTTCCGATCGAACGCGGCTGGATACCGAGGCCGGCAAGCGTCCTGTTGTCCTTGACGGCGTCATCCGACACGACATTGTGCTGGCGCAACAGCAGGACCTGGTCCTTGGTCAACAATGGATTGGGCAGCAGCCCGAGAATTGATGCCTGGAGGTTCGCCAGCCACCATGGCACGGGCAGCAAAAAACGCTTGCGTTCGATGATGACAAGCAGCTCTTGCATGCACTCCCTGAAGGTAAGCACCTGCGGCCCGCCGAGTTCATAGATCCGGCCGCCTTGGACCTTGCCGTCGACCGAGTGCGCCACCGCCTCGGCGACGTCGCCGACATAGACCGGCTGGAATTTCGTCTGCCCGCCGCCGATCAGCGGCAGCACTGGGGAAAAGCGGGCCATGTTGGCAAAGCGGTTGAAGAAACCGTCCTCCGGCCCGAAATTGATCGATGGCCGCAAGATCACGGCGTCTTGGACCGTCTCAAGAACGGCCTTTTCGCCGAGCGCCTTGGTACGCGCGTAGTCCGATTGCGCGTGGAGGTCCGCTCCCAGAGCCGATATGTGGGTGAGGCCGGCGCCGACGGCGCGCGCCGCTTCGGCAATAGCGCGCGCGCCGAACTCGTGGACGGCAGTAAATTTCTGCCGGCCGGCCTCATGTGCGATCGCCACCAGATTGACGACATGGTCGGCGCCTTGCACGGCGCGGTCGACCGACCAGCGCACCCGGACATTGGCCTGCACCGGCTGGATCTGCCCGACATTGCCAAGCGGTTGCAAATGACCGGCGAGATCGGGCCGGCGGCAGGCAACCCGGATGCGGTAGCCGCGCTTGGCCAGCGCCCGCACGACATGACGACCGACAAAGCCGGAGCCGCCGAAAACGACGACGAGCTTTGGGGTCTGAAGGATTTCGGTCATGGCTGGCTCCGGCGGGCTATCCAGATGGCTTGATTGAAGCCGTTTCATAGTCGGTTTCGCGCCAAAGGCAAAGGGCGACCATAGGTCGCCCGGCACTGTTGAAGCATGATTTTCCGGATCCGTTCGAAATGGCAGAAAACGCCGTCGAGGCCCGGCTTTACGGCAACTCCATTAGGAACAGGAACCTTTGTTCGCTAGGCGATTTTAGATGTATGGTTTGATTCCGAATGGAGGATATTGCCGATGACGACAAAACGCGTTGCGATCTTCGCTCTGGCTTTCGTAACAGGCTGCAGCATTGGTGCCCCGGCATTCGCGGCAAACCGGCATCACCAAGCGCAACCCGAACGCTACGTTCCCGCCAACGGCGACATCATCGACATTCTGTTCGGTGGCCCGCGCTACTATGACAACCCCCTGTTCACGACGGCCGCCGAACCCTGCTCCTACAACAGGGTAGGACCGGACGCGAATGCGGTGAACGTCATCAACGATCATCATTGCGGGAAGTAGGCTCGCGCTCCCGGATCGGCCGGCCTCTGCCGCTCATCGTACAAACGAATTTCTTTAGGACGAATAGCGCGCGGCGAATTCGGAAATGCGTTGCACCACGGCTTTCGGCGCGCTTATGCCGCGCGCCGCCGCCTTCTCTGCCGCTTCTGCCCGGGCACGCCCCGGCACATGCACGCCATAGCGCCGCCGCAACCTGTCGAGTTGGTCCTTCATCCGTTTCTCGAAGTTCGGATCGAGCAGCTTGGGCTCGACGGCGAGCACGAACAGGCCGGTCCCCGGACTGTCCGGCCCGCCGCTGAACCATGGCGCATCGAGCGACCAGTTGGCGCCCGACAGGCCCGCAGCCAGCACCTCGACCATCAGCGCGATGTTGGCGCCGCGCTGGCCGCCGAAGGCAAGCATGGCGCCTTTCATGGCGGCTGCCGGGTCCGTGGTTGGATTGCCGCTGGCGTCCAGTGCCCAGCCTTCGGGGATCTTCTTGCCGTCCTCGGCCGCCTTGCGGATGTTGACGAAGGCAGTGGCGCTCGACGACTGGTCGATGACCAGCGGCGCCCCGTCCGTGGTGGGTGCGGCAAAGGACATCGGGTTGGTGCAGTAGACCGGCTTGACCGAGCCCGAGCCGGCAAGCACGGCCGGGCCGTTGGTGGCGGCGAACGACACCAATCCCTGCGCGGCCAGCCGTCCGGTGAAATAGCCGAGCGCGCCGCAGGTATAAGCATTCTTCTGCGAAAAGATGGCGACGCCGAACAGCCGCGCCGCCTTGGCGAGGTCATCGATCGTGCGGTCGAAACCGGTATGCGCTAAGCCGCCGCGCGCATCGGAAAGATAGACCGCGAGCGCCGGCCTGGTGATCACCGGATCGGCGTTGCCGTCAATACGGCCGGCTTCCAGTGCTTCGAGATAATCGATGAAGTGCGACAGTCCGACTGTCGACAGTCCTTCAGCCTCGGCCGCGACGATCGAGGCAGCCAGCGACTGCGCCGCCTCTTCGTTGGCGCCGGCGCCAAGTGCGGCCATCCGGCACAGCCCTGTCGCCTGGTCGAGACTGAGTTGCATGGCAGCTGCCCTGAATTCGCGACTTTAACAGCTTTAGCCTAGCTTGCTCGGGATCCGCGCCTCGAGCCTGCGGAAACCGAACACCAGGATACCGGTGATGGACATATAGACCAACGCCAGAAGCAGCAAGGGTTCGTAGGTGATGAATAGATCCTGGCGCACCCGCGAAGCTACGGCATAGATGTCGACCATAGTTATCGTTGCCACCAGCGGTGTCGCTTTCAGCTGGAGAACAGTTTCACCCGCCAGCGTCGGCAGTGCCCGGCTGATCGCCTGCGGGAGCCATATGCGCCTGAAGATTTTCCAACGGCTCATGCCGAAAGCGCGGGCCGCTTCGAGTTGGCCAAGCGGTACCCCGGCGAAGGCGCCACGCATTACTTCGCCTTCATAGCCGGCATACGAG